>CAKUZB010000023.1 GCA_934717745.1 uncultured Candidatus Melainabacteria bacterium | reverse complement strand
ATCTGTACTCAAACTGAATTTTATCCATTTCTTTTTTCATGCCTTTGACCTCTCTTTCTTCGGTGCTACCACCGTCAAATTATGAGCCTTTCGGCTCTCTTTATATGATTTATTATAGAAAGAGTTTAACTGTCCGTTAGTCATTGATTTTATATTATTAGTAGCTTGTTTATCTCTGACGTTGTATTTTTCATTAATTGCCAAATAATGAATTTGAGTACGAATATCTGCTCGTGATTGAGCTTCGCTTACTTTTGAAATTTGTTTATCCAAAGCAAGTGATTTTGATTCGTAGTCCTTATCACTCATGTTGACCTTTTTAAATTCTTCATTCATTTTTCTCAATTTGTTTTGTTCCAGAGCAAGTTTAACGGTTTCATTATTCATCTGATTTTTTGTGTTAATAATAGCTCTACTTAATTCTTTATCGGTCATTTCAGATAATTTACTTTTAATTTGTTCATTAAAATCCCTGTTATTATTAGCTCTGATATCAGAGAATGCACCACCTAATGAGGCTTTGCCTCCACCACTACTTTTACCGCCACCTGAACCACGACCTCCCATAAATTAATCTCCTTTCATTTTTGGAATATCAATATCAATCCAATTCTTTTCGCTTGTACTCCAAGTGATTTTTCTGCCTGATTGTTTTGACATTTTCTTTATTACTTTATCAATCTGCTTGCCACTTGAAGAACGAAGTTCCTGCCAATCGTAATCTTCCTCATAGCGTGCATGTGATGGATTTTTCCACTTCCCTAAATATCTGATTTGAACGCTGACGGAATTTCCGTAATCTTCAACTCTGAAATCAGAATTTGAAATATATCCGTCTGATTCAACACCTCGCCTCAAATTATATTTAAGGTCTGAAACTGTGCTATCCATAGACATTTTAGCTTTTGTTCTTCTTGGGTCTTTTTCTTTCTTTTCGGGTTTTATTCCGTTCTTTTTGTTTTCTGCACGTTTTGCACGAGCTTTTGCAAGAGCATCAAGCCGTTTTTGTTTAAGGTCTGATGCTTTTTTAGCATCTAATTCTTTTATTCTTTCTTGAATATCGTGCATGGCTTTGACTCTTTGATCCACAGAGAGATTGGAATTGCCTGATATGCTGTTGTATAAATTTACAAGTTCGTTTTTATCTGTGATACCTTCGCCTGTTGGCACTTTTTTAGCAGCACCGCCACCGCCTCTGCTACCACCTGAACCACGACCACCCATTATGACCTCGCTTTCTTAAACTTATTCATGTACGGTTCGAACCAACGGAGATTTTTATATCCGTCAAGTTCGCTCAACTTGTTTCCATAAATCAAAATCTCTTTTGGTTCAAGTTGTTTTAACATTTCTTTAAAGCCTTGCATAAAGAGGGTTATAGCATTTTTGTCATTCAAAACACCAACCGTTCCAATTGCAACAACTGAATGTTTTGGAATTCCTAAAAAGGCATATTTGTAGCTTGATTCATCAGACCAACTGACAGTCGGAATAACTTTTATTCCGTTTTCTTGCCAATATCTTGCACACCATCTGTTCCTATAAACTTGCCAAATTTGGAAAGCTTCGGGGTAATTTGTGTACATCGAAAAATCAGGAGATAATACTCCATCGTATTGTTTTAAAACTGCAAGCTGTGAGTCTGCGTTTTTCCAACATCTCTCAAAACGATAATCATCTAAAAAGAAGTGTGCCGTTCCATTCCTGTTTTTATCAACCCTGTAGGGGATGAGTTCCTTTATGGGAAACTCATCCGGCTTTAAATCAGGGATACCATAGGGATTAGAGGAGGAGAAAAAACCTTTTTCAACATTTTGCACATTCAGCATATCTTTCCAATACATATAAACTCCTTATGCTCTTAATGTCTTAACTGTTTCTAGCAAATAATTTGCAAATGATTCAATCGCATTAACGCCTTGATTAAAACAATAATCGTCAAGTTCGTTCGGAGAGTTTTGGATTTTTCCTTTTAATTTAAACAAGCTATCAATCGCAGGCTGTGTATATTTTGCAAGATTTTCGTAGAGTTTTGTAATCGTTATTGGAACTTTCTTTTTAATCAGTTTTAAAATAAATGGTTGAATTATAGCCCAAATAGTGCTGAAGTCTTTCCAATTTTTGATAAATGATAAAATACTCATATTATTTTCCTTTCTTTT
>CAKUZB010000022.1 GCA_934717745.1 uncultured Candidatus Melainabacteria bacterium | reverse complement strand
GTATTTTAATTTGCTCGGCTGGAGTTGGGAGCAGATGAGCGCCGACCGTACCGAACGGGTTTTGCTTATTTGTGACGAGGCTTATCTGATGATTGACCCCAATGTGCCGCAATCCCTTGTTTTTCTGCGTAATGTTGAAAAAAGAGCAAGAAAATACGAAGCCGGACTTGTAATAATTTCTCATTCGGTTGTGGATTTTCTCGCTCCTGAAATAAAAATGTACGGTCAGGCTCTTTTGGATATTCCCTGCTTCAAACTTCTTATGGGCTGCGACGGTAAAAACCTACAGGAAACAAGGGAGCTTTACAACCTTACGGACGCGGAAACGGAGCTGCTCGAAAGCAAACGGCGCGGTCACGCATTGTTTGTTATCGGTTCAAAAAGATTGCATATTAATTTTGAAATTCCGTCCTATAAATTCAGCTATATGGGAACAGCCGGAGGACGGTAACAAGAAGGCGCTCTTTCGGGAGCGCCTTCTGCATAATCTAAAGGAGGCTTTATATATGGCGTTTGATCCTGCAACTGCAAAGGCTGTTGCCAAAGCGGCGTCGGGGGTTTTAACAAACAAGGAATCGCGGAGTAATTTACTCTATATCATTTTGATAGCGCTTGCTGTATGTTCTGCTGTAATTTTGATGCCGATTTATATTTTAACACAGCCTACGGAAATGCTGAACGAGTTTTTTGCAAACAATCCCGATGAAACTGAGTATGCAAGACAATTCAAGGAAGAAAATGACTGTAAGGTGCTTACTATCGGAGAAGGACTGATTACCGAGGGAGTATATCCGTTTCCTGTTATAAACGCAGCCGTAACAAACAGCTACGGCGAAATGCAAGACGCTCTAACGGGTGTAAAGTCCTTTCACTACGGAACAGACTTTGAGGGTGCTTGGCGTTCTGAAATATATTCTGTCGCAGACGGCGTTGCGGTAAAAGTCTGCACAGAGAAAAATGACGATTACGGAAATTACATTATTATAAAGCATACAGGCGTGCGAACAGACGAAGACGGAACGGAGAAAAACGAAACATTTTATGCGCTTTACGGATATATGAATGAGATTTATATGTACGAGGGGCAATCTGTTAAAAAAGGCGCGCTTATCGGCGTAATGGGCGGCGATCCTAAAAGAGATAAAAACCCCGGACAAAGTACGAAAACGCATTTGCATTTTGAAATAAGAAACGCACAGGACGGAGTGGGCATTGATCCCACCGGATATATATTTCCGTTGCCTGATGAAACAGCGGAAAGCGAGGAGAAAACAAATGAATAAAAAGAAGCTTATTGAATTGTTTATTTATATTTCCGTAGTGGTTATAGGCATTATTTTTTTAATCACATCACAAAACTGTAAAAGGGCTTTACTCGGTAATATTTCGGGACAGGTGAGCTTATGCTGTACGGATGTTTTTTGCGAGTAATAAAAACAGCGGTTTTATATACCGTGCGGTAAAGGAATATAAGGTATAAAAGATTTACGGAGGCAGAAATGAATAAATTTGAATGTATAAAAGGCGTGTTCGGTTCGGAATTAAAGCCGCGCGCAAGGCTTGTGCTGCAATGCCTTATTTATCACGCCGATAAGGACGGTTTCTGTTTTCCGTCTGTAAAAACCATAGCCGCAGAGTGCGGTTACGGTATTTCTACCGTTAAAAGAGCATTAAACGATTTATGTGTAGCCGGATATATTGAAAAAACCGCGCGTTTTGATAAGCGGAAAAACGGCGGACAGACAAGTAATTTATATTCCCTTACAGGCAATGCCGATACCACAGAAGAAACAGCACCTGATACCGACAGCAATAATTCGGAGAAAGATATTACCGAATACTGTTACAACTTTTCTGAGGGTTTAAAAATGTTTATATATAACACTCCGAAAGCAACTTTAAACGGCTGGACGGGGGGGCGGTTCAATTTTATACCCCCTTGAAATTAGCTCTTGAAATTATTTTTTGATGAAAGAGGGATAATTATAACAAAATTTAGATAGTATTCTAGAATATCACGGTTAACCCTTTTTAGTTATAGATAATGTCATTTTTAATAATTTAATTATATTCATCAAATTATTCAAAAAAGTATTTAATATTTCAAAAGTTTTTTGAAACATACATTCTTAGAATATACTATATTTATCTTTTAAATAATGGGGAGTGATTTAATGAAATACGGATATGTTAGAGTATCTTCGATTGATCAAAATGAAGACAGACAAATTATAGAAATGAAAAAAGCTGGTGTGGCAAAAATATTTATTGATAAACAATCAGGAAAGGATTTTGAAAGATCTCAGTATATTGAATTGCTGAAAATTCTGAAAAAAGGTGATTTATTATATATTTTATCTATTGATAGACTAGGAAG
>CAKUZB010000021.1 GCA_934717745.1 uncultured Candidatus Melainabacteria bacterium | reverse complement strand
GAATGGAAAAGCATTCAAATATTTCCACTTTTGGTATGAACCCAGAACAGATCGCTATTACTAAAAATCTTATTGAAACTTTCAGAAAGAAAAATATATCAACGTTTCAAAAAATGAGTGCTGAGCATTATCAGATTATAGGAAAGATTGCGGTAGAGTTATCAAAATAAAGCCGAAGAACTCGTATAGGATTCTTCGGCTTGTTTGCTTTTATCTTGAATTATATGTTTATTTATGGTATAATAAACATAAAAACGGAGGGATTTCATGAATAGTCCTAATATTGAAGAAAAGTTGAAAGTGTTCATAAGCTCTGCAATGGGTGATGAAGTACATACAGATTCAGAAGAAACATTTAAGTGGCTTGATTTTAGAGAAACAGTACAAAATGAACTTAATAAATGTCCTTATATTCAAGCTTTTACCATTGAGAATCGAACAAGTACCATGAGATCCAGTGATTTTATGGTAGCCAATGTTGATTCGTCAGATATTGTTGTTCTGTTGATTAAAAATGAATTTAGGAAAGGAACTGAAGTTGAATATACTCGTTGTCGAGAAACTAATAAGCCAATGTTAGTTTTTTTCTTTGGAGACGATACTGCAAAAGATGAGGTCATAAGCTTGCGTAAGGATCTAGAAAAGAGAGATTATTGCACGTATCGTAAAATGAATGATTTTACAAATGCAGAAAAGATTATAACTAACGCAGTAATCCAGGATGTCATTTTTTATTATCATTATAATCATCATTATACACCATTTTTGCAACCTATAGATATAGATGGTACTCCAATTGAAACTGAATCCGACTACGATTCATATATACCGACTAAAACTGTTTTGTCTCAGTTTAAGACAAGCTATAAATCTATATACAGCTATATTGGAATGTCAAACTTATCGCAAAAACAATCCGATATTCCTTTGTCTAATTTGCACACTGTAGGTGAACAAGCAATAAAATGGGTGCTTAACGGTGAGAGATTTTTATCATCTGATGTCAAATCAAAACTTGTAAGTTCAGTTGCTACAATCTACCCTAATGTAGAATGGTATTCAAAACGTCTGGATGCAATCGATTTCTTTATTCAAGGCGATATAGTTAAAGCTTATTATTCAGAGAAAGAAGCACTCAAGTTAGCCGAAGAAACCAAGGCTGCAGCTTGGATTGTAACAAATATTCTAATAGATTTACGTAATCTTCAAATGCTTTGTCCAAAGAATAAAATTGGACTGGAAGATGAGATTTACCAAAATAGACTTAATTCACTTAATACTATTGTTCACGTTCCTGTGCTTGACCGATATTTGGAAGACACATATGAAGCACTTTTAAACGAAGAAATAAAACGAAATACAGCTTCTTTTGGAACAACCTTTTTTGGAAGTAATCTTGATAATATCATTTCTGGTGTAGAAAACTATCTTTTCTCATCTCTCTTATACGGTTCATATACACATTTGGCTATTACTCGGAAGATATTTGCAACTATTTTCTATCGTACTGGCAAATTATATAATAGCCCCGAACTCCTATATACTGCAATAAAAATGTATCTTTTTGACGGGAAATATAAAGATTTTATACGCCTTAGCAATCTTGAATGGAATAATATCAGTAATATTTTTATTTTGAACGCTGATGGATTATGGCATCAAGCACATAATTTACAAGAAAGATCGAAAGAGGCGGTCTGCATAGGTGTATTATACAGGATAGGACTTTATCTCAGTGATAATTCGTTTACAGAAGCAGAACGTTACTTGTTAGAATTATCTGAGCATCTACCATGGAATATTTCAGATAATTATACGGATTGCATTATAAATAATTGTGAACGTCTAAGCAACGAGAATGTTGTAAAGATTCTTATTACTATTATAGGTAAGGACAAATACGCAACAGCAAATCACATAACTCGTCTAATAAGTTATCTTGATCTAGAATCTGTATCAAACAAAACATTAAAATCACTTTGCGAAGTCTTGAAGGAAAAACTGCCTGACATGGTGAGTAGAAATGGTGATCCACAATGTATAGCTGCATTAGTAAATGGTAATCCTGATGTCTTTTCTGAATTGGAAACACTACCTAATAATGGACTTTCTGGAGAACAAGCGCTGATTTATGCTCTCAACACAAATAAAGGCGATTGGTATGCTGTGTTACAATCGGAAATAGAAAGTGCCAGACAGCAATTTGAGGCCAATAATCAAAAAGGTATTTATCACGAATTTGGTGTAAATCCATACTACATAGTATCATGTGTGTTTGAAAATAATCCTTCATACGATATCATTAAATGCGTAACAGAAGAATTTTTCCCATTGTGTATAGATGTGCTTAATAGTAACTGTTCTTTTGATACAAAAGATCAATGTGCAGAATGTTTATGTACCGCTCTTGGTTACTATCATAAAAACGGCATTGATATTCCTTCTGCATTGATTGGTTGCATTCAAAACGTCTCCTTAGAAGATTCATCTGACTTCATAATGACACATAGAAGTAACGAAGGTTTATGGTGTAGACTTATTATACTGAAAATACTTGTCGGAGTTCTGGAAAAACAAGTTTTGATTCAATGGTGTTTCTCATATAGTAAAAAAGATGCCAAAGAACGACGTGCCTTAGTACAATGCCTAAAGACATATCTTCAATATTCGGTCGATGTTAGTTCAGATGTAGATGCATTAATCATATCTATCATATTTCAATGTTGTGAAGATCAAGATGTTTTCATCAGGACAATGGCTTGTGAATGTCTATGGTATATGCTTGATTCACAATATGCAGAACAAGCAGAAGAAAAAATTGACGAAATGTCAATAGATCCTGCTCCAGCTATACGAAGTAAGCTTCTATACATTTTCAAGGAGAATAATACGATTCATAAAGAGTTGATTAATAGAATTACACTACAATTAGTGAATGATGCAAACTATGTGATTAGAAAACAAGCAAAGGATATACTTGAAACCAATCTTAAAATGTAAATATTATTCCTCTTGTTCCCTATGAAGCATAATTAAATCACACATACACCAAATCCGCATACACCGCCTCCCTCGCACACAACCTAAACATATTCTCCAAACCTTGAGCTTTGCAGAGATCACCAACAGCAAGTGACTGCTGATATTCCTTATCGTCAGCTTTCCACTTTTCAACCTGTCTTTCCATAGCATTTT
>CAKUZB010000020.1 GCA_934717745.1 uncultured Candidatus Melainabacteria bacterium | reverse complement strand
GTAATTTTAGAAAAAAAATATGGTGCACCACAAATCGTTAACGACGGTGTAACAATTGCAAAAGAAATCGAATTAAAAGACGGTTTAGAAAATGCAGGTGCTCAATTATTAAAAGAAGTTTCATCAAAAACTAACGATGTTGCCGGTGATGGTACAACAACAGCATCAGTTTTGGCTCAAGCAATCGTTAGAGAAGGTTTGAAAAACTTAACTGCCGGTGCAAATCCAATGTCAATCAAACGTGGTATTGATAAAGCAGTTGAATATTCAGTAGAAAAAATCAAATCTATGTCAAAACAAGTTGCAACAAAAGAAGAAATCGCTCAAGTTGCAGCAATTTCAGCAGGCAACAACTCTGAAATCGGTGAATTAATCGCAGAAGCAATGGAAAAAGTTGGCAACGAAGGTGTTATCACTGTTGAAGAAAGTAAATCTTTCGGAACAAACTTAAAAGTTGTAGAAGGTATGCAATTTGACAAAGGTTACATTTCACCATACTTCGTAACAGATACAGAAAGAATGGAAGCAGTTTTAGAAGATGCTTACGTTTTATGTGTAAATAAAAAAATTAACTTAATCCAAGACTTAGTTCCAATCTTAGAACAAGTTGCAAGAGAAGGTAAATCTTTACTATTAATCGCTGAAGATGTTGAAGGTGAAGCATTAGCAACATTAGTAGTTAATACAATGAGAAAAGTTATCAGAGCAGTTGCAGTAAAAGCACCCGGATTTGGCGACAGAAGAAAAGCAATGTTAGAAGATATCGCTATTTTAACAGGTGGCGAAATGTTTACAGAAGAACTTGGAACAAAACTTGAAAACTTGACATTAGACATGTTAGGTACTGCAAAACGTGTTACCGTAACAAAAGACGAAACTACAATCGTTGTTGGCGACGCAACAAAAACTGCGGTTCAAGAAAGAATTTCTTTAATCAAAAAACAAATCGAACAATCTGATTCAGAATACGACAAAGAAAAATTACAAGAACGTATCGCAAAATTATCAGGTGGTGTTGCAGTAATCGAAGTTGGTGCAGCAACAGAAGTTGAATTAAAAGAAAGAAAATTAAGAATTGAAGATGCTTTAAATGCAACAAGAGCAGCAAACGAAGAAGGTATCGTTCCTGGTGGTGGTGTTGCATTATTAAGAGTTCAACAATACTTAGAAGAAAAATTAAACTCAGAAGAATTTGCTCTTGATGATGAAAAAATCGGCTATAAGATTTTAACAGCAGCATTAGACATTCCTCTAAGATTAATCGCTAACAACGCAGGTGCATCTTCAGATGTTGTAGTTGAAACTGTAAAATCAGAAAAAGATTCTTATGGCTATGATGCTTTATTGAACACATATACTGATATGTTCAAATCTGGTATTGTAGACCCTGCAAAAGTAACTCGTTCTGCATTAGAAAACGCAGCATCAATCGCAGCAATGTTATTAACAACAGAAGCAGCAGTTGTAGATATTCCTGAAGAAAAATCAGCAACTCCGGATATGTCAGCAATGGCAGGTATGGGTGGCATGGGCGGTATGATGTAATATTTTCATACTAAACATAACATACAAAAAGGGCGGTGATTTTATCACCGCCCTTTTTATTAAATAATTTTATTCTTGAATTAAAACATAAGACCCCGGTTTTACTTCTTTTGATAATTGAACAATAACATCATTATCCATTCTCATACAACCATGAGAAGCATATGTACCAATACTTGCAGGGTTATTGTTACCATGAATAAATTCACCATTTGAGCCTAAATCTTTACCTGTTTTTGGGTCAATTGTTGTTAAAATTAAGATTTTTGGACCATAAGCCTTTGGACTTTTACGTCTTTTTGTACCGGCAGGTGCTTCTGTGTATGGATAAGTTTCAATGTGAGAAACTCTTCTTAAACCAGTACTTGTCGGTGAAGTCTTTTTACCCGATGCAACTTGATAAACTTCAAACGCATTACCGTCTTTATCATATCTATATAATCTATTTTCACTTAAATCCACAACTATTGAGGCATTTTGTTTTTTACCTGCGACTTCAATTTGAGATGACGGGGCTTTTGCCAAAATTGTTTTGTCATGTTTATCAATTCTTTTCAAACTTGGTTGAGAAGTTTGTTGAATTGACAATCCTTCTATTTCGCCTAAATTTTCAGCCTCTGCCTGATTACCCAAAAATATACTACTTGCTTCTTCTTGTTGTACTTTCATCATCTCCGGATTTTGCGATGCATTCGTATTAAAAGAAATTTCTCCAACTTTTGTCATAAATAACTCCTTTTTTGTTATCATTGTAGCATAAAATTAAAAAATAAACACAAATATTTTTTTGATATAATTTTTAAGAAAAGAGGTTTTTATGAAAAACATTTTAATTATAAATTTTGGCGGAATTGGTGATGAAATCTTGTTTTTGCCAACATTAATTTCATTAAAAAAAGAATTTCCAAAAAGCAAAATAACTTTATGTTTAGAACCTAGAAGTAAAGGTATAAGAGACCTTACAGACACTATTGACGAGGTTATGCTCATCAATCCAAAAGGTAAACATAAATATTTTGAAATGTTAAAACTTATAATTAAAGCACGATTTGGCAAATATGATATGGTAATTTCTGCCGGAGGAAACAAACTTATAAGTATTTTATTGTTCTTAACAGGAATTAAAAAACGTTATGGCTACAATACAGGTAAATTAAGCGAAAAACTTTTGACAAAAGCCATACCATTAAACAAGCAACAATATGCCTCTTTGATGTACCACGACTTAATCCGAGATATTACAAATATAAGAACGGATGTTCCTGAAATTACACTTGAAAAAGGTGAAAAAAAACCAAATTCAGTGCTTATTCACCCTGGAGTAAGCAAAATGAGTATTGATAAGAATATGATTAAAACAATTACTCCGGAAATTTGGGCAGATGTAATAAAATTATTATTAGAAAACGGCAAACAAGTTACTTTAACAGGCGGTCCAGACGATAAAGAAGTCGTAGATAAAATTTTATCAATTATTGAACCGTTGAATAATCCAAATTTTGAAAATTATTATGGCAAAACAAAAAATTTAATGGATTTAGCAAAATTAATCACAAAATACGAAAAATTTGTATGTTCAGATTCTGCACCACTTCATATTGGGGTAGGTACACAAACCAGAACTTATGCTATTTTTGGCTCTACTGATGATAAAAAACTTATTCCACAAGCAGATTTTGTTACAGCACTAAAAACAAATGATGACTGTCCGATAAAACCTTGTTTATGGGAACACCGACAAACAACATGCGAAAAATTGTCATGTTTAAAGTTCAAAGCAGAAGACATCGTAAACGAAATATTAAAATCTTAACATTTCTTAATGCTATTTTTTAAGATATAGCCATGTTTTTGGGATTTTTGCAATGCGTAAATAACAAAATTAGAAAATCGCCTCTTTTTGTGTTATGCTTTTAAATGCGGAAAGTTTTATCCGTATAGAGTACACAACAAAACAGAAGGAATTAAAGATTATGTCATTACCATCAGTTGCATACTTGTCAATGGAAATTGCATTAGACCAATCTTTAAGCACATATTCAGGCGGTTTAGGATTCTTGGCTGGCTCACACATGTTATCAGCAGGATATTTGCAAATGCCGATGGTAGGTGTAACAATGCTTTGGTCTTACGGTTACTATGACCAACGAATTGGCGAAAACGGACAAGTAGAAGTATCTTATCTAAGAAAATACTATGACTACCTAACAGATTTAGGTGTTCAAGTAGAAATTGATACTTTTGGCGAAAAAGTAAAAGTAAAAGCATACAGAGTAGAACCTGAATTATTCGGTTCATGCCCAGTTTATTTATTAACAACAGATATAGAAGGAAACAGTGATTGGGCAAGAAGCATTTCTCACAGATTATATGACGGAAACGAAAAAATCAGAATTGCACAAGAAACTGTATTAGGTATCGGCGGTATCAAGATTTTACAAGCAATGAGATACAAATTCGACGTTATTCACATGAACGAAGGACACGCATTGCCGGCAGCATTTGAATTATTAAGACAATTCAAAGGTGATATCGACGAAGTTAAGAAAAGAACAGTATTCACAACTCATACACCGGTAGCAGCAGGAAACGAAGTTCACTGGATTGATACATTAATGGAAGGCGGATTCTTTGCCGGATGTTCAAGAGAAAAGGCTATCGAATTAGGTGGCGAAAACTTCTCTCTAACAGTTGCAGCATTAAGAATGAGCCGTATCGCAAACGCTGTATCTCAATTACATGGTCTTGTTTCAAATAAAATGTGGGATTGGGTTGAAGGCAGATGCCCTATCAGAGCAATCACAAATGCAGTAAACTTACACTACTGGCAAGATAAGAGAATGAATGGTGATAAGTCATTTGAAGAATTACTTGCAGCAAAACGTGAAATGAAACAAGAATTATTCAAATACATTGCAAACAAAGCAGGTAAGAGATTTGACCCTGATGTATTAACAATCACTTGGGCAAGAAGATTTGCTGATTACAAACGTGCTTGGTTAATCTTAATGGACAAAGACCGCATTACAAACTTGTTAGACAACAACAAATTACAATTAATTTTTGCAGGTAAATTCCACCCTGATGATGTTATGGGCAAAGAAATGTTCAACAAATTATTGAGTCGTTCACACTCAATGAAAAACATGGTTGTATTACCTGGTTATGAATTACAATTAAGCGGTATGTTAAAACGTGGTTCTGATATTTGGTTAAATACACCACTAAGACCATTTGAAGCATCAGGTACTTCAGGTATGAGTGCTAATGCAAACGGTGCTTTACACTTATCAACATACGACGGTTGGACAGTTGAAGGTACATTCAATGGTGTAAACGGTTACACAATTGAATACGATGGACTAGACGACGAAATTCCATGGGAAGAACGTCATTGGAAAGATCACGAATACATGATGAATGTAATCGAAAAAGAAATCATTCCAACTTACTACCATAACAAAGAAGAATGGGCAAGAATGATGCGTCAAGCAATCAGAACTGCTGAAGCATACTTCAATTCTGACCGTATGGTAATTGAATATTACAACAGAGTTTATCGTTCAATCGCACACGATACAGAAGGTGCAGGAAAAGATAAATCTGATATTAACTTAACAAGACCAACATTTGATGCTTGGACATTCGCTAACATCAAATAGTTGATATAAAAAGTAATAAGAAAACGGAGTTTTAGTAAAACTCCGTTTTTTTATAAGTATATTATAATATATTTCACAACAATTTTAAGAGGTATAAATGGTTTGTAAGGTTACGACATCAACAGTTATAGGTTTAAACGCATACAATGTAGAGGTTGAAGTTGATTTAGTAAATTCGCTTCCGTCTGTATCAATTGTAGGTTTGCCAGATGTTGCCGTATCGGAAGCAAGAGAACGTGTTCGCTCTGCAATAAAAAATTCATCATTTTCTTTTCCACAAAAGAAAGTAGTGATTAACCTTGCACCTGCTGATATAAAAAAAGAGGGTACAAATTTTGATTTACCGATTGCCATAGGAATTTTGATTGAAGAAAGCGTAATTGCAGAAGAAAAAACAAAGGATATGGCATTTTTAGGAGAACTTTCGCTAGACGGCACACTTAGAGCCGTAAACGGAGTTTTACCGCTTGTTATCGGATTAAAAAATAATGGCATAAAATCTGTCGTTGTTCCTTATAATAATGGAAAAGAAGCATCTCTTTGTGAGGGAATAGAAGTTTTAAGTGCAAAAACACTTAATGATGTTGTTAACCACTTTATTGATACACCTTTGCCGGTTGTAAAAACAAATATTGAAGAATATTTAAAAAACGGTATGCCGGAAACTTACTTATATGACTTCAAAGATGTAAAAGGTCAACAAAAAGCAAAAAAGGCACTTGAAATAGCAGCCGCCGGCGGTCATAACATGTTAATGACAGGCTCTCCGGGGTCGGGTAAAACACTTATGGCAAAATGTTTTGCATCAATTTTACCACCGTTAGAACTTTCTGAAGCACTTGAATTGACAAAAATTTATAGTATTGCCGGATTAATTTCTAATGATAATCCTTTGATGACAATTCGCCCATTCAGACCTGTTCACCATACGGCTTCTGCAACAGGTATCGTTGGTGGCGGTGGAAATCCAAAACCTGGAGAAATCACACTTGCACATAGAGGAGTTTTATTTTTAGATGAAATCGTAGAATTTCCAAGAAATGTGTTAGAAGTTCTTCGTCAACCGCTTGAAGACGGTGAGGTTGTTATTTCAAGAACAAAAACATCAATAAAATATCCTGCTGATTTTATGTTATTAGCAGCGATGAATCCTTGTCCTTGCGGATTTTTAGGCGATAAAGAAAAGCAATGTATTTGTAGCGATTTTCAAATAAAACGCTATCGTTCAAAATTATCAGGTCCATTACTTGATAGAATTGATATTCAAGTAGAAGTCCCAAGATTAACAACAGAAGAACTTTTAAAGACTAATGAAGAGGCTGAAAGTTCCGCTCAAATTCGACAAAGAGTTATAAATGCAAGAAAAATTCAAAAAGAAAGATATAAAGGCACAGATATTTTAACAAATTCTCAACTTACGGCAAGTATGGTGAAAAAATATTGCCAACCTGATGATGCATCAAAAAATGTGTTAAAAATGGCAATTGCGAAATATCAATTATCGGGTCGTCGTTATGATAGAATTTTAAAACTTTCAAGGACAATTGCCGATTTAGACGAAAGTGAACAAATAACAACAAAACACATAACTCAAGCCCTACAATACAGATTGAATGATTTAGCAAATTAAGATGTCAAAGTAAAATTTAAAATAAGTCTGTAAAAAATAATAAAACTCAATAATAACATACATAGGCAATAAAAATATCAAAAAATACTTAATATAAATACAGTTAAATAATGCTGTAAAAATAC
>CAKUZB010000019.1 GCA_934717745.1 uncultured Candidatus Melainabacteria bacterium | reverse complement strand
TCAATAGCTCAGTTGGTAGAGCATGCGGCTGTTAACCGCAGGGTCGTTGGTTCGAGTCCAACTTGGGGAGCCATATGAACAGAACAGGTAATTCGAACTATTGTTGTTCCAACTACCTGTTCTTTCTTCATGAAAAAGCCTGTATTTATACAGGTTTTTTGTGTTTTATGGTTTAAAAACTAAATGGAACAGATATTTAGAAATAGTTTGATTCTGAGATTGAAAATCATTGATTTTCAACATTCGAACCACTAATGTCTAAATTACCTTGTTCTAAATGCCTAAGTTTATCGTAATATTTGGCCTCGACCTTGTTCGGTGTCTGGTATCGGATAACAGAGTGTGGTCTTTCGTTGTTATAAAAGACCATATATTTGTTAATACTTCGTTTCAAATCTTCGGCAGTTTTGTATTCGTGACGGTATAATTCTTCCTGTTTGAAATTGCTGAAAAATGATTCACAAACGGAATTATCGTATGGTCTGCCCGGTTTGGAGAATGATTGCTTTACATCTAACTCTTTTAAATAATTCATAAAGGTTTTTGATACGAAGTTGCTGCCTTGATCGGAATGAAAAAGTAAATCACCTGTAATTTCTCTTGATGAATATGCTTGCATAAATGTTTTCTTTGTGAGTTGAGTGCTGTTTTTCTTAGAAATTTTCCAAGAAACAACTTTGCGGGCAAATAGGTCAATAACAACACAAATATAATACCGTATTTGATTATATGTATAGTAAGTTATATCACTAACCCATACTTCGTTGGGACGGCTTACTGTGAATTGTTGTTTCAAAATGTTTTCTTTGCGTTTTTGATTCATTTCATATAACGCTTTTGCGCCGCCACGAATACTAAACCAACCGTTTTCGTGCATGATTTTTGATACAGTGGCAAGACCGACAGAATATCCGCGGTCATTCATGACAGCAGCAACTTTACCGGGACCGTAAATCTGATTGCTTTCGTTGTATATTTTCTCAACAACAGGTGTTAATTCTTTTATCCTACGAGCTGCTAAAGTATCATCGTTTTTATTACGTAGAATGTGATTGTAGTAACTTCCTTTTGGTACATTAAGAGCATTACACAAGGCAGTTATACTATACACAGAAGAAAGTTCTTTGATAACTTCATATCTTTGGCTTAATGGTGCATCAACGGTACAACCACAGATTTTGAGAATTTGAATCATATTTTCAAGTTTCTCGCAATGCATCTTCAACTTGTTGTAATCGCCTCTGTTTAATGGCTTGGTGTCTTTTTTTGAATTGTATTCATTAATCCAATTGTGCAATGTACTTCTTGCAATTCCGGTGGAATTGTAAATTGAAGTTATGGAAACACCGCTTTCGTATTGTGTAATAATTCGTTCTTTTTCTTGTTTTGAATATGATTTTTTCATATGAAAGGAACCTCCTTAAATTTAAAATGGTTTCTATTGTATCATAAATTGACAAAATAGGCAAAAATATTGAATTTTTTGATGAAAGGTGATATAATATTATCTATAAGTATGTAATTAAGTATATGGTTGCGTTTGCTAAGGAGGGCTTTATGAAATTATATAGTTTGAAAATAGATGGTTTTAGAAGAATAGAAAATGCTACAATATATTTTGATGAAGCTACTTTTTTAATTGGTGTAAACAATGTTGGCAAGAGTTCGGTTTTAAAAGCTATAGAATATTTGCTTAGTGATAAAAAACGACTTGAAGAAAATGATTATTTTTCGGTTATTGAAAATGGTGTAAACAAGCGAATTGCCGGCAAAGTAATTCTTGAGGCTGAATTTCGTAACGTACCACAAGAAGCAACAACGTGGCGTGGTTTTAAAGGTAGATTATTTAGATATGAATCTACAGGTGGATCCGATACAGGATATGGGCTTAAATACAAGAAAACTTACGAAATCAATAAAGATGTTGAAATACAAATGCTACAGTCAGAGAGGATACTAAAAGAAGAGTATAAAAACTGCAAAACCATACAAGAATATATAAATAATGGTTTAGATATCTTTAGCTTTATTCCTGAACTACAGTCTGTTGATGTTAACAAAAAAGTATCTACCTCACAAGACAACAAAATTAAAGAAATTGAAGATCTATATTCTTATAACGATGAAAAACAAGAGTGGGTTACAAATCCGGGAGGAATTCCTGGCAATGTTTTATCGAAATTGCCCAAATATATATTGATACCAGCCCAACATGCTACTGATGAGTTGGACGGCAAAAAAGGTGCTTTTATTGAGACACTAAATGAATTATTTCAGGAAGTAAGGAACGAATCTGAAAATTTTAAGCAAGCTCAGCATTATCTAGACTTATTATCTGGAGAATTAAACGCTTCTGATGAAACTACAGAGATAGGAAAGATGGTTAAAGAAATTGATGGCATAATCTCCGATATATTTCCTTCTACCAAAATACATGCGACAACTAATTTGAATGATCCCAATAAAGCAATTCAGCCTGATTTTAATATAGAAATACATAGTAATGTTAGAACACCAGTACAGTTTCAAGGAACTGGTGTAATAAGGTCGGTGGTTTTTGCACTTTTAAGATATAAAAATACAAGAGACTTGAAAAAAATACATAAAGGTGAATATGTTAGACCTTTACTTATTGGCTTTGAAGAGCCAGAGTTGTATCTACATCCTTCGGCTGCTCAAAAAATGAGAGAGACTATATATTCACTAGCAGAAGAATCACAAAATCAAATTGTATGTACAACTCATTCTACATATATGATTGATTTGTCGCAAAAGCCGTCGCAGATACTTAATAACTTAACTTTACAAAAAACGAAAAAAATAATAGATGGTCTAGAATACCCTACAGAATATGTATCTTCAAAAGCCTTTAATATAACAAAGGCATTACACGAATTAACAGATGATGATGATAAAACATATGTTAAAATGTTAATGCGTTTTGATGATGAAGTTACAAAAGTGTTTTTTGCAAACAATGTTTTAATTGTAGAAGGAGATACAGAATATCTACTATTAATTGAGGCACTTAAGAGAATGGACAAGGATAGAGTAAATGAGATAAAAGCAAATTGGAATTTTATAAGGGCACGTGGTAAGCCACCTATAATATCATTGATAAAATATTTTAAGGCGTTAAACTTAAATGTAAAAGTCATATTTGATAAAGATAACGGAAAAGAAAATGCGGAAAAGTATAATGCAGCTATTATTAGTGCGATTGATGATTCGGATAGATATTATGAAGTAGAAGGGTGTATAGAAGAATTATTAGGTTATAAACAACCAAGTAATGACAAGCCATTTTATGCATATAAATTTACTGAAACTAATTGGGGAGATAATTGGGAGAGCATTTCCGAAGGTTGGAGGAATTTATTGCAAAAAGTTTTTGATATTGATGCTTGAAAATTTGAATTGGACTAGTCAAGAATAATGCAATCTTTTACAGCAAAAAAGCGAGGTGTTCCTATGCGAGAGATTAAATTACGATCATATCAAACTGAAGCTATAGACTCTATTAAAGAGGCTTTGAATCGCCATCAGAAACATATAGTTGTAGAGATGGTAACCGGGAGCGGAAAGAGTATCGTTTTAACGAAAACGTTAGAATTTCTTAGTAGTATAAATAGCAAGAATATACTTGTTGTTACTGATAGGATGGAAATAAAGAAGTATGTAGAACAACATATTATTTCTGAAAATGAAATCTTTAAAGGAATTGATGAATATAGGATTTTAGTAACAACCGAACAAAGAGTACTTCGAAACTCAGGCCAAAACTTTAACAAATATCAGTTTGTGGTTTTTTATGATACTATTGTGTCTGAAAGAATTTATGAAATACTTGCTTGTAAGGAAAAAATAGTTATTGCTTTTCCTAAATGCCATATAGAAAATATGCGTAGACTTTTTACACCTAAAGAAGTTGTATTTTCTTATAGTTATAAGGATGCCGTTAAAGACGGGGTTATTACTCCCGCAATGGATGCACGAGCTTTTGGAATTGCGGCTGAAGTGTTTAGCAAGCAATTGCTAGAACAATTTGGATATGTTCAGATTGAATCTAATATTAGCGAGCAAAATAGTATTAGGGATTTGTTTGTAAGCAAATCCAATCAGAAAATTTGGGTTGAGTGTAAAATTTATAAAAGTCAGGTTGTTTCTCCCTCGGCAGCCAATTCATTGCTAAATGAAATCGTAATGCGGAAAATGAAACAAAATATTCCGCAACAAGAAATAGTTTTGTTAGTAGTTTTAAGCAAGGTACCAACATTCCAAAAAGATGAAATTTATAAAAGATATAGAATCGTTGTTTGGGATATGGAAAATTTGGTTTTTTACTGTAAGAACAATCAGGCTTTACTTAAGCAATTAACTCAAATTACATATTTTCCGATTGATTATATTGAAGGGCAGCCTTCCTTGGAAGCTGAAGAGGCTCGAATGTTTTTGGTTTCTAAAGAAGATCAACATATACAAGAAGCTGAAAAAGAAGCTGACGAAACTAGTGATCTTATTCAGAAATTAATTGAATGTAAACCGGGTAAAAAGTTTGCAGTAGAATATGAAGAAAGTTGTGAAAAAATATTACGAACACTTTTTGAAGCCAATTACTTTAATAAATTGAGGAATCAATATAAAACTAAAGATGAGCACTTTAGAATGGATTTGATTGGTGCATTGAAAATAAATCAAGATAACGAGAAAAGCATGCACCCGTTATGGCAAATGATAGTAGAACATTATAACTCTCACTTTGTTGTTTTTGAATTTAAAAATTATTCTAAAGAAATTGACCAAAATTTAATCTACATTACAGAGAAGTATTTATTTGATGCTGCATTAAGAAATGTTGCAATTATTGTATCACGTAAAGGCTTTTCAAAATCAGCCAAGTTTGCAGCTGAAGGTTGCTTGAAAGAGCATGGTAAATTGATTTTTAATATTACTGATAATGACTTGATTGAAATGCTGAAATTAAAAAGTGATAGAGCTGCTGATTACCTTTTAGACAAACTAGAAGAGTTCTTGATGGGTATAAGCAAGTAATATTGAGCTATTAAACAGACACCACAAGTTGAACTATGCATGTTCATATTGAGAGATGTCTGTTTTTTGATGGCAAAAATAAAGGCTTTATCCATCGTTAAAAAAATATTATTGCGACAGCAAAGTGAAAATTTATGTTAGACTTTGAAATTTTTTGTGCAAAAAGTTCCTAACAAACTATGTTGTTCAATTTAAATATTTTGACATAAATAATAGTAGTAATTAGTTTCTGGTTTATTTAGTTTACAATAACAAATATAAATATTTTAATTAAGTAGCATTGTTCTATAGCTAATGTTGCTGTACATAATCTCATAGAAAAGAAGAATAAAAAAACAAATATCATGATTTTTATAAAATTAACTGGTATATATTTTATGTATATTAGCTGATACAAGTCAAAACGAACAAGTATAGTTAAATTATCCACACCAGTTAAATACATGATTAATGCTAAAATCAAAACATACCTATGGTGAGTTTTGATTAGCGGTATATCAGAGAATAAATAATATTTAGGATATTTTGTTTCGAACGAAGAGAGATATTTTACTAAAATCACATGCATCTATAATGAACGTGAAAGCCAAAGTCGTGGTCGAAATAGATGCAGTCTATTTCGACCACTTTTTTGCGTCTTTTTGTCTTGCTGGTTGAACATTAAGCGACTTTATAGGTATCGTATTTCCATCTCCTTTTCCTTGCTGTGATGTCTAAAGGGTCACCGTCAGTATTACAAGCGGTATATGGTAAAAATAAAATTTTGTTTTGTGCAGAATACAAATTGTAATTTTAAAAACTATATGTTATAATATTTAATGATGAATTGTGTATAGTTTAAATTCGAAATACATATGCCAGACACCGACTGGTAAATTCGATTTGAGTGGATATAGGAAAGTAAGGTGTAAGAGATATGGATGGAATTATGGTAAATCAAAATCTCGTTCAAGAAAATGCATACGAAGCTGCGAGAAATAGTGTAATTAATGCGCAACGGAAAGTATATGCGGCAGTTAATAATTCAATGGTTCAGGCTTATTGGGAAATAGGTGAACAGATATACAAGGCTTGTGGCGAAAATGACAGAGCAGAATATGGAAAGAACCTGTTGCAATATCTTTCATCTAAACTTACAGATGAATTTGGAAAAGGTTTCTCGGTTCAGAATTTAAGAAGAATGCGCCAGTTTTATATGGCATTTCCAATTCGCTCAACACTGTTGAGCGGATTAGGATGGTCACATTATTTACATTTAATAAAGATTGATGATGAAACGAGAAGAAACTTCTATGCAGAAGAATGTGTAAAATCTGGTTGGAGTGTGCGACAACTTGAAAGACAAATCAACTCGTTTTTCTATGAGAGATTGCTTTCGAGTCAAGACAAGAAATCTGTAAGCGAAGAAATCCAGACTCTTGAACCAAGACCGGAATACGAAAAAATAATCCGTGATCCGTATGTGTTAGAGTTTTTGGATTTAGAGCAGAATCCTCATTTTTATGAAAAAGAGCTTGAACAGGCAGTAATAGACCATTTGCAAAAATTCTTGCTTGAGTTAGGAAGAGGATTCTCGTTTGTAGCGAGACAAAAGCATATAACATTTGATGACAGACACTTCTACATTGACCTTGTATTCTATAACTACATCTTAAAATGTTTCGTGTTGATAGATTTAAAAATTGGAGATTTGTCTCATCAGGACTTAGGGCAGATGCAGATGTATGTAAATTACTATACAAGAGAATTGATGAACGAAGGAGATAATCCTCCGATTGGTATTGTGCTTTGTGCAGATAAGAGTGATGCAGTAGTAAAATATACATTGGCAGAAGAGAATAATCAAATATATGCTTCAAAGTATAAACTCTATATGCCGACAGAAGAAGAGTTCAAAAAGGAATTAAATCTTGATGAATTCAAAAAGATATCAGAGTTGTAATTGACTGAAATAAAAAAGCAGTGTATAATAGTGATAACAGAACCCGACACGCCTCTCAACGATGCGGACCACGTCGGGTCATTTAACAAGTTATAGTTACAACCGCATAATTCAAATTCCATCGAATTCGAGGAAATTAAAGAATCGAAATGTGAGGATAGTTGATTGAAAAGTGCAAAAGCCAGACAGTGTCTGGCAAAAGGGTGAAAAACACCTGCATCTATTATGAACGTGAAAGCCAGAATTCGCGGTCAAAATAGATGCAATCTGTTTTGACCGCATTCTTATGCGGTTTTTGAGCATTTTTGAAAAATTCGATTTGAC
>CAKUZB010000018.1 GCA_934717745.1 uncultured Candidatus Melainabacteria bacterium | reverse complement strand
TAATTTATAAAAAATGTCCTATAAATAAATGTAACTGCAAAAAAAAATAGCAAGACTCGGGATCGAACCGAGGACCTATCCGGACTCTGCCGAGCAAAAACAATTAAGTATTGTTTTTGCGAGAGGGTTTGAACGCAGTGAAAACAACCCGAGAGGTCCTTTTAATTTATAAAAAATGTCCTATAAATAAATGTAACTGCAAAAAAAAATAGCAAGACTCGGGATCGAACCGAGGACCTCCCGGGTATGAGCCGAGCGCTCTCACCAGCTGAGCTATCTTGCCATTTCTTTATTATGAAATTTTTCTTTTGGCTTATGCTCCGCTGGTGTTAATTTGACTTCGTTTCGTCAAGCCTCACCGAGTGAGCAATCTTGCCATTTCTTTTCAAAATATTAAATTTGTATATTTATTTTGTCATAAAAACAAATAAATATCAAGTCTTTTTTATTGAAGACCATTTAATCTGTTTTCAGGTTCTGTCATGCTTGTTACTCTTAAGCCGAAATTATCTTCAATTACTACAACTTCGCCGTGTGCAATTAGTTTTCCGTTTGCATAAAGTTCTACCGGTTCACCTGCAATTTTATCCAATTCAATGATTGAACCTCTTGTTAATTCTAAAACTTTTTTTACAGGAAGTGTTGTTCTTCCAAGTTCTACTGTCAATTGTAATTTAATATCAAGTAAGTTATCTAAGTTTTTAGATGCATCGCCGGATGCACTTTTTTGTTCATCAAATGATGCAAATTTTACAGGTTGAACTGTTACTGTTTCTTCATCTTGTGAAACAGGTTTGTCTGAGTCATTGTTATAGTCATGGCTAAAATCCTGTCCGAAAACGTTTTCTTTTTCGGGTTCATCATTTTGTGCTTCAAATTTAGGATTCAAATCTAAAGTTTCTTCATAACCTTCCGGCATTGGAGGAATTTCTGCAAAAATATCATCTAATGACATATCAGGTTTTTGTTCTTCGCTATTATCTTCTGATGATTCATCTTCATTATTGGCAATAATTTCAGGTTCGTTATTGTCTTCTGCTGATAAATCAGGTTTAATATTTTCTAAATCGTCATCATTTTCAAACATCAATGATTCCCTTTCTTATAGTTTATCTTTATCATAATAGTGTTTCAATAAATCTTTTTGATGATCGTATTCTTCTGTAATTTTTACGCTAACTTTGTTGTTCAAAGTTCCTGGGCGAGCAAAATATTTTTTCTCTCCGTTTACTTTTACAATTAAATCATCAGTAGTTCTTGTCTCTAGTTTTATTATATCGCCCTCTTTAAGGTCTAAAAACTCTCCGAGTGTAATATCTGTAGGATCAAAAATTACACTTAAATCAACGTTTGAGGTATTCAATTTTTGAATCATCTTTTGACGTTCTTCTGTCGTAGCAATAATACCTTTTGCTTGGAAAATATGTTGAGTTGATAAGTTTGCCAAAACTGTTTCTAATACCGGATATGGGAAGCACAATGACATTAAACCAAAATGTTTTCCTGCAATTTGTATTTCAAATGTAATCAATGCAACAATTTCACCGGTTGCCGCAACTTGTACTGTTTGATAATTGTTATCTAAGCCAACAACTTGTCCCTGAACCGGAACGATATTACTCCATGCTGTTTCTAAGTTTTTAACAATTCTTTCAATAACTTTTTTAGCCAAGGCTTCTTCAATATCTGTAAGTTCTCTTTGACGGTTTTCGCTCAAACCTAGTCCGCCAAGCATTCTATCTACAATCACTGATAAAATTTCAAAACTTACGCCCAAAAGAATTTGTCCAGGTAATGGATTCAATTCAAAAATACCAACGGTCATGGGTGATGGCATTGAACGAATAAATTCATCGTAAGTTAATTGGTCGGTTGAAACAACTTCAATCTCAATACGCATACGTAAATATGCTGTTAAAACTAGAGATAATTGACGTGAAAATTCTCTATGAACGTCTTGCAATGCTCTCAAATGTTCTTTTGAGAATTTATCAGGTCGTCTAAAGTTGTATAACTTATAACCTTTTCTTAAAGCATCTGAAGATTCATCTGCAAACACACTCAAATCCACATCGCTTGTACCTGATGTGGACATTGAATAATTATTTGTTTGTCCTTGATAATCTGTCATTTTACCTCATTATTGAATAATGAATTGTCCGAAACTTACTCTGATTACTTCACGTTCGCCTGCAAAAATTGCATTTACGTCTTCTGTAATTTGTTCTTTTACAAGTTCTTTTCCTGCTGCGGTAGAAACTTCATCAGCAGTTTTGCTTGAAAAGTTACTTATAACTGCATCTCTAATAGCAGGTTTATATTGAGCCATTTCTAATTCAATCATTTTCATTGGGTCTTCATCGTCAGAACCATGACCACTTTTCTTTTCAGGTGGTTTTGAAAAATCGTAGTCTGTAGGAATTCTTGTAAGTTCCAATGCTACGTTAACTTTCAAATATTTCTTTTGAGATTGGTCGTTCAAGTTTAAAATAAAATCGCCTAAATCAACAATAATACCTTTTTGAACTTCTTCATCTTCTGTAACGACATCTTCGTCAGGGTTTTGTTCCGTTGAAATGTCTGCCAATTTTTTGTTTAATAAGTTATCTTGTAGAAAATAATTTACGCCGATTAAAAGTACGCAAATCAATACTGTTGATAAAATATTGATTAAAACTAACTTTAGATTGTTGTCTAAAGGTACTTTTACAAGTTCATTATTTTCTTTTGGTTTCATATCTTTATTGTTGTTTGGTTTTGCCATGGTAATCTCCAAATTTTACTTTTTCAAAATAATTATATCAACTCTACGGTTCAATAATCTTCCACCAATTGATGTATTATCTGCCACAGGCATATATTCTCCATAACCTACTGCGGATAATCTTTTCGGTTCAATTTTCTTTGATTTTAGCATGTATGCAATGATATTTGTTGCTCTTGCCGTTGATAATTCCCAGTTTGAAGGATATTTAGCATTACTAATCGGAGTGGAATCTGTATGACCTTCCACTAGTACATTATTGTCTATTTTTGAAATAGTATCAATTATTTCGTCAATAGTTTTTAACGCTTCACTTTTTATTATAGCAGAACCTTCATCAAAAAGCACTGAGTTATTTAATCTGATAACAAGTCCACGTTTCTCTTTGAGGTATGTTATATTTTTATTTTTGGAAATATTTTCGCTAAACAATGCTTTTAATTCTTCTAATTGTTCAACTTGTTCCACAGCAAGGTTTTCCGGCACGTTTAAATGGTGTTCTGCAATCATTTTTGCTTGATATTTCGTAACATTTTGAGATACTGCAAATAAAACCATAAATAATGCTAAAAGCATGGTTACTAAATCTGCGTAGGATACTACCCAACGGTTTATATAGTCTTTTGAGTGAGAATAGTAGTCGTTTCGCACTATCTTCTATCCTCCAATCGAGTAGATTTGTGGTGAAATTTCAAATAACTTATAAGTTTTTCTTCGATAATTGTTGGGTTTTCTTGCATTTGAATAGATATAATTCCTTGTAACATAATTTCTTTTAGCAATATTTTTTCTCTGGTTTTTTGTTTTAAGTTTCCTGCAATCGGTAAAAATATAAGGTTGGCAAAAGCAACCCCGTAAAGTGTTGCAACGAAAGCGGTTGCTATACCGACACCAACTACATCAAGATTTCTGATGTCTTGCATTACACGGATTAAGCCCATTACTGCACCGACAACCCCAAAGGTGGGAGCATATCCACCTAATGCTTCAAAAACTCTTGACGAAATCAATTCTTCCTCTTCTTCATAAGAAATTTCTGCTGAGAGTATATCGTAAACTAAAGAAGGATTCTCTACGTCAATTGCAAGTTGAATACCTCTTGCCAAAAATGGTTCAGACACATTTTGCAAAACTTCTTGAACTGCAAAAAGACCGTTTCTGCGTGCAAAATATGCAATTTGAATTATTTCTGAAATAATTTTAGTTGAATTGTCGTTATGTTTTTGAAAAACAAGACTGATATTTTTAAATGCGTTAATCAAAGTTGCAAAATTAAAATTTAAGAGAGAAGCACAAAAAGTTCCGCCAATAACGATACAAAATGCCGCAGGTTGTATTAAAAGACTTAACGAACCTCCGTCAATTTTTTGGCTTATAAAAATTAAAGATACACCGAAAAATAGTGCAAATATTGCAGTAAAATTCACAAAATCCCCCTTTGCTAATATAATTTTTGCATATTTTTTCAAAAAAGGCTAACTATTAAAAAAAGTAAATATAAAAGTGTGTAAACATTTTGTAACAAACGGAACATGACCTAGCAAAATATTTTTTTCACTTGTCTTATAATTAAAGAAAGATAGTGTGTAAGGAATAAAAATGAAAGTTAATTTTGACATTTTCAAACCTGCTAAAGCGGTTAGTTTTAAGGGGTTTAACCATAAAAAATCTGAAAATGGTACACAAGAATATGAATTTAACTTTCCACATGACAGCAATAAGTATGACTGTTATTTGGAAGTTTTTAGTGTTAAAAAGGATAAAAATGCTAATTATAATGTAGATAAAATGCTTACAAATACTGATTTAGGTGTTAAATCAGTAAAATTAAACAACGGTGGTGTAAAAATTGACATGGGGTATGCTTATGACGATTTGGAAAACAAAGAACCATTTGCATACAGATACAAATTAGTTGATAAAAGAGATAACTCAAAATCATTCTATCAAGTTGATGCAGGTTCTGTAATCGACTATTCAAAAAATGGTAATTTTGATAAATTTAACCTTGTAATGCAAGATGGAACTCAGGTTGCAAAAGGTGGTTCTATGACTTTGGCATTACCTGATTCATACGCAGTAGGTTGGGTTTATGACGAAAAAGGTAAGCCAACTTTGAACAAAAATGTTCAAGAAAAGGCAAAATACGCTACTAAAACTTTCTCAAATAAAATGGGTGGTAATTTAGCGGGTATTGAAGCAAATGTTGATAAATTGAAAAAGGCAGGCTATTCAAGAATTGTTTCTACACCAATTTTTACTGATGATAGTCTATCTTCGCACAGTTATTGGAATAAAAACTGTATGCAAATGTCAAATTCAATTGGCAATATTGATAATTATGCTTCTTTACAAAAGAAATTATTTAAAAATGGTATCAACTTTGTTTCAGACGGTGCGTTTGTAAATGAAGGTTTAGAAGGTGTTCATTTTAAACACATGCTTAAATGGGGTGAAAAATCACCTTATTATAACTGGTTTAGAGCAAGTGGTTTGCAATCAGGACCTTTATCTATGGGGATTTTTGCAAAAAATAAAGACTATGTACAACATAAAATTGTAAACTCACCTTTCAAGTATGAACAAGGTGAAGACGGTCAAATAAAAACTTCTAAAAATCCTGAATATGATTCTAAAAAACCAACATTTGTTCAAATTTTTGATAGCCGATTAGTGTCAGAAACAGATAAAAAAGATACAAAAAATCTTATCAAATCTTATGATAAATTAGATACAGGAAATGCTTATGATATTAATAATCATAATGATACTGTAGTTCCTTATTCTTTCGAAATTGCACCGAAAATTTATAATAAAAACGTTAAAAACTTGAATGCATATAACAAGAACGCTGATAAGAAGATTATGCTAGACCAACCGTTGGCTGCAAAATTCTTAACTCAATCAGAATCATACGTTCTTGAAGATAAATATGAAAACGGTTTTGAAACTTGGGATGCAAATACCGATATTGCAAAATTAAACTTTGTATTTTCTCATGCAGATACAAAACGTTTGGAAAATTTAGACCCACACGACAAAGAATATCAAACAGCAAAAATTAAAGCGAAAAACTTTGAAGCACAAGATTATGTTGTAAATTCAGGTAAATATTGGACAAGAAAAACAAATGATATTTTAAATGAATATGTTGCACAATCTTTGAAAAATGTAAGTTCTGACCCTAAAAAAGCAATGGCTCAAATTTCTGAGTTAACAAATAAAGGAGAACTTCCAAAAAATAACGATATTACTGAAAATATTGTGAAAAATGTAATTAACGGTGAATATGAATCAAAAACATCAAAAATTACAAGTGATTACAAAGAATTGACACTTCAATCAGTAATGTCTTTACCTCTTGATACAATTGAATTTGCTGATGATACAGTTGCAGTTTTAGGTTCTTCTTTAATAACTAACAGAGCCTCAAAAGCAAATCAAATTGGTATGTCCAGATATGAAATGTTTAAGGCTGGAAACCCTCAAGTTACTGCTGAAAATAAAGATTCATATAAAAAAGCGGATACTTTATTTACAAATGAATTATATGCATTTACAAATGACGTAATGCAACAAGTAAATAAAAACTTAGGTGGAAAATTATTTGAAGGAAATAAAGTTTCAAAATTCGGTAAATATGTTTTACCTTTAGTTAACCAAGATATTGTGAAGTTCGCATTAGTTAAAGCGGTAGCACCAAAATCTGAGGTTAAATATAATCAAGACGGAACTGTTTCTTACAACTATGACAAAATGAAAGAAGAAACAACTTTAGCATCAATGGGTATCTTAGCAGATTCTCCGGAAGATGAAGCAAACTTGTTAGTAAAACATTTGAAATCAGGGGTTAAAAAGATTTCATCTCAAGATAAGGAAAAACTTACAAATGCAGTAACAAAACGTTTGCAAGGTTTAAATGAAAACAGTTTCGCTTTAGCCGAAATGATTGTAGATAGAAACAACGCAGGTCTTGATTGGCGTATTGACGCAGCAAAAGATATTGCTGATATGGACGCATTAAGAAATGGTAATGCAAACTTTAAAGACGAATGGTCAAGTGTTGTAGATTTCTGGAGAAACTTCTCTAAAGGTGTTATTGACGAAAATCCAAATGCTTATATGGTTGCAGAAGTTACAGACGAATTTGCTTTACATGACAATTCAGGTAAATTCTCTACAGCAAAAGATGCTGTTATGAAATTACATCAAGAAGCAGGCATGACAAGTATTGCAAACTATTCTTACTTCTTTACCGATGTTGCAAATATCTTTAACAAAGATATTACAACAGGTGTTTCAATTGACCAAAACGGCAGAGAACGTAAAATATTTGATAAAATGGTAGGTGGTGATAATTACTTAAATTCAGCACCATTAGATTCAATTCTTTATTCTTATACATTCGTTGGAAACCACGATAAACCAAGAATGTTACACACTCTATCTTTAGATATGGAATTGTTCCACACAAACTTTGCAGATAATTATAACCACAAAAAAATTGCAACTGCGGTTTTGAAAGACAAAATGTATAATCAAGTTACTGACAACGATATTAATAGTATTGATTTCAACAAAGTAAGTAACAAAGCAATTGCAATGGGTGATGCTATTAAAGGTGGATTTGGTAAGGCTTTAGGTAAAGTTTTCCCACCTTCTCAACGAAAAGATGAAGTATTCTCTGCATTGAGTAAATCAGTTGCTGATTTAGCATCAGGAAAATTCTTAGATAAAGAATTTTCAGCAGATGCATTCGGAACAAAACCAATTGATGTTACTATCAAATCTGTTTTAACTCAAGCAGAAAAGAAACATGGATTAAAAATAAGTAACGAAGAAAAAGGTAAATTGTTTAATGCTACATTCGAAACTATTTTAAAACCCGGCATGAGTAAATTTAAAGCAATGATGGGATTTTTGGTAAGTTTACCTGGTAACCCAACAATGTATGCAGGTGATGAATTAGGTTTAACAGGTTACGAAGAAAAAGCCAAAAATGTTTATATTCAAAACCGTAATGCTCTTCATTGGGAGTGGTTAAATGACAATAATAAACAATTTATTAAAGATTTCTATAATGAAATGAATGAAATAATGGCTCTAAGAAATCGTCCGGAATTGAAAGCCTTGAACGATGGTGCACCGTTCACTTTAGACTTACATCACGATGTTAAAACAGGTAAACCTGTTTCTGCAATTTTAAGACAATCAGCAGATGGTGCTATGGCAATTTCTTTATTTAATGCAAATAACGTTAACCTTGATAAAGAAGCAGAATATGTTCCAACTCATGTAAAATTGGATAGTATTTCTTTACACACTACAAACAATGATAAAGTAGGTTTAAAAGGTGGTTTACAAGTAGGTACTACTTTTAAAAATGCAGATAACAGAGATAATTCAGTTTATAAAGTTTGCGAAGATAAAGGTAATTATTTCATTAAACGTTTTAACAATGAAGAAGATTACCAATATGTTACAAGAACCGGAAAATTCAGAGAAGACAATAAAATTGATATGTATAACAGCACATTAATTTTATACTCAGTACCTGAAAAACAATCTTCAAAATCAAGAATAATGTATAATCCGCAATTTAAATTTGCAACAAATCCATACCAACAAAAACAAAATGTTGAAACCGGTTCAAAATTAGCATTGATTTCAAAATAACTTGAAAAAAGACCTCAGTTAAATTTTGAGGTCTTTTTATATGATTGTAAAGTTATGTTACAAAAAGGTCTAAAAGATTAAAGTTATCATGCTTTTAGGTCGATATACTCATTAGTAAGGGAAATGTAAAATAAGGAGTTGGCTTATGGGTATGTCGGCATCACAAGCAAGATTATTATCAATCACATCAAGAATGAACGATGTTGAATTTAAATCTCAACAAATTTCAAATACAAAAATTCGTTTAGCAGACGAATCTGAACAAGTTGCAAATGACTATACAAAAGCATTGAACAAACAAAAATTTACATATACTGACTATTCAAGTGGTTCTGCTGTAAAAGTTGATTTAAA
>CAKUZB010000017.1 GCA_934717745.1 uncultured Candidatus Melainabacteria bacterium | reverse complement strand
TTGCTCATAAATTAATTATACCATACCAAATTAGTAAGACCCTGAAACAAGTTCAGGGTGACATGGAAATTTGTTTTATTCGGCAGAGTGATACGACGAACCAAAACAATTTAATGTAAGGGCAAATTTCTACCCTCTATTTACATCTAGGGTTTTGCTCAGTTGGAGTTGTTCCGTTTGGACATTTACCTGCACTTGTTAGTTTTAAATAATCCATATTGTCATAATTTATAATCCAAGCCGATGCTTTATTACCATTTTGCATTATAGAGTTATTATTTCCGTCCAAATATTCAGAAAAATTATCTGGACCATAAGGGGTAACTACTCCACCATTATGGTTAAATAGAAATATATCTGTTCCAAGTTGATTTTGTCCTTTATTTAATCCATCAATATCAACTTGAAAAGTCGTATTTGTCATCGCAACAGCAGTACCATCTGCAAGAATAATTTTATACCAAGTGGAGTTATCTATTGAAGAACCCGCATCTCGACCGTCAATATACTTAACGTTTTTATTTGAAAAACAACCTTGATTTGTAGCCACACCACAATTTTTGGATACTTTCATAAATTCGGTTATTCTCTCACCAAAACGTGTTACTTGTGCAGCGGCAGTAGAATCAAGAGTTTTCCATTCATCTACAGGTCCGTAAACCGCTTGTGCACGACCAAAAGCATCATCTAAGTTTTGATAAATCTTTTTTACTTTAGCAATTTTTTCTTTTTCACCGGTTGATGAATTTAAATTTGGAAGTGTCAATGCTGACACAATACCGATAATACCCATTACTATCAAGGTTTCTGCAAGAGTAAATGCTAGGGCTTTTTGTAATCTCATTCTCATTAAAATACTCCATCAAAATTATATATTTTCATTATGACAAAAATTTTTAATTATTTCAACATGTATATTCTTTGTATTTTTTAAAAAAACAATTCTGCGTTAAAAAATACGCCATCTTCTGTAATTTCCGCAAAAAGTTCTTCTTCTTTTTGCAATTCTTTTATTGTTAGCGGGTGTAAGTCAACAAACACATCAAAATCTTCTTCAATTTTACCAACTATTTTCCAAATATTCTCTCTTTGTTCTTTTATTTTTTCTTCATCGAAAATTGCAACAAGTTCAATATCCTCGTCCTCGTGCATTTTACCGTCTAAAAACAAACCAAAAAGATATATCCCTTTAAAATCAGAATATTCTTTTTTCAAATCTTTAATCAATTCAATGATAATATCGTCAATCTTATTTGACATTTTTTAAAATGCCCCCCAATTCTTCAAGTTTTACAGAAACTTGTTCAGAATTTTCAAGATTTTTTACCGAAATTGTATTATTATTGATTTCATCTTCACCTAAAATTAAAGCGAAACGAGCAAGTTTTGAGGCTTTCTCAAGTTGTTTTGTGAATTTTTTATTTGTCATATCAAAATCAACTTTGACATCAATTTTTCTCAAATAATGAACTAACTTAATTGTTTCATCAATATTTGTTGAAACCACATAACCGTCTAATTTTTTAGATTCTTTAACAGGTAAAAGCGAAATTAATCTTTCCATACCCATTGCAAATCCAACGGCCGGAGTGTCTTCTCCACCAAGATTTTTAACTAAACTATCATAACGACCACCACCACAAACGGCATTTTGAGAACCTAAATTATTTGATTTTATTTCAAAAACTGTTCTGTTATAATAGTCTAAACCCCTTACCAAAAGTTTATTTACAGAATATTTAATTTCCAAAATATCAAGATATTTTTTAACATTTTCAAAATGTTCATGACATTCCGGACAAACAAAATCTGATGTAATAACTTCTTTTACTTCCGTTTTTTCATAAATTGCTTTACATTCTTCAACCTTGCAATCAAGCAATCTCAAAGGATTTTTTTCATATCTTTTTTGACAATCAGGACAAAGTTCTGATAAATAAGGTTTTAAAATTGCCTTTAATTTAGTTTTATATTCTTCACGACAAGTTGGACAACCCAACGAATTAATTTCAACCTCTAAATCATTCAAACCTAAAGCATTCAAATAGTTTACAGCAAGTGAAATAGCCTCTGCATCAGCAGTCGGTTGAGCAATACCAAACATTTCCATACCAATTTGATGAAATTGTCTTTGACGACCTGCTTGAGGACGTTCGTATCTAAACATCGGACCTTTATACCAAAGTTTTACAGGTGCAGAAAGTCTATGCATACCATTTTCAATATATGAACGAACAACACCGGCTGTATTTTCAGGACGAAGTGTTAAAGAACGTTCTGACTTTTCAAATGTATACATCTCTTTATTCACAATGTCAGTTGTATCGCCAACACCACGAGCAAAAAGTTCTGTTGCTTCAAAAATCGGTGTTCTAATTTCCTTATAACCTGCATTTGAAAAAACTCTGCTTGCAACATCTTCAATAAAATGCCAACTATCTATTTCTGTAGGGAGAATATCTTTTGTCCCTTTTTGTACTGTAATTATCTTAGCCATACGAAAATAGTAGTATAAAAAATGCTATTTTTCAATAGTTAGAAAAGTGTAGTTTATTTTGCATTTTAGTTGTATCATTATAATAAAAGGAATTTATAATGTACAACAAAAAATCACTAAAAGCAGAAGAATTTATTAATCACGAAGAGATTTTAGAAACTTTAGATTATGCGGAAAAAAACAAAAATAATCTTGAATTAATTGATTCTATAATAAAAAAAGCAGAAGAAAGAAAAGGCTTATCACATAGAGAAGCAAGTGTTTTATTGGCTTGCGAAAACGAAGAAAAAAATCAAAAAATATACAAACTTGCAGAACAAATTAAAAAAGATTTCTACGGAAACCGTATTGTCATGTTCGCACCGTTGTATTTATCAAATTATTGTGTAAATGGTTGTGTTTATTGCCCATATCACGCAAAAAATACTCATATTCCACGCAAAAAAATGACTCAAGAAGAAATTAAACGTGAAGTTATTGCACTTCAAGATATGGGACATAAACGTCTTGCACTTGAAACAGGCGAAGACCCTGTCAATAATCCTATTGAATACATTCTTGAAAGTATCAAAACAATTTATGGAATAAAACATAAAAATGGTGCAATTCGACGTGTTAACGTAAATATAGCAGCAACAACCGTTGAAAATTACCATAAATTAAAAGAAGCAGGTATTGGAACATATATTTTATTTCAAGAAACATATCATAAAGAAAGTTATGAAAGACTTCACCCAACAGGTCCAAAACACAATTATGCTTACCATACAGAAGCAATGGACAGAGCAATGGAAGGTGGAATTGACGATGTTGGTTTAGGCGTTTTATTCGGTTTAGAACGTTATAAATACGAATTTGCAGGACTTTTAATGCACGCAGAACATTTAGAAGCCGTTCATAACGTAGGCCCTCACACAATAAGCGTTCCAAGAATTAGACACGCAGACGATATTGACCCATCTGCTTTTGATAATGGTATTGATGATGATACTTTCTGTAAAATTGTCGCATGTATTAGAATTGCTGTACCATATACCGGCATGATTATTTCTACAAGAGAATCAAAAGAAGTTAGAGAAAGAGTTCTACATTTAGGTGTTTCTCAAATTTCAGGTGGCTCAAAAACCTCTGTTGGTGGTTATGACGAACAAGATTATACAGAAGAAGATTCTTCTCAATTTGATGTTGTTGATAATCGTCCACTTGATGAAATTATAAATTGGTTAATGGAAATCGGTTATTTACCAAGTTTTTGTACTGCATGTTACCGAGAAGGCAGAACCGGTGAACGTTTCATGGAAATTTGCAAATCAAAACAAATTCAAAACTGTTGCCACCCTAATGCAATAATCACTTTGAAAGAATATTTAGAAGATTATGCTTCTGAAAAAACTAAAAAAACAGGTGAAACCACTATTCAACAAGAACTTTCAGAAATTCCTAATGAAAAAATTAGAGAAAAAACAGTTGAAATTCTTGAGAAAATCGAACATAATGAACGAGATTTCAGATTTTAATTTGCCACACTTGAAAAAGGTTAAAAAACATGTTAAAATAAGCATATGAGGGAAAAGACCTTAAGAAGTGCTTTTCTTAAAGTCTTTCTTAACTCCCTATACAAACTCAGCGAGAATTTGTATTAAAAGTCCTAATGTAGTTAGGACTTTTTTAATTACTTCTCGAGTCATTTGCTCACCTCCTTTCTGCCTTAACTCTTAACTAGCATGTGTCAGAGAAGGTGAGGAAGTTTACCCAAAAATATATTACCACATAAATACAAAAACGACTATATATAAATTTATTGCTTCAAATAACTTTCAATAAAACCGTCTAAATCGCCGTTCATTACTGAATCGACATCGCCAACTTCATATCCAGTTCTGTGGTCTTTAACCATTTTATAAGGGTGGAAAACATAAGAACGAATTTGTGAACCAAAATTTATATCAAAATTTTGACCTTTTAATTCTGCCAATTTCTTTTCGTGTTCTTGTTGACGAATAGCAAGCAATTTTGCAGCCAACATTTGCATTGCAATCGTTCTATTTTGCAATTGAGAACGTTCTTGTTGGCATTTTATTACAATTCCTGTTGGTTTATGTAAAATTCTAACCGCTGTTTCAACTTTATTTACATTTTGTCCACCTGCACCACCTGAACGCATTGTATCAAGTTCAATGTCTTCTGGCGGAATAACAATTTCTTTTTCGTAATCCTCAATAATTGGTGAAACTTCACAACTTGCAAAACTTGTTTGACGTTTGCCGTTTGCATTAAACGGAGAAATTCTAACCAAACGATGAACTCCCCTTTCCGCTTTTGCATATCCAAATGCGTATTTGCCGGTAATTTTTATTGTCGCAGATTTAATTCCCGCCTCATCGCCCTCAGATTTATCCAATAAATCTACTTTCCAATTATGATTTTCAGCCCAACGGGTATACATTCTAAGAAGCATTTCTGCCCAATCTTGAGCATCTGTTCCACCTGCACCTGCATTGACTGTTAGCATTGCATCTGCTTCGTCATATTCACCTGAAAGCATCATTTGTATATCAAATTTATCCAATTCAAGTTTTAATTGTTCAATTGATTTTTCAGATTCTGCAATAAGTTCTTCATCACCAATTTCACAGGCAATTTCAGCATCGGAAATAACACTTTCCCAATAATCTACTTTTGCCAAATTTTCTTTAATTTCTCTTGTTTTTTGCCCTAATTCACTTGCTAATTTTTGGTTAGCCCAAACTTCAGGAGATTGAAGTCTTTGTTCTAAGTCTGCCAATTCCTTTTGCAGATTTTCAACGTCAAAGACACTCCTTATTTTTTTGTATTCTATTTTTTAATTCTACTAATTCCATTTATTCTGCTAAACCTTCTTTATAAATTTTTGCAAGCATATTATAAATTCCCGAAGAAAGCATGAAATGAGCAAAACCGCCTACAAAAGGAAGTATTACACCTGATAAACTAACCAAAATTGCAACTGTTAAATAATGATTTTCTAAAAGAGTTTTTGCAAAGAAAGAAATTCCCAAATTAAATAAGAATAAAATTCCCAACAAAATTGCACTTAATAAAATACAAGTCAATAAATAAATACCCAAAACAGCACAAGTTTTTTTCGCTAAACCCTTTTTAAAGAATACTTTTGAAACTTTTCTCCATTTAAACATATCTTTTATTGAATAATTTTGAGAAAAGGCAACAACCAATAATTTTACGATAAACAACATTGCAATAACTGTGATTAAAATAATCAAAGCAAAAGATATTATTGAAAATGAATTTATAATTTTACCTGATTTATCAATAACTGCATTTATCAATGCCCACAATATAATTGCACCAAAATCAATTAGAAAAATTATTAAAATATTTGCCAAAACGCCAACAAATGCTTTAAAACCAAGTTTTATAGATTTTCCTAAATTTTGCCAAAAATTTTCATTTTCATTGTTTAATTTATTATCATTAATTAAATTGTGTATCATCATTATGATATATGCAATTGAAATAAATGTACAAATAGAAAATATATTAGAAATAACTTCACCTAAAGTAATTCCCTTTGTTGTATTAAAAATTGTACTTAACGTTGCTAGTACTGAATAAATAAAGGCATATACCCAAAAATATTTTAATTCAAATACTTCATTAAATGCTTTTTTAAAATCTAAATTCATTTCATCACCTTATATTGTTTTTTTAATTCTTCCTCAATTTTTATAGCAGTTTTTGTCTTAGCAAGTCCTGCTTGTGAACTTTCTTTTAGCATTGGCGACATTAATTCACCTGTTTGCATCATTGCATCAACAACTTCATCGGCAGGAATTTTACTCATTACATTAGAAATTGCTAATTCATAAGCCGTAACAGCATTTACAGCCAAAAATGGATTTCGTTTTACGCAAGGAATTTCAACCAAACCCGCAACCGGATCACAAGTTAGTCCCATAATATTTTTCAAAGCCAAAGCAACCGCATCAATAATTTGATTAACATTACCGCCAAACATTTGAGTTAACAATCCCGCACTCATTGCACAAGCCACTCCACATTCAGCCTGACAACCTGCAACTGCACCTGCAAGAGCAACTTTATAAGCGACAATTGTTGCAATTGCACCGGCTGTAATCAATGCATTTATCTGAGTTTCTTCGTCAAAATTATATTCTTCACTTATCCCGATTAAAACAGATGGAACAATTCCGCAAGAACCCGCCGTTGGACAAGCAACAATTTTACCCATTCGCAAATTTTCTTCACTCGTTGCAAGTGCGTATGTTGTAATTTTTTCAAAAGATTTGCCAAAAATCGCAGAACGATTTGCATAGCGTTTTTTTAATGTTACACAATCTGTTCCACATTGTCCGCTTATTGATTTTTCAGTAGAGTTTAGACCCTTTGTAATCGCTTCTTTCATTGCATCTAAAGATTTTTTTACACGCAATCTGACTTCTTCAACAGAAATTTCTTGAAGTGTGGCTTCACGTTCTTGAAAAATCTCGTAAATCGTCTTATGTTCGTTGGAACAAGCAATCATTAAATCTTTAAAAGTTCTTATATCTTTTGGCATAATCTAACTTTCCAATTTTTCCACACGTCTGACAAAATAAATATCAGGTATTTGTTCAATATTTTCAATTACACTATCATCTATTTCACCATCTAAACAAATGCACATAGATGCAAGTTCACCTTTTGCATTTCTTTCACAAATAAGCGATGCAATATTTATTTGACGATTTTGGATAATTCCGGTAACTTTTGAAATCATGCCGGTTGTATCCTTATAATTTAAAATCAACGAGTTATAATCGCCGGCGATATTTACAGAAAATTCATTAATTTTAGTAACTCTAACATTACCTGCACCAACTGAATCACCGCAAACCATCATACATTTGCCATTTTTATCTTCAAAAATAAAATCAACAGCATTTGGGTGGCGGTTAAAATCTTCTTTGTATTCGAAATCATAATCAATATTTTTTGCTTCAGGAAGGTTAAAAATATCTTTAATTCTGACATCATCAACACCAAAACCTAAAACACCGGCAAGCAAGCCTTTATCTGTACCATGCCCGAAACCTGTTTGTGCATAAGAATTATATAATCTAAATGTTATTTTATAAATTTTATCATGATAAATATTTTTCGCTAACAAACCCAAACGAACCGCACCGGCAGTATGAGAACTGGACGGTCCAATCATTATAGGTGCTATAGCGTCAAATAGAGAACTCTGTTTCATAGTGTTATTATACTGAATTTAAAATTTTATGGCAACAAACTAACAAAACTAAATTCTATTATGCCAAACACCACCTTGACGGTCAATTAAGGCATCATAAGCAGACCAAAATCTAAAAATACCTGTCAAACCTAAAATTGCGTGAGTAACGTCTTTTTCAACAGACTGTTCATTTATAGCCTGACCAATTCCGGGCCAAACTAAAAGTGAACAAGCACAAGCACCAACACTGCGAGGTGAGATTTTACCATCTTTACCATGTGTTCCGGCAAATGCAGGTGATGTAAATGTTATCATTGCAAATAATAAAGTTAATGCTATAATCTTTTTCATTTTTTCTCCTTTTAAATTATTTCTTTTAATTTTTCCGCTAAAGAATTTAAAATTTTTATTTTTTCGTCTTTTTCAAATAATTACTCGTTACAAGACTCGCTGTTTGAGTGATTTATTCCTAATTTTTCTTGCAATTCTTTTATTTCATAAGTCATTCTGTTAATTTTACACATTATAGGGTCCGGAATACGGTTATGCATAAGCGTTCCACTTTCATCATAATATTTTTGAATAACAATTTTTCCAGGAATACCCACTACTGTTGCATGTTCTGGAACATCATCAATTACAACAGAACCCGCACCGATTCTACTGTAATTTCCTATTGTAATATTTCCCAAAACTTTTGCTCCGGCACCAACAATAACTCCATCACCTACTGTCGGGTGTCGTTTACCTAAATCCTTACCTGTACCACCCAAAGTTACTTGTTGATAAATTAAAACATCATTTCCAATAATTGTTGTTTCACCAATTACAACACCTTCGCCATGGTCAATAAAAAATCTATCACCAATCGTAGCCCCCGGGTGAATTTCAATACCTGTTAAAATTCTCATTATAAAAGAGATAAATCTTGGAAAAAATGGTATTCCCATTTTATACAATTTATGTGAAAACCTATGTGCCAAAAGAGCATGTAATCCCGGATAACAAAAAATTACTTCAAAAATATTTCTTGCTGCCGGATCTTTGTCATAAATTGTTTTTATATCATCTTTTATATGATGTATTGCTCTATCTAACATTATTCAAATAACTCCGTAGATAAGTATCTTTCACCAAAATCACAAATTACAGTAACAACTTTTTTATCAGGATTTTCTTTTGACAATTTCAACGCTGCTGCAAAGTTTGCACCTGAAGAAATTCCTGCTAAGATACCTTTATTTTTTGCCAAATATTTTGCTTTTTCAATAGCCTCATCGCCACTTATTGTTATAATTCCGTCTAAAACTTCTTTGTCATAAATATCCGGAACAAAGTTTGCACCAATACCTTGAATTTTATGTTTTCCAGCCTTGCCTGTGGATAACAACGGACTTTCCAAAGGTTCAACACCGTAAACTTTAACTTCAGGTTTTAAAGGTTTCAATCCTTTTGCAACACCAACAGCAGTTCCGCCAGTACCTATACCAGCAACGAAAATATCTACTTGACCGTCTGTATCTTCGAAAATTTCTTTTGAAGTTGTTTCAATATGTGCTTGCGGATTTGCTTGATTTGCAAATTGCATTGGCATAAATGAATTTTTATTTTGCTCTTTCATTTCTAATGCTTTGTCAACTGCACCTTGCATACCTAAACTTGCCGGAGTTAAAACTAATTCTGCACCATAGCCTTTAATAAGTTTTTGTCTTTCAATAGACATGCTTTCAGGCATTACAATAATAATTTTCAACCCCATAACTGCACAACACATTGAAAGTCCTATACCCGTATTTCCGCTTGTTGGTTCAATAATTACAGTTTCATCGTTAATAAGACCTTTATTTTTTGCATCATTCAACATATACAAAGAGGCTCTATCTTTTATAGAATGCGAGGGATTTAAAAATTCTAATTTTAAATACAAATTATTGCTGTATTTAACCATTGGAGTTTTTCCAATTAATTCTAAAACATTCTCGTAAACTTTCATTATAGCCTCCTTGATTTAAAAGTATTATCTAACTATTTTTACGAATTTTCTTTTACCGGCTTGTAAAACACCTTCTTTTTCAATTAAAAAATTCGGTTCAGGAACTTTTTCACCCTCAAATTTTACACCGCCACCTTGAATTAAACGTTTTCCTTCACCTTTTGATTGGATTAATTTTAATTCAAGAAGTAAATCTAAAACATTTCTGCTTTCAATCAAAGTATATTCCGGAATATCATCTGGAATACCTTTATTGGATACAACATTGATAAATGCTTCTTGAGCCTTATCAGCACCCTCTTTTCCATGATATTCTTCTGTAATAATGTGTGCTAAACGTAATTTTAAATCACGAGGATTGCAAGAATTATTTTCTAAATCATCATGAACTTTTTTAATTTCATCATTTTCTAAATCAGTTAAAAGTTCATAGTATTTCAAAATTAAAGTATCCGGAATACTCATAATTTTACCAAACATATCATTTGCACTATCTGTTAATGAAATACAATGTTCCGGATATGATTTACTCATTTTAACAACACCGTCAGTACCCTCTAATAATGGTAATAACATTACTAATTGAGGATATTTTCTGCCATAGGCTGTTTGAATATCACGTCCTAAAAGAGTATTAAATCTTTGGTCAGTACCACCAAATTCAATATCAGCATCAATTTCATAAGAATCATAAGCCTGCATTAATGGGTAGAAAAATTCGTGAATTGCAATTGGTTTACCTTCTGAATATCTTTTTGCAAAATCATCACGAGTCATCATTTGAGCAACAGTAACATGTGATGCAAGTTTTAACATATCAGTAAAACTTAATTTATGTAACCAATCAGCATTATTTTTAACCTCAACATCAGTTACATCAATTACTTTAGAGATTTGTTCAAAATAAGTTTTAGCATTTTCATCAACTTGTTCTTTTGTTAATGCCGGACGAGTTTCTGATTTACCTGATGGGTCGCCAACCATAGCGGTTGCACCACCTACAATTAAAACAATTTTATGTCCTAATTTTTGAAATTCTCTTAATTTTCTCATTACAACTGTATGACCTAAATGTAAATCCGGACGAGTTGGATCCATACCAAGTTTAATACGCAAAGGTTTATTATTATCTTTTGCATATTGAAGTTTTTGTGCTAATTCTTCAACACCACCGGGTAAAATTTCACAACTTCTACCAATTTTTTCTGCTTGTTCAATAAATTCTTGTCTAATTTCAGCCATTTTTTCCTCATAAAGTTAAAATACTAATCAATTAAATTATAACAAAAAAAAGAACTTTACAAAACTTTTTATTTTTATACAAATTTCTAAAGTTTTTTAAAAAATTGTCGATAATAAAAATGCCACTTTAAGAGAGGAGGGTCGCCTATGGTCAATTCAATAAATAGCGTTAACGGAGCAACTGTTCCTACAGCAACTCAAGCGGTTTCAAAAACCGAAAAAACTGAAGAAGTTGCAAAAAAAGAAGAACAAGCAAAAAAAGTTCCTGAAAAAAAAGAAACTGATAATTTAACAAAAACTGAAGAAGAAATTTCAGCAAATGCTTTTGATAAAGAAACTCTTAAAACTAAAATTACAGAGTATATTGAAAAACTAAAGAAAGCAAACGATTACCCTGTAGTAACTGAACAGTTAGACTCATATTTGGCATTACTTGATATTGATAAATTCATGAAAACATATCCTAACATTACGACAGATATGGAATTTAATGAAATTATGTACAACGAAACAATCAAATATCTGTAAAAATGTTCAAATTTTGTATAGAGTGAAAACAACATTTTAATTTTAATGTTTTAAAAATAAATGAGACATAACGAATGGTTGATACTGCTATTCGCTATGTTCTTAATGATTTGTACGTTTTTATTTACTTTAGTCTACGTAAATTTTCAAAAAAAAGCCACCGTATGGTGGCTGATAATTTGGTTTTTTGGTTTTGGTTATTTTTGGTTTGGTTTTATTTTTTAAATCTTGAGAAAAAGTTTGATACGCTATTTTTTGCAGAATCTAAACCACTCATAACGGCTTGAGTTTTGTCAGAGTTTTTGAACGCATCAATACATTTTTTACCTTTTTTAAGTCCTACAAAGGCAAGTGTTGCAACAATTACACCTGTTGCCACTTTTTTTAGAAAATTAGTATCAGAAAATTTTGCTTTTGCTTTTGATGCAAAACTATCATTCTTAGGTTGACTTTGCATTTGTACACCACCCAACATTTGTGGGTATTGCACACCACCAGCATTTGAATTTAAGTACGCTGCGGCATCAAAATCTAAAACACCAGCGTTCATTAAATAATCCATTGAATGTGGTAATGTCATAACCTAACCTTGAATTCCTATACTAATATTTTTATAAAGTATTTTTTTATAAAAAAATTGCCTATTAATTTTTTATTTGTTAAATTATATTACATAATGATTAATTTTTTGAATAAAAATAAATACTTTTTACTCATAATTTTACTTTCTGTAATTGTTGTTATTGCTACATTTGAGCAAAATGTTGGTTTAATTATAGATTGTGGTAGAGAAGCATACTATCCCCAAGAAATTTTAAATGGAAAAGTCCTATACAAGGATTTATTCAACATTTATTCTCCATTCGCTTATCTTTTTAATGCTTTTTTATTCAAAATATTTGGAATTAACTTAAAAGTTCTCTGTATAGCAGGTTCATTATGTGCAATCGGAATTGTTTCAACGATTTTTTTATTAACTAAAAAAATTCTAAACGAACAAATCGCTTTTTCTATAAGCATATTGACGATTGCAATAGGATTAGTTCCGACATATTTATTTAACTATATTTTTCCTTACGCATTCGCTATAACCTATGGTTTGTTTGCGTTTTTAATATCTTTACTATTTTTAGTAAATTACATTAATTCTAAAAATAACATATTTTTATTTATAAGTTTATTTTTTGCAGGACTTTCTGTTGATTGCAAATATGAATTTATTCCATACTTACTGGTTTATTTGCCTGTATTATATGTTTTAAAACCAAAATTTAACACAATATTTATAGGATTTTTGTTCCTATGTATGATGCCTGAAATGAGTTTTGCATATCTTTTTGCAAAAGGTTTAACTTTTTCAGACTTACATAACACTTTAAATATTATTATTAATATGTCGCATACTCAGACATTGAAATTTTTCTATATGAATTTTGGAGTTTTTCCTAACAAAGAAACCCCTATCGCTTTAATTACAACATTTTCCGCATTAGCAGTACCATTTTTTGTATATTTAATTCCAATTTTATTTAAAGAAAAAATAAAAAATCCTGTAATTACAATAATCCTTAGTTATTTAGGAATTTGTTTAATGATTTTGTTCAAAAATGTTACAGCAAGAGATATTTATATGGCTTTACCATTGATTTTACTGATTGCATCGCTCATTAATTACAAAAAAATTATCAAAAATCTAAATGTTTTTGTCGTAATTATAAGTATATTTTTGGTTAGTTTAAAAGTTTTTTGGGGAATTTTTATAAACTTTTACGGAAACTACTATTTACCAATAATATTAATTGCTTTAGCATTTTTGTTTAAAGATAAATTCACAAAAAAAGAATGGGATTCAATTGCATCTTATGTATTAATTTTGGCTGTTTTGACCGGATTAATTAATTTCAAAATGTTATTCACAAAACCCATTGTTGTAGAAACTCCAAAAGGTAAAATTCACGTAGGCAAAAACTATCATACTACAACTCAATTAGTAGAATTTATACAAAACAATACTAAAAAAACTGATAAAATAATTATTCTACCAGAAGGTATGATGATAAATTTTTTAACGGATAGAAAAACTGATGATTTTTATAATTCATTTATTCCATTGTATGAAGAAACTTTTGGTTATACTGCATTTAGCAAACATTTTGAAAAAAACATGCCTGAATACATAATTTTTAATAGTTGGGATACATCTGATTACTACTTTAGTATGGTTTGTGATGATTACAATTTTGATTTTTGTAGTTTTATCGAAAAAAATTACAAACGAAAATTCAAGTTATCAGGCGGTTTCACCTATACTGTTTATGAAAGAAAATAATACCCCTTGACGAAGTTTGTAAACAATTGTAAACTTTTCATGACTTTTATCATAAATCATTAAACTTTTAACAGAAGATGGCCGATATATTTCATGTCGAAAGTCGAAAAGGGTAGAAAATATGGCAGATATGTTAAACAATAATTTGAATAACAATGCTTTTCAAAACGGAAGTAATAACTTACGTCCGGCAAAACCTTTTGGCTTAAACGTAAAAGTTCCTGAAAGAACTTTAAAACAAATTGGCGATTCAATTAAAACATCAACAACTTCAGGTGTTACAAACATCTTTAATTACTTAGAAAAAAATGAAAAAGTTTTTGATGGCACGGTTACAAGACAATTGGACAATTTGTTTGTACAAGATTTCAACACAAAACAAATCCTAAAAGCCGCAGATAAAACTGCTGGCCACAAATTTGAAATGGATATGTAATCAAATTTTATTAAATTTCCTTATTCCTTATTCCCTATTAAATTTTATTCAAAGCCTAACTTAAAGTTAGGTTTTTTATTGCCAAAAATTTATTTAAAATCAAATATATCTTACTGAAAATTGATTTGAAATACTGCTTCGTTCGGATAACTCGCTTCACTATGTTATCGCTCTTTTTATCCTCAATACTTCGAGTTTCAAACTTACAGTCCTCACTCTACGCAATTTTCAAAAGAAAAACCACCCGTTGGGTGGCTAAATTTTGAATTAATAATTGAGAGAGAGAGTATAAATTATTTTTAA
>CAKUZB010000016.1 GCA_934717745.1 uncultured Candidatus Melainabacteria bacterium | reverse complement strand
ATTATAGCCCAAATAGTGCTGAAGTCTTTCCAATTTTTGATAAATGATAAAATACTCATATTATTTTCCTTTCTTTTTGTAGTATGTTGAATATATGAATGAACAAGAATTAATAAAAAAGTGTTTAATTAATGAAGATGCTGTTGAAACGTATCCTTTTAAAAAAGATATGAGATATGGCAAAATCCCTATTTTACGACACAAGTCAAATAATAAATGGTTTGGGGTAATTTTTTATTTGAATGAAACTTTATATATTAATCTCAAAGCCGAACCTGAGACAATTTCCATACTTAAAGACCAATATCCGGAATCTGTTACATCAGCTTGGCATATGAATAAATCTCATTGGTGTAAGGTAGATGTGAATATGATTGATGAAGAAGTATTGGGTTCTATTATTAAACGAAGTTTTGAGATTACCGCATCTAAAAAACGCGCTAAAAAAGTTTAATTATTTTCCTTTCTTTTGTTGAATTTGATACCATTGAATCTTGTTTCTTAAATAATCGCCAATTCTCTCTTTTGATAGATTTGGCAAATACGGAAGATATGTAAAATCAATTTTTCCGTAGCTTGAAGTTTTAGGATGGGATTGACCGAATTCATAATGCGTAAAAATAGTTTTTTCTGAAACTGTAATTCCATATAAACTGCATAGCTTTGCTACTTTGGAACACATCGCCTCCACTTGTTTTTGAGTTAGAGGATATTTTGTTTTTTTATCTTTTAAATTAAAACCATACATCCCACAACAAGAAACTCCGATGCATCCTGTGTTCCCACCACCGCAATGTGCTGCATATTTTCCGTCATAACAATTTATATTATCTTGTGGGGTATAAGTGCCTTTGTATTCTTTGCCGTTTTTATCAAATAAAAAGTGATAGCAATTTAAGTTCTGCTCGCAGGGCTTATCTGCTCCCGCTGTCCAATGCAAGCAGATTTTAGTTAGTGATGTCATTTAAAATATTCCTCCTATTTTGTCGTTCTTTGATTAAATTCAAGTATTCATCTTTGGTTAAAGATGTTTCTATCCCTAAATCCTGCTGCTCTTTATGTCGTATAATTTTCCAGTCAGTTTCGTTCAAAAACTGTTCAGCATCTTTTTTATCTATTTCACTAAATAATAAGTCCGCATTTAGAATCCATTCCCCGTTAATAAACTCGGCTTTTTCGTGTGGTTTGGCAGGGACTTCTATATCATCAAATAATTTTTTTGTTGTTTCCAAATATTGACCATTTCTAATCACGCAATACATTAAAAACTCCTTTCTAATTGAAGAACAAGAGATACACTACCGGTTAAGGCTCTTGTTACGTTGTTATTGTCTTTGTAATTCATCAATGTAGCAGGAGTCCGAACATTGAATTGGCATTCATCTATGTGATAACCGTAATTATTGAGTTCAATATTGGCATCAATATTAGAATCAATGTTCCAAGGCAGCACAAACCCGTTAATTTTGTCTTTAATCCAACCTGAAACTTTCAAATTCTTGTAATCGACTCCGATATTGTGAAAAAATGAGTACAAAGTGCTTGGCTTTAAGCTGATTTCTTCACTTGTGTATTGATTTTCCGTTGCATAACTTTGCACTTCGGATACAAAATTGTTTTGAGTTTTTATTCTGCCAACATAGATAAGTTCTTTTTCTTCGTACTTTCCTTCTTCTATGTTGTATGAATAAAACTTGTTTTCGGGAATTACAAAACAATCGGCAAGTTCATGAATTTCAAACTCTGCCACTTGTGCTCTTGTTGCCATGTTTTGAATTTCGGTAATTTCGAGTTTAAATTTACAACAAGCCTCTATGACATCAGCATCAAAATGTCTAACTTCGTTTACAGTCCAATTGAGTTCTTCTGTAATTTCTTTTAAAACAATCCATTCTTCACCGTTAAAACCTTTTATATATCCGTTTCGAATACTTCCGCCGGCATCATCATGCGAAGCAATTATTGTAAATCGTGCTGCTTTTCGGTAATTTGGGAAATCTATTTGAATCCATTGATTACCGCCAACAATATTGGCAACCCACTTGTTATTCCATACTCCGTTAAATGCCAAGAAAGCAGGGAAATTTGCACCCGTTGGAACGTAGTGACTGCTTTCAGTTACAACATAACCATACTTATACTCATTACTTGTTGTATAAGAAATCATTGTCGGAATAGAGTTTTTATTTGCGTGTCTTTGCAAATGGTTTGAATAAATAGGGCAAGCCGTAGTTACAAACGGCTCAAAACTACCGTTATTGTTTTTGGCATAACCCAAATACATTTGAGCATTATTGTATAAATTCTCTATTGTATAAGGTTGTGAAATAATGGATAACTGATTAATTTTACCAATGGTGGACTTCCCGATACCCGTATTAATCAATAACGGATTATTTATATTCAAATCGACTTTTGCTATCATCGGCATAAAATCGTTAATGGTTTCAAAAAACTGCAAAGCTCCAAAACCTGAAAAAGTACCTGTGCCGGAGTTTTTAGTAATTGTAAGTCTGTAATATTTGAAATGGTCGAAATAAGTTAAGGCAAAATATCTTCTTTCATTTTGTAACCAGTTCAAATTATCCGTATAGTCTCCGAGTAATGTCCAGTTTACATCGTCATTACTGCCTTCCACGATAAAATCACAAGGCGAATGAGTGTTTGCATCGGAGCTGTTACGTGCATTAATTGAGAATGCCGTAATTTTTGGATAATTGTTCTTAAACTCTACTTTTATCCATCCTGTTGTAACACCGTTGACCGTTAACCATCCGTAAGCATCGTTTGTGTGATGTCTGAATGCTTTCCATGGCATATAATTTGTTGCATCGTGTTGTGAGCTTGAAGATATAACACAATTTTCATCTTCAAAACTTGTCATTATAGGCATAATGTCATCAGAGAATTGTACTTTTTGCAAAAAATCTGCTTTGCCGTCATTATCTCTTGGTGCATCGATTATGGTTTGAGTAGGCAAAGTGTTTGTCTTTTCTTCACGAGAAGTAAAATAATTAACCTCTTTTACAATTCCGTTTTCAAACTGATATATTCCAATATCCCCGACTTTGGTTATTCTATCGACATTGTTTTGTAACCGTAATTTTGTGCTGTTAATTAATAGTCGTGAATCCGTAAATTCAATGAATACAAATCCGTCACTTACCCCTTTGAATTCTGAAATAGATGATACCCCTGAAACTTTAAAATTGTATGTTTCAGTATTCAAAATCAGAATATCACTCTCGCAGTCAATTTCACAAAGTGGGGTTGATTTATGTGCAGTTAATTCCGTTTGCAATTTATTTAAAAAATCTTCCTGTTCATTATTTGAAACTCTTAATTTTTCAAAATTGCTGTTAACATCGTCTGCGACAGCTTTTGTTTTTGCTTTAAATTTTATTAATTCTTCAATTTTTGACATCATAACTCCTAGTTTTTATATTTTTTCGGTCTATCTTTTCGCCAAATCGCTATCCAATTAACTTGAGGGTTTGCTCTTTGCTCTGTGTTGTAGCAAGTAATTTTTATACGAGTGGCTTCTTTTCCCCAGTAACAATATGAAGAATCATCTCCGTTTACATCACCCGAATAATGAAACGTTCTCATTGATGGTAAAAAAGCAAGCAAATCCTCCATCGTATAAGTATCCGGCGGATAAACATACGTAGTTGTGCCGACATTGTATCCGCTTAAAATTTGCATGTTATCGAAAGTATGAATTGTTTCGTTGGTTATAATCTCTGAAATATTGTGATTGTGTTCTTTTCTTGCATACGGAATTAAGTTATCTTCCGGCACAAGTCCGTTTTCATCCAAAACAAGAATATTGTTTTTATCATTTCCTGCATGAAAACCATCTAATAAATCAGCATTAAGGTTTTCATTTTTTATCCCGTTTGAAACAGGGATATTGTTTTCTTCATTCCCTGCGTGATAGCCATCTGTTTTATCCGCATCAATTAATCTGTAATGAGCATTTACATCTTTATTATGGTTGTTTTCCAAATAATCAAAAGAAACTATGCTCACATTAGAATCAATGATTAACTGTCTGTCTTCTAAATTTTCAACTTCCAACACAACTTTTATGTAAAAATCTCTGGTTGAACCTTCTTCTTCAATCGGTTTGTAGCTTTCAGGAAGTCTGCCTATGGCAAATAAGTTTTTATTGGAGTCAAATATTCCGACCTCTCGGATATAATAACCTCCGCTATCAGACGGAATTGCACACTCTACGATTAATCGGTTTTCATAGTCGGCATCAACGTATATTTTAGAAATGTTGCCTCTATATGTTTCATTGATTAAACTTGTTTGAGTAATATCGGGATCATAATATCCGTCACCACCATCGCCTACGGCAAATGTCGTTAAATGCAAAGGTGTGCTCATTGCATAAGAACGAGTTATACTTCCTTTTCCGCTATTTGTCAGTAATGTATAAAAATCCATATTGCTCCTTTTTAACCAAACGCCCAAACGCAATCGTCAAATTCTGATTCATCCCACAGGGCGAGCGGTAGTTTTCTTGTTTCATCTTCAGATTTAATCCAGTATTCTTCATCCCAATTGCTTTCATCCCAAACAAGTGTTTTTTGAAACGGATAAATTGTTGTGCATTCTCCCGAAAGACTTGTCATTTTGTGCTTGTAATTTCCGACATTAGCAGGCATTCCGATATTTAATTTTGCAAGGTGAGAACGAACATTTTTATACTCGTTGATTAAATCTTCCAACTTCTCAATAAGTTCAAAATCCAAACCTTTAGTGACAAAATCAATATCTACCGTAAATGTAAACGGTTCGCCTCCCGTTTCAAACCATTCCTTAATCTTGCCTTCAAGTCCGAACATATCAAATATTTTTTGTAAGGCATATTTTGTACCTTTATACCTATGAACCTCAATAGAGCGTTTTATTAAATCTCTTTTTTCATCATCATTTCTGCATTGTAACCATCCCTCATTACCTGTAATGTGATACTGTTCTGCCAAATGCGGCAACGCATCAGAGGGTAAATTGTCAATGATAGTGACTAACAAAACATCAAGGTCTAATTTTGAAAATCGTTCTTCGCAGATTTCATCAAATATTTTTAAATTGATGTCGTTTATTGGTGCTAGGCTATTCATCAGCATAACCTCCTATTTTGACATCGTAATCAACCAAATTCGCCCATTGGTATTTTTCAATATCTATATTTTCAGGTGTTAGAGAAAGAACATCGTACACTCCGTAAATGCTGCTTAAAACATTTTTAATTTGTGATTTAACCACATTTTTGCCTAATTTTTGAGCTAATGTTTTCTTGTATTCTTGCAGTTTGGATTCAAGAGTTGTTTGAACACTTGTAATATCCGCATCCTGATAAAGTATAATCTCTGCTTTTATTGAAAAATCTATTTTTTCAGGAGATAAAACTTGAACATAGTCGGTTAATGGTCTAATGCCGTCTTTTTCATAGTATTTGCGAACAATTTCCAAAACTTCTTCGGTTGGATTTCCGTTTTCAGTTAAAGGATAAATATTAACGACTCCCGGAGATGGTGATAATATTTCAACATCAGTTATTGATTGATGTGCTGATAATGTATGATAGCGATATGCTCCACGACTTCCGGCGTTTGAAAATTTTTCGGGAGCCTGTCTGATTCTTTCTCTTAAATTGTCAGCATTTTCATCATCTGCACCACCTGAAGATATTGTTATATTCTCAACTTTTGTAATGTACTTTAATGGTGTAATTAAATTGTTTATACTTCCAATAGAATAATTATTAGCCGTTGTGCCAACAGCTTCGCAAGTCGCTTTTACGGATACTGAATATTCTCCGGCAAGAAGCATTGCACTTTCATTTGTTTGGAATACAAATAAACCGTCTTTTGTTTCAACTTCACAATATTCGGGTATTTCAAAATCAAAGTCCAACGGTTCATCAACAGAGAATTTTAGAGTAGTAACAGCACGGTTTGCAAGAAGTTTTCTTACACCTAAAGGCTCTCCGATATGTTCAAGAATATCTAAAGGTGCATAGCTTAACAAATTTTGCTTTGCAGTTTCTTGAATTGCAATCCTTAAAATGCTTTCTCGGTAAGCACCAACATCAACCATAAGTCTTTCTATTTGAGCAGGTTGCAGAACTTTGCCTGATTTTTGCTCATAAAGTTCCACCCATTCTTTTGTAATGGTTTCGGGGTTTCTTTCTATAAAATTTGGTTCAGGAAGATTTGATGTCATAAATTTACCTCCGTTGAGCCTGTTGTTGTATTGGAAGACTTGAGCGACCATTGTATTTGGATTTTTACTTGTGTTTCTTTTATTTCCACAATTACACTATCGACCTTAATTCTTGTTTCCCATTTTTCTATTGCCTCAATAGATTCTCTTATTATGTTTGCTTTTGCACTATTTATCGGGTAATCAATATATTTATATATATCCGAGCCAAATGTAGGTCTTAGTGGATCAGAACCTTTTTGAGTTAATAAAATAATTGCGATGCATTGGTTTATATCCTCAACACCTTCTGCGACAGAGCCGATTTTGTTGAGTTTATATTGCCAATCAACGTATGTTATTTCATTTAATGTTGTCATTACATAGCCTCATTAGGATTTGATGTCGGACTTCCCTGATTTCCTGTGTGATTATGTGCATTGTATGTGTCTCTCATACTTTGCATAGATGAAGTTTTATCGGTAATATCCGAATTTGAAACAATACCATCAGTATTTTCAAACTTGCCGGTATTTATAACATCTGCAACAATATTCAAAGTTTTTGCCACAATAGTAAGCATTTGAGTATCTCGGTTAAATTCAATAAAACTGCCGTCTTCAAATTTAATTAAATGTTGGAGATTTGAAATTGCAGGAACTTCATCAAGACTTGTATAAATTGCACCTAAAATAACACCATCTTCCGAGTTTTCATCCATAAGACAAGCAACTTGTTCCCCGATATCTACAACAGAATAATATTTATCTTTTAATGTTTTCTTTTGTAAGATAGGTAACCAGTACGAAGTTATATTATCGTCAGCGAACTGAACTCTTGCTTTTGCTGTCATTGGATTTATATTTGTTACTGTTCCGAATTTTAGCAAGACTTTACCTCCAAACTTAACGAATATCCGCTATTTCTATCAATTGAGTGAGTTGCTTGTGTAATGTGATATTTACCTGAAAAATGTCCGACATCTTTCATTTCAACATTTAACCCTGCTATTAAATAAGGGTTTCCCATCATATCAATTGAACCTTCAATAGTGTGATTACCTCTTAAAAGTGCAGCTTTTGCTTTTATTAAGGCTTGTTGTTTATTTTCAACCCTTTGCGATAATTTCAAAGTGTCACCTTTTACACAGTTTTCATTTTTAGCCGTTGCAGTTATGGTTTTGCCTGTTTTGGGATTATGATAGCTGACCGTTACAGCTTTATAATTTTGAGATGTTTTTTCTCTTAAATTAATTCTTGAGCATTCTGTTCGGTTAATAATTTTGGCTGATTTTGCATCAATCAGTTTTTGTGTTTTATAAAACACAAGTTGATTATCTGTAATTTTGAAAATATACCCGTATTGTTCGGCAAGAGTTTTCAAAAAAGTTAAATCCCTCTGTTTATTTTGGGTTATTCTCTCAACTCTGATATCATCAATCTCGCCAACTAGAGTTAAATTGTGTTTTTTTGCAATTTCATTTGCAATTTGTTTAAGATTTTTATTTTCATAAGCAACGGAATTATTTTGTCTTAAAGACTTTGTAATACCGGTTGCTATTGCTTTTACAATAAGAATATCCGGTGGAGTTGAAAATTCTATTTCATCAATTTCAAAAACTCCGCAGTTTAAAAGTTTTTCTCCGACATATCCAATATACAAACGTATATTATCGCCTTTGCTTGGAATCCAAGCATCTTGCCATAGTTTTCGAGAATCTTCAAATATAATTTCAACTTCATCACTTTGACCATGTTCAAAATCAGTATAATTAATATTTAAAACATAGTCAGAGATATCTTTTGTAATATCTTTTTTATTGTATTCAAGTTTAAAAGTGGGTTGTAGCATTTTATTTTTTCCATGGTGGGGTTATAAAACTAATTGTTTCTTTTTCTTCCAAGACAGGGATTTTTAATTTAATCCCTGACTCTAAAACAGGAGTAATTGGTATATCGGGGTTTGCTTTGATGATGATTTCGTATTTTGTGGAATCGTTATAGAATTTATATGCAATTAAATCCCATCTATCATTGTCTTTTGTAATGTAGTTGTAGAATTCGGTCATTTGGTTTTAAGACCTCCTTCTTGTTCTTTTTCTTCAGGGATTTTACCTGTATATTCAAGCAGTTTTAATTCAACTTGAATTGATAATATATCTCCCTCGCTTGATGTTTGTTCTGTCGAAGATTCAATTGAAGAAATAACAAACACTCCGACATAATCGCCATTTCCTTTGATAAACTGCAACGGAGTTCCAAGAGTGGCAACGGTTTTAAGTTTATCCAATTCTTCTTTTGGGTTACAAAATGATGAATGGAAATTCAGTTTAATATCAATAGCATTCAAATTTTCTCCAAGAAACTGCAAGAGAGGTTTTTGATTTATACGTTCATGTTGTGCAAAATTATATGAAGAACTTTCTTTTATTCCATTAAAATAAGTTATTAGTTCAAATTGTATATTTCCAAGTTGTGCAAACATTTTTTAATATTCTTCCTGAATTTTAAATAACTACTGATTTCTTGTTTAGGTTTAATACGCTAACCTCAACTGTCTTTCATTTTCTTGTTTAAATATTCTTAAAATCTCATCTTTATGTTGTTTAAGCATTTGAGAGAATTCATTTTTTGCTTGGTTGCTTCCACCATTTATATTTATGGTCGGATTATAATGAATTACGGTTGAGCCTCCTGATATTCCACCTCTCACGTTCGGTTTTAAACCGTATGAATTTACGTTTAAGGCATTGGCGATGGCAGAAGAAATAGGCTTTGGTTTTATTGCTGTTGCAATAGTCTCGGATATTTTGATTTTGTGCAAATCTTTTAGCGGTCCTGTTTTAGCAGGAGAATGAGGCAAATGGTCTCTTATACTTTGAGTAACTTTTTTTATTGCTTCGGTTACTTTACCGACTCCTGATAGAATGCCTTTTGCTATCATCATCGGAATTTTAATGCCACATTCAACAAGTTTTACAATAAACTTTGTAACCATTACTAATACGGAAGCAATGGCACGACCGAATTTTACCCCCATACTTTCTGCTGCTCCACCGACATCATCTACAGGTTTAAATAATTTTTTAATCCAATTCCATAATTGTTGTATTGGTTTTAGTATTGGACTTAGAGCAACTCCTAATTTATTAAACACAGGCATCAAAGGTTGCAAGCCTTCTTTTAAACCTTGCCACATACCTTTAAAGAATGCGGTAATCGGTTTCCAATACTTGTAAATTACTAATGCAACCGCTCCAATTGCAAGAGCTATCCATCCTATTGGAGAAGTTAAGAGAGTGACAGAAAATGCTCTAAAAGCTATTATTGCTCTTGATATCATACTCGACAAACCTAAAAAGGCTGTTTTTATTCCGTTTAATCCAATCATAATATTTGTTGGGATTGATTTTATTGAAGTTACTGTCCAATCTTTGAGAGCAACAGTTGATTTAGAAATATTGCTTGGAAGTTCTTTGAAACTTCTTACAATTCCTTCTTTTAAGTTTTTATCAATTCTGCGAATATCTGCCATTAAACCACCTTTAAGACTAAAAGCAGATGCAAGTCCTAACTTATCGCCACTCTGTTTGATTTTATAACCAAAAGTCAGGTTGTGAGCGGTAGAATTTAAACCGATAAAATTCAACAGTTTAATTCCGTTTTGTACTAAAACAGGAGTTAAATCTCTTGCCACACTTAAAAATGCACCGTATCCTTTAACGAGTTTGCCGACAAGAATTGTTGCAGTTCCAAGAGTAGTCAACACAACTCCTGCTCCTATCGTGCCGATTATTGCCGTAAATATTCCTTTTTGTAATAAAGGGTTTTTATTTATAGCTGTGAGTAGTTGATTGATTTTTTCGATAGGTTTATGCAAATGAGGGAAAACAAGCTCTTTCATATTAATTTTTAAGAGTTTGAATTGCTCGTTTGTAGTTTCCATCATGTGGTTAAAGTCTTCATCCATAATGCCATCTGCACCAAGTGCAGATGCTTTAATTCTTCGATATTCATCGAGGTTTTGCATCATTGGTTTTAAAAAGTTTAAGTCTGTTTTATTCCTAAAGATTTCTGAAACTTTGAACACATCCCCGCCTGTAAGATGATTAATTAACATAACCATCTCTTCAATCGGGTCTTTATTTTCAGCGATTACACGATTCAAGAATTGCGGTAAATCCACTCCGTACAGTTCTTTAAATCTGTTAACAGCCATCGGAGAAGTTATTGCTTGTAAAAAACTTTCAAAGTTTGTCGCAGCTTCGGCTGCACTTCCTGCACCTTTCATTGCAACTTGCAAAGCTGCCCCAAGTTGAGAAACGGCAGGAACACCTCTCATTCCGAGCATACTTGCTCCTGCCGTTAAACTTGGAAATGCGGCAGACATATCTTTTAATTCAAATCTTCCTTCTTTTCCGGCTTGAGCTAAAATATCCATTGTTTTAGCCAAATCATCAACATTAACTTTTAAGTTATCCGTAACGGCAAATGCCGTTTTTGAAATATCCACTATTTCAGCTTGTGCCGCTGTTGCAGTTCTTCCGATTACATTCATATAGTCTAGTGCTTTTTCAGGAGCAATACCTGATGCGACAAGAACATTCAAACCTTCTGCAATTTCACTTCTGAATTGGTTTGTATGTCTTGATATTGAACCTAATCTCTCATCCATTTCTTTTAGTTGTTCTGCGGATAACTGACCGACATTTCCCAATTCTCGGAGTTGATGTTCCAAAGCAAACGCTTCCGGGATAGCTTGAGGAATACCCAATTTATATGCAAGCCCTCCTCCTGCTGCTGTTAATCCTGCACCGAGTTTAACCATATTCGTTCCGAGTTTATCCAACATTTCGGAGGTTTGTCGAATTTTGTTTTGGAGTTTTGTAAATTCCTCGTTTGAGTTATGCACAGCATCACGAAGAACCTTTGACATTTTATCAAAGGCAACCAAAGTTAATGATATTTTCATTTCATTTTCTAACATTGGTTTAAACTTTCCTCGATTTCGCTATGGTATTTGTTTGTATAATTAATAGCTTGCGTTATCCAATACTCCAAATCATCAAGTGGCATATTGCAAATATCTGAATACGACCACCCTGTTGTTTTAGATAGATGAATTATGCACTCGCTTTGGATTGTAACTTTCCCCCGATTGCTTCTTGAAGTAAAATTACATCCTCAATCGGCAATTCAAGTATGTCTTCATAAACTAAATAATTTCCGTCGATTTCTGTTAATTCTGCAATTAGTGCGTATGGAATTTCATCAGATGTTTTTGCTTTCTTTTGAGCATTTAATAAATCCAAACCTTTGCCGTCTTTTATAACTGCAAGTTTTCCATCTGACAATTTAATTTCTTTTGACATATTTTTCTCCTTATAATCAATGTTTAAATGGTTTTTAAATACTATTTAATTTTTACTAACCGCCAATATTCTTTTTAAATGTAGATAACATATCCACCACATTTACTTTGTAGATATTTTGAAGGACATCAATTTCAAACAATTCAACCTTATTTACAATTAATTTTGCATAGGTAACAGACATTGTTGTTTCGTACTCTGCGTTTTCGTGTGGTTTAATTGTACCTAACGGAAATTCTTTAAAAGTTCCGATTAAAATCGCAGTAGCCGGAACTTCTTCCGTTCTGCCGGTTGCATTGTATGTTTCTAATGATGCTCTGACTTGAATTAGAGTAGCTGTAAAAGGATTCGCAGCTGCCAATAAAACTTCAGGATAAAGTGCGTTCCATTTAATTTTGCATTCTAATTTATCAATTCCCGAAAAGAATTCAGCCGAGCCAACCATACCAAGAGCTTTATGCTCTGCCATCTTGTGTTTTATTTGAGGAAGTTGGACTTCTTCGGCTCTGCCCAATAAATTTACACCATTCATATATACATTGGCATTTGTTAATTTGTTGATTTTAATTTTACTCATTTTTTCTTCCTTTTATGTAAAGACCACATTCTCCGACACCGATTGTTGAATAATGAAGTATTACTATTTCTTGACTTAGAGCTTGGATTAAAGGGCATTTCTTGCAATTCTTACAGCTGTGACACAAGTCATATTCTTCGCAAGACACAACAAGATTTCCTTTATTATCAACATCTGCTCTCATCTATGCCCCCAAAGATTTTAAAAGTTCTATATCAATAAAGCTTTCAAAAGTAATACGTTCGGCAGGAACAGGAGGCATAAATTCAACATCAAATAAAATGTGACCGTTTGCAATTTCTGTAACAGGGTTTTTATCTGCGTTATATGTACATTTCCCATCTATTAATGCACCTCTGCCGATAAGTGTTCGGATAAACGAATTAACAGTTTCAGTTATGGATTCAATCAAGCCGTTGTCGATAGGGTAATCAATAAACTGCAACATAGAATATTCAACAGACTCATGAAGAATGTCTGCTGTCCTTCTTATGTTTATAAAATTAGTAACATTTGTTGAAGTCGGATAAGCAGCAGAACGGTTTCCCCAAGTCTTAAAACCGGTACCGTAAGAATTGAATACTGTTACAATTCCTGCTTCGTTTAATGTGTTCACTTCACTTGTGGGATCATTAATCATTGAGGTTAATTGCTTTTCAACACCGATAATTCCTTTTATTTCGGTATTGGATGGTGACCAATGATAACCTTTATCCACGTCTTTTGCTGCCATTACTCCGGCGAGCCTTTGCGAATAAGGTTCAAGAACATTTGAATCCGATGCTGAATCATACACTTTTAAATGTGGATAACAAAGCACAATTCTATCTGAAGAGGTATTAAAGTTTATTGTTCCCTGCGGTCCACGACCTTTTATCGCATCTTGAACAGTTGTTCCGACAGGAGCATCAACAATACCAATGGCTCTGATTTTATCGCAAATAACCTGCATTTCAGATACAACGGCAGTATCTTCACAATAAACAGGAGCAATAATTGTTTTAGGGAAATATCCAAATAAAGAATAACAGTCTTTAAATGTTTGTAATCCTGTTCTTTTTCCTGTGACAGAATCCACTCCTCCGATAATATCAGCTTTTGTAACATCTGCTACGGATTCATGTTTATCGGGATTAAATACATTAACCACTAAAACAACACCTGCCCCTTGGTCGAATATTGCATCAAGAGCCTGTGGGATAGTAAAACCATCTTTTGCAGTTCCAAAGTATTTAACCGCATCAACATCACTCGATATTAAAACAGGCTCATTTATTGTTTTGTATTCATCATCAACATCTTGTATCGGTGCTGTTCCAACCAAACCAACAACGGCAGTTTTTACCGTTCTTATTGTTCTTGCACCTTTTTCTATTTCTATTGTTTCCACACCATGTAAATAACTAGCGGGCATTATATTTCCTCCATTTCTTCAATGCTAGGGGTTGTAAGGGTAAATAAAATTTCATATTGCCAAATTCCGTTTTGTTCGGATATGAAGTTTTCTTTTGTTGGAGTTAATTTGGTGCAACCGGCAATTTTATAGCCACAGAGAACATTTTTGATTTTATCTAATGTTTCATAACTTCCGCTGTTTGAACGCAGATTTCTTGTGACAACGGTTACACCGAACTCCATTTTTTTGTCTTGTGATAAAAAGTTAATTGAATTTGTAGAAGAGTAGCTTCCACCTCGATAGTGAACTAATATTGCTCCGATAGGATGCAGTAAAATATATTCTTGAGGTTTTTCGGGGAATCCTATTACCTGAAAATCGGAAAAATTCTGTTGCAGTTTTTCAACTATTAAGTTTTCAATCTCTCTAATATTCAATATTTATAACTCTTTTATTAAACAATCTATCCAATTCGGTTTTATTTGTGCGATATTCTCCACTTGATTTCACTTCTTGGTTGTCACTACTTTCAAGAGTAATTACACCTTTTTTAAGTTGTTCAAGTGTTCGGATTGCGTTTTTGTAATTTTCTGAAATTGTTTCGGGGATATCCGTATAAATTCTTCTTGAATATAGCCTGTATATGCATATATCTATTGCAACCACTCTTAATAAAGGAAATTGGGTATTTAAGGGGAGTGTGTATTTTCCTCTCAAATACCCATCAATAAGGGTAGAGGAGTAAATAAGAGCTTCTTCAACAACGACATTATCAACGGTTTGTTGAGAACTATCGTCATTTGTGAGCTGGACAAGAGAATTTGTACCTATTTGAATTTCAATGTCATTAGAATTGCAATAAGTCATTAAAATCCTCGTGCAATTCTTATTACTTCGCCTTCAGATGCATCATCCAATGCATAACCATTTATTGCATCAGAAGATGTTGCAACAACGGCTCTTCCTGTAGAATCGGAAGTTACATTTGAGCCTTTTGTAATTGTTCCACCTGAAACAACAAGCAAAATTCCTAAAACGGCAATTGGAGCTAGTTGGTTTGCATCTGTTTCAACATCACAAACACCAAATGCTTTTTTACCTGCCGTACAAATATTTCCTTCAAAGTCGACAAACACTTGCTTTGGTAAATCGACTTTCGCTGTTAAAGAATCAATTAATAGAGGTTTGTATAATTTTTCTGCCATTATGCATTACCTCCCTCTGTTTGTGCATCTTCTTTTTTTGTATTTTCAGCAGTAGCTGTTTTAGATTTATTCGTATTTGTTGCAGTTTTAGAAGTATTTGTTTGAGCGTTTGTTTTTTCTTTTACTTCAACAAGTACATCTGACAATTTTTTAGCATCATCTTCATTCAATTCAATAATTGAACCGACTGCTACAAACTTGCCGTTATGATATAAATTAGTATTTTTTAATTTGTATTTTTTTGTCATTTTTTAATCCTTTACTAAACAACATTTGATATTAAATATCCGGCATCAGGACCCACCAAGAATGGAGTGTAAATATCTGTGCCTCTGATGTATTTAACCTTTTTGCCTTCTTTTTCGTATTCATCAATTTGCAATGCATCCTTTTTACGAACCGTATATCCGTAAGCAGGGTCATATTGTGTTCTTGATGTTAGGTTAGGCACAAATGCTAAAATGATATTATTACCCCATACTCTTTGGAATTTGTTTTGTTCATCAGAAAAAATTGTTCTTCCGATATAGATATTTTCAATTTCAAAGAATTCTTTTAACAAATCCAAAGTAATGGTTTTATTTGATGTGCTTGCAATCATCTTTTTAAGAGCTACATTTCTTTTTAATGCACTCCAAACTTCTTGCCCCATAACCAAAGTGTTTGGGTCTTGTCCGATTTGTTTGCAAACTTGGTCTTTTGCATCATCAATGACACCAACAGGGTCAGAATTATCATCAGAAAATTTACTTGTTCCTGATAATGCTGATTTATTGCTCAATGCATAATTTTCAGGATTTTGAGCCAAATCTGCACATTGTTTTTCGTGTTTCAAGTACAAGCCTTGAGTAACTACATTTGTTGCGTGGACTTGCAGTTTAATTTTTTCTGCTTCTTCTTCCTCACGATAATCGATAGGATATGCCAAATCGTGTTCTTTCAATGTCGCAGAATGTTTATTAAAACCTTTCGGAGAGATTACATTTGAATTTGCTCTGATAGCTCTTTCCGTATCATATATTTGAAAAGCCTCTTTATTGAATTCAAATATATCTATTTTTTCCTTTTCGGAATTAATTGTCGGAAATAACTTATCAGCAATAAATGAGTTGTTTCCGTAACCTCGTGCGATTTCCGATAAATAGGCATTAATTCTTAATTCTTCTAAACGACCCATTTATACCTCCTTAATTTTTAGTAATGCTTCTTTAAACGAGATATTTTCTTCCTTTGCTATTGTTTGAGCTTGGTTGAATATCTCAACACTTTCTTCATCTGCATCTGCGTATTTCAATTCATCCTTTGAATTCTTTTTTGCATTCTTCAGAGCAATTTCATCAAACTCAACTTGCTTTGGTAGAGCAGATATAAAGTTTTTAAATATATCGATGCTGTTGGAGGACTCGTCAAACTTTTTAATGTTATCCAAGTCCTGTAAAATAGAAAAAACAGCATCTTTATTTGCAGGAGTAAGAATCCCTGCCTCAATTTGTTTATCGATAAATTCGTTAAAGTCCTTATTTCTAAGGTTATCCTTTATTTCTTTTAATTCTTTGGCAAGTTCTTCTTTACCTTCTGCTTCGTTTTTAAATTTTGCAAGTTCAATTGATAAATCTTTAACTTGTGATTTTAAAGATTTAATTGTTTCTTTGTTTTTTGCATCTTCCTTAAATTTTGCAATTTGAGTTTCCAAATCCGAAATAGTATCTTTTAGTTCTTGAATTTCTTCTGCATTAGAAGTTTCATCATCTTCATCTTCTATTTGAGCAGTAAATTCATAAACATCGGATTCACCTTCTTTAAACTCAACTGCTTTCATTCCTTTAACTTGAGGAATGCTTGCTCCCAAGAAAGAAACAGCCTTTAAATATGGCTTTTTACCTTCTAATTCTCTATAAATCTCAACCGAGATTTTTTTATACTTACCCTTTGAAACATACTCCTTTAATTCAGGCGATAAATTTTTAAAGGTTGCTTTTAAAAGCCCATCCTCTTCTTTTAGTTTATCAACCCAACCATAAGCAGGACCTTTTTGCTCGTGGTCTAGCGTAATTGGTGCTTCGCAAAAACTTGGGTCATAATTCTTTGCAAGTTCCTGCACTTCTTCTTTTGTAAATTTGCCTTGCGGATAATTTCCGGCTTTAAAAACTTCAAAATATTTCATTCAATTCTCCGTTTTTTGTGTGATAAAAATTCGTTTGTATGTTTGCAGTATAAAATACCCCTTACAAATACTTCCACTTGCCATCGCAAGTGATTTTTGCAATTCCAAAAGCACTTGCCTGTGCAAGTTGAAGTTCAAAGCAATTACAAGTTATGTTTAAGAATATTGAAACGGGCTTATTGCCTCTTTTTTCTTTCCAAATTCTTGAAAGGAAGTGTTTTTATGGAATTGTCTTTACTAATGAAATTGTTTGAAAGTATCGGTTTCCCTGCTGTAATTTTTGTTATTTGGTACATCTACCACAATGCACAAGTTAAGACTTTTGAAAAAATAATCTCTAATAATTTTGAAATCTTAAAAGATTTAGTTGAAACAAACCAATACAATGCAACCGTTATGTCTCGTATTGAAAGCAAAATTGACGGTAATCTTTGGTGTCCGATATTAAAAAAGGAGATTTCTAAATAATGAATATTGAGAGAATTCAACTAAAAGGTCAGTTAGCGGAAGCGAAATCAAAATACAAACATCTTGATACAGAAGCAGCAGCTTTAATACTTCTTATTCGTGCCGTATTAAATCCCTTTGAGGAAGATACAACAAAAATAGAAGTTGAAAAAGCTGTTGTTTCAATAAACAAACTGCAAGATGTTGTTGAAGAATTAAAAGGACTTAAAACAAAAATTCAAAAGTTGGAGGAATATTTTGACTAAAAAGAAGTCTTTAGCTGCTGCTGCCGAACGATTTTATGTAATTGAGCAAATGACAATGGTTGAAATAGCTCAATTACTAAATGTTCACGAAAAGACTATTCAAAATTGGAAAGATGAATTTAATTGGGATGAAAAACGCAACCAATTTATACAAACAAAAAAATCTTTCCATGAAGAAATGTATAATTTCGCTCGTAAACTTATGAACACTATTGAATACGATATTGATAGCGGAAACAAAGTGGAACAGGGCAGATTATACACTTTCGCTAAAATGTTGCCGTTTATAACCAAAATCAAAGAGTATGAAGATTCAAAAGATAAACACAATGATGAACAAACAAAAGACATCACTCCTGATTTTATAAAAATGATTAACGAAGAATTCTTGGGGATAAAATCAGATGAGCTATAAACATTTTTTACCATATCAAATCAGATGGCTTAATGATAATTCCAAAATAAAAATTTGGGAAAAATCAAGACGTATAGGTGCTACCTATGTTCAAAGTTTTGAAGATGTACAGGATTGCTTAAATAAAAAAGTTCCGGCAGTTTGGTTTTCATCTGCTGATGAATCTGCTGCTAAAGAATATATTGATTATTGTGAAATGTGGGTTCGATATTTTCACGCAATCGCTAAAAATAAAGGTGTTGAAGTTATTGATAACGATAAAGATATAAAAGCATTGGTTATTGAATTTAAAAACGGAACTAAAATCCACGCATTATCTTCAAACCCTAAAGGATTTCGTTCTAAAGGCGGAAAAGTTGTTCTTGATGAGTTTGCATTCCATAACAATCCCGAAGAACTTTGGAAAGCTGCTCGCCCATGCGTAACGTGGGGTTATCCGTTAAGGATATTATCCACCCATAACGGACAAAATTGCCTTTATTACAAATTTATAGAACAAGTAAACAAAGGACAACTCAATTGGAGTCTTCATAAAACTCCAATTCAAGTGGCTGTATCGGAAGGACTGGTTGATAAAATTTATCAAAGACAAACCTCTAAAGACGAGCAGGAAGCTTGGATGCAGAATGAAAAAGACAATTGTTTTGATGAATATACTTGGTTGCAAGAATATTGCTGTATTGCTGTTGATGAGGCTTGTGCATTTTTACCTTACGAACTTATCTCAACTTGCGAAATGGATAATGTTTTAAAACCATTGTCAGAACTGCAACACGATTTTTATGTCGGAGTTGATATCGGAAGAAAAAAAGATTTAACAGTTATTTGGGTTTTAGAAAAACTTGAAAACATTAAATATACAAGACTTGTAATTGAACTAAATAAAATGCCGTTTCAAAAACAGGAAGAAATTCTGCATGAAATCTTATCTCACAAATTGTTCAGACGAGATTGTCAGGATAGTACAGGAATTGGTATGCAGATGGCAGAGAATGCTCAAATTAAATTCGGTAAATTCAGAGTTGAAGGTGTAACTTTTACCAACAGAGTTAAGGAAGATTTGGCATATAGATTAAGAACCGAGTTTGAAAACAAAACAGTTTTTATTCCAAAATCACACGACATAAGAGAGGATTTACACTCTGTAAGACGTATAACAACAGCCTCTCATAATATTCGATTTGATGCTGACCATTCTGAAAACGGACACGCAGACAGATTTTGGGCGTTAGCATTGGCACTTCACGCAGCCGATAACGGCTCCGGTCAAATAAACATTTCAACTCGTAAAAGATATGAAACCTTAAAACTCGTAGAAGGCTTTTAAAGGTGCTTAAAATTTTTAGGATATAAGTTTATACTTCCCTACCCCTAAAAATTAAAATTAAATAAATTTAAACGACTTTTAAACAACATTTTTTATAACCCCTAAAGGAATTTTTATGGCAAAAAAATTATCAGAAGAAATTGCAACTCGAAAACGCAGTATAAATTTTTATTCATTAGGTACATATTTACCTGATCCGGATATTGTTTTAAGAAAACAGGGTAAAGATGTCAGAATTTACAAAGAATTGCTTTGCGACCCTCACGTTTTTGCTTGTGTTCAATCAAGAAAAGCCGGTGTTTTATCTCTCGAATGGGATTTAAACAGAGGTGTTGATAAAGATAAAAATGCTGAATTAGTTGAAAAACTACTCAAAAAATTAAATTTGAATAAAATCATTAATGACATTTTAGATGCTGCATTATTCGGTTTTACTCCAATAGAAGTTATGTGGGGTAAGGTTGGCAACTACATTTTACCTGTTGAATTAAAAGCAAAACCTCCCGAATGGTTTTGTTTTGATGATGAAAACCAATTAAAATTCAGGACAAAAGAACATTATTGGGGAGAAGGACTTCCACCTCGCAAATTTTTGTGTCCTCAATTCAATCCAAGTTATGAAAACCCATACGGAGAAAGAGTTCTTTCACGAGTTTTTTGGCCCGTAACATTTAAAAAGGGTGGATTAAAATTTTGGGTTGTCTTTACAGAAAAATACGGAATGCCTCATCTTATAGGTAAACATCCTCGTGGTGCAACTAAAGAAGAAACCGACAATTTGGCTGATTTATTGGAGCAAATGGTTCAAGATGCTATTGCAGTTATTCCTGATGATTCTTCTGTTGAAATCCAAGAAGCCAATAAATCCTCGTCGGCTGCGATATATGAACAACTTATCGATAAAATGAATGCTGAAATTTCAAAAGCTATACTCGGTCAAACCCTAACAACCGAAATAGGCTCAACTGGAAGTTATGCTGCATCAAATACGCATTTTGCAATACGACAAGACATTATTGATGCTGATAAAAAACTCGTTGAAAGTGTTATTAATCAATTAATAAGATGGATATACGAAATTAACTTCTCAACAGCAGATATTCCCGTCTTTGAAATGTATGCTCCCGAAGATGTCGATTTAGCATTGGCTCAAAGAGATAAAATTCTATTTGATAGCGGTGTTAAATTCACAAAGGAATATTTTATCAAGACCTATGGTTTTGATGAAGAGGATATTGAAATAAAAGAAGATGGTCTTCCTGTTCCAATGAGTCAATACTCTCAATTCGCAGAAGAACCTGTTATTAAAGGACAAAAACAAATTGATGATTTATTCAAATTTTTATCTGAAGTTGAGCTAAATAAACAATCTCAAAAGATGATAGCACCACTACTTTCATTACTTGAAACTTGCGAAAGCTACGAAGAAGCATTCGAATTATTAACGGATAAAAATTTGCATACAAAACAATTAGAACAGTCAATTCAAAAAGCTATGTTCCTCTGTGAACTGCAAGGAAGGAGCGATGGTTTGGATGATTGAGGTTAATAAAATATATTCAGGACACGCTCTGGAAGTTTTAAAAACATTTGAAGACGAATCAATAAATATGTGCATAACCTCGCCACCCTATTGGGGATTAAGAGATTACAAAACTAATCCTGTAAAATGGTCTGACGGTTGGGAGGGCGAACTCGGTACAGAACCCGATTTTAATCAATACATTAATCATTTATGTGATATTTTTGATGAAGTTAAACGTGTACTAAAAGATGATGGAACTTGTTGGGTAAATTTAGGTGACACTTATGGTGGTTGCTCTCTAAATTCATCATACGGAATAAAAACCAAAGGCGAAACTTCATTTTTGAAAAGTGTTGAACATCTACAAAAAACTGCTCATACACGAGGAAAATATTCAAAAAGTTTGTTATTGCTCCCATTCCGCTTTGCCATAGAAATGATGAATAGAGGGTGGACAGTCAGAAATGTTATTATTTGGCAAAAACCAAATGCAACACCATCAAGTGCAAAAGATAGATTTACTGTCGATTTTGAATATCTGTTTTTCTTCTCTAAAAAGAAAAAATATTATTTTAATCAACAAATAGAGCCTTTTAAATCAACTACCCTCGTGCGTTGTAAAACGGGCTGTGGGTTGAATAAAGGAGCAGCATACAAAGGTTTAAATAAAGAAAACTTTGAAAAACTGCAACAAAGAATTCTAAACGGAATAATAAAAGGTAAAAACAAACGTGCGGTTTGGCAAATAGCTACAAAAGGTTATCATGGAGCACATTTTGCGACATTCCCCAAAGAACTGGTCGAAGTACCTATTAAAGCCGGCTGTCCTATAAACGGAATTGTTTTAGACCCTTTTATAGGAAGTGGAACAACTGCCGTAGTAGCACAAAAACTCAATTGTAACTACATTGGAATTGAATTAAACCCCAAATATATACAACTGGCAAATAATCGAATCAAAGAAGGAATATAAATGACATTTACCCCTGAAGAAGCAGCTATGAAAAGAAATTTTCTTAAACAGCGACAGAGTTTACCACTTCATCTGAAAGTCGAACTCTCCAAAAACAGAATTAAGCAATTTTACGAACATTTTGACGGACAAGTCTATGTCTCTTTTTCAGGCGGAAAAGATTCTACCGTATTATTACATCTCGTGCGTTCACTCTATCCCGAAGTACCTGCTGTTTTTGTCGACACTGGACTTGAATATCCCGAAGTTAGAAAATTTGTTAAACAAATTGCAAACACAATTACAATAAGACCTAAAATCACATTTAAAGAAGTATTGGAACAATATGGTTATCCGGTTATAAGTAAAGAAGTTGCAAAAACAATCGAAGAAAGCCGAAGAAACCCTAACGGCTATACAAAAAAGAAGTTTAACTCAAATAGTGACTACGTGAAAAAATACGGCTCACGTTACGACCTCTCAAAGTGGATACCATTGAGGGATTCGGATATAAAAATATCTTCTCAATGTTGCAATGTGATGAAGAAAAAATCGTCATATAGATATGAAAAAGAAACAGGTCGTAAACCCTTTATTGCAACAATGGCGGCAGAAAGCAACTTAAGAAAACAAGAATATTTGAAAAAAGGTTGTAACTCTTTTGATACAAAACGCCCTGCCTCAACTCCGCTTGGATTTTGGACAGAGCAAGATATTCTTCAATATATAAAGGAAAATAATTTGCCGTATTGTTCTGTATATGGTGAGATTTTGCAAGATAAAAAAGGCAAATTCTATACAACAGGAGCAAAACGCACAGGCTGTATGTTTTGTATGTTCGGTGTCCATACGGAAAAATCCCCCAATAAGTTTGAGTTAATGCGTGAAACTCATCCAAAATTGCACGATTACTGTATCAACCAACTTGGTTGTGGAAAAGTCCTCGATTTTTTAGGAGTGAAATATTAATGGTACAACTTAAAGGTCTGTTTAAACTTGCTCCAAGTCTTGCAATAAAATATTTTAAAAACAAAAACAACAAATTTAGTTGGGATTGGTACGAACTTTGGCAAGATGCACATAAAAAATCGTTTACGGTCGCTAAAGTTATGCGTGAAGATATCTTAAAAGATATTCGTTCAGCTTTAGATAAAGCACTTTCAGAAGGCAAAACTTTTAAAGAGTTTTCAAAAGAACTTAAACCAACACTCCAAAAGAAAGGTTGGTGGGGCGAACAAATTATTGTTGATTCAAAAGGTAATGCCGAAAAAGTTCAGCTCGGCTCAATGTACCGATTAAAAACAATTTACTCCGTAAATATGCAAACTGCATACCAAACCGGAAGATACAAAACTCAAATCGAAAACAAAGAAAATAGACCGTACTGGCAATATGTTGCTGTTTTAGATGCAAATACAAGACCGGAACACGCACAATTACACGATTTAGTATTCCCTTGCGATGATGCCTTTTGGACAGCATTTTATCCACCTAATGGTTGGAGATGTCGTTGCAGGGTTAGAGCATTATCTGATAGCTATGTTAAAAAACATAATTTAATTGTTGATTCATCTAATAACAGACTATCAGAAGAAGAAAGACTCGTTTCTAAAAAATCAGGGGAATATAAACCGGTTACAGTTTATACAGACCCATTAACAGGAAAGAAAATTGCACCTGATGTTGGATGGAGCTATAACCCCGCCGCTGATTTTTAAAAGGTATTTAAAGAAGATTTAAAGGAGCATAAAATGACGATTGACAAAAAAAGTTTAATTAACTGGGTTGGTGGTAAAAGATTATTAAGAAAAACCATTGAACCGCTTATTCCAAAAGACATTATTTCATATATTGAGCCATTTGGTGGTGGCGGTTGGATTCTATTTTACAAAGACAAATGGGCTGATTTAGAAATCTATAACGACCTCGACAGCCGTCTTGTAAACCTTTTCAGAATTGTAAAATATCATCCGAATGCTTTTAAGGAAGAATACAAGTATTTATTAGGTTCAAGAGAAATGTTCTTTCAGTTTATGAATGGTACTTTTATTACAGATATACAAAAAGCTGTGCAGTTCTATTTTATCATCACTCGCTCTTTTGGTGGTAAAGGCGGAACCTTTGGAACTGTTAAAAAATCTACTGGTGGGGCTTGTAAGTCTCAAGCAAATGTTATGGATAAAATTGATGCAATTCATAAACGACTTGATAAAGTTATGATTGAAAATCGTGACTTTGAAAAGTTAATCAAACAGTATGACCATAAAGATGCATTTTTCTATTGTGACCCACCATACACTTCGGGTTGTGGCTACGATGTAACAACAACAGAAGGTTTTGACCACGAACGATTAAGAGATACATTGAAAAATATTGAAGGTCGTTTTCTTCTTTCTTATGATGATTCTCCAAAAGTAAGAGAATTATACAAAGGCTTTGAAATGATAGAAGTTGAAAGGCAAAACGGCATTAATAATCGTCAGGGTGCTGATAGGCAAAATAAAACATATAAAGAGCTTTTAATTGCTAATTATCCTATTAAGGAACTTCATCATGCCGGATAAACCAATAGAGATTAAACTAGATAACAAAGCTGTTGAAGAAGCATTGCTTGAAGTTGCTAAAAAAGCATCAAACCTTCGACCGTTGATGAAAAATATCGCAGGAATTATGGCAGATTCTACCGAAGAGAACTTTAAAGAAGAAGGTCGCCCAAAGTGGAAAGATTTATCAGAAAAAACGAAAACTGCAAGAAGAAAAACAGGACATTATCCCGGACAAATTCTTCAAGTTTCAGGTCAGTTAGCAATGTCTATTACAACACAATATGATAATGAATCAGCCATTATTGGGTCAAATAAGGTTTATGCTGCAATCCATCAACTCGGAGGTCAAGCCGGTAAAAACAAAAAAGTTACAATCCCTGCAAGACCGTATTTGAAATTAAATGATGATAATTTTGAAGAAATTCTTGAGCAGACTAAAAGGTATTTAGAAAATTAGTATACCTGTCCGATATCTTTAAGGTAAATCTGCCTTACTTCTTCTAGCATATCAAATCCACATTTAAGATGCTCAAAAAATGTCTTAACATCTTGCACCTTGTCTGCAATATTTTCAATATTAATCATTTCATTATTTGAAAAAATATACTCCCCTTCTTTATCTGTAAGATATCTAAAAGTAAAAGAAGAATCATCTAATTCGCCTATCGTTATAATAATATTTTCAATTCGTTTTAATTCTTTCAGCAATTCTTTAAAATTATAAAAAATCGTTATAACAGTAAGGAGTAAATATAATGAGAAAAATATTATTGTTTTTATTTGTGTTTTTTATTTTTGCAGGATGTTGTTTTGCTACAACTACAAATTCTTATGACCAATATGGTTCAAAGACAGGCTCTTTCAGAACTAACGGTTCAACAATAAATCAATATGACAAATATGGCAGCAAAACAGGTTCATATAGAAAAACCTCAAATGGATATAATTCATACGACAAATATGGCTCAAAAACCGGAAGCTATCGAAAAACATCTTCCGGATACAATTCTTATGATAAATATGGAGCTAAAACAGGAAGTTTTAAAACAAATTCAAACGGTGTAACAACACAGTATGACAAATACGGTTCTAAAATCGGAACATTCAAAACAGACTCAAGTGGCAGAACTACTCATTACGACAAATACGGCAGAAAAGTCGGTAGTTACAGATAAATCTCATTTTTTCTTATTGCATTTACAATCTAAATAAGGACATTTGCCGTCTTTTATGTGTAATATTTCAGGTGTTATATATTCAACATCAATACCATGAATTTGTCCTAATTTTTTTACTCTATTAAAATAAACCATTTCAGTTTTAGGGTCTTCAAGAATTAATACAACCATTGCTTTTTTACCTGTCATATATTGGTAATGTAATGCTTGTCCGATAGATTCCGCCCATTTATTAGCAAAATCAAATTCGACAGCGTGACAAGAGGTCAAACAATCAACTCTTGTTTTATCTTTGTTTTCATATTCCTCAATACCTTTATGAGCGGAACACCAAGCATGTTGATATGAAGATTCGCTATGTGCATGGTATGCATATTTGAAACCATTTTTAGCATATCTGTACTCAACTGCAACAACACTTTGTGTAATAAAAAAAATAAGGAATATAGCAAAAATAATACAATAAAAATTTTTCATTATTTATAAAAGCCACCCATTCCATCAGATCTTATATGACCTTCATTTGTATAATATCCACCCATTCCGTCTGACCTAATATGGTCATTGTCTGTATAAAAACCTCCCATACCATCACTACGGATATGTCCATTTTTAGTGTAGTAACCACCTAAGCCGTCTGACCTGACATGGTCGTCATTTGTATAGTAACCGCCAAATCCATCAGAGCGAACATGTCCATTGTCAGTATAAAAGCCACCCATTCCATCATTTCTAATATGTTCTGCATGAGCAGGAATGGTTAATGCTAAAAAACAGAGAATTGCTATAATCTTAATTTTCATTTTTACCTTTCTTATACTTATGTATTTCAGTATTCAAAAAGTATTATAAATTTTAATCACGTCAAATATGGACTTACTGTTTTAATAGGCTGTAATTACAGTCTATTAAATTGAATTTATCATTAAAATTGTAATTATGCAAGATAACTCTCAAAATAAGACTGCAAAACTTGTTAAGGCTATCGGAGAAATAATAAAAAGGCATAGAGAAGAACAAAATAAAACTATGTATAAAATTTCTGCTGAAGCCGGTGTTCCAAAGGCAACTTGGAGAGAATTAGAACTCGGTTTAAAAGATTTTAGATTCTCAACAATATGGAAAGTTGCTGAAGGTTTAGATATGCCTTTGGATAAACTCATTAAAGAAGTACAAGATAAATTAGGGGATAAATTTTCTCTATCTGATTTAAAATAGTATTTTATTTTCCCTTTTCACTGCAAATTTTATGTATATAGTTTTCGTTGACTTTGCACAATATACATAAATTCATTCTTGAACGCTTTGTACCGTCATAAACACGTTTTATGTATCGTTTTATAAGTTCTCTGTCCCAATATTTTGTCATCGTAAAAACACAGCCTGTGGCTTCTGTTAATAATTTTATTGTTGCAGACAT
>CAKUZB010000015.1 GCA_934717745.1 uncultured Candidatus Melainabacteria bacterium | reverse complement strand
TTGAAACAATTAGATACAGAACAATCAGCAATTTCAACAGAAATGGAATCAATTTCAAGTGTAATTGATAAAAACGTTACAGATTCATTCAAAACTTTCGCATAATGTAATAAGTATATATACGAAGTAAATACACTGTGATTTGTTTAATTAAAATTATTTAGTCATAAACAAAAAACCTCATTTCTGAGGTTTTTTGTGTGTATAAATATATACAATTATAATTATGGTCTTAAGATCGAAACAACAGAAATGTCGTTCAAATATTTTTTTGCAACCTCTTGTACTTCTTCTGATGTTACTTTTTTAACTTTTTCAATTAATTCTTCTTTAAAACCAAAACCTAAATCAAAAGTTGCATAGTGAGCCATTTGGTTTGCTTGTTGAGAGTTTGTTTCAGAGATGAATTGAAGTTTTCCTATATAATTATTTTTTGCATTGTGTAATTCTTCTTCCGGTACTAAAACATCTTTTATTTTTTGTATTTCCTCTTGGAATCCGTCAAGTGATGTTTTAATATTTTTAGGTTCTGTTGCTATATAAATATTAAAGTTTGCAACGGTTCTGTATGTGTCATAAGTACTTCTTACTGTGTATGCTAATCCCTTTTTATCACGCAATTCACAAAAAAGTCTTGATGATAAACCGCTTGAACCTAAAATGGTATTTAGTACGATAAAAGGAGCATATTCTTTACTGTTAAATGTTGGAACAAGCCAACCTTGGAAAATATGAGATTGGTTTGCGTCATCTTTAATATATTCAACAGTTTCTGCTTTTTCTAAAACAGGAGTTTGAATTTCTGAATTTGATGTCTGGTTATTTTTAATATGTCCAAATGTTTTGTTTAAAAGATTTTTTGCTGAGTCAAAATCCATATCACCAACAAATGCAAGAACTTTTTTACCCGTTGTCATTATTTCGTTATAGGCATCAATAACATCTTGTTTTTTGATGTTTGGTAAGTTTTCTTGAACTCTTGTGTAAGTGTCGCCATAAAAATGGTTTTTAAAAATTGTTTTTACAAAGTTATCCATTGCTCTTGTTCTGGCAGAATCAAGTTCTGCCGGAATTTCGCCTTCTAATTTGATTTTTTCTTTTTCAAAATCGTCAAATGTAGAGTTGTCGATAATGTCGTTTAAAATTTCTAGTGCAAGTTCAATATCTTCGTTCAAACAAACAAGTCTGAAACGTAAATAATCTTGTTTCATATCACAAGAAATTTCAATTGCGTTTTCTTCAAGTTCGTTTGCAAGTTCAACAGATGAACGATTTTTTGTACCTTGAAGAAGTAATCTGTTCATTAAAGAATAAATCCCTGCACTTTTTTCAGGCTTGTTAATTGCAATATTAAAGCAAAGTGCAGTTCTTGGAGTGTTTTTATTTTGTTTGTGTACGGCTTTTATGCCATTTGTTAATTCAAATTCTCTCATTATAAAATCCTTTTTTGTTACGATTTTATTATACTACAAAAAAACACGCAAATGCTCGTTAAATAAAGTTAAAATTTTATATAATCTTTACATCAATTTATTTGTTTTTTTTCTTGTTTGTGGTAACTTTATTATTGAGTAATATCGATGTATTTATTTATTAAAAAAGGAGAACACAATGTCAGAAAAAAGAGTATGGCTCTTCAGAGAAGGTAACGCAAGCATGCGTAACGAACTTGGCGGTAAAGGTGCTAACTTAGCAGAAATGACTAATTTAGGCTTGCCAGTACCTCCGGGATTAACTATTACAACTGCAACTTGTATGGATTACATCAACAATGGTAACAAAATGCCTGAAAATTTAATGGCAGAAGTAAAATATGCATTAAAAGATGTTGAAGAAAAAGCCGGTAAAAAATTCGGTGATAAAACAAACCCTCTATTAGTTTCTGTTCGTTCTGGTGCTAGAGTATCAATGCCAGGTATGATGGAAACTATTTTAAATTTAGGTTTAAATGATGAAACAGTAGAAGCAATGGTTAAATTAACAAATAACCCAAGATTCTGCTATGATTCATATCGTCGTTTCTTAACTATGTTCGGTTCAGTAGCATGGGAAATGGATAGACAAAAATACTTCGAATCAGAAGTTGAAAAAGTTAAAGAAAGAGAAGGCGTAACTTCGGATACAGAAGTTTCTGCTGAAGGTTGGAAATCATTAATTCCTGTATACAAAAACGTAATTAAAGAAGTTACAGGTAAAGATTTCCCACAAGATCCATATGTTCAATTACAAGAAGCAATTGAAGCCGTATTCAGATCTTGGAATATTCCTCGTGCAGTTGCTTACAGAAATATGAATAAAATTGACCACAACTTCGGTACAGCAGTTAACGTTCAAACAATGGTATTCGGTAATATGGGTAATGACTGTGCAACAGGTGTTTCATTTACTCGTAACCCTGCAACAGGTGAAAATACATTCTACGGTGAATACTTAGTTAACGCTCAAGGTGAAGACGTAGTTGCCGGTATCAGAACTCCAAAACAAATTTCTGAATTAGAATCAGATATGCCTGAAATCTACAAACAATATGTTGATATTGCAAAACAATTAGAAAAAGGCTACCACGATGTACAAGATATGGAATTCACAATTGAAAAAGGTAAATTATGGATTCTTCAAACTCGTAACGGTAAAAGAACTGCTAAAGCAGCAATCAAAATCGCTGTAGATTTATATAACGAAGGTATTGTAACAAAAGAACAAGCACTTCAACAAGTAGATCCTTATTCAGTTTACCAAGTATTGTTACCTTGTTTCAATCCGGCAGCAGTAAAACATGCTCACAAAGTTTCAAAAGGTGTTAACGCATCTCCGGGTGCTGCTGTAGGTAAAATTGTATTTGATACAGAAGAAGCAGCAAGACGTGGTGAAGCAGGTGAAAAAGTTATCTTAGTAAGAATCGAAACTTGCCCTGATGATATTCATGGTATGGCTGTTGCTCAAGGTGTTCTAACTCTTAGAGGTGGTGCAACATCACACGCAGCAGTAGTTGCAAAAGGTATGGGTAAACCATGCGTTTCAGGTTGTGAAGACTTGAAAATTAACTTAGAAAACGAAACTATCACTTGTGCTGATGGTACTGTATTCCACAAAGATGACATCATTTCATTAGATGGTGGTACAGGTGAAGTTATGGAAGGTGCTATCGAGTTAGTTGATGCAGGTATTGATTCAGATTTCGAAACATTCTTTGGTTGGGTTAACGAAATCAAACAATTAACTGTTGAAGCAAACGCAGATACTCCAAAAGATATTGAAAATGCTAAAAAATTCGGTGCTGAAGGTGTTGGTCTTTGCAGAACAGAACACATGTTCATGGATCCTGAAAGATTACCTTGGGTACAAAAAATGATTATTGCAGGTACTCCGGAAGCAAGAAAAGAAGCATTAGATAAATTATTACCAATGCAATATGCAGACTTCTATGCAATGTTCAAAGGTTTAGGCGAATTACCAATGACAGTTCGTTTATTAGACCCACCTCTTCATGAATTCTTACCTTCAAAAATCGAATTAGTTGAAAAAGTTGCAACTAAAAAAGCATTAGGTCAAGATTACGAAGAAGACCAAAAAATGTTAGAAATCGTAGAAAACTTATCAGAATCTAATCCAATGATGGGTCTACGTGGTTGCCGTTTAGGTTTAACTTACCCAGAAATCAATGAAATGCAAGTTAGAGCAATCTTCTCTGCTGCATGTGATTTGAAAAAAGAAGGCTTAAACGTAAAACCTTACGTTATGGTTCCATTAATCGGACACGTTAACGAATTAAAAACTGCAAAAGAAACTTTAGTTCGTGTTGCTGATGAAGTTATGGCTGAAAAAGGCGTTTCAGTTGAATACAAATTTGGTACAATGATTGAAATTCCTCGTGCAGCATTGACTGCTGACGAAGTTGCAGAATATGCAGAATTCTTCTCATATGGTACAAACGATTTAACTCAAATGACATTCGGTTACTCAAGAGATGATGCTGAAGGCAAATTCTTGAAAAACTACGTAGAACAAAAAATCTTATCTGCTAACCCATTTGTAACATTAGACCAAAAAGGTGTTGGTAGATTGATTGAAATGTCAATTAAAGAAGGTAAAGCAGTTAACCCTTCATTAATCGGTGGTATCTGTGGTGAACATGGTGGTGATCCTGATTCAGTTAAATTTGCTCACAAAATTGGCTTGAATTATGTATCTTGCTCACCATTCAGAATCCCTCAAGCAAGATTGGCTGCTGCTCAAGCAGTTATCGAACAAGGTGCTTTAGTTCACGCATAGTCGAGAATTGAAAATCTTGAAATAAATTTAGCGGGCGATGATTTCAAAGAAATCATCGCCCGTTTTTTACTATTTATGTTGAATTAAAATATTGTTTGTAACGAAATGTAAGAATAGATTTAAAATGCCCGAAAGTCAACTATATTCACGATATGATATGATATAATATGAGCCTCGCTATAACTTGTTTTGACAATTTCAAAAAAGTCTGCAACTTATATATAATATATAGTTATCTTTTAATAGGAGTTTTAATGCTTAATATTAATGCGATGTTGTCAAAAATGCTTGAAAATATGAAGGTGAATGGCACTCAAGATACATCTTCTGCGAATTTTGACCCATCAAATTTTGGGTTTAAGTTTGATGAAAGTGTTTTTGATTTTAGCCAAATTAAGAAAAGTGATTCTGATATGGGGTTAAAAGTAAGTCAAAAACCAGAAAATGTTGATATGAATGTTTATTATGAAAATGCTCAACAAGCAATGATACAAGCGAAAAGTCAACTTACACGTCTTCAACAAACAGAGTATCCAACAGAGCAAGATAGAATTGCTGAAACTGAATCTAGAATTGCGATAATAAAAATGGCTTATGATTTAGAGCAATTTGCAGAAAAAACTACTGGTGAACAAAAGGAAAAGTTATCGAAACTCGCTAGTGAACTTAAACAATTTGTTGCGACCCAAGAGGCAACAATACAGGCTATGCCAATAAAGACTCATGGACGTGATGATAGCGATTTGTATCATGAAGTCATAGGTGATGATAAAGTTGCGTTTGCAAAGTATAATAATCTTGTTGCAAGGGCTGAAAATACAAATGATAGCAACGAAATAGAATCTTTGAAAAATGAAATAAAACAAGAAAAAGCAAAATATGATGAATTATATCCGAAAATGAAAGCGTCAGAAGATTTAAAAGAAATTATTAAAACTAGAGCGACAGGTTTAGGACAAAGTTTATCAAAGTTAGAAGAAAAAACAAAAGATAAAGAAGTAGAAAATAAATAATTAAAAGCCGGCGATGATTTAAAAGAAATCATCGCCGGCTTTCACTAATTAGCCTCCGCAACGGTGTGCGGGGTGTCGATTGTTGTTTCCCTCAAAGTTGCGTATTTATCGTATCAAAAGATTCCGTAATGCGTTTATTCATTTCAATTTTACGAAATAACGTCAAGTCGTACTTGTTACGGCATTTTCTCTAATAGGTGCAGTTATTCTTTTTTTACGTATGCCGGATTTTCCATACAACTTTTCAGATAATCAATCGTGTGAATTTTTTCATCATAGAGGTATTTTATAAAATTTAAATATGCAGGGTTATGTGAACTTATTTGCAAGTTTATTTCGAAACCGTCAGAGCAGAACGGTTCATAGTCATACACAACATAACTATTGTATTTGCTTTTCCATTCTTTTTTATCGATTTTACCGTTATTTTCTTCGATTACATCTTCAAGCCAGCCAACAATTTCCTTGCTGACGTTTTTCATTTCTATTTTATTATTTCTGGCACGAGAGTTTTCCATGTTTGCAGACCTTTAAAATATCCTGTATTAAAATTTTAAGTCTTGATGCTAATTAAAAAATCCCCTTTTAGTCTAGTGTTTTGGCTTAATTTAGATTGGTAAAAGGGTTTATTTTTAAGTTTTTCTTTATAATTTTTATAATCTTTATACAGATATAAAGATTATGTAAGGATTTCTTAATTTTTAAAAATTCCGTTTATAATTAGAATATAGAAAATAATTTTTGGAGGCATAAATGCAATTAGTAGAGATTTTAGATAAATTAGACAACACAAATAAAAACGAATTAGAAAATCAAATCGTTAGCATGGGTTCAAGTGCAGTACCTGTGTTAGTTGAACAATTACAATGTTCAAAAGGTTTAAAAAGAGGTGTTGTTGCAATGTCTTTAATCAGAATTGGTGAAGAAGCAATTAGTATGTTAAAAGAAGCAGCAGACAAAAATAAAGATTTTACTTGGGTTGCTAACTACTTAATTCATGAAATTACTAACTGCGAAGTTGCATAGTTTATAAAAAATCTTATAATAAAGCAAAAGACGAGAAATCGTCTTTTTTGCTATAAAGGGTAGTATGAAATTTGATTTTTTAAAAGGACACCCAAAGGGGTTGTATTTATTGTTTTGTGTTGAAATGTGGGAAAGATTTTCCTACTATGGTATGCGTGCGTTGCTTGTGTTGTATATGGTTCAATACTTGTTTGCCGGAATGAATAAAACAGATGCAACTCAATTTGCAGGTAATATTTATGGTTGGTATACAGGACTTGTTTATTTAACTCCTCTTGTTGGTGGTTATTTAGCAGACCGATTTTTTGGGCAAAGAAAATGTATTTTTGCAGGTACTCTTATAATGTCTGTTGGCTTGTTTTTGTTGGCATTTAGCGTAGTTTCGCATGATGTAATATTCAAAAATACTTTATTTATACTTGGATTAGTTTTTATGATTTTAGCAAATGGGCTTGTTAAATCAAATATTAGTGCGATTGTCGGAATGCTTTATGGCGATGATAGGCAAAAATCAGACTCAGGATTTACTATTTTTTATATGGGTATAAATTTAGGTGCGTTTTTTTCACCTTTAGTTTGTGGAACTTTAGCAACTTTATATGGTTTTGAGTATGGTTTTATGACTGCCGGATTTGGAGTTTTAATTGGATTTTTGATTTATAAAATCGGAGAAAAACCTTTGTTAAAAGAATACGGTTTAAATCCTTATGTTGAAACTGCGAACAGTTTTTCTGATAATTCCGGAGATTTAAGGCTAAGAGAAAAAAGAAAACTTTGGGCGTTATATATTTTAATGGCATTTTCTGTGATTTTTTGGCTAAGTTATGAACAAGCAGGTTGCTCAATGGCATTGTTTGCGGAAAACGAAACAAACCGTACATTAACAATGTTTGGTAAGGAAATGTTGGTTCCATCTCAATATTTTCAATCCTTAAACCCTTTGTTTATCATTCTTTTTGCACCGATAATGTCAATTCTTTGGACAGTTTTGCATTCTCGTAAAAAAGAACCGGTGTCTGTTCAAAAATTTGCAATTGGCTTAGGTTTAATATCATTGGCATATTTAATAATGGCAGTGGCAGGACATTATTCGGCTGTCGCATTAGTTTCACCTTTATGGCTTGTTGGGGCATTTTTTGTTGCAACAATTGCTGAACTTTGTATTTCACCAATAGGTTTGTCATTAGTTACTAAACTTGCACCCGTTAAATTTGCTTCATTGATTATGGGGTGTTGGTTTTTGTCTAGTTTTATCGGCAATTTAGGTGCCGGAATTTTTGCGGGATATTATGAAAAAATGTCGCATTCTTTATTCTTTTTAATTCTTGCAGTAATTTCTGCGGTTGTTGCTATTATTTTAACTTCTTTAATTCCATTATTAAAAAAATGGATTGGTAAGTCATAATTCCACTATTAATACGATAAAATTATTTTTAAAGATGATAATATTATGGTATGTTAACATGCGAAAAAGTAGATAGTGATTTAAAGAAAGTCGGTTTAGAACTGATGTTTATGACCCCTGAAAAGTGCAACCACGAGGACGGGGTTACTGCTGTCGAACTTGCTAAAATGGTTGGGATTTCGGTTGATGTTGTTAAAAAGAAGTTGGTTATTTTAAAAGAAAAGGAAATTGTACAAGTAAAAGGAATTAGTCCAAAATATTGGAAGTTTGATGATTATAAATTTCAAAGAATGGACGAAGAAGACGAAGTTTACAAAATGCTATGTAATTTTGACGATGTCGATTTTGACAGGTACTTCCAATATTAATTGTAATTCAATAGTTAGTATTGTATAATTTTTTTATGCAAAAGTTCTTTTCTGAAAACAAAAAAGATATATTTATCGTGCTTGCAATAACCTTTTTGGCTTTAGTTTTAAGGCTTATTGCATTAAGAAATTTTGGCGAATTTTGGATTGATGAAATGTTCAGTGAATATTTTGCGACAAAATCCTCTGTTTTTGAGGTTGTTAGGTCATTGTTTTCTGAGGATTTACACGTTCCTTTTTATTTTGTCTTGTTACACTTTTGGACAAAACTTTTTGGAAACAATCCCTCAGTAATGCGACTTATGGGACTTTTTATTTCAGTGTTAACCGTTCCGGCTTCTTTTTATATTGTTAAAGATTTATTTAAAAATCGATTATCTGCCGTTGCTGTTGCAAGTTTTTTATCAATAAGTGCATTTAATATTCATTATTCTGTTGAGTTAAGATTTTACGGAATGTCAATATTTTTTGGACTTCTTGCAACTTATTTCTTTGTTAAATTTATGCAGAATTTTGATAAAAAATCTGCAACTCTGTATTCTATTTTTGCATTGTTACTTTTATATACGTATAATTTTTCATTTATGTACGTATTTTGTCAATTTTTTGTTGGTTTTGTTTATCTGTTACTTAAAAATAAGCAAAAATTAATAAATTTTTGTTTTGCATATTTTGTCATTTTTATATTTTATTTACCTGTTTTGATAATGATTTTGCATAGTGCAATAACATATCAGACTACTATTTTAAAATTTGTAAGAGATGTTTTTTATTTTGATATTACTTGGTTTTTAACATTTTTTATCACCATTTTTTCAAATTTTTATCAACAATTTATTATGAATGAACCTTTGCTTAATATGAATTATTTAGCAAACTTCTTTTATTGGAAAATGTTTTTCTTTGTTTTTCTACCTGTGTTTTTAGGTATAGTCGGAATGGTTCTGGGGGTTAGAAATTTAAATTTGAAAAATCAAAAAATGTTTTTATTTTTTGTACCGTCTATAGTTTTATTATTTATTCAGATTATTTTAGTTTTTAATCATTCTCTTGCTCTTATTTACAGATATACAATTATAACAACAACTTTACTTCTGATTTTATCTGTTCTTGGCTTTACTGAAGAAAAAAGATTTAAAAAATTGAATATTACAATTATAACTATTTGGTTATTGTTGAATTTTTTTTCATATTTCATACTAACGGAAAGATTTCCCGTATTAAATCGACAAATTAAATATACGATTAATTTGAAAGAAAGTGCAGATAAATTAAATATTCAAGAAAACGACATGGTGTTAATTCCGTCTTATGGAAAATTGTTGAAAAAAGATATTTGTAATGGCAATCATTTTGATATTAATTTATATGATTCTTTTTATATAGGTATTCGTCCTAATGATATAAATTTCGTGTTTGGTGATGAATTGGCAAATTTATTAAATAGAAAGAGTGCTAAATCTTTATTGTATAAATATATTGTTTTGGATAAGCCTTTAGTGGAACTTAAAAAGAACATGCAGAGAGAAATTTTTTCAAAAATGAAGTCAGGACAAAGATTTATTTTGATTTCTGATGAAGAATTAAAAAATCTAAAGCAAAATCAAGCATTTTTACGTCAAGGTATTGAATATTACCAAAGAAGTGCGATTGGAAACACTTTAATGGCAAAAATTATTTCTGATATGATTGATTTTTCAAAACAAGATTTAAAATTTGTAGAATATATTGAACCAAGTAATATGTTTTATATTTATGTGTTCGAAAAAGAATAAAAAAATAAGGGCGAAGCCGTTCGGCTTCGCCCTTAAAACTACTTAAATCTTCGAACAAACAAATCGAAAGAATTAATCATAAATTCAATAACATCTTTAATGCTAAGTTTTGATTGACCTTTTATACGGTCGATGAAATTAATCGGAATTTCATAAGTTTTTGCACCCAGTTTTACACATTCAAACAAAATGTTCATTTGAAAAGCATAACCGTTTACTTTCAGATGTTCTAAATCAATTTGTTTTATAAAATCTACTTTAATCGCTCTAAATCCAGAAGTGCAGTCTTTTACTTGCATTAAGCCGGCGATAAATCTTGCAAAAATGTTTCCGTATTTGCTGTTTAGTTTACGAATTAAAGCCCAGTCTTTAGGAATAGAGCCACCTTTTATGTATCTTGAACCGATAACAAAGTCATAACCTTCTTTTGTTGGTGGTAAAAGTTCTTTTAATTTTTCCGGAGCATGAGAAAAATCAGAATCCATTTCTACTAAAATATCCGGATTAAGGTTATCTATGGCATATTTAAACCCCGCTTTGTAAGCATTACCCAATCCTCGAGTGTTGTTTTCTAACAAAAATATTTTGTTATTTTCTTGTTGAAGTCTTTTTACGATGTCTGCTGTCCCATCTGGTGAATTATCGTCAACGATAAGCGTATTTATGTTGAAATCTCCAATTTCAGGAATAACTTGATATACCGCAGTCAAAAATTGTTCAATATTTTCTGCTTCGTTGTATGTAGGTAATACGATAGTTACGTTCATTAAAATAAAACTCCTTAATTAAAAAAATACAGAGTAATCCGTAAGCCGTGTTCTGTTTTAGATAATCATCTGTCTGGGAATGTGATTACTCACAAACTCTAGCGATTTGTCTGAAGTGGGCGGACAACCTTTATAACCTTCAAGTTAATCTTGCATTCGACTGGGGTTTACCTAGCCAATAACTCTCGTTATTGCTGGTGAAGCACTTATCTCACCGTTGCACCATCGCCTGTGATATAAAATCCATCGGCAGTCTGAGTTCATTATAAGCCTTAATTCTTATAAGCGGAACTATTCATTTCTGTGGCACTATCCACCGGTTCGCACCGTCCGGAGTTTCTCCGGCAGTCTGTCCTTGAATGCACGGACTTTCCTCACATTTCTGCGTGATTATCCGATTACTCTGTATTTTTATTTTAACATAAAATTTTTAAATTTGAATAAGGTCATGTTGTAGTTATAGTGTAGTTTTTACCTTAATAAGAATTGTTGCGGTAAGTACCTTTTGCACTATAAATGTACTCAAAAAAGAGTTACAATGTTAGTAGTTGCTTAACTTATGCCACAGGAGGATTACAATATGAGTAAACTCTTAACATGTTTTATGTTTATCCTATTGGTTGGAATCGTTTTCTTAGAAATTACCACTCATTATTGTTTTTCGCCTGTCGGCTTAGGTCTGTTTGTAACAACAATAGTTTCTTTGATTGTTATATATAAACATGGTTTTAATAGAAACTTTACTAATAGATTTCCTTATTAATTATTTGTGGTAAGTTTCGCCTTTAATAATCTTAAATGCTCTGTAGATTTGTTCTACAAGAATTAATCGTGCAAAATTGTGCAAGAATGTCATTTTTGAAAGACTTAGTTTGTAATCCGCTCTTTCTGAAACTTTGTGAGATAAGCCATGTGATGAACCTATTACGAAAACTAATTCGTTTACACCCGAGTTTACAATTTCGTTTATTTCTAATGCAAAATCTTCAGATGAAAGCATTTTTCCGCCAATTTCGAGAGTTATTACGAATGCGGAAGGTTTTATCAAGTCTAAAATTTTGTCTGCTTCCATATCAAGTGAGCGTTGAATTAAATTTTCGTCTTTAATTTCAACCGGTTTTAATTCAGAAATTTCAATTGTTGTGTACGGTGCGATTCTTTTTAAGAATTCATCTATGCCGTCTTTTAAATATGGTTCGTTAACTTTGCCTAATGCGATAATTTTAATTTTCATTTGCTAAATATATAGATTGCGATGGGAACGCAAATTCTATTCCTTCCTGTCTGTATTGTTTTAGTATCTCCATTAAAACGTTTTCTCTAATTCGTCTTAAGTTAGTTGAATCTCCGTAGTTTATGTATGCTTGCATGTGTATATCTATTGAACTGGAATTTAGTTTTTCTACGTAAATTAAAGAATCGTTTGTTTCTATTTCATCGTTATTTCGAAGAATATCTTTTATAATTTGAACTGCTTTTTCGATTTTTTCTGTTGGAGTGTCATAAGTTACTCCGATAATTTCGTCAATTCTGCGTTTTGAAATTGCTGAAATGTTTGAAACGATTGCGTTTGCTACAACGTTATTTGGAAGAACAATTATTGAATTATCTACTGTCTTTATTTTTGTTGAACGTAAGTTAATATCAATAACAGTACCTTCAACATCATTGATGATTACATAATCCCCTAAATCGAAAATTTGGTCATATAGAATTGCAAATGAACCAAAAACGTTTGCAATTGATTCTTTTGCTGCAAAACTGACTGCCATACCTACGATACCAAAACCTGCGATAAGTGAAGTCATTGAGTATCCGTGGGCTTGCATTACAGAGGCTACTATTATAAATAGAATAAGAGTTTTTATAATTTTATTTATTATAGGGCAAAAACTTAATAATCTTGCGTTGTTTTGATATTTTTTTAGAATGTTTTCTTTTAGTTTTTTGTCAATAAAATCAACAAGTCTTATACTCAAGATTACAAAAATTATAATTATTGCAATTTCGATAAAGCCGTTAATATTTTCCTTGAAAAAATCCATATATTTACCTTATTTGTGATTAGTTTTCTTCATGCTAAAACAGACAATAAACTATGTCAATATGGGGAATTTCTTGATTGTTTTGGGGTTTTTATTATAGAATAAATAAAATAGGAGAATTTAATTGAAAAAAGTTGTTATATTTTTATTTTTTGTATTTTGTTTTGTATCATACGTGAAAGCCGAAGAGTATTCTCAAGTTTGTGCAAATCATATTCTTGTTCCAACTGAAATGGACGCAATAAAAATCAAAAGTCAGATTAAAACTTTTGAAGATTTTAAATTTTACGCAAAAATGTATTCTACATGTCCATCTTCTCAGCGTGGAGGTGATTTAGGTTGCTTTGGACGTGGGCAAATGGTAAAACCTTTTGAGGAAGCCTCTTTTAACGGTATGGTAGACGATGTTTCCGACCCTGTAAAAACACAATTTGGCTATCACCTAATTTGGGTTACTGGGAAATATTAGTGTATATTAAAAAGAAAAGTTTAAAATACTGTTATCCACAGCATCAGCAACTTCTTCAACTGAATTGAAATCGAATTTTAGTTGTTGAGGTGATAAGTTAGTATCGGTAATGTTCCCTCTTGAATCAACTCGTGAATTGCTCTCAAGTATGTTTCCCTCTGAGTTAGATATTGGTTCTCTTCCCTGTTGGCTATTAATTCCTGACGTGCTGTTATCATTGGATAGAGTATCTTTTCCCATTGATACTCTATCTCTGCGTTGTCGTTCACTAATATTTCCTGTCTCATTATCCACCTCACTTTTTTGATTATTATAATCATTTTTAAAAGCGGTGTCAACTTCTTGAGCAGTTGAAAACCCTTGCACTTTATTGGTTAAACTAGGATTTTCTTTTAAATATCTTTCTTTAAATTTTCTTCCATCTTGAGTAACTGCATCCCATTGAATTTTTAAATCAGGGTTTTCTGAAATTAAATTATCAATTAATTTATTAGCAACATTAGGTGTAGATGGAACTTCACCTTCTTTTTTAGGTAACTTTTCTTGAGTTTTCCAATTAATCTTTCTTTTTGTTGTATTTGTTACTTGTTGTATATGTAAAACATCACCTTCTATTGTATAATCAACATATCCTAAATCTTGTCCTTCAGAATTTTTGATTTTTATTCTTTGACCGTTTTCATAATCCAAGTTTGCTTCTTTGTTAAACTGATACCCATCCTTAATATTTTTAGTATTTCTTGACTGAATATTATTAATAGTTTTTTCATTTTGTATTGCTATATTTCTTTTAATAGATTTCTTATGAACATAACCACTAGCAACTTCAGATTCATTCATACCATCATAACGACTGAAATGTTTTACCTTTTGGTCAGGTACTGTTCCTTTTGCAATATCTCTTGCATGTTCTAGTTCACTTCTTAAAACAGCATGAGGATTCTCACAGTTGGCATCAATCTTGATTGTGATGTTTGGGATTCGGTTTTGTTTCTTATTTTTTTGTATTAGAAGTTTAATAAATCTTTTAGGTTAATATCTAAGGCTTCTGCAATTTTTAATAATGTTAAATATTTAGGATCAACAATACCTTGCTCTATTCTACTTATCGTTGAGGGTTCAAGTCCTAGACCTTTATTGTAACACAGCATTCTAATTGTTAACTTTTTCTCAAGTCTTAAAGTTTTTATTTTGCTACCTAATTTTAATAAATCTTCATTATCATATTGCATATATGCAATTTTAATATTATTATTAGTATATTCTGTTGCATGTAAGCAACAAAAGAGGTAGTTATGAAAAAAATATTTATTCTATTATTTTTAATTTTTAGTCTTTCTACGGTTGGGTTTTGTGCTTCAAATTTAAATGTATACACAACAGAAGTTGAACATCCATTACAAGCAATTACTAAAAATAAAAATTTGCCCAAAATTAAAAAATGTGGCTATCTTGATAAGACAAGTAGAGTTGTTATTCAACCAGAGTATCAACTTTGCAGTAATTTTAAAAACAATCAAGCAACTGTAATGATTTATGGTTATGATACATATTCTGATGGAATATATAATTTGTATTGTATTAATCCTCAAGGTGTTAAAATTCATAATGGTGCTTGTAAAGGGTTTTCAGGATTATTTTCAGAGGATGATAATGCCGCAAATGAATTAATTAACAAAATGTTAAAGTAAAGGATTTTTATGAGTAAAAAACTGCTAAATAAGGCTTTTGGTATAATTTCTGAAAATATCATTCTAAGAATTTTATCTTTATTCTTCGGGGTTGGTATTGCTGGAGCAATTGGAAATAGTATACAGTTGCCATTTTTCCTTCATATTATTTTAGTAGCATTTTTGGCAAGTATATTTGTTTGTCTAATTTCATTATTTATATTTTGCATAATAGTTATTTGTTTATACATGCCAAAGGCAGTTTCTTGGAAAAATAATATTCACAGAGTCGAATTTGTAAGTGTAGTCTTTATAACTAATATTATTGCAACTTTTTCTAGAGTATTATATGAACCAGAATATTTTAATTTAAATTTTCAACCAACAATATTTGTAGTATTGATAGGTGTCGCAATTTGTTTTTTTATGCTTTATTTAGAAATTTGTGCATATATAAAAAGATTAGATGATTTAAAATGGTCTAAATGGTTGGTATTAATTGCCTTAATACCGTATATTTGTTTATTTATCGCAATTCCATGTACATTTATGAAAAGCAAAAAAGAAGATGGGGTTATTGATAGTTAAATATTAAGGAGGAAAGAAAAATGTTTGAAAATGTAGAACAATTAAATCTTCAAAAAGAAAATGCTCTTAACACATCGTTAAAACAAATATACCCAACTATTATATTTTGTTATGTACTATTTGTTATCTGTTTAAAATGGCTATTATTTATTAAAATTATGTTTGGGTTAGGTATTTTGTTGTCATCAATACCTTCGTTTTTAGGTGCAATATTTGCCTTATCATTGGTTAATAATAACGATAAACTAATAAAAACTAATGCTATTTTATCAGTAAAATTAGGTTGCTTAGGTTTTATTGAAATTGTTTGCTATTATTTTTTTGTTTTAAGATTAAAGGATGTTCCAAATTTTCAATATAAGTGGTATTTATTAATTGGTTATATTTTATTATTTATATTTGTTTTGATTATTGATTCATATAAATATGCAAAGAAAAATAATAACAACTAAAAGTATATGGAGTTAGAATATGAATAGACATACAATATTAGTAATATTTATCTTGATACTTGTTTTTATTATTTTGCCTTTGTGTATTTTAGGTATTCTGGATAAAAAAATGACACTAAATCTTATTTGTACAAGCAATACAGGAGGTTTGGAAGAAAACATTTATTATAGACCTATTAAAAAAGAATTGTTAATTGATGATTTAGATATGAATGAGTATTCAGATAAGTGGAATGTTGAACAAAGTAGTAAAAAATTTATAATTAAAAAAGAACATTCATTTGATTATACAAATTGTAGTGATATTCAATTAGAATTTAGTAGTGAACAGTGTAAAGCAAAAATAAGAGAAACAGATTTCGTAACAATTTCTATTGATAAATATTCTCTTAATTATTATTATTCTTATCTTAGTGTCAATACAGATACTAAAGAAGAAATTCGTAAAGGTGGATATTTTGGACAATGTCAATTTGTCAAAAAGAAAATTTAATATTAAAGTATGTGGATAAAAAATAAATATAAGCACTTGAAATTTCGTACAATTTTTGGTACAATATAAATGCATATATAATGAAAGTGAGTTTTTATGAAAAATAAATGTTTAGGTTCTAACTTTGATGATTTTCTTGAAGCAGAAGGTCTGCTTCAAGAATCAGATACTGTCGCTATAAAAAGGGTTATTGCTTATGAACTTGAGCAAAAAATGATTACTGAACATATAACAGTTAGTAAACTTGCTAAAGATTTAAACACTTCAAGAAGTGCTATTTCAAGAATATTAGATCCTGAAAATACAGCCATAACGCTAAACACAATAGATAAAGTTGCAAAATACTTAGGCAAACGTATTGTTTTATCTTTTGCTTAATTATATATTATTTTGACATTCCTTGTACCTTTTTATTGCAATTTCTAATTCTTTTTTAGGTGTTTCTTGTGATTTTTTTATGAATCCATGTAATAAAACCATTGTGTTACCTTTAACATAAAAGATGATTCTCGCGATACCGTTAGAAATATTACAACGCACTTCTTCTAAACCCTTTGTCCCATGCAATACTCTTGTAAGGGGCATACCTATTGGATAACCATATTGAACAGTTTTAATGTCAAAACCGATAGTACGCATATCTTCGCGAGGCAGAGATTTTAACCATTCTTTAACTGGCTCATTTCCTGAACTTGTACAATAAAAATATACATTTAATGTCGAATTCCTTAATGTCATAGAATATATTCTAGCACAGGTTTTAGAAATTGTTTTAATAAAATATTTACAACAAATTGAAACTTAATAAAACTTTAAAAATCTTGATGTAGTTTTTTAGTCTGTTGTTTATTTATAGACAAAATGTTTTGTATTTTTAATTTTAATTATTTTGTGAATATTGAGGTAAATATAAAAAATAACAAGACCCAAAAGCCTTGTCATAAATGGAGCGGAAGACGAGACTCGAACTCGCAACAACCTGCTTGGAAGGCAGGGACTCTAGCCATTGAGTTACTTCCGCATAGAGTTTTTATTATTCAATTGTTTTTGCTTTCGTAACTCAATGGCTTTCAATTTGACTTCGTTTCGCCTTGCTCACCGAGGAGTTACTTCCGCATAAACTTTTATACTTGTTACGGTATCTTTAAATTCATCTCTGAACTGATTTCATTATAAGTTAAACTCTTTTACAAGTCAAATGTTTAAATATATTTTTTTATGTATTTTTTAAAATTTTTAGATTGGAAGAATACAAAGATTGTTCAAATATTAAATGTATAAATTAAAAATTATGTAGATAATATTAAACCTAAATAATGTTTTTTTTTTAAGTATTCATTGGAAAATTATACCACGATGAACCCCTAAGAGAGTAATAAAATTTGCTTTCAAATTTTTATTGATCTTTTGGTCTATTAAAAAATGTTCAAACTTCAATCCAGAGATTGATGTTCTAAAAGCAAAAAACATATAAACTAGTAATGTCAAAAGGAAAGACATCAAAAGATGTGTTAATGGACTACTAAAAAGGGGTGGAATTGTGAAACGCTTAATCACAACATTAATGATTTTATCAATGACTGTGTTAACAGCAAATGCGTCAACAGAGAAGAGTAATACTTTAAATGCTATTCAAATTGATTCTTTAAAAAGTACTTATAATATCACTTTGAATACTGATACTGATGTTGATGTAAAAAGAACTATTCAATCATCAGACAATATGATTTTGACATTGAAAAATATTAAACCTGCAAAATCATTAAATACTGTTTACAAAAATGCTGCTGAAGTTGATAGCGTTATGGTTGAAGAAGTTGGCAGTAATGCTTTAAATATTAGTATTAAAGCAAGAAATATTTCAAATTCTGCGGTTAACGTTGAACCTGAAAAAAATGAAGTTTTATCAACTCAATCAGTTATCACTCCGACAAAAAAACATAAAAAAACAAAAAAAGAGTCAATTGAACTTGCTTCACCTGTAGATTCTTATATGCCTGTTTACAATGATGATATTGATGATTTAGATGAAGAAGATGGTTTTGCCGGTTTAGGCCTATTGGCAAAAATCAAAAATATTCTTTCTCAAGGTAATATCTCAAACATCATCACTGCCGGTTTAATTGGTATTATTTTATTCTGCGGAATTAAATTATTCAAAAAAGATGAACCGGAAACTGTTATCGGGCTTACTCAAAGTTTAAAAGAACGTGAAATGAATCTATACAAAGATTTGTCAATGAATAGAGGTATTTCTGAAGCAATGTCATTGAACAATTCTGCTGTTCCAAATTTTGCACCAAAAGAGCAACCTGTAACACCTGTAAGACCAATGGTTAATGCAAATGCGGGTTATGGCTTAAGAGCATATAAATCAAGTTCTAGAAACCCATATATGTCAGCAGATAATACAATGTTGCAAAAATCGGTTACTCCTCAAGTAGCACCTCAAGTAGCAAGTTCTACATCATCAGTGGCTAAACCTCAAATGAGAACAATGTCTACTGTTGGTTCAAGAGTTAATAACCCAATTAATAATAATTTGAATATTAATAGACCTGTTCAAAATACAGGTAACTCAATCGCTAAAGCGTCAAACATTGACAGTATGAAGTTTTTAGATTCAATGGCTAAGATTTACGAAAAAAATGGTCGCTCTGATTTGGCACAAGGTTTAAAAGCAGGAATGCTAAAGGCAAAAGCCGATATTTAATTAGAATGAGATTTGGATATTAAGTTATTTTATGACAAACATTAATAAACACATGACAACATTAACACGTGGGACATTAAGTCCCCTTTTTTTTTGATTAAAATTTTAATATATAAAAGAGAGCGGGACTTTTCGAAGTTTCGAAAAGTCCCGCTCATACTTTTAATTTAACGTTTATGCGTTAATTGAGTCCGCAATTTTTTTTGCTAATGCTTCTACTTCTTCAGTTTGGTTTTCTTGAAGTGTTGATTTTATGGTTGTTAAATCTTCGTTGATAATTTCTGTTCCTCCAAGTTTTAGAAGTGCTTCTTTCATTGCAGAACCACAGTTTACTGCCCAAGTTCCGTTTTGAATTATAGCATATTTTCTATTTTTTAAATTGTGAGCAACAACAGATTGAATTAAATTATCCATTGTTACGAAAATACCGTTATTGTATGTGTTTCCTGCTAAAACTATGTGTGAATATTTGAACATTTCTGCCAAAATGTAAGAATTGTGTGTTATTGAAGTATCGTACATTTTGATATTTTTAATTCCATTTTCGGCAAGTTTTGTTGCAAGAACTTCCATTGCATTTTCAGTTCCGCCGTAGATTGATGAATAAGCGATAACGACTCCTTTTTCTTCAGGTTCATATTTTGACCATTTGTCGTATTTTTCAATAAACATTGGAATATTTTCTTCAAGAATTAAACCATGAAGCGGGCAAATTCTTTTTATGTCAAGTGAAGATGCTTTTTTAAGTACATTTTGCACTTGAACTCCATATTTGCCTACGATATTAGTGTAATATCTGCGTGCTTCATCAAGATATGCTTCATCAATTGTTACTTCTTTATCTGAAATATTTCCGTCTACAGAACCAAAAGAACCGAAAGCGTCAGCAGAGAATAATGTTTTATTTGTGCTATCGTACGTAATCATTACTTCCGGCCAGTGAACCATTGGTGCTGCAACAAAATGTAATTCGTGTTTACCTAAAGATAATGTGTCGTTTTCTTTTATGATTTTGAATTTAGTACTTTCTTTTATATTAAAGAATTGTTTCATCATATCATTTGCTTTTTGAGAGCAAACTACTTCTACATTTGGATATTTTTCCAAAACTTCTTGAATTAGTCCTGCATGGTCAGGCTCCATGTGTTGAATGATTAAATAATCAATATTTCTGCCGTTTAAAATTGCTTTTAGGTTTTCAAAAAAATGTTTTGCACAGTGTTCATCAACTGTGTCGATTAAAGCGATTTTTTCGTCGGTTAAAATGTATGAATTGTAAGCAACACCATGAGTTAGTGGGTAAATTGCTTCAAATAATGTTAATTTTCTGTCAGAAACGCCAATTCTATATAAATCTTCTTCAATTTTCCTATAATTATACATCTTTTACTCCTTACTATCCAATTACCGGTGCAACAAAAGTTCTGGTTGCAAGGTCTTTATCGAACATTAATAATGCTTTTTTGTCATCACCGATAAGTTTTAATGTCTTTAAAACGTTACCAACGTTTGCTTCTTCTTCAACTTGTTCTTTTATATACCAATCAATGAAAGATAGTGCTGCTCTGTCTTTTACTTTGTCTGCAACATCTGCAACACCGTTGATTAAAGACGTAACATATTCTTCGTGTTCTAAAACTTGTTCAAATACTTCTAATGGAGTTTTTCCTTTAACTTCCGGTGCATCAATTGTCATAAGTTTTACATTGCCACCACGTTCTGTTAAGTAGTTCATAAAACCAACAGCATGAGCATGTTCTTCTTGTACTTGTACGTCAAACCAGTTTACGAAACCTTGTAGGTTTAGGTCTTCGAAGAAAAATTTCATGCCTAAGTATAAGTATTCAGAGTACAATTCTTTATTAATTTGTTCGTTGATAATTTGTTCTAATTCAGGGTTAATCATAATTTATATCCTTTCTATTGTTTATATCTGCATTCTATATAATAACACAAATTGTAAATTTATTTTCAAATTAAGATTATATAAAGTTTGAAAAAAAATAAAAATATTGTTGTAATATTATTTTTGTAAAATATACATAATGACCAAAAGGGGGAAATATGAAAATTGGTATTTTAGGTTATGGTAATCTTGGTAAAGGAGTAGAGAGTGCTGTTAGACAAAATCCTGATGTTGAATTGGCGGTAGTTTTTACTCGTAGAAATCCTAAAGAGGTTAAATTAAGAACTGATAATATTCCTGTTGTTTCTGCAGATGAAATTGAAAATTGGAAAGGTAAAATTGATGTTTTAATTATTTGTGGCGGTAGTGCTACAGATTTACCTGTTCAAACTCCAAAATATGCAAAAATGTTCAATGTTGTAGATAGTTTTGATACTCACGCAAAAATTCCTCAACACTTTGCAAATGTTGATAAATCAGCAAAAGAAAATAATAACTTAGCATTGATTTCAGTAGGCTGGGATCCTGGTTTGTTCTCATTAAACAGAATGTATGCAAATGCAATTTTACCTGAAGGTAATGATTATACTTTTTGGGGCAGAGGTGTTAGTCAAGGACATTCAGATGCTATCAGAAGAATTGAAGGAGTTAAAGATGCAAGACAGTATACTGTTCCTGTTGAGAGTGTTCTTGAACGTATTAAAAACGGTGAATCTCCTGTTCTTACAACAAGAGAAAAACATACAAGAGAATGTTATGTAGTTCTTGAAGATGGTGCTGATGCAAAACGTGTTGAAAAAGAAATTGTAACTATGCCAAATTATTTTGATGAATATGATACAACTGTAAACTTCATCAGCGAAGAAGAATTGATGAGAAATCACAAAGGTATTCCTCATGGTGGTTTTGTAATAAGAAACGGTAAAACAGGTTTTGATAAAGAAAATACTCACACAATTCAATATAGTTTAAGACTTGATTCAAATCCTGAATTTACTTCAAGTGCTTTAGTTGCATTTGCAAGAGCCGTAAACAAAATGGCTAAAGAAGGTAGAACCGGTTGTATCACCATTTTTGATATTGCTCCTGCTTACCTTAGCCCTAAATCAGGAGAAGAACTAAGAAGTACAATGCTATAATTAGTATCTAAAATTATCTAATCGTCGAATTACTCTTTTTTGATTAATTTTTATAATTACATCAAAAAGGAGTAATTTTTTATGATAACTGAACTTGATAAAACAAATTTTGAGGAAAAAACTAAAAAGGGGTTAAAGGTAATCGAATTTTTTACAGATTGGTGTGGTTATTGTACTCGCCAAGAACCTATCTTAGAAGAATTAGAAAAAGTTTGGATTGGCAAAGTTAATACAGACGAAAATAGAGAACTTGCTCAAAAGTTCTCTATTTCCTCTTTACCTTCGTTTGTAATCCTCAAAGATGGAAAAGAAATTCATCGCTTTAGCGGATTACATTCAAAATTTGATATTATGAATATTATTACAAATTATCTTAAGTAATTTATGCTTGTGAATTTGTAATATATTTTGCTTTATATTCTTCAAACAATTTTTCAAATGCTTCTTCACCTGTACTTTTAATGTTATTTAAGTATTGGTGTCTGTCAAATGATGATTGATTGATTTGAATCATACAAGCCGCAATGTTTGAACAGTGGTCTGAAACTCTTTCGATGTTGTTTAAAACTTCAGTAAGCATAAAACCTAATTCAATTGTACATTCGCCTTTTTGCAATCGTTCTATATGCTTGTTTTTTGCTTCTGAAATTAAAATATCGATAACTTGTTCTAACGGTTCAACACGTTTTGCTTTTTCTATATCATCTTCTGTAAACGCTTCGGTTGTTATATCCATAATTTCAGATAACGCATTTACAACTTGTTTTAATTCTTCTTTTGCTATAGGAGAAAATTCAAGATGTTTTTCGTTCATTTCCCTTGCAACTTTAAGAATATTTACTGCATGATCGCCAATTCTTTCAAAGTCGCTGATTGCATGAAGTAATTTTGAAACTTCTCTGCTATCTTCTTCTGCAAGATTCTTGTTTGAAAGTTTTACTAAGAATGAGCCTAATTTATCTTCATACATATCAATTCTTGGTTCTTTACGTAAGATTTTTTCCAAACGTTTTTCGCTGAATTTGTTAATCATTTTCAAAGAACGGAAGAAGTTTTTCTTAGCCATAATACCCATTGTGCCAGTTAGACTTTTACATTCAACAATAGCAAATGATGGAGTAATTAAAAGTCTTTCGTCTAAAAATACCGGTGCTTCGTCTCTGCCAACTTTTTCTTTTACAGCCCAAACTGCAATTTTTTCCAATTGTTTTGTGAAAGGAATTAACATAAATGTTGTTGCAACGTTAAAGATTGTGTGGCAGAACGCAACACCTACAGGGTTAATTGACGAGGTTTTAAATGCAAAATGGAATACTGCATCTAAACCATAGAAAATTACTAAAAATACTAAAGTCCCAATAACGTTAAATGAAATGTGAACGATAGATACTCTCTTTGCATTAGTGCTAACGCCGATACTAGAAATTAACGCAGTAACGCAAGTACCGATGTTTTGTCCCATAATAATTGGAATAGCCATTCCGTAAGTGATACCACCTGTCATAGACAAGGCTTGTAAAACACCGACAGAAGCGGCAGAACTTTGGATAATACCTGTAAAAATAGTACCCATAAGAACACCAAAAATAGGGTTTGCAAAGGCTGTTAAAATTTGTGTGAATTCAGGCATGTCTGCTAGTGGTTTCATTGCCCCTGACATTAATTGCATGCCGTACATAAGGATTGCAAAACCAACCATAATTGCACCGACACTTTTGCTTTTATCTCTTTTTGCACCCATAATAAGTAAAATACCGATTAAGGCAATAATAGGTGAAAATGATTCAGGTTTTAATAACCTTAAAAAGAAATTAGAACTTTCAATACCTGATAATGACAAAATCCAAGCAGTTAGGGTTGTACCGATGTTTGACCCCATAATTACACCGATTGTTTGTCCAAGTTCCATAATTCCTGAGTTAACTAAACCTACAAGCATTACTGTTAATGCTGATGAAGATTGAATTGCTATGGTAATTCCCGCCCCCAGTGCCAGTGATTTGAACGGGTTAGATGTCATTGCTTTTAACATCTTTTCTAATTTACCGCCGGCAACTTTTTCAAGTCCGGATGACATGACATTCATACCATATAAAAAGAACGCTAAACCTCCGAGTAGCGTGAATATTGAAAATATATCCATAAAAATCTCCTTTAAAATTCTTCCAAGTTTGTACACTTTCATTTTAGAAAAGAGAAAAATTTATGTAAATATAATGTTACTATTTTGTAATCTTAACTTTTTTGAAAAATTCTTCTGTAATTAATTGCGAATATTTTTTGTTTTCGTTTAGAGCCACAAGCATTCGAGATTCGCCATTATCGAGGTCAACAGCGGAGATAATTCCACCAACTGTTCCAATAGGTAATTTGTTTACTTTTGCACGAAATCTTACGTATGGAACTTTGTGTCCAAATGCTTTCATTTCTCCTTGTTTTAGAATAGTAAAATCATCAACTTGTAATGATTGATATTTGAATTTTCTGATTAATCCATTAACTTTATCTTCAACATTTCCGGTTTTGAAGTCTTCGGTTGTAAGCATCGGATTTTTTCCTGATTTTACAACAATAATTTTTTGACCTGAAGCGTTGTGTTCGGCTAAAACTCCCTGATAACCAAAGGCACTGGCAGTTTTATCAATTGTAAATTCTTCTGAAATTTGAGAAAAATCTCCAATTTTGTTTGTTCTTTCTAAAATTGATTCAGGAGATGAACCAAAATATTTATTATATTGTTCTACGACAAAATCCTTGCCACCAATAGATGTGAACCCTACCAGAGCAAGTGCTAAAATAATTATTTGTAAAATTTTCTTTAAGCAACCCATGATTATTTTGTCCTACATTAAATTTTACATGATATTATTTTAGTAGGAAGTTAAATTCATGGCAACTCAAATCGTAAATCATATCAAAAGCATAGATGTAAATATTTCAGACGCAACACCTGCAATGCAACAATATCTTGAAATTAAACAAGAACATCAAGATAAGATTTTGCTTTATCGTATGGGTGATTTTTACGAAACATTTTTTGAAGATGCTATTCGCATGTCAAAAGAACTTGAAATTACTTTAACTGCTCGTGATTGTGGTTCTGTTATTGGAAAAATTCCTTTGGCTGGGATTCCTGCAAAAGCCGTTGATGTGTATTTGGAAAAACTTGTTCAAAAGGGAATAAAAGTTGCAATTTGTGAACAATTAGAAGACCCAAAACAAGCAAAAGGTATTGTAAAAAGAGGTATTACAAGAATTGTAACTGCCGGAACTATAACAGAAAGTAATTTATTAGACCAAAATAAAAATAATTATATATGTGCAATGTTTAAAGATGAAAAATCTGATAACTATGGATTTGCATATACTGATATTTCAACCGGCGAATTTAAGGTTACTCAAGCACCTTATAATTTAATTCTTTCCGAACTTGCAAGGGTCAAACCTTCAGAAATTATTGCACCATCGGCTCAACAAAAAATTATGCCGTTTCAAATTGTGCCGGAAGAAATTATTGATTTGCCGGAAGAAATTGTTTCTATGTACAATTGTTCAAGAGTTCCAAGAAATATTTTTGATGAAAGTTTTGCAAAAAATAATCTAAAAGCAGCATTAAAAATTCAGACTTTAGACGGAATTGGATACGATGATTGCAGATTAGGTTTTAGAGCGGCAGCGGCTGTTTTGGGCTACATTTGGGAAACCTTAAAAGATAATTTTCCAAAATTTGAAGAAATTACATCTTATGTTTTGTCAGAGTATGTTTTGATTGATTCTTCCACTCGAAAAAATCTCGAATTGGTTGAAACTGCAAGAGAAAAAAGTAAGTACGGGTCTTTATTGTGGGCATTAGACAAAACAAAAACAAATATGGGTGCAAGACTTTTGCGTTCTTGGATTTGTCAGCCTTTAAAAGATATTTCTTTAATTAACAAGCGTCAAGATTTTGTCGCTCAACTTATTGATTTGGAAGAAACTCGTTTAGGTTTAACCGAATGTCTAGAGCAAATTTATGATATTCAAAGGCTTGCAACTCGCTTGAGTAACGGCTCTGTTAGTCCAAAGGATTTTATTGGTCTAAAAATTTCGTTGCAACATTTGCCTGAAATTTTGGAATTTGTTTCGACAATTGATACAGATTTATTTGATGAAGTTAAAGAGTTTGCTTCTGAAATGTCAGATTTTGCTGATATTATTGACAGAACTATTCAAGAAAATCCTCCGATGCTATTGAAAGAAGGCGGGATAATTAAAGAGGGTGTAAATGGTGAACTTGATTACTTAAATGACCTTTTAACAGGTGGTGAAAACTGGTTAAGAACATTTGAAGAACAAGAAAAAGAAAGAACAGGTATAAAAAACTTAAAAATCGGTTTCAATAAAGTGTTTGGTTATTTTATCGAGGTAACAAATTCATATTTGAATTTAGTTCCTGAAACATATATAAGAAAACAAACGCTTACCGGTGGTGAAAGGTTTATTACAGATGAGTTAAAACATCACGAAGATGAAGTTTTGAATGCACAGTTTAAGGCTAGAGAACTTGAATATAAGTTATTCTGTGATTTTAAAGATTATGCAAAAGAATTTGTTTCAAATGTTAGAATTTTGGCGGAAAACATTGCAAAATTAGATGTTTTGAATTCTTTTGCTACGGTTGCTTTAGAAAATAATTATTCAAGACCTGTGGTTGATGAAAGTGATGATTTTGTTGTTAAAAATGGTCGACATCCGGTATTAGAATTGATTTTACCTTTGGGTGAATATGTTGCAAATGATTTAGAGTTGTCTGCAAATTCGTTAGATAAAACTCAATTTATGATTTTAACCGGACCAAACATGGCAGGTAAATCGACTTATATGCGTCAGAATGCTTTGATTGCTCTTATGGCTCAAATAGGTTCTTATGTTCCGGCAGATGCTGTAAAATTAGGTGTTGTAGATAAAATATTCACTCGTGTTGGTGCAAGTGATGATTTAACACTGGGACAATCAACATTTATGGTTGAAATGATTGAAACTGCCTATATTTTGAATTCTGCAACTGAAAAAAGTTTGATTTTACTTGATGAAATTGGTCGTGGAACGAGTACTTATGACGGCGTTGCTATTGCTTGGGCTGTTGCTGAATATATTGCAACAAAATTGAAAGCAAGATGTATTTTTGCAACTCATTACCATGAATTGAACGTCATGACTCAATCTTATCCGCAAATTAAAAATTATAGAATAACAATTTCAGAACAAGACGGCGAAATTATTTTCTTACGTAAAATAGTTCAAGGTGGTGCAAGCAAAAGTTATGGTATTCAAGTAGCAAAAATGGCGGGTTTGCCAACTTCCGTATTGGAACGTTCAAGTGAATTAATGCAAAAATTACAGAAGAATCATTCAAAAAACTTGTCATCAAAGAAAAATAACTTGCCTCAAGTTGATGAACCTCAATTAAATCTTTTTTAAAATATAGTTACATTTTATTTATATATTTTTTTCTATGCTAATATTAAATAGAGGGTGTTAGGATAAAAATCTTAGCAGAAATTGCCCTTGATTTTAATAAAGGAGTAGTTATGGGACTATTAGAAAAAAAGCCAGAAGCAATTATAAACGACGCATTGAAAGTTTTAGGAAAAAAACAACTTTCATTAATTATTCATGGAAGTAGTTTTCCTGATGTAGAAACAGAAGATACCGCATACGGTACTTACAATTCAAACGGTGCAAAAAGCCTTATTGATTTTATCTCAGGAGTATTTACATCAATTCAATTAGGTCCAAACGGAAAATTAAAATCTTGTGATAGTTCGCCTTATACAAGCACTATTTTTTCAGGTAATCCTTTGTTTATTGATTTGAAACAATTAACAACTCCTGAATGGGATTGCATTTTATCTCACGATACATTTAATTCTATCGTTGAAGAAAATCCAAACAAAAATATTAATAAAACCGCTTTTTCTTATGCTTACCGAAGACACGATGAAGCATTGAATGAAGCGTACGAAAACTTTATTGAATCAAAAAATCTTAAAAAACATCAAACAAAATTTGAAATTTATAAAAGAAATAATGGTGTTTGGTTGGACAATGATGCTTTATATCAAGCATTATCTATTGAACATAATAATGATTACTGGCCATTATGGAAATCTGAAGTAGATAAAAACTTATGCAGTCCAAAATCTATTGAAGAAAGAATGGAATATGCAAAAAGAATTAAAGAAATAGAAACAAAATATGCAAAAGAAATTGATTTCTACAAGTTCTGCCAATACGTATTGAGTTGTCAATCAGAAGAAACAAAAAAATACGCAGATAAAAAGAAAATTAAAATGATTGCAGACCGACAAGTTGCATTTTCGGATAGAGATATTTGGGCATACAAACAATATTTCTTAGACGGTTGGTGTTTAGGTTGTCCTCCTGATTATTTTTCTAAAAACGGACAAGCATGGGGCTTCCCTGTAATGAATCCTGAATATATGTTTAACGAAGATGGTTCATTAGGTGATGGCGGAAAATTGATGAAGGAATTGTTCAAAAAAATGTTCCGCGAAAACAAGGGTGGTGTAAGAATTGACCATATCGTCGGATTAATTGACCCTTGGGTTTATAAAGTAGGTCATAATCCAAAAATTGAAGAAGGTGCAGGAAGATTGTATTCTTCTCCTGAACATGAATTTTTATCAAAATTTGCAATTATTCCAAAAGAAAGTTTAAATTTGGAAGTTACTGCTGATAATGAAAAAAGAGTTAAAAAACTTACAAAAACTCAAATTAAAGATTACGGTAGATTAATTGAAAAAATTGTAATTGCCGCAGCAAAAGAAGAAGGTTTAAGTAAAAATTCAATTGTTTGTGAAGATTTAGGTACTTTAACAAATCCGGTTGCAGCAGTTTTAAAAGAATATGGTTTGTTGGGTATGAGATTAACTCAATTTGTTATTCCTGATGAAGAAGACCACCCATACAGATGTAAAAACATTGTGCCAAAATGTTGGGCAATGGTTGGAACTCACGATAATCAACCAATTTCTATGTGGGCAGATTCTATGGTAAATACTCATAAGGGTTATTTGCACGTAAAATCTTTAGTTGAAGATTTATTTCCTGATGCAGAAAATAAAGATGATATTATTGTTAAGTTAACTCAAGATGCTGAATTATTAGCAAAAATAAAATTGGTTGAAATTTTTGCATCAAAGGCTGAAAATATTCAAATTTTCTTTACAGATTACTTTAATGTCAAAGATGTTTATAATGTTCCGGGAACATCAGGTGATGCAAACTGGTCATTAAGATTACCAAACAATTTCAAATCTCTTGAAGCAATAGATTTGCCAAAAATTTTAAAAATGGCTATTGAATCTCGTGGTAAAGATTTTGCGGAAAAACATCATAAATTAATTTTGAAATTAAACAATCTATAATTATAATAATAAATTATGCTAAAAAGACTTTTAATAACTTTAATATTGATTTTAATTCCGATGTCGGTAATGGCTGAGATTGCGAATGAAGCACGTCTGTATTATAACAAGGGTGTTGATTATTATAAGTTAGGTCAATATGAAAAAGCCGCTGAATATTTTAGAGGTGCAATTGATGTAAGTCCTGATTATATTGATGCTTATTATAATTTAGGTAGTATTTACGACTTTTTAGAGCAATATCAATCTGCTTTGACTGTTTTTGAGCAAATCTTTGTAAGACAACCTGATGATTATGAAGCCATTTATAAAGCGGCAAGTGTTGCTTTCAAATTAGGACAATACGAAAAAGCCCAAAAATATTTGTCTGAAATACCAAGAGGTGCAACGGAGTACGATTTAGCAAGAACTCTTTCACGAAAAATTAAGGCAACAAATTCTTTAGGCAAGGATATTAGAGTCCCTCTACAAACAATTGATACGGTTGGCATGCAATCTTCTCATTTGTTTAACGGTATTCAAGGTCCGACAGGCATGGTTACTGACGATTTTGGTAATTTATATGTTGCTTCATTTAGTGATAACTCAATTACTAAGATTTTTCCTGATGGAAAAAGAGTTTTGTATGCTCGTGATAAAAAAATTGATGGCCCAATCGGTCTAGCGATTGATGTTTTAGGTAATCTTTATGTTGCAAACTATAATTCAAATAATATTTTAAAGGTATTCAAAAACGGAACAGTTAAAATCTTAATTGGAAATATTGATAAACCTTATGGGTTGTACTTGAAAGGAAATATGTTGTTTATTTCATCTCAAGGCTCAAATTCTGTATTACGTTACAAATTGCAATAGATAGGTTACTTGAACACTTGAAAAGCATTGAATAATATGTAATAATGTTATTATCTTTGCATGGATGTTTATTTTGTTCCTACATTTTTAATTAACGGGAGAATTGACTCTAATGGCATTGAAGTATACCGACCGTAGCATTTGCTGTCGCCAGTCGGAAACGGATTAGTCAAGGCGTTCACCCACCTGCGAGATTCCGCAGGCAACAAAATCACATTTGTGCAAAGTGTTTTTTTGTCCGTTTTATGTGGATTTTTATTTTTATGTTATTATTTTCATATACAGGAAAAGGGGTATTTGAAAATGATTATAATTATGGAACCTGGAACATCAGAAGATAATGTTCAAAGAGTTGTAAAAACATTAGAAAAACACGAATTTAAAGTAGTTTTGAATAGAGGCGAAGTAATGACTGTTATCGCAGCAATTGGCGATAAAAGAATGTTTGACCCTCGTTCACTAGGCTCTTTAGAAGGTGTTAGAGAAGTTAAAATAATTCAAGAACCATATAAATTGGCATCTCGTGAAGGTAAACAATCTGATACTGTTATTAATTTTGATAATGGTGTTAAAGTAGGCGGTTTGGAAAGACCTATATTAATGGCAGGTCCTTGCTCAGTTGAGGCTGAATATCAAGGTTTGTTAGATGTTGCTTTTGCAGTAAAAGAAATGGGCGGTCAATTCTTGCGTGGCGGTGCTTTTAAACCAAGAACTTCACCTTATGATTTTCAAGGTTTAGAAGAACGTGCTTTGATTTATCTTGCAAGGGCTAAAGAAAAAACTGGTTTGTTGGTTGTAACCGAATTAATGGATACAAACGATTTGCCAATGATTGAAACTTATGCTGATGTAATTCAAATTGGTGCAAGAAATATGCAAAATTTTGCATTATTGAAAGCAGTTGGTAAATCTAAACGCCCAGTATTATTGAAACGTGGTGGTGCTGCTTCTATTAGAGAATTTTTACTCGCAGCAGAATATATTATGTGTAATGGTAATGATAACGTTATTCTTTGTGAACGTGGTATTAAATCTTTTGATAGTTCTTTTACAAGAAACATATTAGACCTTTCAGCAATTCCTGTAATTAAAAAATTATCTCACTTGCCAATTATTGTTGACCCAAGTCATGCAACCGGCAGAAGATATTTGATTGAGCCTATGTCAAAGGCTGCATTAATTGCCGGGGCTCATGGTATTATGATGGAAGTTCATCATGATCCGGACAATGCATCTTCAGACGGTGCTCAAAGTCTTTCTATTCCACAATTTACAGATGTTGCAAAACGTATTAATAAATTGATAGGACGTATAGATTACGATAACAGAATTACAAAACAAGAATTAGGTATTGAATAAAAATAAAAAGGGACTTTTAAAAAGTCCTTTTTTTATATCAAAATAACGTTATCAATTTTTTTATCGTGAGGTTCGGTTGGTAAATTCTCAATAAAAAGTTCTTTTGATATAGGTAAAACCGTTCTTGCATTAGTTTTGGCTATTAATTTATCATAAAAACCTTTTCCGTAGCCTAATCTGTAATTGTTTTTATCTACCATTAAGGCGGGAACGATTATTAAATCTAAATCGTCGGGCGAAATTGCTTCTGTCAAAGGTTCTTGAGTTTTGAATTTACTTAAATTTAAGGCATCACCTTTTTTGTAGGGGCAAACTTCTAAATTTTCCCCGTTCATTCGTGGCAAATAAAAATTTTTGTCCTCTGAAATCAATGAAAGTGTGTCGATTTCAAATTTAAGCGGATAAAACAGCATAACATTTTTTGCTTGTTGAAATTCTTTGAGAGTAGAAATTTTTTCACAAGCAATTTTGCTAATTTTTTGAATATCAAGATTTTTTCTGATATTTTTCGCTTTAATTCTTAACTCTGCTTTGTTTTCCATAAACTTAATATATAATAAATTTCTATCAGAAACAAGTTTTTGAAGAAATTAAAGTTTTTTTACCAAATCAACGATTTCTTTTACAGAACTTGAATTTTTTACGATGAAAAAGTTATGTTTTGTGTTTTCTCTCACATAATCCAAATTTTTTCCGTCTAAAAAATCCTCAGAAAAGGCTTTTAACATAATTGACGGAATAATTGTAATGTCTGAGCGGACATTTTTTAATGCGTTAATCAAGTCGTCTGTTGTGATTAAGCCCGCAACAGTGATATTACTGCCCCAATATGTCGATTTTACAGGAATATATTCGCATGTTAAGTTTTCTATTTTGTTTAATTCTTCGCTAACAATACTTAGTGCAGGTTTTGCAGCAAAAGAGGTTGCCAAAACAATTTTTGTTTTCTTTTTGATAGATTTAGGCAATTTCATACTCTTAAATTCGTCGATTAAAAGTCTTAAAGAGCCAACGCCGTCGCTTAATTGAGAGAAGTTTCCATAATATTCTGCTGGTGGAATTTCTTTTCCTGCAAGGATAAAAAATTCATCAGAACAGCAAACTCCCTTATATTTTGATGAAATTTCGATTGTTTTTTTTGCAATTTCTTCATCAACCATTTTTAACTCGTTTTTTCTAAATTGAGTTAATCCAACAGGTACAATTGCAACAGAAAGAACGTTATCCTTTAATGTGGATAAATCCTTTAGCGTTCTATCTAATTCTGCACCGTCATTATATCCCGGACATAAAACTATTTGGCAATGGAATGGAATATCTTGTTCGTTTAACCATTTTAAATTGTCCATAATTTTACTTGCATTAGGATTTCTGAGCATTTTAACCCTAAGTTCGGGGTTTGTTGTATGAACTGAAACATATAATGGTCCAAGGTGCATTCTTGCAATACGTTCTTTGTCCTCGTCTTTTAAGTTTGTCAAAGTTACGTAAGTCCCTTGTAAATACGATAATCTGTAATCATCGTCTTTAATATATAAGGTATCTCTTAGTCCTTTTGGCTGTTGGTCTACAAAGCAAAAAATACATTTGTTTAGACAAGGTTTTATTTTATCGAAAACGGCAGATTCAAAGATTATTCCAAGTTGTTCATCGTAATCTTTTTCAATTTCAATTTCTTCCAGTTCTCCATTTTTTCGTTGTATAGACAAAACTAAATCTTCTGTTTTACAACAAAATTCATAATCTATTAAATCTTTCATTTCGTAATCGTCAATTGAAAGAATAATATCGCCTTGTTCAAGTTCTAAATCTTCGGCTATTGAGCCTTCTTCAACTCCACTAACTATTGCGGGCATTTTCGTTCTCCAAATTTTCGATTAGTGAAATTAAGTTTTGATATTCGCAGATAGAATTATCTAAAACGACTCTTTGGTAAAATGTAAGTGGAGTATACTCGTCAGCAAGAGTGTTTTCTGCGTTAAATTTGTGCTCCATTGCTTTTGTTTTTATTTTTAAAAACATTTCGTTTGCTTCTTCATTCGATAAAAAAGACGCACAAGAAAGTTTTATTCTTGCATTAGAAAAAAATTGGATTGGATTTTCTGATAAATCTTCTAACAAAAGTTTTTTTAATTCTTTTAATCCATCAGGTTTAATTGAGTAAAATCCGGATTGTTTACCGCCTTCTGACATCAATTTTCTTGATGCAATAAAATCTGAGGCTTCAAGTCTTTTTAATGCAGGTTTTATTGCTCCAAAACTAGGTTTTGTGTATGCTGAAAACATATCTGAAATACTTTTTTGTATCCCATACATTGTTAATTCTTTTTTCGAAATCAAAAACAAAATTAATAGTTCTATCATATTTTAATTCTAGCATAAACTTGTAGAAATATTTGTTTAGATTAAAATAGTATTAGTAGAAGATTTTTAGCGAAAAAATTATGGAAACTATTACACAATCTGAAAATATAAATGAGGTTGTAAAAGAAACCAATTTACAGCACATTGCAATAATTATGGACGGAAATCGTCGTTGGGCAAAGTTAAAAAACTTACCGACTGCAATGGGGCATAAAAAAGGTGTTGAAGCCTTAAAAACAACACTTAGAGCCTGTGATGATTTTGGTATCAAATATTTGACGGTTTATGCTTTTTCAACTGAAAACTGGAATAGAAAAAAAGAAGAAGTAGATTTCTTAATGGATTTGTTCTGCAAAACTTTGAAAACAGAAACAATCGAAATGCATAAAAAGAATGTAGTTATCAATTTTATCGGTGATATTGCAGGGTTGGGAGAAAAATTGCAAGAAGTCGTTAAAGATTCTACTGAATTGACAAAAAATAATACCGGAGTTCATTTGCAAATCGCTTTTAATTATGGCTCTCGTAATGAAATTGTTCAAGCCGTAAAAAATATTGTTAAAAAAGGATTTTCATCTGATGAAATTACAGAAGATTTAATTTCAAATGAATTGTATACATCAGACGTTCCAAATCCGGATTTGCTTATTAGAACAGGTGGAGAAATGCGAATTTCAAATTATTTGTTATGGCAAATTGCATACTCAGAATTTTATGTAACTCAACAATTTTGGCCGGAATTTAATAAAGATTCTCTTGCTCAAGCAGTTTTAGAATTTAAAAATCGTCAAAGAAGATTTGGAGTATAAAATGAAGATAGTTTTTGCAACTGCTAATCCGCATAAATTACAAGAAGTAAACGCAATTTGTTCAAATGCGGACGTTGAATTTGTGTTGCCAAATGAAGGTTTTAATCCAGTTGAAAATGGTTTAACTTTTGAAGAAAATTCTTTGATTAAAGCAAAAGAAGCATATAGAGTTTCAAAAACATATTGTCTTGCTGATGATTCAGGTTTATGTGTAGATGCCCTAGATGGTGCACCGGGGTTATATTCTGCTCGTTATGCAGGAACGCAAGATGCAAAAATTGAAAAACTTTTAAAAGAACTTGTTGGTGAAGAAAATAGAAAAGCAAAATTCGTTTGTTGTATGACGCTTTTAAACGAAAAAGGTGAAAAGATTTTTCAAACTACGGGTGAATGTAATGGTTCTATCGTTAAAGAGCGAAAAGGTGTTAATGGCTTTGGTTATGATCCGATATTTTTAGTTGATGGATATACCCAAACAATCGCAGAATTAAGCGAGGACGAAAAAAATAAAATTTCGCACAGAGCAAATGCTTTAAATAATGTGATGAAATTTTTAAAAACATTTAATATTAGTTAAAATCTAGTGATTAAAAAATTTGTTAATACTATAATTAAAATATAAGATGTATGAAAGGATTTTCAAATGATTAATGAAGAAATATATCACCAATTAGAACGTGAAATTAATCCTACACACGATATTAAATTGTTTGCGGGTCGTTCAAATCCGAAATTGGCTCAAGAAGTTGCTCAAGCCTTGGGGACAACCGTAGGACCTATGGTTATCAAAGATTTTGCTGATGGCGAAATTTATGTTCAAGTAAAAGACAGTGTTAGGGGTGATGATGTTTTTATTATTCAACCATTGTGCAAACCTGTTAATCAAAATTTGATGGAATTGTTGATTATAATTGACGCATTCAAACGTGCAAGTGCAAAATCAATTACTGCGGTTATTCCATATTATGGTTATGCAAGACAGGATAGAAAAACTTCAGGTCGTGAAGCAATTACTGCAAAATTGGTTGCAGATTTGTTGACTACTGCCGGTTGTAACAGAGTTTTAGCCGTTGATTTACACTCAGGTCAAATTCAAGGCTTCTTTAATATTCTTGTAGACCACATTTTTGCAACATCAATTCTTGTAAATCACATTCAAAGTCTAAACTTAAATACAGATGACGTTGTTGTTGTCAGTCCTGATACAGGTGGTGTTCAACGTGCAAGACATTTTGCAAAAGATTTAGGCTGTGCGTTGGCAATTATTGATAAACGTCGTGATAAACACAATGAAGCCATTGCAAATTGTGTTATTGGGGACGTTAAAGATAAAATCTGTGTAATGTTCGATGATATTATTGATACTGCGGGTTCAATCACTGAAGCAGCAAAATTATTGAAAAAAGAAGGGGCAAAAGACATTTACGTTTGTGCAGTTCACCCGGTATTTTCAGGCCCTGCAATTCAAAGACTTGAAGATGCACCAATTAAGGAAGTTGTTGTTACAAACACAATTCCTCTTGATACCGAAAATCTTCCTGCAAAAATTAAGCAATTATCAGTTGCAGGCTTGTTAGGACAAGCAATTTCAAGAATTCACGATGACGAGTCTATTAGTTCATTATTTGGTTTTGAAAAAGTAATGAAAGTGTAGATTTTTAATAAAAATATTAAATCGGGCGGATTTTGTGAAACAAAATCCGCCCGATTGTTTTGTTAATTGAATAAATTATTTTTTGAAATATTTAACAACCCAGTTGATTATTGTTGGTTGAACTTCTTTGTTTTGTTTTATTACAAGCATATCAGTTGAGCCTGACGGAAGATTATAAACATCAAAAACTCCTTGTGCAAATTTTGCTAACTTTTCTTGCTCTTTCATAAAATAGGGGTCAGTTTTACTTGATATTGCAAGGATTGGAGTTGTTCCAATTTCTGTCATTGCAACAGGTATGTATAAACTTTTAAAATTCATTGATGGAGCAATCAAGACAAGTGCTTTAGGTTTTTGTGGAAGTTTTTTTGCCACTAAAATTGCGGTATTTGCACCAATATCGCTACCGATTATTGCATAATTTGTAAAGTTTGGTTTTCTTGTTTCTTTTTGTATTGTTTCAATTGTTGTTATAACGTCTTGAGGATATTTTGCAAAGGTTGTGTTTTTGTATGTTGTCCAAGATTTTTGGTGGAATGATTTGTCGTAAACACTTTTTCCATGTCCTCTAAAATCTAATCTTAATACTGCAAATCCTAAATTATTAAATCTTTCTTGTAAAGGTTTCCAGTAATAAGCACTTCGTCCTAGAGAGTGAAGCATAATTATTGTAGGATACCCTTTTTGTTTTGTTTTTGGGTAACTTAAATACGCATGAATAATGTGTCCGTCTTTTGTCGGTATGGTATATTCTCTTTCTGTATATGTTTTTTTAGGTTTGTGTGATATTTTTGTCGGGCTTGCTTCTGCTAAATTAACTGAAAATACTGATATTACAAATAAAAATGCTAGTGCATAAGATAAAATTTTTTTCATTTTCCTATTCCTTTTTTATGCTTTTTATTATACTATATTTCTGAAATATTACAAATGTTACAATTTTTTTAAAAACTGAAATTACAATAAACAAAAAATGTTTATATAAGTAAGAGTTTTACTAGAGGGTTAACGTATGGCTATTACAATTGATACAAATATGCAAATGTTGCAAAGTAAGTTAAACATTACATCTGAACGTATGATGAAATATACGGATAAGACTGTTGATGAAATTATTGAGGCAGAAAAGAAGCAAGGTAACACAAAAGCCGCTGAGTTTCAAAAACAATTGGAACATAATCCTGATGTTTTAATCAAGTCATACAAATTAGATGAACCCGGTAACAAGTTTAATATTATTTCTCAAATTCCACAACAAAAACAACCTGAATTGTTGGAATATCTTGAAGATGATGATTTACGTTTGGGCTTGAATTTCTTCTCTCAAGAACAATTACTTAAATTAATTGAAGATGTCGCTCCAATCGAAGAAGTTGTTAATGCCGCATTGGTTTGTTTTTCATTACCTAAAATTATGGAAATGATGCCTGATAAGGAACTAAACAATTTTATTTTAAACAAAGATTTAGACCCTGAATTTTTAATGAAAAATTTGGCAAAAATGGACCCTGAAGTTTTGGCAGTAATGATTGAAACAGCAACCGGTCAACCTGTTTTTGAAGAAAAACCGGAAAAGTTAATCGCAATGTTAAAAGAACTTGACGATGACACTTATAAAGAAGCCTTAGTTGCTATGGAACCTGATGCAAAACGTCTTATGGTTATGAATATGTATGAAAAAGACCCTGAGGTTATGCAGTTATTCCCTGCGGGTTCTTATACAACAATGTTAGGTTCATTGGAAAAGAATGACATGATGCCTTGTGTATCTGCATTCCAAACAGAATCTTTAATTAATATGAATTCAGAATTGCCACCGGAATTGATGTCAATTGTATTGACTCAAATAGACCCTAAAGACTTTGCAAAACTATTAATTAAGGATTATCCTGATTTGTTGGAACAGATAGTTGCTGCATAGCATTAACGTAATTTTCTTTTAAAAATTCTATTAAAAATTCTAAAGCAGATTGAGTGAATAAAAACTTAATCACTTTTCTGCTGTGATAAGGATTTATTTCAATTTGTCGAACTTCGTTTGCGTATTTGTTTTTTATTGCGACATACATAAGTCCGACGTGCTTGCCGGGTTCGGGAATTGTTGGTCCGCTAACGCCTGTAGTTGCAATCGCTATATCGCAACCGGTTTTTTTGTATAAACCCTCAGACATTTCTAAGGCACATTCTTTACTCACAACTCCGTATTGTTCAATAACTTCAGGCGAAACACCCAGAAGTTCTATTTTTGCTTCGTTTGCGTAAGTTACAAAGTTTTCTTTGATAAATGATGAACTCCCCGCAATATCCGTAAGACGAGAACTTAAAAGCCCCCCTGTACAAGATTCTGCGGTTGAAACTTTAAGAGAGTAGTTGAACAAAATTCTTGCAACAGATTGTTCAGTCTTTGTACTTAATTGTTTATTAAAATATTTTAAACTCTCAAGAAATCTATTCATAATATTAATTTACTTTGAAAACTAGCCTTTGTCAAACGCAAAAAATGTATTTTTAAATTCAGTAATATTGAGAAATTCAACAAAAAAGAGTCCGTTAAGACTCTTCTTTGTTTTTATGGAATAAATTTTTAAAATAATTTTTAATTTTTGCTCCAAAATCTTTTATTTTTTGTTTAAAAGTTTTTGGTTTTTCTTCCTGAACTTCTGTCTCTTGTTGAGTTTGGTTCATATACATAGGCTTTTTCAAGTCTTCATATTTCTTTTTAAGTTTTTCCTGAGGTGAAAGTTCCGGTCCTAATCCTGCAAATTTGTCAGGTTTCCAGTTTTTTGGCGGAAGAATACCATTATTTTTCACGAAGCAATCTCCTTGTGGTTGAGTAAAACTTTGTAAGTTTTGCATATTTGTCATTTGATTTTGTTGTTGAGCCAAAGCATTATTTTGCATCACTACTTGGTTGTGCATATCCACTGCTTGTTGGTGCATCATCATGCTTGTATCGATACCAAAAGTCATAATATTCCCTTCAATGTAATTAATTACATACATTTTAAATCATCTAAAGAAAAAATTTGCTAGTTTTTTATTTTATTTTTACGATTATTTACATAAATAAACAAAATTATATAAAAATGTAACATTATTCTTGCATTTCAAGAATTTTTATTTTAGAATAACACATGTCAGAAAAACTCACGTTGAATATGAATTCCAATAGGCTTAAATGCTTTTATTTTGGCGTATTCAAAATTTATTTAAAAGAAATGTAGTATTACTTTATAAGGAAGGTAAAAATGTCAAACGAAGAAAAATTAGAACAAACTGAAGTTGTAGAAGAAATTACAGATGCAACTACAGATGAAACTACAGAAGAAGTTCATGAAGAAGCGCATGAAGAATTCGAAGATGTAGCAAGAGAAAAAGGCGAAAGAAAACAACGTTCAAGACGTAAAAAAGTTGAAACAAACGAAGAAAAACCTGTTTCAGAATGGCAAGAACGTGTAGTACAAATCAGACGTGTAACAAAAGTAGTTAAAGGTGGTAAGAAATTAAGTTTCCGTGCTGTTGTTATCGTTGGAAACCAAAAAGGACAAGTAGGTGTAGGTTGTGCTAAAGCCGCAGAAGTTATTGTTGCTATTCAAAAAGCAATTGCAGATGGACGTAAAAACTTAGTAAATGTTCCTATCTTCAAAACAACTATTCCTCACCCTATCAAAGGTGTTTCAGGTGCCGGTGCAGTTATGTTAAGACCTGCTTCTCAAGGTACAGGTATTATCGCTGGTGGTGCAGTTCGTTCAGTATTAGAACTTGCTGGTATTGAAAATATCTTGTCAAAATCACAAGGTTCAAAATCTCCATTAAATGCTGCAAACGCAACATTAGATGCATTACAAAAATTAACTCCATTCTCAGACGTTGCTAAAAAACGTGGTTTGACAATGGCAGAATTATTAAATTAGTCCACCGGCTAATTTTGTTATTACTTTGATTATTATAAAAAAGGATTATAAAAATGGTTAAAACACAAACAAAAATGGTAAAAATTAAATTAGTAGGCAGTTTAATCGGTGCATCACCTGCTCAAAGAAGAGTAGTTGCTGCATTAGGCCTAAGAAAAATGAATCAAGTTGTTGAACATGCTGCAAGTGCAACAATCATGGGCATGGTTAACAAAGTTTCTCACTTAGTTACAGTTGTAGAATAATTTAGAATTTAGAAAGAAGGAAATATAATTATGATTACATTAGAAGATTTAAAACCTGCACAAGGTTCAACAAAAAAATCTAAAAGATTTGGTCGTGGTCGTGCATCAGGTCATGGTAAAACTTCTTGCCGTGGTGCTAATGGTGAAGGACAACGTTCTGGTAGAAGTTCTAAAAGAGGTTTTGAAGGTGGTCAAATGCCATCATACAGACAAATGCCTAAATTGAAAGGCTTCAAAATTATCAACCAAATTAAATATGCTGAAATGAATGTAAGTGCTATTGAAAGATTATCTTTAGAAGAAGTTTCTTTAGAAGCATTAAAAGAAATCAAAAAAGCACATTCATCTGCTCAAGGCTTAAGAGTTATGGGTAATGGTGAAATCAAAAGAGCAGTTACTGTTAAAGCAAACTATGTAACTCCATCAGCAAAAGAAAAAATTGAAGCAGCAGGCGGAAAGGTTGAATTAGTATAATGCAACAAGGTAAAATGAGAATGCCTACTTCTGCGGATTTAATGTCAATGTGGAATGCTTCAGGTTTAAAAAGTAAAATTATATTTACTGTTTTGATGATTGCTGCATTCCGTTTTGGCGTACAAATGCCGATATTTGGTATTAACAACGCTATTTTCTCGAATATTGCAAGCGGAAACAATTTGATTGGTTTCTTGGATTTATTTTCAGGTGGTGCTTTAGGTAAAGTTTCTATCTTTGCTTTAGGTATCGGACCTTTCATTACCGCTTCTATCATTATTCAATTAATGGCAGTTGTAATCCCTTCTTTGGAAAAACTACAAAAAGAAGAAGGAGAAGCAGGCAGAAGAAAACTATCTCAATATACAAGAATCTTTACTGTAATTTTAGCCGCATTTCAGGCTATAATCTTTATGGTTTATATGAGCCACTTACCAGGTGCAATCGTTTCAGGAATCAATCCTGTGATGTTTTACATTAGTTCTGTTGCAGTTCTTACTGCCGGCTCAGTTCTTGTAATGTGGATTTCAGAACTTATTACCGAAAAAGGTATTGGTAATGGCGGTTCTTTGATTATCTTTGTGGGTATCATTTCAGGTATTCCGATTTATTCTTCAAGAACTGCTCAAATGGTTTCTAGAGATCCATCTTTAGGTTTTGGATTGTTTATGTTACTTCTTATTTTCTTTGCAACAATGGTTGTTATTGTTATTATGCAAGAAGCAGTGAGAAAAGTTACAATTATCAATCCTAAACGTCAAGTTGGTAACAAGGTATATGGTGGGGTAAATACTTTTATTCCATTTAAGTTAAACCCTGGTGGGGTAATGCCAATCATCTTTGCGATTGCAATTTTGTTATTCCCTACAACTGCATTAAGTTTGGTTGGACAATCAAATTTACCCGCAGGGCCATTTAAGGATTCTATAATGTGGTTAACTCAATTTTTGAGTCCAGATGGAATTCCTTATTACATCATTTATTTCTTGTTAATCTTTGCGTTGACATTCTTTTACGCATCTATCATGCCGAATATGCAACCAAAAGATATTGCAACAAACTTGAAAAAATATGGTTCTTCAATTCCGGGGATTAAACCTGGTAAACCAACAGCAGAAGCATTAGATAAAATTTTGAGTAAAACAACATTTATCGGTGCTATGGCACTTGGATTTATTGCATTAGTTCCATCTTTTGCATCTTACTTTACTAACATTAAGACTTTGCAAGGGATTGGTGCTACATCTTTAATCATCATGGTTGGGGTTGCACTTGATTTAATTAATCAAGTTCGCTCTCACTTGTTGGCTAGAAATTACGAATCATTTTTAAAACAATAGAATAATTAAATTGGGAGTATTTTTTGAAATACTCCTTTTTTATAGGAAGATATATAATGAGAAGATTTATTAATATTTTTGCATTCATTCTTGCAATTTTGGTAATTATTTTTATAGCAATTCCAGCAAAAACTATCAACAAGAACTCAGCAGTTTACGTTGAACATGAATGGGATACTTTGGAATCAGTTATTTTGGGTTCGCCAAAAATGTTATCTGTTCCTCAAATACACAAATCAATTTTAGGATATGGTTTTATTGTAGATAACGAAAAAGTTATGAAAACGGAAGTTGGTAAACCTATTCAACAAATAAATCCGTCTTTATTTTCATTAATAAATGAAGATTCAGATGATGTTTCACAAATTTTAAAAGATAAAAATATTTCAATTACAAGATTAAATCCGGAAGTTCTTGACGTTGCTGAATTACAATATATGAAATATATCCAACAAGGTCATAACTTTTTATTTCCAAAAGATTCGGTATTTGTTATCGGTAATACTGTAATTGAATGTGCTCAAAGAGTTCCAATGCGTGATAAAGAACGTTTTATCGTGAGAAAAATCTTTAATCCGCTATTAAAAGAAGACCCATCAATCAAATATATTGCTGCACCAATTCCATCACCGGCATTTCCCGATAAAGGTTTTTATCTAGAAGGTAGTGATATTCTCGTTGACGGACGTAATATCTATGTAGGATATTCAGGCAGAGGAACAAGTGCCAACGGTATTATGTGGTTGCAATCTGTTTTGGGGGCTAACTACAATGTTTATAGAATTGATATTAACGGATTTGTTCACTTAAATTCTGTAATGACTTTGGTCAGACCAAACTTAGGTATTAAAGTTTCAGGTGCAATTACAAGTGAATTACCAAAGCCTTTAAAAAAATGGGATTTTATTGAAGTTTCACCGGAAGATGCAAAAAAATACGCAACAAGTATTTTAGTTATAGGTCCGAATAAAGTTCTTGTTGACGAACGTTTTGAAACATTAATTTCTGAATTGAGAAATAAAGAAGTTGATGTAACATCAATTCCATTTGAGGGAATTTCTTCTTTCGGTGGAGGCTTGGGAAGTTTCTATTCTCCAATAAGACGTGCTTATAGTTCCGAAATGAATTCAGAAAAAATTAATGCAGAATTCTTTAAAAAACATGGAATGGAAATCCTAGATTCAATAAAGACATTTAATTATGCGGAATTCTTCTCTAACGCACAAATGGTTGTTATGGGAAAAATAAATTCCTTATTAAATAAATAATTTAAAAGGGCGGTTAATATCCGCTCTTTTTTGTTAAATACTTGATTTTTTCATATTTATAGTATGATATTTATATAGATAAAGGAGATAAAATGGAAACATTAAATAGAGCAAAAATTTTGAGTTATGTTCCAACAGTAATTGAAGCATCTTCTAGAGGAGAGCGTTCTTTTGATATATTTTCAAGATTGTTAAGAGAAAGAATTATTTTTCTAGGTGATGAAATTGATGATGATTTGGCAAATTCAATTGTTGCTCAGTTATTGTTATTGGATAGTGAAAATCCGGAAAAAGATATTATGCTATATATAAATAGCCCTGGAGGTGTTATTACTGCCGGTATGGCTATTTATGATACTATGCAATTAATTAAAGCCGATGTTCAAACAATTTGTATTGGAGAAGCGGCTTCAATGGGTGCTTTCTTATTATGTTCAGGTGCAAAAGGCAAAAGAATGGCTTTACCAAGTGCAAGAATTATGATTCACCAACCTTTAGGTGGTGCTCAAGGTCAAGCAACCGATATTGAATTAGAAGCAAAAGAAATTTTACGTATGAAAAAAATGTTAACAACAATTATTGCTGAAAATTCAGGTCAAGAAGTAGAAAAAGTTATTGCTGACTGCGAAAGGGATCACTACTTATCAGCACAAGAAGCAATGGAATATGGTTTAATTGATAAAGTATTAACTGCGGGACATTAATCAATTAATTTAATTAATTTCAAATAATAGTATATAAGGCGGTATCTTAGATACCGCCTTTATCATGTCATAGCAATGCTTTTAAAGATTTTTATTAGTCTTAACAAAACTTAACAAACCCCTCAAAACATGGCAATTATTGAATTACAAAATACTTTATATAAATGTAAGGTAA
>CAKUZB010000014.1 GCA_934717745.1 uncultured Candidatus Melainabacteria bacterium | reverse complement strand
AGTTCTCTGTCCCAATATTTTGTCATCGTAAAAACACAGCCTGTGGCTTCTGTTAATAATTTTATTGTTGCAGACATTCCGATTATACTTGCCATTAATTTTAAGTCTTCGGTTGGAAAATCTTCGGATGTTGCCGTATCTATCCATGGATACTTTTCTTGTAAACACATATATAGCTCCTAGGGGTTAGGGTAATGGTCTCATCAGTTAACGCCTAACGTTAAGACGGTCAGATTGCACCGTTATCCGACCGTTTCGACCTGTTAGATTCTTGCCATTGGAGGAAGCATTACTTCGCAAGTCATATTTGAAATTTTGTCCATCATAGACTGCAATAAATCCATTTGAGCCTCAATGTTTGTACATTTTAGCCTACGGGAATCTTTGCATCTGTAATCAGCATTGTCATCAAGCATAATGTCTGCAAACTTTAATTTTGCTTGTTCGCATTCTGCTACCAATTCTTCCATTTTCATAGTCATCATGTTCATAACTTTTTCTTTCATTGACATTGTTGAGTTTTCCATAGTTTTTTCTCCTTTTCTTTTATGTACCTCTTAAAAGCTGTTTAAACCGCTTTTAAATCTTTTTCTTTTTTAATTTTTTCTAATACAGCTATAAGTTTTGAAGCTTCTCGTTTGGATAAAAATTTAATGTCATCAATTTTACATTGGCGTTTTACAAATTTTCTTAAACTTCTAATTTGCTGTACACTTTCTGCTGTATTGCAAATATCCCACCAAATTGCCTCTATTTTTCTTAATTGCAAGGGTGTGGACATTTTAGAATCTCTTTCGCTTAAGTCATCGTATTTTTTAGGTTTTGCAAGTTTCAATTTTTTTGTTTTATCCTGCAAAATTTCAATCAGGATATTGGCTTCTGTTTCAGTAAGTTTTTTTGAGCTGTAAACACCGAAACTTGCGAGCATTTCACGATATAAGTCGTCATCTAGTCCCAATATATTTTTAAGAGTATGAATTTGTTTAATTTGTAGTGATGTACTCATAATGTTCCTGCCTTTGTAATTCTTTACCTCTCGCAATACCTACTTGAACTCCGAAAATAAAGACTGCAAGTAGTATTAAAAAGGTGTATAAAAATCTTTCAAATTTTGTATAGTTTTGCATAATTCCTCACACCAATATCTGTTTTACACTTGCTTTTATTACCTCTTCATCCACTTCAACTTCATTCAATTCAGCAATACGGATTGCTCTGACCAAAAGTTTGGTCAGAACTCTCGTATTGCCTGCACAGAACGCAGAAAGAATGGGGTAGATGTGTTTGTAATTTGGAAGGAGTGAAGAGATAATAGCCTGTTTATCATCATCATTTAAAACTTCTAATTTTGCATACATTCCAACCCTAGAGAATAATTGTGCATATTGACGTTTTTCGCCTTTTAAATTAGTTATTAAACGTGGCATTCCGACTAATAAAATTCCGACATTTGCTTTGTCATAAATTCTTCTTACCAATTCAAGCGATTTGTATGGCAAATGCTCTGCCTCATCGATAATTATTAATCGACCTGAAGATTTAAGTTTATCAACAATATCGCTAAACATTGCATGAATTGTGCCACATCCGTCATATCCTAATTTTTTGTGTATTTCCGAAAATAAAACTTTCGGAGTGTAACCTAAATCTGCCTCAATTAAAATAACATCAGGATTTTCAATAGCATATTTTTTTACGGCAAATGTTTTTCCAACACCTGCAATACCACAGCAAACTCCAATCTCATTTTCAACGTGGCAAACTTTTGCAATATTGAAAACATCCTGTGCGACACTTGTTTCAACAAAATCGATATTAATTCTGCCTTCACGTAATTTTTCAATATCAATAAAATGAGAAACTGCTTCTTCAATTTTTTTGACGTTACCCTTATAGTTACCATTGAGCCATAAGTGTAGTGCTGTTGAAGAAATATTCATTGCTTTTGCAGTATATGCAAAAGTATATTTCTTTTCTTTCATTAACTTGTGTAATTCATCAATTAAACTCATAATTCCTCCTATATAGCCCTTTTCTCTAAATCTCTACGTTTTTCAGCTTCTGTGAGATATAGTTTTTTCTTTGGCTGAATTGGGGTAACATATTTTGCAGGAATAGAATTGTTATTCTTTTCCTCTTTTACAACCATATCCATCTTTGTATTAGATATTTTTGATACTTTTACGTTTGATTTGAAATCAACTTTATCAAGACTATTAATCAGATTTTCTACAATATCCTCATTTGTAGGATTATATTTTGTCTTAATATATGATTTTAAAATTTTCTTTTCTTTATTCTTAATCGCAACTTGTTTTTGGTATTCGCTCTTTTCGATATCCGTATTTGCCAAGAACGATGCAGGCTGATTTGCATTTGCTTTACCTAAATATTCATCTGTTTGAGCATCAAATACCCAAGCTTCTTGATAAGCGTTAATATCTCTGCGGATATAAACCTTTCTGCCTTTTTCGGTAATCATCCACTCTGCCCAATAAGAAATTTGCAATTGAGAATCAAAAATACCATTTCTTTTGATTGTTATATTGTTTGTAGTTCTCATGCAGAACAATTTTAAGGCATCTCTGCTGATAACTTTTTTATTGGTAAATTCTTCAGCCCATAACTCGTCAGGACACTTACCCTGCAAGACTTTGCCTTTGGATGGCTTTTTATTTAAATAATTTTCAATAAATCTATCAAATAAAATTTTAAAATCATCAAATTTCATAATTTGATTGTTTTTAATCTCATTCTTTAATTTTTCAGGTCTTTCGGTAATTTTGCCTCCACGATACCCAACAAACTCTTTGGAAAGGTATTCTTTTATTTTCAAAAAGTCCCTTTCCACAGGTTTTGTTTGGGCATTATAGGGGAGTGCAAAATGGATGTGTATGCCGAGATTCTGAATTAAAGAACCACCGTCTTTTTTATGTTTAACTTTTACGGTTCTTGTTCTACCACCTGCAAAATCTTTACAGCGATAGTCTTTACCGTTATCAAGATAAACATCTTCAGGAATTCCAAAATTTAGAACTCCATAATAAAATGCTTGAAAAATATGGTCAGAGTTTGGAGAATCTGCGTGTAAAAACCAACCTAACCATTTTGAAGTTTTTGCGTCTCTGAATACTGTAACCCAAGGGAAACAAACAGTTCCATTGAAATCGACTGCAACATCTATTTGAGCATGGTCTGATACCCAACAAGTTCCGGCATTTAAGTTTGAATAATCTCTTGGAACATAATTTGCATATTTTTTATTCCAAGCTGATTCGCCATATCTTGCGATAAAAATAGCTTGTTCAGGCACTTCACTTCTTAATCTTCTGATGAAGGTTTTGCTTGTTGGGAAATTACTAACGCAGTCAAATCCCTGCCGTTTTGCAAATCCTAATGTTATGCTCCAAGCCGTTTCAACAGAAGGAGCACCTTCTCTTAAATAAATACTTTTAAAATATTCAAAGCATTCGTTATCAACTTTGCTGAAACCTTTTCTATGATTTCCGTAATGGGATAATAAAGCTGTTATTCCACCACAAGAATATTTTTTCAAAGCTATTGTTAGGGAAGAATAGCAAGCTTTTTTATGAGGATATTTTTGCGACCAGTCTGCAAGAAAATCTATCTTTTCTTGATAGGTCATTCCTTCTGTTAATCTAAACAGTTCCAAATATTTTTCAGCTTTAGCTTTCATCCATTTGGGAGCATTGGAATATGCTTCTAAACTTTGTTCTACTTCATTTTGTGAAGTCGGTGTAAGGTATGATTTATACTTTTCGATATACTTTAAAGGCATAGATGACAACAGAATTTGATAATTTTTATTCCTGCCTGCAAGCTCAAATCTACTCTTATATTCTCCGGATTTGCATTTTCTTCTAATTGTTTCTTTTTTACTATTAGTAAGACTGCAAACTTCTTCAATATTTAACCAAACATCTGAAGTGTTATTCATTATTTAACACTCCTTTTGTTTTTGAATAAAACCAGTACGTTTTCTTTCATCCATTGGTCAAATAATTCATTTTTTCGGCTACCTTTAATAAGCATATTTATATAGTTACGAGAGAAGCCCAACTCTTTCCCTAAGTCACTTTGAGTCATCTTCAATTCTTTTAAACCAATGATATATTTTTGATTTAACGATAGCCTCATTCTCTCCGTCCTCTAATCGATTTTTAAATTTTGTTATTCATTATTTAATATACTATTTAAAAATGAATACTCCGTCAATGATTTTAGTAAAATTGTGAACAAAGTAACAAGAAAAATTTAATTCATAATTTTAAAATATCGATTAAATAACGCATAAAGATATATTAAAATATGAAGTATTGTAAAGAAGTTGCGAATAGTTTTGTTGAAAATTTGAATAATTTATGCAAACATGTTTTTTGAAAAGGAGTGCTATTACAAATGACTATACAAGAGAGATTAAAATCATTTAGAATGCAAGTATCTTCAGGAATTGATGCATTTTGCGAAGAGCTATTGAAAAATGGATGCAAAATTACAGCACCGACCATTTATGGTTATGAAGGTGGTCAAAGACAACCTAGTGTTTCGTATATCAGCGGATTAATTAAAGTATATGATGCTAATCCTTTTTGGCTTTTACAGGGTGTCGGAGAGATGTTTGTATCTGAAGAAGATAAATCAAAAGCAAATATGCCTGCAAATATTGATTTATCCAACACAGTATTTATTCCTGTTGTAAATATGGATGTATCGGCAGGATTTGGTTCATTAACTGAAGAGATTGAATCAACTAAAGATTTTGTGTCTTTCGGCAAAGATTGGATTAAAAAGCATATAAGTGCGAATGTAAATAATTTAGTCATGTTTACCGTTCGAGGCGATTCAATGGATGGTGGTAACAGCAGAATTAAAAACGGTTCGCAAATAATAGTAGATACAAGTGTAAAAGAATATATAAATGACGGTATTTATGCAATAAGAATAGAAAACGCCTTATTTGTAAAACGCCTGCAATATATGCCGGGGAAATTATTAGTTAAAAGCGATAACCCAATATACCAACCATTTGAAGTGGATTTAAAAACTGATAGTGTGAATATTATTGGTGCTGTTGTTTATGTTATGAACGACATGTCCTGCATATAATAAAGTAATAAAAATACAAAAAGACGGAACTCAAATATGAATTCCGTCTTTTTATTTTTATCTTATATATTAATTAATATATTAAATACAAAATTAAAAAAATTTTTAATTTTGTGTCGGACAAATAATTTTAAAAATATATGTTAAATTTTTAATTTGTCTGACATTTAGTTTTAAAAATTTTCCCTTAAATTTGATGCAAATTTGGAATTTTTAATTTTAAGTGTCAGACATTTTAATTTTAAGTGTCTAGTTATAATTCTAATACTTAAATATAATTTCTACTGTTGGATATGGTAAATGCAATGAATGTTCTCAATTCATATAATTAGTATATTATTCAAATAACTAAATGGACACAAAACGAACATGAATAAAAATAAAAAAGCCTGAAACTCAATTGTTTCAAGCCTTTATATTGGTGGAGGATAGGAGATTCGAACTCCTGACCCCCTGCGTGCAAAGCAGGTGCTCTACCAGCTGAGCTAATCCCCCACGCATTCGGTTCGTAATTTCATTATACATTCAAAATTTTTTTTGTAAATACCTATTTTAATATTTCGCTTAACATTTTTTCAAATAAATATTCCAATCTTTCTTTTTTTCCCCTATACCAATATCCAATCAATGCCTCAAATGCCGTTGCCTGACGATATTCCGCTTGATTATTTCTCCTTCCGACAGGAACTTCCATATTCCTTGCTCGACGTTTTATCTCCTGTTCTTCTTCTGTTAATTCTATCTCAATCTTTTCCAACATGACTGCCTGAAATGATGCTTTTACCCTTTTTGTTGTCTCAACATGCAAATCCTTCGGATTTTTACACTTTTCTACCATATGTTCTCTTACAAACAACTCCCATACAGCATCTCCCAAATGCGCATAATTTCTCATGTTTAATTCTTGCATCTTTACCTCTTTTTACTGCTTCTGTTTAATTTTATCACAATTTTTAATTTTTCATTGAATTTATTTTCAAATCATTAGATAATTATTCTATTAAAGGAAATTTACACATGAAAAAGATTTTATTAACAACTATTTTAACTTGTTTACTCTGCTCTCCAGCATTTGCAAACAATTCAACAACTCAAATTTCTACAGAAAACTACATGCTTTCTAACAAAGAAATCAAAGCACAAATTTACAAAATTAAAACTAAACGCATAATAATTTCAAATGCTTTACTTCTAAATGACTCTCAAAAAGAAAAAGCAAACCAAATTTACTCAAAAAACATGGAAAAAGAAGCATTACTTATCACACAATTAAAAAAAGAACAATCTATTCTTAAAACAATGAGCGAACAAAAACGCAACTCAACAGAAAAAAAACAACAAAGAAAAATCGTTTACAATCTTCAAAAAGCCTTACTAAATCTTGAAAAAGAAACCGATAACGAGTTTAAAAAAGTTCTGACTCGTACACAAAGATGCAAATTCAATCGTCTGTCAAAAGAAATTCATATTTCAGATTTTTAATTTAATTTCTAAATAAAAATTAATGGCGGATTTTATGAAATAAAATCCGCCGTTAAAAATATCTTTTACACTCAACTATTTCAATGAGAATTTTAAAACATTTGATTCTCGAACATTTTCTTGCGATTCATCAGGCAATTCCCAACATTTAACACAACGTGCTTCATAAGTTTCATCTCCACCAATCATAATTAATGGTGAATTTTTATCAGCCGGTTTTCCATCAATCAAGCGTTGAGTTCTTGTTGCATGTTCTGAACCACATTTCATACAAACTGCGTGCAATTTGTCCACAGTTGTTGCCAAACACATCAATTCAGGCATCGAACCAAACGTATCACCTTTAAAATCTAAGTCTAAACCGGTTCCGATAATTTTTTTACCTTGTTCCATTAATTTTGAAACTACTTTAACGATATTTGCATCAAAAAATTGTAATTCATCAATCGCAATAATTTCATCTTCTTCTTTAACGACACTTAAAATTTGTATAGAATGTTTAACTTTTACTGCATCTAACCATAAACCATTTCTTGATTTAATATAGTCGCCTTGCTCTCTTGTATCGATTTGCGGAGAAATTACTTTAACCTTTTTCTTTGCGATAATACAACGTCTTATACGTCTTAATAATTCTTCGGTTTTACCGCAACTCATCGGTCCTGTAATAATTTCAAAGCAATATCCCTGCATTCTACCCCTATCCTTTTTCTTCCCAAAATTTTATATAAAACAATTGTACAACTTCAAGATTTGTCATGCCACACATATTTTACAAAAATTTGCAAATAAAAAACCGACTTTTAAAAAGTCGGCAATTAAAACCACGTATTAGAAGAGAGGAATTAGAGATGTGGGCATATCAAATATCCTTACCCACATTATTACTATTCCCAACTTTGTAAACTTTATAACATTTTTACTCAAAAATTTTGCGATTTCGTTACATTTGTTTACATGATATAGTAAAATCGGTTCAAAAAATAATCACAACACTTAAAAATTGAAGTTTTTATGTAAAAAACCACTACTATTACAATTTCTAAAAAATTATCATTGAAAAATAATATCTTATAAAAAATACTTTTGACGGTTTTTGTTAATGATAAAATACAAAATAAAACATACGGGGGTAAAAATGGGCGAATTTAAAACTAACGTAATGAGAATGCTGGATAAAGCAAAAATCAAATATAAACATTATTCTTATGCAGACACCGATGCAATTAGCGGAGTTGAAGTTGCAAGTGCATTAAACCAAGACCCAAACAGAGTTTTTAAAACTCTTGTAACAGTTGCAAAATCAGGTAATCACTATGTTTTTATGATTCCGGCAGAAAAAGAATTAGACCTTAAAGCCTCTGCACATGCTGTTAGTGAAAAATCGATAGAAATGCTCAAAAGCAAAGAACTTTTACCTCTAACCGGTTATGTTCACGGAGGTTGCTCTCCGATTGGAATGAAAAAACCGTTCAAAACAATCGTTGACAAATCTGCACTTAACTTTGAAACAATTATGTTTAGTGCGGGTAAAATCGGCTATCAAGTAGAAGTTTCGCCACTTGATTTAGAAAAAATTATACATGTAGATTTTTCAAAAATTACTGATTAAATTTTTTATTTATCATTATTTTTTTAGAATTATTTAAACAGTTTTACTTAACGAAATTTAACATTTAAAAAATAAAAATGAACAAAATCAAATTTTATTCGTTATTATATTGTTACGCAAAAAGAGAGGAGATTTTATGATAAAAAGTATTTTCTATTTTATCCTTATTTTTACGATATTAACAGTAAATACTGCTCAAGCAGAAATGAGGATAAATCCAGAAGCAAAATCTTTTAAATATTCAACTACGGTTGAAAAAGAACGTCCGATTTTGGACGATGTTACAAAAGGACTTATTGCAAAATACAGACAAAACCCAACTGAGTCAAACAAACAAGCATTGCGAAACCAAATTGCAATAAATTACGACAAAGTCGTTGTAAGAAAGAAAGCAAAACTTGCAGAATTAAAACAAACCGCAAAGGATCAATCAAAAATTAATGAAATGCAAATTATTGTAGATGAAATGATTAGAGATAGAGAATCTAGGATTAATCAATCTCTTAGCCGTTTCACAGACCCTCGTCTTCGCCCTGGAGTTAGAGAATCAAAAGACGGATATTTACCAGTTTTAGGTGCAAACCAAAATGTTTCAATCGCCTATACACCCGTAACAAATGCACAATATTCAAGATTTATACAAGCAACTGGTAGAAAAGCACCACAACATTGGACAAATGGAGTTATGCCATTCAATTTAGCACAATATCCTGTAGTAAATGTTTCATTTAACGATGCCATAGCCTATTGCAATTGGCTTACAAAAAATGACAACACTGCAAAATATAGACTTCCATCGGAAAAAGAATGGGAACAAGCCGCCGGTCATATGCCAAAAGATGCTGATTTCAATGCCGGAGAACGTCTTGGAATAACTCCGGTAACAAAATACGCAAACACACTTTCAGCCTCAGGTGCTATTGATATGTGGGGAAATATTTGGGAATGGACTTCAACATCAAGAACAAATTCCACAATTAGCAATAACAAAGCAGTAAAAGGTGGAGCGTGGAACACCGCTAGAACAAGTTGTAGAACAGAGGATAAAAGTGAAAGCAGAAATCCAAATATGATTTACAATAACGTTGGTTTTAGAGTTATAAGAGAAAAATAGAAAGGAGCAAATCATGAAAAAACTTTTATCATTATTTATATCAGGAGCATTTATTGTCGCATTTTGTGTTACACCAGCACTTGCAAGTACACCACAAGGACAAAAAGACGGTCTTAAAAATGGAATGCAAAATGGTACAAAAGACGGTCTTAAATATGGTGCTAAAAAAGGACAAAAAGACGGAATGAAATACGGATTAAAAAATGGACTAAAAAACGGAATGAAGAACGGTCAAGTTAACGGAGCAAAAAAATAAATATATAACGAATAAAAAGAGGTTTTAGAAAAATTTTCCAAACCTCTTTTTATTAATTTTTATTAATAACATTTAAAAATCGACCTTTTTTTGACATGATTAAGCACATACAAGCCTTGCAAAAAATTCTCAAACAAAATAAAATTTTTAATTGTAACATTTATGAAAATTTTGAAATAAAGATTTTTAAAAATTTTTATACTATAATATGTATAGAATGTTATTTATAGGTTTTTATGGTTCAAAATTCATTACAAAAAGATAATCAAAAAGATAAAATTATAAATATTTTTATCGCAACGATTTTTTTACTTATTATCGTTGGGGTTTTGACATTATTTCACTTGATGTCAACTCAAATTAAAGCCTCAGAAAAAATTTCAAGTGAGGTTTCACAACAACTTGCATTTAATATTCACAACCGTATTGCGGGCGATTTGCAAGTTTTAGAAATGATTGCAAGTTCTTTAGGTGATGGCATTTCAACCTTTAAGCCACACGACCTTTCTGCATATTTAAAAACAGACGGCAGGCAAGCAGCCTTTAAAAGTTTCTCATTCATAAATAGAAAAGGTTTCGCCTACACAGCACGCAGAGATGATGATTTAATTAAAACATCTAATGAATATAAATCACCTTGTTTTCAAGATGCAAAACAAGGTAAAATGTGTTTCCAAAGAATTCAGGAAACAAAAGACGGTTGGGGTTCTTACAGAAACATTTATGCTGTACCAATCAACAAAGGCGAAAAAGTTGTTGCAGTATTATCTGCTCAAGCAAGAGCCGACATTTTCAAAAATATTTTAGATATTAACACCTTCAACGGTACTGCTTTTAGTAACATAATAAAAAGTAATGGTGATTACGTTTTGCGTTCAAACAATCCTGCAATTGATAATTTCCAAAACTTCTTTGACCAACCGGAAACCTTTATTTCAACAAACAAACATACTTTAGAAACAGAAATAAAAGACCTTAAAACCGGAACTTTTTGGACTTTTCTTGACGGTCAAATTTGGCTGGGTGCATATTCCCCTATCGCATTTAGCGACTGGCTGATTTTATTATTTGTGCCGGCAAAAGTTTTGGCATTAAGTGCAATTGAAGTTGTATTCTTTACAATCGGCATTATGTTAGCAATCAACTGCCTTGTTTTCTTAATTTTAAAACGTGTTGAAGCGATGCAAAAAAAATCTTATGACAAAATGATGGAAATTGCTTTTGTTGATGAGATTACGGGTGGTCATAACAAAGCAAAATTTATTATTGAAGCACAAGAAATCTTGAAAAATGTTTCATCAAATGATAAATATGCACTTGTATTAATGGATATTGCCAAATTTAAAGTTATTAATGAACTTTACGGATTTGATTTAGCGAATGTCATTTTAAAAGATGTTTACGGAATTATTCAAAAGCATTTACCGAAAAACTCTATTATGGCACGTTCTTTTGCTGCGACATATTTATTCATAATCAAATATAATACAGAAGAAGATATTAATAGCACTGTAGATAAGATTTACAAGGAAATTGAAAACTACAACAACGAAACAATGACTATTTTAAAAACTTCTTACAACAAGGCTGCTGCAAAACTTGTACCACTGTTTGGAGTTTACTTAATCAATGATGTTACAGTACCGATTTACATTATGTGCGACCGTGTCGGACTTGCAAAACGTACAATCGCAAATGATGTAAATAAATATATTTCTTACTACGACGACAATTTAAGAAAACAATTATTAATCGAAAAAAATATTGAAGACGAAATGCATCACGCACTTGCAACTGGTCAATTTGTAATGTACTTACAACCAAAATACGATATGAAAACATTAAGAGTTGCAGGCTCAGAAGCATTGGTAAGATGGATGCACCCAACAAAAGGATTTATGCCTCCAAATGATTTCATTCCTTTGTTTGAAAAAAATGGTTTTGTTTTAAATATCGACAGATACATTTGGGAACAAGCCTGCAAGGCAATTAAAAGTTGGATTGACAGAGGATATACTCCTGTCCCTATTTCTGTTAACGTATCAAGATTACATTTGAGCAATGAATTTTTCATAGACGATTTAAAAGATTTAATCAAAAAATATGCGATTCCAACAAGTTTATTAGAATTGGAATTGACAGAATCTGCCGGATTTGAAGATTTTAACAAATTTTTGGATATTGTAACGGAACTAAAAAAACAAGGCTTTAGTATTGCAATGGACGACTTTGGTTCAGGTTATTCCTCTTTGAATATGCTTCGACAAATCCCTTGCGACATTTTAAAATTAGATAAAGAATTTATCAATGATTCTACTACTGATGAAAGAGGTAAAATCGTTGTGCAACACGTATTATCAATGGCTAAGAATTTGTCTTTAAAAACTGTTTCTGAAGGTATTGAAACGGTTGAACAAGCAAAATTCTTAACAAGTTCAGGCTGTGATATTGCACAAGGTTTCTTATACGCAAAACCGATGAAACTTGAAGATTTTGAAAAAATTGCATTTCCGGAACAAGTTGAATTAAAAATCGACGGTCTTAATACATAATAAAAACATATAAAATAAGCGGGCGATTGCGTTGCAATCGCCCGCTTATAAAAGAAATACCCGTAATAATCTTTTTATATCTGACTTTATTTCATCGGAGGAATGATAAAATAGTAAATATCGTATGTTCTAGGCTGTCCAAAGGCATTTGTTAGTTCAAAAGAATATGGAACAGGGTCTATTTTATAATTTTCAGGCAAATAAGGACACGCCTGAAAAGATTGTTTTACAACCTTTTCTTTAGTTCTATCCAAAACTAAAACGCCATTTTGCTTTTGATCCTCTTGATTAATCCAAGGATTTTTAAAACCAAACGTATCTAAAATTGTTGTTGGGTGAGTTTTAGCATAAATAGTAATTGGTAGAGTCCACTCAATATATCCGCCAATATATTTAAAAGGTGTGTCGCATTCTTCTGCCCAAGCCTTACTCAAATCTGAATAAATTGTTTCAACCGGATAACGACTTCTATAATTCTTTTCAACCGAAAGCAAAGTTCCTAAAGATAAAAATACTATAATCATCACGACATAAGCAGATTTAAGCATAAAACAGAACTGATTTTTTGTAATTTCTTTGAATGGAAAGAAGTAAAATAACATTATTCCCAACAAGAACCAAAATTCAAATCCCCAACGAGGACGCATTGTTCCACCCATAAATAAGCCCATTACAAGATGAACAATCAAAGGTGTCAATCCTAATAACAGTAAAAACCAAACATCTTCTTTTTTATAAATTTCCCCTATTTTAAATGGCGAATTAAATTTTAATTTTGCAATAGAGAAAATCAACAGACTACCAACTGTAACAGCAAATTGCACTACTAAAAATAACATTGGTGCGACAAGATGATTAAGCCAGCCGGTACTGTCCAATTCTCCTTCAAAATACATAAATGGTAAAAATTCGTGTTCTACCAACCAATAAATATGCGGAGAAAAAATCAAAAACGCAATTATCATGGAAATATAAAAGAATTTATTTTTAAAAACTTCTTTTCTGAAGAAAAAAGTCCAAATAAACATTGGAAAAATAACCAAAGCAGTCTGATATTTATTTAAAAAAGCAAAACCAACAATAATACCTAATAAAAGCCAATCTTTTGGTTTATTAAAATGTACACAATTGTAAAAATAATATGAAATCATTGGTAAAACCAACAATAAAACAACATCCGGATTAAATCCATAATATCCTGTTACATAACTATATGCCCAACAGCCCTCAAGTATAATAACAGAAAGCATTGATGCAGTTTCGTTTAGAAAATACTTTGCCAGTTTATATATAAAAATAAATCCTCCAACGATAAAAAGTTGGCTCAATAAATAAACGCAAAAATCAGATTTAAAAGGCAAGAAAGCCAAATATGTCAGCCAACCGGCAAGAGGTGGATGCTTTGGAGTACCAAAATCATGCAAAGACCCCCAAAAAATTCCCTCTAACGAATCTGTCGGTAAAACTGTTCTAACTAATCCAATTGTTGACCAAACAATTAAATGTACTAATAAAAATATAACAAAAAGTCTTTTTTCACTTTTTACTTCATCGACTTGTGTACTCATTTTCTTCTCCAACTATAACTCTAATTATAATTCAGCATAATTTATAATATAGCATAAATAAACAAAAACGACGATTGCTTTGCAATCGTCGTTTTTGTTTGTTTATCACTTAATAATTAAATTAAGAAAAATATCTTTTTAAAAGTCCGTCAAAACCTTGACCATGACGTGCTTCATCTTTAGCCATTTCGTGAACAGTATCGTGAATTGCATCTAAGCCCAATTCTTTTGCTCTTTTAGCAATAGCCATTTTACCTTCACAAGCACCAAATTCTGCTTCTGCTCTTAATTCTACATTTTTCTTTGTTGATTTTGTAACAACTTCACCTAACAATTCAGCAAATTTTGCAGCATGTTCTGCTTCTTCAAAAGCATATCTTTTGAAGGCTTCAGCAACTTCTGGATAACCTTCACGTTCTGCTTGTCTTGACATTGCTAAGTACATACCTACTTCACAGCATTCACCTGTAAAATGTTCTTTTAAACCTTTTAAAACTTCTTCGTCAACACCTTGAGCAACACCCACTACGTGTTCTGTTGCATAAGTTTTATTGTTTTCATCAACTTGTTTAAATTTATCACTTGTAGCACCACATACCGGACATTTTTCAGGTGCTTTATCTGCTTCTACTGTGTAACCACACACTGTACATACGAATTTCATGATTGTTTCCTTTCTTTTAATAAAATTTAGCCAAAGTATATTTTATCAAATATATTTTTAAAACGCAATCTATATTACAAAACTTTAATAATCTTTTTAGTTTTCAATTTAAACTATATAATATTAATAACTGAAGGTGATTTATGGATAATGAAAAAATTAAAAAAATCTTGAAATATACAACTTATGTAGATAAATTCAAGTATCATAATCAAATAATTAATTTTTTAGATAAATTTTATACTGAAGAAGATTTTCCGAAAACGTTAATTAATTTTGATTTACATAGCGATATGAAATTAGACTATGCTTGCATCGAAACTAACATCGCAAACTGGGTTAATCACACTTTTGGAAAATATGGAATTGAAGAATATTATTGGGTTATACCAAAACATGCATTCAATGATGAAGCATTTATAAAATTTTTGGAAAAAGATAAAAATAAATCTGGCGGAAATTATTCCCAAAAACCATATACAGATTTTTCAAAACCTCTTAAACAATCTTTTCCATATAGATATATAAAAAATAAAGTCTACACAGATGTAACTCAAGAATCTGATGAAAAAATATTGGAATACATAGAAAAACAAGAGAAAAAACATAAATTAATTCACGTATATTATTGTACTGAAGATAATCTCCCTGATTTTGCAACAGAAGATGTTATTGTTAGCGTTGATGCTGATTATTTTTCAAACAATGGATATGACACATATAGCGATTACAAATATACACCTGAAAACATTCAACAAGAATTTGACAAATTTATTGATTGTATGTTTCAAAAACATATTTATCCAACATACATGGGCTTATGCATCTCAAACAATTATGCTGGCGATATAGAAAGTAGTGAAAAATTTTACGATTCAATAATTGAAACATTAAATTGTCCAGTAAAAATTAATATAGAATATTCTTACACTGACCTTGAAGATGATAAACATATTCATTGCACAGGATATTTTTATTCTTATAATAGATTTTCATACGTCATTTATGTAGACCAAGATATAGACGAAAATGATCTTAATAATATCTTAAAACAAACTCAATATGAAGATGGAGTGTATGAAATAAATTTATATATAAAAGAAAAAATTGATACTTTTGGTAATAAAAAATTTACAATTTATCCTCATTTAATTAATATTGATAAAATTGCAGAACAAAACTATAAATTAAACCATTTCTTAGATATTATAAAAACAAAATTAGAAGAATTAAAAAATTAAAAACATATAGGCGGGCAAAAGCCCGCCTATATGTTTACAAACTCTCATTTTTCTTATCTTCTAAATCTTTAAGCAAAAATGCCCCCTTAACCGCAGCAACTACACGATTATTAACATTCAGTTTACGGTAAATTGAACTAACATGTGCTTTTGCCGTTGCTACACTAATATAAAGTTTTTTTGCAATAATTAAATTTGTAGCCCCCTCAATGAGTTGTTTTAAAACCTCTAATTCTCTTGGCGATAAACTTTCTATCATACAACCCCTTTTCTTTAATAAAAAATAATATTAGTACATTGTTATTAATATTTTAACAAATTTTTGAAAAATTTTTTTCATATATATTCCTTTAACAAAAATTTTATAAAAAAATAAAAAATAATATAAAGATATTAAAATTATATAAAATTATTAGAAAATTAAATTATTTAGTATATATTATAATTATAAGTTACATAATTTAGGAGAGATTTAATGATACATCCATCAGCAATAATTCACGAAAGTGCAGAAATTGCACAAGACGCATACATCGGCCCAAACGTTGTTATTGGCGAAAATGTAAAAATTGGTAGTGGCACAAGAGTAATTGCGAACGCATTTATTGAATTTGCAGAAATCGGCAAAAACTGTACAATCAGCCCATTTGCAACTATTGGTTCAGAACCTCAGGACTTAGGTTACAAAGGCGAACCGACAAAAGTGGTTATTGGTGATGAAGTTATTATAAAAGAAAACGTTACGGTACACAGAGGTGCTGCTTGTGGAGATTTTACAACAAGAATTGGTAACAAATGTTTGCTTATGGCTGGTGTTCACGTCGCTCACAACTGTGTTCTAGCAGACCAAGTTATTATGGCAAACCTTGCAACTCTTGGCGGACACTGTCATGTAGGTTTTGGGGCTTGGCTTGGCGGAATGACCGTATTCCATCAAAACGTTAGAATTGGAGAAATGGCTATCATTAGTGGTTTTTCAGCAACAAGACAAGATATTTTACCTTATTCTAAAGGTGAAGGCAGACCTCCTATTCCAAAAGGATTAAACGTAGTTGCAATGAGAAGACGTGGAGTTTCAAAAGAAGACAGAATCAATACAAATGATGCTTTCAAACTTCTTATTTCACCTGAATATAACACTACTCAAGCAATTGCTAAAATCAAGGCAGAAATTCCTATGAATAGTTATATTGAAAAAATGGTTAACTTTATTCAAGAATCAAAACGTGGAGTTCTTTTAAAATCCCACAAATCAGGATTTGAAAGTCTTGATGAAGAATAATTAAAATAAAAAAGTGGCGTCGCCTAAAGGCGACGCCACTTTTTTATCATTTAACTATTAAATACTTTCCTCAATAGATTTAATTTCAACATCAATTTTACTTGGAATAAATTTTTTGATTGCGTGTTCTAAGTCGTAAGTAGCATTCACCCAAAATACAGGAGAAGATGCAATTTTAGTTACAGATTCATCTTCCACTAATTTAATTACGACAGGGTCAGCCCCCGGGTATTTTGCAAGAATATCTTTCATCGCAACAAGTTCTTCATAAGGAACACTGTCATTAATTGAAATCATAAAAATATTTGCGTTATCAACAGGTTTTACATCGTCAATTATAATATTTGGTTCTGCATTTTCTTCATTTGAGCGATAACTTACTTTACCCGTAATAATAATTTTATTATCCGGTTGCATAAAGTCATTAAATTCTCCCAATTTATTATGAAAACAAAGAGCCTCAATTTTACCTGACAAATCTTCTAAAGTAATCGTTTTTAAAAATTTTGAAGGATCTTTTTTATAAGGAATTTGTCTTGCAGATGTAACCAAACCACATAAAGTAACCACTTTATCAGCAGGTAGTTCTTTTACTTCTGATATTTTATGAGATTCTAAGAATTGCATTTTATCCATAATAGATGACAATGGATGAGAAGATACATAAAAACCTAAAAATTCTTTTTCAAAACTTTGAAGTTCTTTGTTTGAAAATTCTTCTTCAGACCCCGCAAGGTGGAATTGAGTCCCCGCAAAATCCTCATTATTTTCCAATCCTGCAAACAAACTTGTTTGACCCAGTTCCTTTGCTTTTGCCTCTTTATTTGCAGTATTTACAATATATTCAAGATTATCTAATAATTGTTTACGGCTTTTTTCCAGATTAGAAAAAGCACCAGCCTTGATTAACCCCTCTAAAACACGTTTATTTGTGGCCTTAGGGTCAATTCTCTTACAAAAATCGTAAATAGATTTAAATTCGCCGTTTTCTTCTCTTTCCTTTATAATCATCTCTACGACAACTTCACCAACTTGCTTGATTGAAGCCAATCCGAAACGAATATCGTTTCCGTCCGGGGCAAATTCGGCAAAAGATTTATTAATATCCGGCGGTAAAACTTTAATGCCTTTTTTATTACATTCCTCAATGTACAACTGAGTTTTTTCTTGATCGTTTGAAACACTTGAAAGCAAGCAAGACATATATTCTACAGTATAATGACATTTCAAATACGCTGTTTGGTAAGCAACAAAAGCATAAGCAGCAGAGTGGCTTCGGTTAAAACAGTACGAAGCAAATGCTTCGATTTTTTCAAATAAATCGATTGCATCTTTTTCAGACATTCCGTGTTGAGCAGATTTTTCGATAAACACACCTTTTTGCTTTTGCATTTCATCGACTTTTTTCTTACCCATCATACGTCTTACCATATCGGCTTGACCTAATGAATAATCTGCCAACGTTTGGAACACTTGCATAATTTGTTCTTGATATACAATTGTGCCATAAGTATCTTTCAACACCGGTTCAAGAAGCGGGTGAGGATATGTAACCTGCACACGACCATGTTTTCTATCTACAAACTCATCAACCATGCCAGAGTTCAAAGGACCAGGGCGGAATAGAGCAACCAACGCACCCATATCTTCAAAAGTATCCGGTCTTAATCGTTTTACAAGGTTTTTCATGCCGGCAGATTCAAGTTGAAAAATACCGTCAGTATCACCTTTCATCAACATTTCATAAACAGGTCTATCATCTAATGGAATGTTATTAATGTCTACGTCAATTCCTTGACGTTTTTTTATTACCTCAAGAGTTTTGTATATCGTTGTTAAGTTTCGAAGTCCCAAAAAGTCCATTTTTAAAAGGCTTAAAAACTCGGTAACAGCATGAGGAGGATAGCCTGTTTGAACAATACCATCTTTCGACGGTTGAACCGGAAGAATTTGGTCTAACGGTTTTGGTGCAATAATAACCCCTGCTGCGTGAGTACCTGTATTATTTTTAATCCCCTCAATTCCGATTGCTAAATCAATAATTTTCTTTAAACCTACCGTTTTACCCTCAATCGGATCAACAACAATTTGTTCATCATTATCATAAAGAGTTTTTAATTCAGAACCATCATATTTCATTGCATCAGTTAATGTTTTTGCTTTGTCATTAACAGATTGAGCAAACTCAATAGCAGGGTCAATTAATGAAGCAAGTCTATTACTTTCTGAAAACGGAACTTTGAATAATCTTGCAACACCTTTGAATGCGGCTTTTGCGGCATAAGTACCAAAAGTAATAATTTGGCAAACCTTATCTTCACCATATTTTTGAGTTACATAATCGATAACTTCTCCACGACGTTCAATACAAAAGTCTATATCAATATCGGGCATTGTAAAACGTTCCGGATTCAAAAATCTTTCAAATAAAAGTTTATGCTTAATTGGGTCTAAATCAGTAATTTCTAAAGCATACGCAACAACAGAACCCGCAGCAGAACCACGACCCGGCCCTACCGGAATCCCATGAGTTTTAGCATAATGAATAAAGTCCCAAGTAATCAAGAAATATGCTGCAAATCCCATAGAATCAATTACATCAAGTTCATAATCAGCACGTTCTCTTAACTCGTCTGTAACTTCACCATATCTTTTTTTCAAACCTTGATATACTAAGTAATTCAAATATGTTTCAGTTGTATAACCTTTTGGCACTTCATATGCAGGCAAATCTTTTGTTTTGTTGATAACAACATTACATTTTTCTGCAATTTTTACCGTATTATCAATACATCTGTTAAAAGTTTCCTCGTCTAACCAAGAAAAGGCTTCTCGTAACTCCTCAACAGTTTTTACGTAAAACTCATTATTTGGAAAATGAAATCTGTTAGGATCATCTTTATCAGAATTTGTTTGCATACACAACAAAGTATCGTGCATATCTGCGTCTTCTTTGTTTAAGTAGTGAGAGTCGTTTGTAATAACCATCTCAATATCTAATTCTTTTGCAATGGAAATCAACTCTGGATTTGTTTTCTTTTGATCTTCCAAACCATGGTCTTGAAGTTCTATATAATAATCTTCTCCAAACAAGTCTTTATATCTTCTTGCAACTTCTCTTGCTTTTTCAGGTTCATGTTTCAAAATATTTTGTAAAACTTCGCCCCCTAAACAAGCCGAAAGACAAATTAAACCTTCATGATGTTCTTGCAATAATTCCCAACTAATACGAGGGTGAACATAACGACCTTTGCACCACGCAACAGATGTTAAACGAATAATATTTTGATAACCAATTTTATTCTTTGCAATCAAAACTAAGTGATAACAAGGATTGTTCATTTTATCACGTTCAGTAATATCACCATTATGCACATAAAATTCACAACCCAAAAGAGGTTTTAAAGTTGCATCTTTTAAATTAACAGCAGTTTCATAAAGTTCCATATCACCGTACATCACCCCATGGTCGGTAATTGCAACAGCAGGAAAACCTTTTTCTACTGCAAATTTGCACAACTTGTTAATACGAATTGCTCCGTCCAGTAAAGAATACTCTGTGTGCAAGTGTAATGGTACATACGGTCTAGTCATATTACAAGTATATCATGTAATACTGACATGTTTTTACGGTATTAAAAAATGTAAAACAAAAATCCGACATTTCTGTCGGACTTTTTGTTTATAAAGAAATTTAAATTTATATCAATTTCTAACCGCACAATGCAAGTAAGATACCGGCAGCAACTGCTGAACCAATTACACCTGCAACGTTAGGACCCATTGCGTGCATTAACAGGAAGTTTTGAGGGTTTGCTTCCAAACCAACTTTGTTAACTACACGAGCAGCCATTGGAACGGCTGATACACCTGCCGCACCAATAAGTGGATTGATTTTTTTCTTTGAAAATAAATTCATTATTTTTGCAAATAATACACCTGATGCTGTTGCAATCGAAAATGCACATAAACCTAAGAATAAAATACCCAAAGTTTCAAGTGTTAAAAATTTATCCGCAGACAATTTTGAACCTACCGATAAACCTAACAAAATTGTTACGATATTAATAAATTCATTTTGCAAAGTTTTTGATAAACGTTCTGTAACGCCACATTGCATTACCAAATTACCAAATGTCAACGCACCTAACAATGGAGTTGCATCAGGTAAGAAAATAATACATAAACCTAATACCACAATTGGGAACAAGATTTTTTCACGTTTTGAAACATGACGCATTTGAACCATTTCGATTTTTCTTTCAGCCTCTGTAGTCAATGCTTTCATAATTGGAGGTTGAATAATTGGAACTAACGCCATATATGAATATGCAGCAACAGCAATTGCACCCAATAAATCCGGTGCTAATCTTGAAGTTACGAAGATTGAAGTCGGGCCGTCAGCACCACCGATAATACCGATTGAAGCGGCTTCTTGTAAACCAAAATCAAATCCTGCATATTTTGCCAATAACAATGCACCTAACAATGCACCAAAAATACCAAATTGAGCAGCACCACCCAGTAATGCTGTTTTTGGATTTGCCAACAACGGACCGAAGTCAGTCATTGCACCAACACCCATAAATATGAATAGTGGGAATAAGCCACCATCAATACCTACGTGGTATACAGTGTATAAAAATCCACCAGGTTCTGCAATCCCTGCAACCGGAATATTAGCAAGAATACCACCGAAACCAATTGGTAATAATAGCAATGGTTCGTAATTCTTCTTGATTGCCAAATATAATAACAACAAGCAAACGAAGAACATTATTATTGTACCGTACATGTGTAAGAAGTTTTCAACTCCATTAACACCTGTTAACGGCTCTTTAACCATATTTGCGTAGCCTGTAATATCATTTAAACTTTTTAAAGATTCTAATAATTGCATACTTCCTACTCCTTATTAATTCAAAGTTACAAGTATGTCGCCAGGCATAACTGTTGCACCTACGTCTACTCTTACTGAACTTACTTTACCCGCACAAGGTGCTTTAATTTCTGTTTCCATTTTCATTGCTTCCATCAAGATAAGAACATCGCCTTCAGCAACTTCATCTCCATCTCTTGCAACTACTTTTAAAATTGCACCGGGAACAGGGGCTTTAACTTCTGTACCTTCACCGTTTCCAGCAGGTTTAGAGGCAACCTCCTTCATACCTTCAACGATTGAAACATCATAAGATTTACCGTTAACAACTGCTTTATTTCCGTCAATTTTAACTGCATAATCTTTTCCGTTAACAGTAACAGTTGCACCGTTTTTGTAATTATTAGCAGAAGTTTGACCTTTGTGAACTGATACAGTACCTTTACCTAACAAGAAGTCAATACCTTTGTCAGCGTTTCCGTCTTTACAAGCAGCAGCAATAAATAAGTTTTCATCAGTTACAGGCAAACCTGCGGCTTTTAATCTTTCTTCTGCGGCTTTCAAACCTTTTTCAGGGTCTTTGTCGTTCAAATCAACAACTTTTTCTGTTGTTGGTTGCAAACCTGTTTTTTCTTCTGCCCATTTAACTAATTCTGGATCAGGTTCACAAGGAGTTTTTCCGAAGTAACCTAACAACATTTTTGCATAACCAGGGTTTGCTTTTTCCCAAGGATGTTCAGTAATTGCATTTAAGAAAGATTGTTGAGCATAGAATTGAGAAACCGGAGTTACAGAAGTTGCAAAACCGCCTCTTGATACTACTTCTTTCATATTTTCAATTAATTTAGGGAATTTATCTAACATACCCATATCTTTTAATTGGTCAATTGTTGTTGCAGTTGCACCACCTGGTAAAGGTGCTTGAATTAACATAGGATTAACCGCTAACGAAACAGGTGAAACAGTGTAATCTTTCATACATTCTTTGAAAATTTCCTCTGTTTCCATAATTTTCTTAATATCTAAACCTAAATCATATTCAGTTCCTCTTAAAGCGTGCCACATAGAAATAATATCAGGTTGAGCAGTACCGCCTGAAACAGGTTTCATTGATAAGTCGATACCATCAGCACCACCGTCTAATGCTGCTAAGTAGCAAGCCAAACCAGTACCGGCAGTTTCGTGAGAGTGGAAACGAATATGAGCATCTGAACCTAAGATTTCACGAACTCTTTTAACTGTTTCATATACTTTTCTTGGGTGAGAAGTACCTGAAGCATCTTTAAATGCTAATGAATCAAATGGAATACCTGCATCTAAAATATTTCTCAATACTTGAACATAAAATTCTACGTCATGAGCACCTTCACAACCATAAGGAAGTTCCATCATTGTGATTGTAACTTCGTGTTGCAAACCATGTTTTTTAATGCTGTTTGCAGAATCAATTAAGTTATTTACATCATTTAATGCGTCAAAGTTTCTGATTACATTAACACCATGTTTAGCAAACATTTTTGCATGTAAATCGATTACATCTCTTGGTTGTGAATTCAAACCTACAACGTTAACACCACGAGCCAAAGATTGTAATTTAATATCTGGTCCAACAGTTTCACGAACCTTGTCCATCATATCAAATGCGTTTTCATTGCAGAAGAAAATTGGGGCTTGAAATCTTGCACCGCCTGCAACTTCAAAATGCTTAATACCTGCATCAACAGCAGATTTTAAAGCCGGTAAAAAATCATCTACCAAAACTCTCGCACCAAAAACGGATTGAAAGCCATCTCTAAAAGATGTGTCCATTACTTTGATTAATTTTTTTGACATTTTTTCATATTCCTCTATTTCAATTAATTGTTAATTACATGTTCATTTTTGCTACAGCAATTGCTACTGCAACATCATCGTCTGTTGCTTTGTTACGAGATGGTACTGCAACCGGAGCCGTAACTTCTTCTGGCATAATTTTATTCAACATTTCTACAATTTTTGCTGATAATTGCATAGCAAAAACCAACAAAGTTAAGAAAGCGAAAACTGTTCCCATGCCAACAACAGTAATAATTAAACCGTCCATTATCATTTTTCGTGTCCTCCATACACTTTTATCGTACTACAAACATAAAAATTTTACACATAAAATATTTGAAATTATTTACAAAACCATTATAATAATAGTATTATCATTTTTGTGAGGACAGTATGAAGTTTAAAAAGATTATATTTATAGCATTAGCATTATTAATCAGTTTTCCGCAAATATCATCTGCGGGAGTTTTTGGAAAAAAAGAAGACGTAAACCAACAACAACCTTTGTCAAATTATCCGCCAAAATATGATGCTATTTATCTTGAACAACTAAAAAAAGAATACAAAAAAATTAGCAATGATGAAGTAATACTTGTTGCATTAGATATGATGAAAAATACCAACGCAGATTTTTCAAGACGTGCAATTATGGGATACAACTTGACAGAAAAACCTATCAAAGTTCAATTCAAAGACCTTAGTGTAATCAAAGAGGACTACCGAAACTTTGATGCGTTAGGCTGGAAAAAGAAAAACATTTTATATATTTACATAAATCCAAAACACGCAGACGCACCGCCTGCTGCTTTAGCGGCATTGTTGGCACACGAAGCATTACATCAAGATGAATTTAATTCTCTTGCAGAAGAAACTTATGCTTGGACTATGGAAGCGGCAGTTTGGACAGAAATGTTAGAAATTTATCCTGAACAAAACGACCGCCAACACCCATTATTACAAAGAGAAAACACTCTTAAACAACTTTTCAAAAAAGGTGGTTACACAAACAAATATATTAAGAAAACTGTTTATGCAAACAAAGGCTATCAAAACTTGCCACAAACATCACCCGGTTTTGAAAGACTTTAATTTTTAGATAAAAAAACTACTTATAAACTCTCTTAATAACTATATTACCTATTGATAAAATATATCACTTGGTGTTAAATAATGCTATGAACAAGAAACATTTTATAATCGCTTTTATTTTAATAACAGCATTATTATTTTTTAATAATCTTATACACGACATGTACGTAAAAATGGTATCAACACCAACAAACGTACAAACAGTCGTAAATACGGAACAAATCTCATCGCAAAAACTTTTTGACAGAACTTGGAAAACAGTCAAAAAAACTTATTATGACAAAGATATGAACAAGCAAGATTGGTATCGTTGGAAAGAGCATTATCAAGGCAAAATTAAGACAGAAGAAGATGCCTATGTTGCAATTAACACAATGCTTGCAAGTTTAAACGACCCATATACAAAATTTCTTTCAAAAAAAGAATTTGAAGAATTAAATACCTCTATTGATTCAAAAATCACAGGCATTGGTGTAAACATTTTATCAAACGCAGGTAAAATCATTGTCTTAAGTGTTATTGACGGAACTCCTGCAAGTTCTTCCGGCATAAAATCGGGCGATATAATTTATGCAGTAAACAAAAAAGAGGTTAGCGGAATGACGGTTTCCGACGTTGCAGGACTTGTTAGAGGCCCTGAAAACAGTACCGTTGAAATAACTTTGCTTAGAAAAGACAAGAAAATCAATAAAACAATAAAAAGAAAAGAAATTAAAATAAAAACCGTAAAAAGTTCGATAGACAAAAACATTGGCTATATTCAAATCCTAAGTTTTATCGGTGCAACAACCTCAAATGAATTTATTGAGGCACTTGAAAAAACAAACAAAACAGACGGTTTAATTCTTGATTTGCGTGGAAACCCTGGAGGACTTTTGCCAAACGCAATATTCATCGCTAATTTATTTATTCCAAAAGGTAAAATCGTTAGTGTTGTAGGAAGAAACGGTTTTAAACAAGATTTAACCGCTCAACAAACAGATTACAACGTTAATAAACCGCTTATTGTTTTAATTGACCACTCAAGTGCAAGTGCAAGCGAAATTCTTTCAGGAGCGTTGAAAGATTACCACAAAGCAAAACTTGTTGGTACAACAACTTACGGAAAAGGTATGGTGCAACAAGTTATGCCAATGCCAAATGCAACCGGTTTAAATCTTACAATTGCAAAATATTTAACTCCAAACGGTACTGATATTAACAAAAAAGGCATTGCTCCCGATGTTAACATTGAATTGACAATCGATGATTTAAAGAAGAACAAAGACGTTCAACTTGATATTGCGAAAAAAATGATGACAGATATTCTAAAGGCTGAAAACAACTAAGACACAAGTTTTATAAGATTTTCAATTGTTTCATCATATTGAATATTATCGCTTGTGCGTTGACATAAAAATTCGTTAATTTTATCCATTTTTTGTATTGCTTCATCACATAATGGGTTTGAGCCTTTTACATAAGCCCCAATATTAATCAAATCTTCGTTTTTCTTATAAACAGCAAGCCAATTTTTCACTTTTGCTGAAGCATCAAGATGTTCTTGAGTAACAACATCACCCATAACCCTACTTATTGACTGTAATACATCAACCGCCGGATAATGATTTCGGTGAGCCAAATCACGTGATAACATAATATGACCGTCTAGAATACTTCTTGCGGTATCGGAAATAGGTTCATTAAAGTCATCACCTTCAACCAAAACAGTATACAATGCAGTAATTGAACCTTTATCATTACAACCTGCACGTTCCATTAATTGAGGCATAATTGCAAATACACTTGGCGTATAACCTTTCATTGCCGGCGGTTCACCTGCACTCAACCCCACAACACGTTGTGCCATAGCAATACGAGTTACCGAATCAAGCATAAACAGTACATCTTTGCCTTTATCTCTAAAATACTCTGCAATTGATGTTGCAACAAAAGCCGCCTTTATTTTTACCAAATCAGGTTGTTCAGATGTCGCAGCAACAACAACTGTACGTTTCATGCCCTCTGGTCCCATATTTTTTTCAATAAACTCTCGAACCTCACGACCACGTTCCCCAATTAATGCTATCACATTAATATCTGCGTTGGTGTTTTTTGCCATCATTGAAAGAGTTGTACTTTTACCAACCCCTGAACCCGCAAATATACCAAGCCTTTGTCCTCTACCGACAGTAATAAAACCGTCTATAGACCTAATTCCTAAAGACAATGGAGTATCAATTCTTGCACGCTTCAAAGGATTTATTGGCTTTGCACAAGTTGAAACATAAGCCTCTGCATTGATTTCACCCAGTCCGTCAATTGGATTACCAAGTCCGTCAAGGACTCTGCCTAAAAGATTATTACCAACCTTTAATTTCATTGGCTCTCCAGTGTTCAATACAATTGCACCAGGTTGAATTCCTTCCATAATCCCCAAAGGCATTAAAAGTATTCGCCCCTCTCTAAAACCAACAACCTCTGCCCATACAGGTTCTTCATTTGCTTTTTTGTAAATATAGCATAAATCACCAATGCTGGATTGCGGGCCATCGGATTCTATGATAAGACCTTTTATTTCAGTAACTCGTCCGATTTCTTTTATCGTTTGTACTTCATCAATAATATTTAAAAATTTTTCTTTATTAAACATCATTGTCATCGCATAAGTCCTCAGAATCTATAACTTCTTCATTTAATTCTTCACTATGAGATGCAGAATAATGCGTTGTTAAAAACTTTTCCGCAATTTGATCTATTTGAATTTTTACTCTGTTATCAACCCTTGAAAGCAAAGTTTCAACAATTGTGCCATCAGCAGAAACATTGTCATCTTCAATAACTTTAATATTTTGCAATTTTGGAATTGCTTCTCTTAATTCGTTTGAAATTGAATAAATTTTTTCTGCAAGTTCAGGATTTATAGTAATTGTAATATTTTCTTTATCTTTCAATTGTTTTATCGATTCAACAGTCATATCTTTTAAAACATTGATGTCATTTTCCAGAGATTTTTGACAAACTTTTCTTGCAATAGCAATAACCAACTCAACAATATCTAATTGAGCAGATTTAATAATATTGTGTTTCAAATCAAATTGACTCTGAGCAAAAGTTTCCATTGCCATAAACTTTTCTTCAAGAGAGTTAGTTCCATCATCATAACCTTGCTTATAACCTGCCTCATACCCTTCTTTTTGAGCAGTTTCACGAATATCAGTCGCTTGAGCATTTGCTTCATTTGTTGCGGTTTCAACAATTTTTGCACCCTCTTGCTGAGCCTGTTGAATAATTCCTTTTGCTTCGTCAACAAGTTCTTTTGCCTTATTAACACCCTCTTGAATAAGACGTTCTTTTTCTTTTTGGGCAGCAGAAATCATACGTTTAAGTTTTGCCTCCTCCTCTTTATAAGGATTTTCTATTGGCAAAACATAACTAGAGCCTATTTGAACATTATCACTTTTAATCCTAGTCAATGAATTCTTCCTCACCCTCATCTCTTTCAAGAACAATTTCACCAGATGCTTCTAAGGATTTGATTGTTACACAAATTTGAGATTGAACTTCTTGAACATCTTTTGCACGAACAGGTCCAAGATATTCCATATCATCACGAAGCATTTGTTGAGCACGTTCTGACATATTAGAGAAGATTTTTTCACGAACTTCTTCTTTTGTACCTTTAAGAGCAAGTGCAAGGTCTTTTGTATTAACTTCACGTAAAATACGTTGAACTGTTCTGTTATCAAGTTGAATAATGTCTTCAAATACGAACATCAATTCACGAACTTCATCTGCAAGTTCAGGATTTTCAATTTCTAACAATTCCAAAACGTTTCTTTCTGTTGTTCTGTCAGTTCTGTTCAAGATATTTGCCAAAGTATCAATACCACCGGCTTGTGAGAAGTCTTGAACCATTACAGACGAGAATTTACTTTCTACAATTTTTTCAATATGTGCAAGAATTTCAGGATTTGTTGTATCCATTTCTGCAATTTTAATAGCAACCTGTGCTTGGACTTCCGGCGGAAGATTGTTCATAACTCTCGCAGATTGAACAGGCAATAAGTATGCTAAAATTAATGCAATCAATTGAGGATTTTCATTTTGGAACGAAGTTGCTAATTGAACAGGGTCAGCCTCGTTCAAGAATTGGAACGGATTTGCATTCATCAAGGCTTCCAGTCTTGTCATTATTCTTTTTGCCTGTTCAGGGCCATAAGTCATTTCCAAAACTTGTCTTGCATAGTCTTTACCACCTTTTGCAAGATAACTGTTTGCTTGGAACAATCCTCTAAATTCCTCTAATATACCAACAAGAGATTCAACCGGAACTTTGTTTAAACTTGCAATTTCCAAAGCAATTTTTTCCAATAAATCATTGTCAGTAATATTTTTCAACACCTCAGATGCAGTTGCCGGCCCTAAAAGAATTAACAAAGCCGCAACTTTTTGTATTGAATTCATCCCTAAAATTTGATGTGTAAGTGTTGGTGCATTTTCCATAGATTTATTCCTTTATAAACGATACTAATAATCTCGCTGCCTCTGCCGGATCAGCCATAATAGTATCATTCAATTCCATACGTGCTCTTTCAAGTTCAGGATCGATATTAGCCTCAATACCTTTAAATGGTTCTGCCAACAATGCCTCTGGCAATTCGTCTGACATTTGAGGTAATTGAGGTTCAAAAACAGGCGGAGCCTCTTGAACTTCAACAGTTCTACCCATTTTACCCATTAATCCTCTGATGATAAACATTGCAGCAAGACCTAAGATTAACACAACCAATAATGGCCCTAAGTCTTTGGTTAAATAATCAACCGTAGATTTTGTTTTAATTTCTTTATCTAGTGCTGCTTGTTTCGCTTTTTCTTCTGCCAATGATTCAAACTGTAAACTTGAAACAGTTATAACGTCGCCACGTTCATAGTTTGCACCGGCAGCAGATAAAACTAAATTTTGTATTTCCTCTTTTTCACTATCTGTCAAAATTTTGTTTACAGCAACTGCAATTGTCATACGTTTTATTGTTCCCGGAGCATACACAACCTGTTTAATTTCTTTTGAAACACTGTAATTTACTGAATTTTTCTCTTTTGCATAATTCAAATTACGAGCATTTACATTTGCATTTACGGGTGCTTGATTTGGATTTTCATAAGTTTCAACCTCTGATTGTGAAGTTGTCATAACTCCCTTATACCCATTTTCGCCATCTCCAACAGGAACGTATGTTTCTATAGTTGCTTTTGTTGAATTAAAATCAATGTCCGCATTAACCTGAACAGATACATTTCCTTTTCCAACAATTTTTTCTAAAACTTGAGAAACTTTTTCCGCAGTTTGTTTTTCTGCATTAGATTTGAAAGTTTCCATATCATTTGAATTTTTACCTGTTTCATCAGACAAACTTGCACCATTTTGGTCTGTAATAAAAACTCTTTCAGGAGTCATTCTTGGAACAGAATAAGCGACTAAATTTTTAATCGCTTTGACTTGATATGCTTTTAAACGGTATCCCTCATCTAAAATAAGCATTACAGATGCCGATGGGGCTTCATCTTTATCTTCGAAAATTGAACGTTCAGGATCTGCAAGTTGAACTCTGCAACTTTTAATACCATTCATTTTCTCAATAGAACGAACAATTTCACCTTGAAAAATTCTTTGCTTTGTCAATTTATTTTTAAAATCAGTAGAGCCTAATTGCATATTATCCAGCAATTCAAACCCCGGAGATGGATTTTCGATAAGGTCATTTTCAGCAACAAAAATTCTCATATTGTCCTTATCTTTTGCAGGAACAAGAATTGCTTTTTTATCCTCTGAAACTTTATATGCCTGTCCACTTTTTTTGAATGATTCAACAATGTTCGCAACATCTGTTTGTGGCAAATCGCTGTACAAAACAGTCCACTCAGGTTCAAAAGATTTCACCAAAAAATAAGTTGCAACGATAACTGTTACAATAGTCAATGCCAAAAGACCAAACTTTTGTGGCAGTTCTAACCCGTCCCATAACTTTTTTATATCCTCTAAAAAAGGTTTTAAATTATTATTTTCCATTATATTGTTGATACCCCAAGTTACACGTTATCAACAATATAATAATCTTTTTATATATAAATATCAAAAATGTTAAGTATCTGTTACGTTTCGCCTTATTTTTACAATTTTTGGCAAAATAAAAAGCCTTACACATGTGCAAGACTTAAAAAAATATACATTTACCCCACAACATTAATAACATAAAACATTTTTTAAGTCAAATGCTTGAAAAACAAATTCGTGAAGTTTGTAACGAATTTGTTACAAACTAGCAAATAAAATAATTCATCGTTTTGTATGATATTGTAATCCGTTTTCATATTATAATAGTAATTGTATAAGTAAGTAGTGAGGTACAAAATGTCAATTGATGACGCATTAGTTATGATTTTAGCAGGCGGTGAAGGTAAAAGGCTGCACCCTTTAACAAAAGACCGTGCAAAACCGGCAGTTCCATTTGGAGGACGATACCGTATTATCGACTTTGTTTTGAACAACTTTATTAACTCAGGTTTCTACAAAATCAAAGTTTTAACACAATACAAATCTGACTCTCTAAACCAACATATTTCACGTGGTTATGCTTTATCACCATTCTTAGACCAATATGTTGATTTAGTTCCGGCACAAATGAGAACCGGTGGTGATTGGTATAGAGGTACAGCAGATGCTGTGTTCCAAAACGTTTTACATATCGTAGATTCAGACCCTAACTATGTTTGCGTATTTGGTGGCGACCACGTTTATAAAATGGACGTATCACAAATGCTAAGTTACCACAAAACTAAACACGCAGATTTAACAATTGCTGCAATACCTATTCCGATTGAAGAAGCATCTGAATTTGGTATTATGGAGGTTGATGAAAACTGGAAATTAACAAACTTCGTAGAAAAACCAAAAACAAAACCAAAATCACTTCCTGGCAATCCTAATATGTGTTTAGCATCAATGGGTAACTATATTTTCACAAAAGATATATTAATTGATGCTTTGTACAGAGATAATAAAATGGAAGACTCAAGCCATGACTTTGGTAAAAACGTAATTCCTATGTTACTAAATGAAGGTAAACCTGTTTATGTATACAACTTCAAAGAAAACACATTCCCAGGAATGTCTGATGCTGAAAGAGGTTACTGGAAAGACGTTGGAAATGTCGATGCTTACTGGCAAGCAAACATGGATTTGTTAGACTCTTGTCCTGAATTAAACTTATATGCCAAAGAATGGCCATTAAGAACTTTCAACTACAACTATCCGCCTGCTAAATTCATTTGGCAAGAAGGCGACAGAGTTGGTATGGCAACAAACTCAATGGTTTCTGAAGGCTGTATCATTTCTGGTGGTGGTTTATCAAGATGTATACTTTCACCAAAAGTAAGAATTAACTCTTATTCTTCAGTTACAGAAAGTATCTTGATGGAAAACGTTAACATCGGTAGACATTGTGAAATCAGACGTGCAATTATTGATAAAAACGTTCAAGTTCCACCTTATACAAAAATCGGTTTCGATAAAGAAATCGACCAACAAAAAGGCTTCTACGTATCACCAAACGGTATTACGGTAGTTCCTAAAGGTTGCATTCTTTAATAAAAGTTATAAAAAAATAACAAAAAGGCTTCTTTGTGATAAACTTTTCTCAAAGGAGTCTTTTTTATGAACAAAAAAACTAAAATTATTATAATATCAAGCATTGTTACAATAATTATTCTGCTTTTAATAGCAGTTTCTGTTTTAAACAAAAATCAAGAAAATAAAAAGGTCTTATTTTCAGATTTCATTGAAAACAAGGTAGCAACAAGTTTGGAAGAAGCGGAAAAAATGGACATGTCAAAACCTTTAGTCATTTTATTCCACGCACCATTTTGCAGTAATTGTCAAAAATTCATGCCTGCGTTTAACAGTTTATCAAAAGATTTGGCAAATGACTACAATTTTGTAATGCTTAATACAGAAGAACCTCAAAACTATCCATTAGTAGTTGGCAATGTTTATTCAGTTCCGACCTTGTTTATTTTTGACACAACTATAGGCAACAAAATAAGTATCCCTTTACAAACAATTAGAAGTTATGGCGAATTAAAAAGCGAATTTGATAGATATACTCGCATTCGTTCTTTCATTGATCTTCCAAAAGCACAAGCAAATCATCAAGAATTAATGAATGCTTATGCACAAAAACTTGCAAAAAATAAAAAATAGTAAAAAAAAGGTGAAACTTTTGTTTCACCGCATCTGTTATTTAATAAAAAACTACACTATTTCCCTTTTTGGGTTTTCCTTACCTATCATTTTCTAATTAAAGTTTTTGTTGTACTATCTCCATTTTTAAATTATGTTTTACACGTAAAGCATAATAAAGAAGTTATATTTATCTCTTTAATAGCCTTACATTATTGTAAAGTAATTTCACACGAAAAAATTGCCTTTTTTAAAAAAGAAAATTTAATATTATTAACAAAAAAGACGTAAATCTATTTTAAATTCAATGCAGACATTACTTCTTTACGGGCAGTAGAAACTTCATTCCAACTTGAATAATGAGCGGAAGTCTTCACACGTTGTTCTTTTTTAGTACAGTCAATTTCATTATGGTCTTTTAAATAATCTAAGAAAATTTCTTGTTCACGACCTGCATCAACCGCAGAATCTTTATATTTTGCCAAAACACCTTTTGTTCTTGGCATTGAAAATAAATACGAATTTAGAATAACTCTTACTTTTTTATTTTCATCAGGATTTTTTACATCAATTTTTCTATCGCCAATTGTAACACTTTCTATCGGGTCTTTACCTCCGTTTAAGAAATATTCTTTATCATTTCTTACTGAATATTTCATGCCGGAAGTTCTCAAAATTTGAGCATCTTTATTTGAAGTTAACAGAGAACCTGCTGTATTTTTCAACACTTGAACTAAATCTTTTTCAGAAACATCAATAACCTGAATATCATTATCGAATGGTAACATCGAATATTTTACGTCATAATTTGTAATTTCACCAACTGCACTACCTCTTACAGATGCTGCGTGATATAACGAAATATCTGCACCATATTTTTTACCACGAGCAAGCATTGCATCTGCAAAAGCATTTGCTAACGGGTTATCTTCATGACGCTCAATATAAGTATTTTTAGGTTTATATACACCTTTAACACCGGCAACTTTAATCTTTTCGCCTAATTCTTCATTCATCAATTTATCTGCAACTTTTGAATCGTTAAAGTTATTCAAATCAATCAATTTATTTTCAAGTTTATTAGTCTTTAAAATACCTTTTTCGTCAAAAACAACATTTAAATATCCGACATAATCATTCATTCCGCCGGCTTGAGTTATTATTACAGGCTCATTACGTTTAGACCTTAACAAATTCAATTTGTGAAAATCCTTTTTATTAGCAGGCTCTTTTGAATTAACGCCGTCAATTACGGTGTGAGAATGCCCGCCAACGATAATATCTACACCCTCAGTTCTTCTGGCAACATCTAAATCCCCTTGTTCATATCCTAAATGAGATAAAAGTATGATTTTATTTATGCCTTTAGATTCAAGTTCTTTTGTTTCTTCGTTAATTGCTTTTACGGTTTCGTCTAAGTCCTTAACTTTTACGGATTTATCTTTGGTACTTATGTAAGAATCGAATGGTGAAGCACCGATAACCGCAAATTTATGACCTCCCTTCATAAATACAGCAGATTTAACAAGTTTTTTATTTTTAATATTTTTTTTCAATGGACTGTCTTCAGCAACATCAATATTTGCAGAAACTGACTTAAACTTACTTTTTTCTAATGACTCTGACAAATTCTTACTACCACCGGCAAATTCATGGTTACCAAGAGCAAGAGCGTCTAATCCCATAAGATTAAACAATTTAACCATTAAGGAATTTCTTTGTTTATCTGCACCGAACAAACAATCCCCTGCGGCAAGGGTCATGTGATTTGTGTTTTCATTGGCTCTTAAAAATTTATCATGTGCCGTTTTAAATTTAGACAGTCTATTTACATCACCATGCATATCGTTAGCATAAAACAAGCCCAATTCAGTTTCACCTGAATTAGCCTTAGCCTTAAACTTAGGTTTAAAAGGATTTATTGATGCTAAATTGTTACTAATAAAACTCACAATAATGCCTTACACTACACATATATAATATAAAAGACTTTTATCTTTCTAAAAATGCCTTATTTTCGCCAAATTTAAACGATTGTAAACATTAGTCGTCGCACGTATGCTTGTTAATCCAATTCAAATGGTCTGGACATTTCAAATAATCCATATTGCCAATTTCATAGAACCATTGATTATATCTATCATAGTTTTCAAAATCTATACTTGTTTCAGTCTCACTAGAACTTACGTCATATGAAGGTTCCGGTTGCAAAACATCATGATACATATCTAGCCTAAAAAGGTCAATTCCTCTCGAATTTGGACCTTTGTTTGGACCATCTAAATCAAGTTCATAAGCAACTCCTCTATCGCAAACTCCAACACCATTTGCTAACAAAAATGTGTAAAAACAGTCTTCATTGCCCTTTTCTAAACTACCGTCAGGAACGTCATCACTACCCATCATTGTTATCTTTTTGTCAGAAAAACATCTTTGCATATTTGATGTTCCACAATTTATACCAACGTCAAGATATTCAGTTAGTTTTAGAGTGGCACAATAGTAAACAGTTTTACCTGCCGGACAATTTTCGTTTCCAGCCTTTATATAAGAGCCATATTCAGAAATTAATTTACCCAAAGCACCATTCAACTGGTCTACAGTGCTTCTATATATCAAAAGATATTTATCTTCATTAATGCTTTTGTTCAAGTTAGGAATAGCCATTGCGGCAACAATACCAATAATTGCAACTACAATTAAAATTTCTGACAACGTAAACGCTTTTTTCATATTTTTCATATTTATTATCCTTATAACTTTTTCAAAATTTTAAATGTATATTACCATTAAATTTAACTACCGTCAATAAAATAAGGCTGTACAATAGCACAGCCTTATTTTTATTCGCTTAATATCTTACGCATTTTTTAATGTCTTAACTTTGTCGTCCATTGAATATTGAGGACAATAAGTTGCTAAGTCATTGTATTTAACAGTAATTCTATTTTCTTTTGGCATTGAGAAATCAACAGTACCTCTTTTAGTTAAGTAATCTGTGAAAATTTCTTGTTGTTCACCAACTTTTTCAGCAGAATCTTTATATTTTGCTAAAATTGGTTTTGAATAATCTGCACAGAATAAGTAAGAATCTAATGCAACTTTAACTTTTTTATCAGCACTTGGATTTTTTGTATCAATTGAAGCAGTTACATTACCTTTTTCATCTGTTAATTCTAATTGTGTTAAAGGAGTTTTGCCACTTGCTTGGTCAATTGTATACTTCATGCCGGCAGTTCTTAATAATGGAGGGTCAACTTCGCCGAAAACTTTTGAAGAAGTTGCATTTAATAAATCAACAACATCTTTTTCAGTCATTTCAACTGCAACATAAGAACTGTTATAAGGTAACATTTCATATTTCAAGTTGTAGTTTGTGATTTCACCTGTCGCACCACCTTTTACTGTGTTAGTTGCAAATAAAACACCTTGTACACCTTGTTTTTTACCTTTTTCTAAAATAGCATCTGCTAACATGTTATGAACAGGATTTTCTCTGTATCTTTCTTCAAATTCACATTCAGGGTCATAACCTTTAGTAACGTTTGCTAAGTGTTGTTTTTCACCTAAAGTGTCAACCATTAATTTGTTAACTGCTTTATCTTCAGCAAATTCAGCCACATTTGCTAAGTTATTTTTGATAGAATCAGTTTTGATAACACCATTTTTATCAAATACAACATCTAAGAAACCAACTTTTTCATTCAATTTGCCGGCTTGAGTAACAACTACAGGTTCACCTCTTTTTGAAGTAACAACGTTTAATTTGTGTGTACCGCCTTTATCTTCTGATTGAGCACCTTCAATTACCGCATGAGAGTGTCCGCCAACAATAATATCAATACCTTCAGTTTCTCTTGCAACTTTAAGGTCAGCATGTTCGCCATAACCTAAGTGAGATAACAAGATGATTTTATTAATACCTTGTTTTTCAAGATTTTTTGCTTCTTCGTTAATTGCAGCAATAGTTTTGTCAATATCTTTTACTCTAACACCAGATTTTGCATCTTCTGTAATACCAACTTCAGCATCAAATGGAGAAGCACCGATTACAGCAAATTTATGTCCGCCTTTCATAAATACAGCAGATTTAACTAATTTTTTCTCTTTAACACTTTCGTTTAATGCACAATCTTCACCAATTTCTAAATTTGCAGAAACTGCTTGTGCATCAATATTTTTTAAATTTTCAGCCAAACCTTTAGTACCAGGAGTAAACTCGTGGTTACCCAAAGTGAATGCGTCAAATTTCATCATGTTCATAACTTTTGAAATAAGACCGATTCTTTGTTTGTCTTTTCCATAGAAGCAATCACCGGCAGTTAATGCTAATGTTGCATTACCCTTATTTGACTTTTCAAAAGTATCTTTTGTAGTTTTCAATTTTGCCAAACGGTTAATATCACCGTGCATATCATTCGTATAATATACGCTTAATTGTGTTTCTCCAGCCTTTGTATTCGCTACTTGTGGCTTAAAAAAGTTGTTGATACTAGTCATTTAAGTAATAAAAATCCTATCGTTATGAGTTGTTATATTAATAAAGTCATGATTTTGCAAAAAATTGCCTAAAAATGTAAACCATGTTAACAAAGTTTAAGTACATGAAATATGTTTGTGTTATAATACTATCAAGGATAATTAAAAGGAGAAATTTAATGTTAACAGTTAACAAAAAAGAAAGAAAATCTATCCGTTCTGCATTTGGTAAAGCATTAGTAGAAGTAGGTAAAGAAAACGAAAACGTTGTAGTTTTAGACTCAGACTTAGCAGGTTCAACTCAAACAAAATTGTTTGCAAACGAATTTCCTGACAGATGGTTCGACTGCGGTATCGCAGAAGCAGACATGACAACAACTGCAATTGGTCTTTCAACTACCGGTAAAATTCCTTTCTTAGCAAGTTTTGCTGTATTCGCTACAGGCAGAAACTACGACCAAATCAGAAATGGTGCTTGCTATGCAGGTTTTAATATAAAAGTTGTTGGTACTCATGGCGGTATCACAGTATGCGAAGACGGTGCAACTCACCAATCTTTAGAAGACGTTTCATTAATGAGAGGATTACCTGGAATGCAAGTTTTAGTTCCTTGTGATTGTCAAGAAATGAATGCCGCAGTAAAATATGCCGCAAAACACGTTGGACCGGTTTACATCAGAGTTCCAAGAACAAACGTTCCTGATGTTTACGAAGAAGGTCATGTGTTTGATTTAACAAAAGCAGACGTAATCAAAGAAGGTAAAGACGTAACAATCATTACTAACGGTGAAACTCTTGCTGAAGTAATCGAAGCATCTGAAACATTAACTAAAAAAGGCATTGATGCTGAAATCATCAACTTACCAATGGTAAAACCTATCGATGTTGAATCAATTGTTAAATCTGCAAAGAAAACAAACTTTGTAATCACAGTTGAAAACCACTCTGTAATTGGCGGTGTTGGTTCAGCAGTATGCGAAGTACTTTCTGAACATCATCCTGTTCCTGTTCACAGATTAGGTGTTCAAGATACATTCGGTCAATCAGGCGACCTTGAAAACTTAATGAAATTCTACAGATTAAACTCTACAGAATTAGCAGAAGATATTACAAAATTAATGGAAACTAAATAATGATACAGTTACGTGCGGTAACAAAAAAATACAAAAACAAATATGCCTTGAAGAATGTCAACTTAGACATTCTTTCTGGTGAATTTGTATTCTTGATTGGTAAATCAGGTGCTGGTAAATCAACTTTAATGAAAATTTTATACAAAGAAGAAACCCCATCATCAGGTACAGTAATAATCGGTGGAATTAATATCGCTAACCTAACCTCAGACAAAGTTCCAAATCTTCGTCGTTGTATGGGGATTGTATTCCAAGATTATAAATTACTTCAAAACCAAACAGTATATGATAATGTTGCTTACGTTATCAGAACTTTGGGTATAAGTTCAAAAGAAGTTCACGCAAGGGTTACAGGAGCATTAAAAGTTGTAGGACTTATCGATAAAATGAAAGCAAAACCAACTGAACTATCAGGTGGTGAACAACAACGTGTAAGTATTGCACGTGCAATTGTAAACGGTCCGCCACTTCTAATTGCAGACGAACCTACAGGTAACTTAGACCCTAAAAACTCTTTGGAAGTAATGCAAATTCTTGAACAAATTAACCAAAGAGGTATCACAGTAATTGTATCTACTCACGATAAAAACATCGTAGATTATTTCAAAAAACGTGTAATCACTCTTGATAACGGTGAAGTTATTCGTGATAATCCAGAAGGTACTTATTATGAATAAAAAAGCACAAAAAATTAAAAAGAAAGTTAAAAATCATATACCAAAAGACTGGTTAACAGAGATTAGAATTGTTTACCGTATGTCTGTTGAAATTTTCAACGATATAAAACGCACAGGTTGGATTAATCTGGCAATTATTACAACAATGGCGGCAATTTTAACCCTATTCGGAGCATTGTTAAGAACAACTCTTTCAGTATCTTCTTTTGCTCACGAGTTAGGAAATGTTCTTGAAATTTCTGTATATTTGAAATCTAATGCAGATGCAAATATTGTTGCTGAAAGAATTAAAGAATTTGACCACGTAGAAAAGGTTAAAATCATTACAAAAGAACATTCTTGGGCGGATTTAAAAAGAGAATTAGATATATCCGATATTGATAACCCTCTGCCGGACACACTTCATGTTAAAATAGATAAACCTGAAAATACAAATGATGTTTTTGCAAAGATAAAAGCACTGTCGGTTGTTGAGGACATGAGTTATGCACAGGATTTGGCAAAGAAAATTCAAGTCTTAAACAAGGTCGTGAATACAACAACAGTATTCGTGGTAATTATCGTTGCAATACTGACAATTACAATTATAAACAACACAATTCAGTTGGTAATTCAATCACGAAAAGATGAAATCGAAATTATGCGACTTATGGGTGTAAGCAATTGGTACATCAGGATTCCGTTAATTATGCAAGGGGCTTTATATGGTTTTGTCGGTGCATTATTAGCCTTAATTCCGGTAGATATTATTCAATCAATGCTTAACAACATACATAACTTCTTCCTTGTTCCATCACCGATATTTGCAGGAAATATTGTTATAATTTCAATGATTGCATTAGGTATTGCATTCGGAGCCAGTGGAAGTTTCTTATCAATTAAAAAACACTTACAGGTATAAATTTCAATGGATAACTCAATTGATAAATTGCTAGATAATTTAAAAGATGTTCCGGCAATGCCAAATGTTGTAATTAAGGCATTAAACATCGTTAAAGACCCTGAATCTAGTTTGAAAGATTTAGGTGAAATTATCAGTTACGACCAGTCATTGAGTTTAAAAGTTTTAAATCTCGTAAATTCCGCATATTATGGCTTTGCACAACAAATAACTTCAATAACCAGAGCCTTGGCACTTTTGGGTATGAATAAAGCCAAAAATATAATTATTGCATCAGCAATGAAACCAATGTTATCTTCTGATAAGAACAAAGAACTTTGGCAACACGCAATTAAAACTGCTGTTGGGTGTGAATACCTTTCAGAACACTTAAAAATAATGGATAGCGACGTTGCGTTTATGGTAGGATTTATGCACGATATTGGTAAATTAATTATCAATATGCAGGACGAAACCTCTTTGAAAAAAATTCAAGAAATGGTTAACGAGGGTTCAGATATTCTTGAAACAGAGGATGCTTTTTTAGGAACAAATCACGCAGAAATTGGGGCAAAATTAGCAAAAAAATGGCAATTGCCAATTCTGTTAACTAACACTATAAAATACCACCACAATCCAAAAGCCTCAACTATTCCGATTGAATGTGCATTAGTTTATTTAGTAGATAAACTTGTTCAAACAGATTTTAAAGAAGAACAACTTTGCAATGATTATGTTAAAATATTAAATATAAAACTTGATGAACCAAAAATTTTAAGAGAAAATATTTTAAATAAAGCAAATATATTAATAAATTATTTATCATAAAGGATTAAAAATGTATTCAGGAACAAATGTTATTTTAATTACAAACAACGAACAAATCGTAAACTTATTAAGTTCAGAATTAGTTCAATTAAGAAATATCGATAGTATTTTAATTCGCACCTACCAAGATGCATTGTCTTCAATTGAATCAGAAAAGCCTCAAGCGATTATTTTAAATTGTCAAAACTCAATAGAAGAACCTTTCTGCTTAGATTTAATCAAAAAAATCAAAGGGATAACATCAGTTCCAATTTTATTGTTGGTTGAAAATTATAACTCTCAATTCATTAGAATTGCTAACAAAGCAGGCATCGACGATGTTGTAGCAGTTCAATTTAGCAATTCTGAAATATTAATGAGAACTATTTGGAGTTTACAAAAAAATGAATTACGCCAACAACACAAAAAATATGAAAAATTACTTACTCAATTGAATGCAATTGATGAAGAAACAGGTTTTTATACTGCAAAATATAGTTCAAAAGTTTTCCAAAACGAAATTGATTACTTGTCATCAAAGGGTATTGATGGCGTCTTTATTGCACTTGAGCCTAACGAAAAATCTCGTTTAAAACCTAGTACAGAAAACATTGTAGAAACAATTAAAAATAACATTCGTGCAACAGATACTGTAGCATTAACAAAATACAAAAACACTTTCTACTTATTACTTGCAAGCACAAATTTAGAAGGTTCTTTGGTTGTTTGGAATCGTTTGAACAAAAACATTGGTGCAGATGAAACACTTTGTGGTTGCATTTATAATATGGACAAATCCTCTTTTGACGAAATTGAAGAAGAATTAAAAGAAGGTTTAAAGGAAGCAAAAACAGCCCCAAATTTGTTATATATAATCGATTCAAACGTAAAAAAAAACGATAATTGGTTAGAAGAAAGTAAAATTCCAAGTCAAAATACGCACAAAAACTTCAAACTATTTAGACAAATCTTCAGTAAAAAACTCGACAAAGTAGTAAAACCAACCGTTGAAGAATTACTAAAAGAATATGAAGACGTGCTTTCCGGTACTGATGTACCTTTGGTAGAAACAGAAACAAGTTACTCAATAAAGTTTGTGAATAAACGTCAAGAAAGCGAATTTACAATTACTCAAGAAGGAAACTCTGTTGTTGTTGAATCAAAGCACAATGGACTAGATAGTCCTGAAAATAAGAAATATTCAATGGATTTGAACGAAATTACAACAAAAGAAATCAATAATGATTTCGAAGATTTCATTCTTGAATTCAAAAGTTGCTTATAAATTATTCGTCAAAAATGTTGGCTTCAGTAGACTTTTCAAAAGGAATTATTCCGGTAGTTCCGATTTTAAAAACAAAAATGTCTTCGCCTCTTACTTGTGAGCCAACTTTAGCACCATTTACATCAACAACAATAAAACCGTAGTAATCTTTCCAAACTCCCGCATTATAAGGTTTTTTAAATAAAATACAAACGGCAATTTCTGTTCCGTTTTTTAAAATTCCTGTAGAACATATTTTTGCAAGACTCGAAAGTTGCAACCAAGCGGACATTTTCAATTCTTCGCTGCTACTTTCAGTAAACTTTTTAGTTGGAAAACACGCAGTAGAGTCTACTTGAGAACCACACACATGTCTAAAACTAACCCGCTGTTGCAATTCATTCATAAGATTAACAGATTCAGTACCTTCTTGTCTAAATGTTTTATCGTAATCAATTTGAGAAATAGCGGAATCCAGAGTTGCAAAAGTTGTTTTTGCTTTTGCAATTCTTGCTTTTTTATCATAGGCTTTTTTCATATTAGGAATAGTCAAAGCCCCGACAATACCCGCAATAGCGGCAACCATTAAAACTTCGGCTAAAGAAAAAGCAATTATTTTTTTAAACATAATGTTATCTCCACAAACTCATTATACACATTATAACGTTTTTATAAAATTTCCGCAAGTTTACTTATTGTTTTAGGAAAATACATTTGCAAATACTCTGAACGCAAAGAGTATTTTTCAACGTCATTACAAGAATTTAAAATTGCATTAATTTCAGCAACAGCCTCTTTTTCAGAACGACTTGAAGAAAATTTATTTGTTCCGCTTATAAAGTAATCTATATGTTCTCTTTGATTGGTTGGAAATTTCTCGTTAAATAATTTCTTTTCTTGAGAATAAACATCTAAAAAATCTGAACTTGCAGAAATTAAAAGAGGTTCTGTAGCATCTTTTGTTTTAAAAGAAGAAGTGTCATAATTTTTCATATCTTTCGCATGACCCAGTTCATGCACTAAAATATAATCATTACCACACGTAATAACATCTTTCTCTGTTGGCTTATAGCAAGATGCTGTTTGGTCGTCTTGTTGAAATAATCTATTAACATTTTTACTCATTTTAATTAATTCATCACCTGAAACCTTCTTCAAAGCAGGAATTAATTTATCCTTTGAACCATAAATAAACATGTGTAAATCTATTTCTGTAATTTCCTTAGTATCATTATCTTTTACACTTAATTTATTATCATTATCAGAATATTTAATCAAATAAGATTTATCATTTTTAGATGAAATAAAAGTATTTTCATCGATAACCTCAAATGCTTCAGAGTTTTTATATAAAACCTTGCCATTTTTATCAGTAATTTTATAATCTACAATCTTATTTCCTTTTGGGTCATTAGAATATTCATATTGAGTATGCGTACCATCTAAAGAGTACATGTCTTTTTTTACCGTCTTTATTCCGGTTTTTTCATCAACTAAACCTGACGAAATTTGTTGAACTTTGCCATTCTTATAAATTCTTTTTGTATTAAAAACCCCTTTTATTGGTGAAGGTACAGATATTTGCTTATAATCCTTTGTTAAAATAATTTCACTAATGGGTATAGGCAAAACATTTTCATTGACAATTTTACTTACAACCTTTGATGTTATGCCATTTTTAAAATCTTTTTCCTTCTTAACTTCATACTTTTGACCATTTTTCACTTTGTATGAAATCTCTTGAATAGAAGTTTTATTCAAATTTTCATCTAATACAATTTTTCTTTTTGTATCATTTTTTAAACTAGCATTAATATCTAAAGATTTTTCAACATATTTATTATTAGATAACTCAATAGAATTTAAATTATTGCCACAAAAATCTTCCATATCTAAAACTTTAGTAGCAAGTTTTTTAGAATCAAAACTAAAGTTTGCATATTTTAAAGTAGATAAAATATTATCACCGGAAAGTCTTGTAATAGATAAATCATCAACTTTTTGAATAAATTCAGTAGTTTTTTTAGATAATTTATCTAACTGCTTTTGTGAAAATTTTTCTTTTATAGATGCTGAAAAATCTGAATTTGAACAGACTTCACTTGATGTAGAAAATTTATCAACACCAATGGATTTAGAACAAAATCTAATATTTCGACTATTGTTTTTAATAGTTGGATTAATATTTTGAATATTATTTATCAATAACACACTGACAAAAATATCATAAATAATAAAAATTGCCTAAAAAAGAAATTTATTTAATAAAACATTACAAAAAATATCAAAGCATTATTTTAATGACTATATTGGCGACTTAACGACTATACAAAATCTTTAGCAGAATTTAGAGCAAAACGTATGGGGTATGATTATACCCCTAAGAACAGAAACTGACAAAAAGAAGGACTTCCAAACAAGGGCTGAATGCTTCCCTGCCGAAATTCCTACTCTAATTTATTTTTTAAACTCCCCTTTAATTTGTCCAATTTCAGAAATACGACAATAGAATTATGGAAATAAACGTAAGAAAAAGAGAATTAAACAACCTTTATAATTCACCAGTTGGTAAATAAACTTGCCATAGAAAAACTAAAAAAGCCTCAAATGATATTATCATTCGAGGCTTTGAAAAATAGATGCTGGCATCGGGTTATCTTCCCAGGCGGTGGCCCGCCAAGTATTTTCACTGAAATGA
>CAKUZB010000013.1 GCA_934717745.1 uncultured Candidatus Melainabacteria bacterium | reverse complement strand
GGATAAGGTAAATTAAATTAAGAAAATTAGGTTTGGTTAGTAGGTTTTTCACCTCCCGAAAAGGGAGGTTTTATTTTGCCCATTTTTAGTAAATCAAACCTGTCCAATCATATTCAAATGGAATAATAGTTTTACCTTTTTTATTAATAAAACCCCATTTACCATCTTTTAATGCTGATGCAATACCATTTTTAAATGGACTCAAGGCTTCATATTTAGCCTCGATAACCATTTCACCTTTTTTATTTATAAAACCGCATTTGTCAGCAGTAACACAAACCATTGCAAGTCCCTCTTGATATTCATCTGCTACATAAAATCTTTTACCAAAAGGAATTCGACCATATTTGTTTATATAAATCCAACTTGACGGTTTATCTTGAGCAATATAAAAACCTTCTTGATATGGATTAATCCAAAAATACTTAAACGGAATAATTTCTTTACCTTTTTTATCCATAACACCGCAACTTCCAACTTCTATAGAGGAATTTTTGCAAGCAGTAATTTGTTTATTTTCAAAATCACCTAAAGCATAGTATTGAGGCTTAATAACCTCTTTTCCTTTTTTATCAATTGCACCCCATTTATCACCAATTCTGAATGTTGCATAGCCATTTTTAAAATCTTTAACTTCGTCATATTTATATTCAATTACAACATCACCTTTTTTATTAATAAATCCCCATTTATTGTCCATTTTTGAAACAGCAGCAAGCCCCTCTGAAAAAGAACGTGCAAAAATAGGTCTAAACGGAATTACAAGTTTATTTGATTTGTTAATAAACCCGTATTCATTTTCTTTGGTTACAAGTGCTAAACCGTCAGAAAAATTGTAAATCATATCATATTCAAGAGGAATACGAAGATTACCTTTCTTATCAATCATTCCACATTTAAAACCTTTACAAACAGCAGATAAACCGTTATTAAATTCGGAAGAATACTCATAAATTATAGGAATTACAAGTTTATTTTTTACAGTAATGTAACCCCATTTATTGTCTTTACAAACGTTTATCAAAAATCCTTGATTTGCAAAAACAACAACTAAACCAGTTACAACAACCAAAGCCACTGCAAGGCAAATGTAATGTACTTTATTTAAATTCATAAAAACTACCCATTATAGTAATAACACATACGTATTTTTACATATAATCAAATTCATTTTAACCATTAAACGATTGATTTTTGCAAAAACAATCCTCAATAATTAAAAATCTAAAAATTCAAATAAAATTTATTTTTTACCGAAAAGTTTTCTCATAAATTTCAAAACGGCAATTCTTTTTTTACGACGGCTTTTGAACTTCGCAACTTTTTCGTTTTGACCGATAATATGACTGGTTAAATTTCTTTCAACACGAGAGTTTGAAGCAATTACACAATCTTTAAGATATACATTATCGGTAATTTCAACACCGTCCCAAAGAATACAATTTTCTAAAGTTACATTTTTACCGATAAAACATTCATCACCAATTACAGAATTACCAACAAATTTCAAAGAGTTTGGCAAAGTGGTTTTACCGCAAATATAACTTCCTGTTTCTGTTTTAGTAATTTTCTCATGTTTAAAAGTAAATAATTCATTGAATAAATCCCAATGTGTTTGTTTATATTGTTCTAAAGTTCCGACATCAGACCAATATTCATCAACAGGAAACACGTTAATAGTATGATTTTCCAACAATTTAGGGAAAACATTCTTTGCAAAATCATAAAATTCACCTTGTGGAATATAATCAAAAATTTTGTAGTTAAAAATATAAATACCTGTATTAATCAAATTACTTTTTGCATCTTTAATTGCAGGTTTTTCTTGAAATTCGATAATATAGCCGTCTGAATCTGTAACAACTACACCAAAATTTGGAATATCTTCTTCTTTAACTGGTTTTACCCCAATAGTTGCAATTGCACCTGATTTTTTGTGTATTTCCATACCTTTCATCAAGTCAGCATTTGTAACACCGTCAGCAGAAAGAACGAAGAAATCTTCACCCTCATCAAAGAAAAATTGACATTTTTTAACTCCACCTGCTGTACCTGAAAGAGTTTCTTCAGTAATATAATTAAAATTTATACCTAAATCGTTTTTAATATATCTTGCAACAATTTGTTCTGCTAAATAATAAGTGTTAGCAACAACATCTCTAACACCAATTGAACGTAAATTTTCTAATAAAATATCCATAACAGGCTTATTACAAATTGGTACAAGAGGTTTTGGAACACTCTTTGTTAAAGGGTCTAAACGTGAGCCTACACCGGCAGACATAACCATTGCTTTATACATTTATCTTCTCCTAAATACTCTGTAACAAATTTTACTATAAAAAAGATATATACACAAGTAAAAAATTTTTGTTATATAATATTAACTGTGAAGAAGATTATTGGAGGAAACATGAAAGATATTCAAATCACTAAAGAAGTAGAAGAAATGTGTCCTATAAAAAGAGGTGTTAAAGGCGTACCTGCACCTATTCCACAAGAAGGTGAATGGACAAAATGTAAAGAAATCAAAGATATTTCAGGTTTAACTCACGGTTGCGGTTGCTGTGCACCTCAACAAGGTACTTGTAAATTAACTTTGAACGTTAAAGAAGGTGTTATCCAAGAAGCATTAGTTGAAACTATTGGTTGTTCTGGTATGACTCACTCAGCAGCAATGGCTGGTGAAATTCTTCCGGGAAAAACTATTTTGGAAGCATTAAACACAGACTTAGTTTGTGATGCTATCAACGTTGCAATGAGAGAATTATTCTTACAAATCGTTTATGGTAGAACTCAATCTGCTTTTTCTGAAAACGGTTTACCTGTTGGTGCAGGCTTAGAAGACTTAGGTAAAGGCTTATGCTCTATGTGTGGTACAATCCACTCAACTAAACAAAAAGGTGTTAGATACTTACAATTAACAGAAGGCTACATCTTACAATTAGGTTTAGACGCAGACAACGAAGTTATCGGATACCAATTTATCAACTTAGGTAAATTCATGGACGCTATCAAAAAAGGTATGAACCCTCAAGAAGCATACGACAAAAATATCGGTACTTACGGCAGATTTGCAGATGCTGTTAAATACGTAGACCCACGTAAAGAGTAAGCGGATTTTGCGTAGGGTGCCGTGTGAGCAAAGCGAACCCAACCCGAAGTAGCGAGGACATAGCGAATGACAACGACAGTGAAATGAGCGACATGTCCGAGTGAAGCAATAATCCAAGACAGCGGATTTTGAATTTGCAAATTGTAGAGATTCTGAAACAAGTTCAGAATGAAAAACAAAAAATAGTTAATACAAAATTAATTAAAAAAGGAAAATAGAAAATGACAGTAAAATTTGAAGGACAAGACAGACGTCAAGCAACTTTAGATAAAGTTTTACCAGAATATGGTTTCAAATCATTGGAAGAAGCACGTGATTTATGTTTATCAAAAGGTATTGATGTTGATGCTATCGTTAAAGGTATTCAACCAATCGCATTTGATAACGCATCATGGGCTTATACATTAGGTTGTGCTATTGCAATCAAAAAAGGAATTAAAAACGCAGCAGATGTTGCAGAAACAATCGGCTTAGGCTTACAAGCATTTGCAGTTCCGGGTTCAGTAGGCGACAGAAGACAAGTAGGTATCGGACATGGTAACTTAGGTGCTATGTTATTAAGAGAAGAAACAAAATGTTTCTGCTTCTTAGCAGGCCACGAATCATTTGCAGCAGCAGAAGGTGCTATCGGTATCGCAAGAAATGCTAACAAAGTTAGAAAAGAACCTTTAAGAGTTATCTTAAACGGTTTAGGTAAAGATGCTGCTTATATCATCTCAAGAATTAACGGTTTCACATCAGTTGAAACTGAATATGATTATAAAACAGGCGAATTAAAAATCGTTAGCGAAAAAGCATTCTCAGACGGTGAAAGAGCACAAGTAAGATGCTACGGTGCTGATGATGTAAACGAAGGTGTTGCAATCATGATTAAAGAAGGTGTTGATGTTTCTATTACAGGTAACTCAACTAACCCAACTCGTTTCCAACACCCAGTTGCTGGTACATACAAAAAATGGTGCTGGGAAAACGGTAGAAAATACTTCTCAGTAGCATCAGGTGGTGGTACAGGTAGAACACTTCACCCAGATAACGTTGCTGCCGGACCTGCTTCATACGGTATGACAGATACAATGGGAAGAATGCATGGTGATGCTCAATTCGCCGGTTCTTCATCAGTTCCTGCTCACGTAGAAATGATGGGTGTAATCGGTATGGGTAACAACCCAATGGTAGGTGCAACAGTTGCATGTGCCGTTGCTGTAGCAAAAGCAATGAATTAGTTGATTAATTTCAAATAAGTCATAAATACTAAAAGTCGGTTTACAAGTTGTAAACCGACTTTTTATCATTAAACCAAAAATATACCAAGTTATTTTAACATTAAAAATTCGTTTTTAAATGAAGCAAGCATTTGAGCAGACTTTTCGTATGCGTGTTCTTCATTTTGTTGTTTTAAAAGTTCATAAGCATTATCAAAAAACATATTTGCTTGCATGCAAAATTTAGGATTTTTCATCATAAACTTTACATCGCTTTCAACATTATCAGGTCTTGAAACTTGAGAACGTCCAAGTGATTCCGCTTTTGCATTTTTGAAGTTTGTATATTCAATATCTTCTTCGCAACCCTCAGGAGCGGCAGATTTTTTTGCCTTATCACGTTTTATATCGATTTTTTGAAATCGTAATGCATTTATATTATCAAATTCATTCATTTTTATAACTTTCTCCCAATATTTGGTTAAATTTATGTATGTTTTAAACCTCAAAAAAATTTTTTTTGCTAGTTGATTTTTATATAGTTTACAATACTTAATTAAACTAGTCAAATTGTAACTTTCAAAACATATTTTTGCAAAAATGGTGTGTGCTTGCCAAAAATACCGTCTATGATATACTAAAAAAGGTAAGGGTGTTTATGTTAGAATTTATAAAAAATTTATTTGTAAAAAACGAGGAAGAAGAAGATTTACTTACAAAACTTCCGGACAATGTAGTCTTGTTAAATCCGCAAGGTAGTTTCTTGTGGTGTAACGATTTGGCACAAAAAACTTTAAGCGGATTAAAAGAAAATTTTGCAGAAGGTTATATTGACGACCTTTTAGATAATGCGATGGATTTAATCGTAAAAATTGCAGACATTGATAAAACAACTGTTGTCCGTACAAAATCAAGTCTTGACAAAGATATGTTCTTTGAATTGTCAGCAAGCAAAACTGATGATGGTTTTTTGGTTATTATGAGAAACAACACTCAAAATTACAAAACTTTAACAAGCATTATTGTTGAACACGAAAGTTCAAAAAAGATTAACAAAGATAAAAATAATTTTATCGTTAAACTTGCAGGAGAAATAAAAACTCCGCTTCAATCTGTAATAGGATTTTCTCAAGCAATTTTAGACGGTTTGGGCGGTGATTTAAGCGATAAACAAGAAAAATATTTGAATATCATAAACAAAAATTCAGAAGAAGTTCTTCAACTATTTAATAGAATTGTTGATTTGTCAAAAACAGAATCAAACTTGTTCGAACACAAATTTAGTTATTTTGATGCAGTAAGTGTTTTAAATTCAGTTTTAAAACTACATGAAAATGAAATCAAAGAAAAAAAATTAAATGTTACTGTTGATGTGGCTTCTGACATAAAAAGAACAATTTATTCTGATGAAAAAGTATTAAAATTAATTTTACAAAATATTATTGAAAACGCAATCGCATCAACTGATGTAGGCGATATTACAATTAACGTAAAACATCCGGATTTAGAATATGTAAGCGAATCAGGTTTAGTACCGTTTGAAAACGCAAGCGAAAAATCATTTATGTTATTTTCAATCCAAGATATGGGATTAGGAATAAGCGAAACTGACCTTGATACACTATTTGAACCTTACGCACAACTGGAAAACCCAAATAAAAAATCGATTGTTCGTTCAATCGCATTTGCGACAATTAAAAATGCAATCAAAATGTTAAAAGGTAATGTTTGGGTTGATACTGAGGCTATGCAAGGAACAACATACAACGTTATTATTCCAACAGAAAAGGTAATGCAAGCAGTAAATGAGTGAAGTTAGACTTGAAAATGTCATAAAATCTTATGACAAAAAACGTGTAATCGATGGAGTGAATTTAACAATAAAAGACAAAGAATTTATTATTCTTGTTGGCTCATCGGGTTGCGGAAAATCTACAATTTTAAGAATGATTGCAGGTTTAGAGGAAATTTCAGGTGGAAACATTTATATTGGCGACAAAAAAGTAAATAATGTTCACCCAAAAGACAGAGATATTGCTTTTGTATTCCAAAGTTACGCTTTATACCCTCACATGACAGTTTACGAAAACATCGCTTTCGGCTTAAAAATGAGAAAAGTTGATAAAGAAACTATCGACAAAAAAGTTCGTGAAGCCGCAGAAATATTGAACTTGACAGAATATTTAGATAGAAAACCAAAACAACTTTCGGGCGGTCAACGTCAGCGTGTTGCACTTGGTCGTGCTATTGTAAGAAATCCTAAAGTATTCTTAATGGACGAACCTTTATCAAATTTAGATGCAAAATTAAGAGTACAAATGCGTGCAGAAATTAAAAAATTACACGAAAAATTACAAACAACATTTATTTATGTAACTCACGACCAAACAGAAGCACTTACAATGGGTGATAGAATTGTAATTTTAGATAAAGGCAAAATTCAACAAGTTGATACACCTTTAAATGTTTATAATAACCCTCAAAACAAATTTGTTGCCGGATTTATCGGTTCACCTCAAATGAATTTCATTGATTGTAAAATAGTTAATGGAACTTTGATTATGACTGAACCGGTTATTGAATTAACAAGAAAAGTTTTAGACAAATTAGGCAATAGAAGTGAAGTTACTGTTGGAATTCGACCTGAATTTATGATGAATAATACAGGAAGAATTAAATTACGTGTAAAAACTGAAATGACAGAACTTTTAGGTTCTGAACAAATTATATACTTCAATATTGGTGAAAACAAATGCTGTGCTAAATTAAGTACAGATTATTTAGTAGAAGACGAATTTAATTTAAGTCTAAATCAAGACGATTTCTTATATTTTGACAAAGAAACCGGAGAAAGACTTGCATAAAAATTTCGTATCCTCTACGAATAAATATACTTTCCATTCACAATTCATAAATTTGATTATTAAATATTTTTTTAGTAGAATTAAGAAAAAGAACTCAATTTATTTATCCATAAGGAGGTAAAATTATGGGAATTATGCAAGGTAAAAAAGGTATTATATTTGGCGTGTCAAACACACATGGCATCGCATATGCTATTGCAAAACAATTATTTGACGAAGGTGCAGACATCGCTTTCACATACGCTGGCGAAGTAATGGAAAAACGTGTTAGACCTTTGGCAGAAGATATGAATTCAAAATTAATCATGTCTTGCGACGTTACAAAAGAAGATGAAGTAAAAGCAGTTTTCGCAGAATGTGAAAAAATTTATGGCAAATTAGACTTCGTAGTTCACGCAGTAGCCTTCGCAAACAGAGAAGATTTACAAGGTGAATTTATTAATACATCAAAAGCAGGTTGGGACTTAGCATTAGGTGTAAGTGCATATTCATTAATCTCAATTTGTAGAGAAGCAAGACCAATTATGAACGAAGGCGGTTCAGTTCTTGCATTAACATACTTAGGTTCAGAATACTACGTTGCAAACTACAACGTAATGGGTGTTGCTAAAGCGGCTCTTGAATCATCAATGAGATACTTGGCAATGGATATGGGTAAAGTTGGCGTAAGAGTAAATTGCTTGTCAGCAGGCCCTATCAAAACATTGGCAGCAAGCGGAATTTCAGGCTTTAACCACATGTTAAAAGCAGCAGCATTAAAATCACCTCTAAAACGTAACACAGCACTTGAAGATGTTGGTAAAGCAGGTATGTACTTGAGTTCACCACTTTCAAGCGGTACAACAGGCGAAATCCTTTATGTAGATTGCGGTTGCCGTTCAGTTTACGCATCATTAGATGAAATGGACTTAGTAAAAGACTCACTTCAAAAATAATTAATTAAAAAATACAAACAAATGTCCGCCGAAACTAATGTTTCGGCGGACTATTTATTATTATATAATATATAATTTATTATCTACAACTATGTTTGTCGTCCCAACTCAATTGGTTTTTGCAAGGCTTCATATAATCTTGATTACCAAACTTCATAACCCAAGATGTACAATAAAGACCGGTTGCTGAAAGGCAATATCTTAAATCATCTGCATCATATAACCCGTAAGCACTAACTTGTCCATTCCTTCTTACACAAAAAGCAAAAACATCATCACCATATCTATATGTACCTTTATTTTTACCGTTAACATCTATCAACATAGCAAAATCGCAAGCAGAAGCACCAAAAGGTTGATAAGTTGAAATTGATGCACCATTAACAAGAATTCCCTTATAAGAACTATTGCTTCCATCTATATTCTCGCCATTTTCAAGATTAATACCAGGTAAAAAACCAATACGACCAGATTTCCAACAACCTGTTGAATTACCACAATCTCTTTTTAGTTTTAAATAAGGAGCAAGAACCTCCCAAATTTGGGCTCTTGTTGGCCAAGTACCATTTGTACCCCAATTTGAAATGTTTCCATTTTCAGCAACTGCTTGAGCAAATGCCGTAGATAAAATTTCGTCAGTTTTTTTTAACTGTGCAATTTTTTCCACAACATCAGTATCTTTTCTTGCATTTGTAAACGTCAGGGTTGCAACGACACCGATAATACCCATTACAAATACAATTTCCGCCAATGTAAATGCTAACGTTCTTTTAATATTTTTCATAAATTTCTTTCCTTTTTCAAAAATATAACAGTTTTGACACTTATTGTCAATTAAAAATGTTTAAACAAATTTTCTTCAATATCTTTTTTCGTAAACTTTTTTACTCCGTCGCTAAATTTAACTTCAACAATATTATTCCCATTTTTTTCAACAATTTCACCTATTTCTGTGTATAAATTTGAATTAATTTTCGTTAAATCCTCTTTTGAAATCGCACAAACAAGTTTATAATCTTCTCCACCATAAAAAATAGCCTTTTTGAAATCAAAATTTTCTAATGTTTCAATATCTCTATCATAAGGAATTTTGTTAAAATCTACTCTTGCCGTAAAACCACTATTATCCGCAATTTTAAACAATGTGTCCATTAATCCGTCAGACGAATCCATCATCGCATAATCAAACTCCGCTGTTTGTGAAATCGCATTAGACAATTCATTTGAAACTGTTGGCATTAAATGTTCGTTTTTTATTGTTTCATGCCCGCAAATACCCTTTTGTAAAGCAAAAAATCCTGCCGAACTAGAGCCATGGACACCGTTTGTAATAATTTTATATCCGTTTTTTGCATTTTTACGTGATGAAATTTTTCTGTTTTTTGTCGAGCCAATTGCCGTTATTGACACAAAAATTTTATCAGAGCCTGTAACATCGCCTCCGACAATTTTTGCACCGTTTAAAATACTTTTTGCCCCGTCGTAAAAATCTTTTACATATTTCGTATCAACATCTTTTGGTAAAGACAAAGAAACCGTCAAATACTTCGCTTCAGCACCTGAAGCATATATATCGCTAAGATTAACGGCTACTGATTTATAGCCCAATTTATATGCCGATGAAAATTTTCTTGAAAAATGAATGTCTTCAACAAGGCTATCTTGAGTTACAACAATACCCAAATCCTCTAAAAACGCACAATCATCGCCAATATACTCAGAAGATAAAGTATTTTTTATAGCGTCAATTATTTCAATTTCTTTCATATTTTAATTCTAACACAAATACCCGTCTAAAATCGATTTTTAGTACTTTTTAGGGGTTAAAATAAGCAAAAATGTGAAATAATTTTACTATGGAATTTTTTAAATACACAAAAAATTTATTAAAAAATAAACACAAAACTCAAACCTACACAACAAACCCGTTTAAACAAAATAAACAGGTTACATTTATTTGGGTTGAGAAAAGTCCTAATATTTTTGAAAAAAACTATTGGTCAGATTCTTCATGACCTTTCAATAATTTTTCAAAATCAGACGGTTTCAAATTTTGTACAAAATTTTTGAACTCTTGTGCTTCTTCTTCATCTTTTGACGGGTCAGTTGAAACAGCACCGGTTGCAAGGACTGATGATGCAACATAAATAGGTGCTTCAACTCTTATTGCAACTGCAATAGCATCAGACGGACGGCAATCAATTTCGATAGGTTCTTCGCCATCTTTTGTTAACACTAATGATGCAAAATATGTATCTTTTTCAACATCATCAATTTCAACTTTTTCCAGTTCATAACCCATTTTTTGTATAATATCAATAATCAAATCATGCGTCATTGGACGTGCAACTTGCAAGTTTTCAATCTTTCTGATAATCGCACTTGCCTCAGCAGAACCAATCCAAATCGGCAAAGCCTTTCTGTTGTCTTTATCATGAAGAACTACAATCGGTGAACCTGTTCTTGTATCTAGGGCAATACCCATTACACGCATTTCAATCATTGTTAAAACCTCTTTTTATATTCTGATTTTATTATATCATAACTTATTTTATATATTCTGTTTTATAAACACAATATCTATTTCTAAAATCTTTCACTAGCGAAAACTTAATTTTATCACCATTTTCATTTACCAAATCTGAAATTTCATCACAATTTGCCCAAATAGAATAATTTATTTTATCTAATTTCAAATAACTTTTAACTGTATAAAATTGAATTGTATCTTTTGTCCTATTTTTATTTGCAAAGTAAGAAATGTCATAGTTATCATTGTGTAAATAAGGCAAAGTTGATTTTAAAATATTGTCAAAATAGATAAAATGTACTTGATTGTTTGCTTTGACAAAATTTGCAATATCCCTTGAATTTGAAACAAAAACTCTTGGCTCATATTTCATATCAAAAATGAATAAAATAGAAATAAAACAAAGCAGAATTATTGTTATTTGTCTTGATTTATCGGTTAAAAATTCTCTATCAAATCCAATCCAACAACCGCAAATCAAATAAATATACAAGAAATACCAATGCCAAAAATCTCCGCAATAGCAGAATTGGAAAAACGAAAGCAAAAATCCGTAAGTTATCAATAAAAATCCGAAAACTAACTTATCTTTAAATAGACTTAATGTGAAACCTATAGTAAAAAATGTAAGCAAAATCGCATTCACAACCGGAGTAAAATATACAAACGGATTTAAAAGAATTTCTTTTGCAATTCCATGGATTTTATTTTCAGGCACACCGCCCATTTTTACATTTAAAACTTGCACTAATAACGTTATAATGCACAAAAACGCTATACTTAGACAAATTTTCAAATCCTTTTTCTGTTTTAATTTAAATAAATCAAAAAGTAAAACTGCACCAAAAATTAACGCACCAATACAAGCCATTAAACTTGTATTAGCACAAACAAAAACAATACTTGCATACACAATCGGGTGTTTCAGCCTATCTTTGTACATCGCACAAAGAAGAAATAATAACAAAATTCCGATAGAATAACATCTTGCAACAACGGGATAATATGCCAAAAATGGGAACGAAAAAATTATTGCAACTTTTATAAAATTATTAAATTTTGCATACTTCCACAGAAGAAGTATTGCACCGAAACAAAATGCCCAATTCAGCATCAACATTGAGTATGGGTAGCCTAAATTCAGTTTTGCAAAAGGAAGCAAAATCAAATACCAAACAAAAAAATGCCCTTCGTATTTTAAAGATTCTAAAATTGAACCCCACTCAAAATCTCTTGCAAATTCCCATGCCGTCGCTTCATCACTCCAAGGTTGGTGAAAAATCGTTCTTAAAAGAGTAAAAATTATCCAAAAAACAATGCAAACCCAAAAAGTTTTATTCTTCATCATCGAAAAATTCTCCGATTTGTTCTGTTTTATTCATTGTAACAACATGTGCTGCAACCAAAGCAGTAATTGGAACACAAACAACAAGAGAAATACTTCCGATAACTGCCGAAGAAATTTCAGTTACAACTTGATTAAGATTGAAAAACTTTTGCAAATCAATATTTTGTGATAACAAAACCAAAGGCAACGAACCGCCTAAATACACTAAAATCAATGTATTTGCCATAGTTCCGATAATATCTTTACCTACATTCATGCCGGAAAAAAACAATTCTTTCGGAGTTAATTTTGGATTAATCATAAAAAATTCATTAATACTACTTGCAATTGACATGCCTGTATCCATAACTGCCCCCAAAGTTGCTAACATCATTGATGCGGTCAAAATGCCTTTAAAATTTAAACTTGGGTCGGCTTGATACAAAAACATTGTTTCTTCACAACAAAAACCTGTAAGTCTTGAAAATCTTATTGTTAAAAGCGACAATGTAGAAGCCACAAGTAAACTTCCAATAGTACCCAACACCGCAGCGGTACTTTTTTTATTAAATCCGCCAACCAAATACATGGTTATTGCAGTTGAAACTAAAGAAATTATTAACGCAACCAAAATTGGATTCATGCCAAATCTTACAAGCGGAACAAGAACAAATAAAATTAAAAGAACAGTTACAATAATTGAAAATAAACTATAAAATCCTTTCTTTCTTCCAACCAAGACCAATAACCCTGCAAATAGGAAGAATAACAAATATAAGAAATTTACACGTTGAATATCTGCAATAAAATAATCTACAGTATCACCGTCATTTTCAAACTCTGCGTGTAAAATAACCTTATCACCCTTTTTTAAAAAAATATCATAATAAGGATTATTTGTAAGCATGTTATCTACAACTGTTGTCTGCCCTTTAAATTCGCCTGTCAAAAGTTTTACGGTAACAATCTGCTGAACTTGACTTTTTTCAGAAAAATTTTGTTCGACATCTTCATATTCAATCTTTTCAACAATCCCTATTTCAGATTTTAAAACTTTATCCTTTGTATCATCAAACTGAGAAGATGCAAAAACCGGCAAAGTTATGAATAAAGTAAATAAGATTATTAAAATTTTTTTCATGACATTTATCTCTCAATATTTTCCAGACAATGAATGCTGAAATATAGACATGAAAAAATACTCCCCGAGTTGGGCTCGAACCAACAACCTACCGGTTAACAGCCGGTTGCTCCACCATTGAGCTATCGAGGAATATTCTGTACACTTATTATAGCAAAGACTTTTTTTCTTGTAAAGTCTTTTTTATAATTTTGATAAATTTATTAAATTTTCAAAATCTTTATGGTTATTTTTTAACTCTTCAAAAGAGCCTATATCCACAACTGAACCGTCTTTTAAGTAAATTAATTTATCGCATTCTTTGAGTGTTGTTAATCTATGTGCAATCGTAATAATTGTTCTTTCACCTTTTAAACTTGTTAACATTTTTGTAATCTCACTCTCTTTTTCAACATCAAGAGAAGAAGTTGCCTCGTCAAAAATTACAATTTTAGGATTTCTATATAATGCTCTTGCAATCAATAATCGTTGCTTTTGACCTTGCGAAAGTCCTTGAATAGTCGTATTTACACCACCGCAACTTTCAACAAAATCTGACAATTGAGCCAATTTCAAAGACTCCAAAACACGTTTTGTATCAATTTTATCATCTGCCACGCCCCACGCAACATTATTTTTAAATGTATCTTCTAAAATATTCATTTCTTGCGGAACATACCCAACAATATTTCTTAAAGCATTCACATTTGTTTCATCAATTTTTTGCTCATCAATCAAGATTTGACCGCTATCTATTGGCAATAATCCCATCAAAACATCAACCAATGTTGTTTTTCCGGCACCTGACAGCCCGATAATTCCAATAAATTCACCTTTTTTTATTTCAAAAGATACATCTTTCAACACTTCTTTTGAATTTTTATAAGAAAAACAAACATTTTCAAACTTCAAACAATCGTTATACTGAATAACGACATCATTTTTAGAAAAATCTTTTATTTCGTCAAAACGATTTTTCAAATATTCTTCATTCATTTTTTTTATCATATCTTTTGATGCGTTCATGTTATTCAATGCAACTTGAATCCTGTTCAATGACGGTGCAATTCTAAACACTATCGCTAAAATTAACCCGTAAGATGCAATGATTTTTGAAGATTCACCTTGATTTTGCCAAGTTATAACTCCTGCCAAAAAGATTAATGCCAAAACCAAAATCATTTCAACAATATATGGCGGAATTCCGGCATAGAAAGTGTTTTTAAAAATTACATCATTATTTTCTTTCTGAATATTATAAAATTTATTTAAGAAAAAATCCTCCGCAGAAAAAATTCGGATTTCTTTTAAATTTTTCACGTTTTCAATAACCTGACTATTATTTTTTAATGAAAAATCTAACATTTTTGGTGCTAAAATTTCTGTTTTGTGTTTGAAAAATCTATTTAAACTTATCATACAAAGCATTACAAAAATTACAGTAAACAACGACACTACAGGAAATTTTATCAACATTAGCATAAATATTAAAAAAATAATCACACTATTTGTACAAAAAACTAAAGTTCTCAAAACAAAAGTTTCTAAAGTTTGTGAACTCAAAACTGTCATATTATAAATTTTTTCAGAATTTGTATTCTCAAAAGTCTTTTTATACGGAACATTCAAATAAAATTTCATCAACATTTTATTTATATCGTTTTTCCAATTTATAACAAATTTATTTTGAACATACACGCAAAAAATCATTAACAAATTTTTCGCCAAAAACATCATTACAATAATAAAACCGACGATTAAAATCGAAATAAATAAATTGTGGACACCAAAAATTCGTGTAAATTCATTGAAAAATCTTGTATTAATAAAAGACAAAGGATTAATTATCATCATTAAAAAAGGATAAATCAACCCAATTCCAACAAATTCCAAACCGCCAGCCAAAATTGAAATCATTAAAAATGAAATAATTTTAGATTTTTTATTCTTACCGTAATATTTAATAAAATCCAAAAATTGCTTTATCATATAACAATTTTACATTAAAAAAAGATTAATTTTATGTCTTTGTAAATAAAATATGTTAAAATGATAAATATGTAAAAATTTAACCCATTATAATGGGTCAAAAAAAGGAGAAATTATGTCAAACCCAGTATTTTCAAGACAGGCAATGGCTGGCAACGAAAGAGTTTTAAGTGGCGAGCCAATGACTATCAACGGTGCGATTAACAAAACTTTCGTATTATTCTTGTTTTTATTAATTTCAAGTGTTTACGAATTTTCTTTATTCGCACAAGGCTTCACAGATAAAGCCTCTGCTTTGGTTATGTGTGGCTTCGTAGGGTCTATTATTGCATTTATTATGATATTATTTGCAAGAAAAACTATCAAATTTATGGCACCCGTTTATGCTGTTTGTGAAGGTTTTATTCTTGGCGGAATTTCAGCAATGATGGAAAGTCATTATCCGGGAATTGTCGTTCAAGCAGTAGGCTCAACATTTATGGCATTTTTTGTAATGTTAGCGTTATATAAAGCCGGTGTCATCAAATGTACAGAAAAATTTAGAAGCGTATTGATGATTTCAATGCTTTCAATTTTAGGTATTTACCTTGTACAGTTTATCGGTGCATTCTTCAACATGAGTATTCCGGGATTATTCTCATCTTCTCTTGTTGGTATCGGATTTAGCATAGTTGTTTGTATTATTGCCGCATTAAACTTTATTATCGACTTTAAAGTTATCGAAGACGGTGCAGAACAAATGGCTGATAAATCTTTCGAATGGTACGGAGCATGGGGCTTAATGGTAACATTCGTTTGGTTATACATAGAAATTTTAAATCTTCTTGCAAAATTGCGTGATAGATAATTTAAAATTTAAAGGTACTAAAAGGGCGGATTTTTCTGAAAGAAAAATCCGCCCTTATTAATTTAAAACTTTTTTCTATGTAATTGTATAAACTTTTCTATAATACAACCATGCACCACACATTGCAATTAAAATATTCGGTAGCCAAGTCGCAATAAACGGAGACAAAACACCTGCCTCACCAAAAGATACAGACAATGCACGAATTAAATAATAGAAGAAAATTACTAAAATACTAAATAAAAACCCTCTGTTATAACGTACTCGAGGCGGTGTAATCGCAAGAGGTACACCAATAAGCACAAATACAATTGTTGTAACAGGAAGAGCAATTTTGTCATGTAATTCAATTTTCATACTACGCAAATCTTCTTCCGGAATATTGTGATTTGTCGCCAAATATTTAACCAATTGTACAAAATTATGTTCTTTTGCAACGTTTTTTTGCAATTCCTTAGATAAATCCATACCAAATTGAGCGAGAGAATGTTCAAAGAATGTTGTATTTAAAATTTTCCCCCTATCTGAAATTGTATAAATTGCACCTTTATCAAAAGACCAACCATCAGGAGATGTAGAGCCATATCTTGCTTGTAATACTTGAATTGTATCCTCTTTTGAAATATCCAAAACAGTTATATTGTTCAAAATATTATCTTCACAATGACCTACGTAAAACAACCTTTTCAAACCATTTTCACCGGTTTCTTTAAATACAAAGTTTTGTTTTCCGTTTGGAATATTTTTTTGTCCAAATGCCCACAAAGCCAAATCTTTGGACTCTTTTGTTGCAATTGGTACAATCGTTTCATTAATAAAAAAACTTGCCAAAGACATTATAATTGCGAAAATAAAAATTGGTTTTGCAATACGGTTCAAACCTATACCGCAAGAACGCATTACGGTAATTTCAGATGCCAAACATAATCTATTTAAAGTCATTACTGTTGAAAGCAAAACACCCATAGGAATGGTCATTACAAAAACTGACGGCAAATTCAAAATAATCATAATCAATGCAACCTTAAAAGGAATACCGTATTTTGAAATTTGTTTAATTAATGTAATAAAAGTATCTGATGCAAAAATAATTGCCGTAAATACGAAAACCCCCATTAAAAACATTTCAATAATCTGAGCCAAAATGTATTTGTCCAGTTCTTTCATTTTTTTAAACAGTTTGATTATCTTTCGCATACGAATATTTTAAATTAAATATAACGATTAATCAATCAAATATTACAAATGAAACCTTGAAAAATTTGACAATATTTAATAAAAATGTTCTAATAAAAAAGCCCCCTTAGATATGGTTCATAAATTTTTAAAGGAGATTTATGAGCAAATTTATAGTGCCAAATACCTTTGTCCCAGGGACAAAAGCCAAGGCACAAGAAGTAAACGAAAATTTTACCGCAGTTCAAAATGAACTTAATCTCAAAGCGGAAAAAACCGGAGATATTAACCAGACTTTTTTAATAGCATCTGCTACAGAAGAACATCACGCAATTACAAAAGGACAAGTTAAAACGCTTCTTGAAGAAACAACAAAAGAAATTCAACAAGATTTTTCAAACCTTAATCCTTTTTGCATAGAAAAAGGTTACATGGACGAAAATGGAAACCCCGCAATAATTTCTATTAACGGAAGCATTATAAATTTTAATGTTGACGATGGAACAACTTATGGTTCAATTTTTGCTTGTCCTGCAAACAATCAACCTAAATTTAAGGTTACACATCTGGATTCTATTGATATTTCAGCATTCACTGACGGAACTTATAATATCTTTGTAACTTCAGAAGAAACAGCATATTTACTTAATAACGAGATTTATGTTCAAAAATCAGAACCAACTTCACCAACTTTAAATTGCATATTTGAAAACACTTCAAAATCACCTATTTCAGTCGAAAAATTCAATGGAACAGAGTGGGAATTATTTAATGACGTGCTTTTAGGAACTGTTGTCATTCAAAACGGAGCAGTAACAAAAATTATTAACAGTCATTTCAATGATAACTGGGCAAACAAACCGGCAACAACAATCTCAACAGCAAGTTCAACTAAGCCTGTAGTTATTACTGAAAATTACGTTAATGGATGTTCTTGGTTCAGAGTATTTTCTGACGGTTGGTGTGAACAAGGTGGTGTAATTTCAAGTAAAGTCAAAACAAATATAAAGATAACTCTTTTAAAAAAATATGCAAACACTAATTATGATATTTTTACAAATCAACAAAAATACAATGAACTTGACGGTGCAGGCGACACCATAGGAGCATACCCTGTATCCGGCTCTCAAATAAATATTTGGCACGCATGGTATGGTGGAAACTGCACAACAAACGTATTTTGGACTACTCACGGATACCTTGAGAAAGGAGAATATTAATATGTCATATAAATTAGAAAAACCATATACAGAAAAACAAAAAGCAGATTTCATCGTTGAATACAACCATAATAAAAATTTAAGAATTGAAGCAACTAACTTATGTTTATATGCTTTAGAAGATAATGAAATTTTAGAAAACGGTATTCCGATAGAAAATCCTGAATATATTTCAGAACAGAAAAAACTGTTAAAAGAGGAAGAAAAAAAGAAACTTCAACTGCAACTTGATGAACTTGATAAAAAACGAATACGTGCAATTTGTGAACCGTCTATGAAAACTGAAACTCAATCATGGCTTGAATATTATAATCAACAAGTACTTGATTTAAGACAAATGCTGGCTAAAATATAATCAACAATACTATTTTGGCGGAAATCTTTGATTTCCGCCAAAATTTTTAATCTATTTTTTCTGAAACAAAATATATGTTGTATCATTCATATTTGTTACGTCTACATATTTACATTGTTCGAGAAAAATATTTTTTGAATCATCAAAAAGTCTTGCCATAAACGCCAAAATTCTATCCTTATGAACTGCTTCCGGCGAATTAAAACGTGTTGTATAGTCTTTTCTTTCAAGCAACGCTTGATTATCAGGGCCATAAATTGCCATAACAACATATCTACCTGATTTTACGGGTTTCAGATATGTATTAACAAGAAAATCATGGTATCTTTTTGAAACATGCCCGTCGCTTTGAACTATTTGGAACAAGGTTTCATCAATTAAACCCTGCTTAAATTGAGCAATTTGTACATCGTCATAAACCTTGTCATTATAAGGTTTTCTAAATTCATGTAATGCTTCAAACGGATATGATTTTGGAGTATTTTTATCCTCATAAATAAAAGCAACAGAAGATGCAAAAGGTCTAAATACAACATCTTCAGAGGTCAAACCTTTTGCTTGAAAATAATTTAGAGAATCTTTTAATGCAAAATATTTTGTATTAAAGTATGCCTCATCGTGGAACAAGAAAAACATACTAAAACTTGCAAAAAAGATTAAAAACGCAACCGTATGCCATTTTTTTAATTTTGAAAACCCAACTCCTGCAAGAATCATCACAAATGGTGCAATAAAAATTGTATATCTTGGAACAATTACAACTATTTTTAACATTGCAGAAATCAAAATAATTATGTATGAAATTATCACCGTTGAAAATACAAAAAATAACTTTGAGTTTTTTTCTTTAAAGGCTCTAATCAATGCACAAATAAAGTAAATTATAGGAATAATTACGGCCACAAAATATATAAAATCAATAAAAATTGGCATGTAATTTACCCAAAAAAGCATTCCAACTCTTGTTCCAAAGTAGTTTTGTAAATTACCGATAAAATGTATAAATTCAAACGGCGGAATATGGAACATTATAAAATCACTTCTTTTTACTGCATAATAAATTGCAATTACAAAATATGGAATAAGTAAAATTAATTGATAAATCTGATAAACAATAAATTTTCCAATTTTTTCAGCATTTTCTTTTTGTGTAACAAACAAATAAATCAAATATGAAACAACTTGACCAATATTGAAAACAATTCCGCCGATTAACAAATATGGAATCAAAGTATTTGCTACAACTAATTTAATTAAAGATTTTTTATCGCCTTTTTCATCAAAATCTAACAAATAATTCATCGAAAGTACTGCAAGGAAAGTTACCATTGAATACATTCTTATTTCAATTGAATAATAAACCAATAAAGGGCTTACGGTAACTAGAATTGCCGAAATTATACCAACATTTCTGTCATACAATTTTTTACCAACAATATAAGTTAGAGGAATTGTTGCAATGCCAAAAATTGCCGATGACATTCTCAACAAGACTTCTGAACCACCAAAAATTTTTAACCAAAAATGTAGAAAATAAAAATAAAATGGTGTGTGTTGAAAATCTTTAGTAAATAAAAAGTTATTTATGCCAAAAGGAAAATCTTTTATTGCAATAAGAACTGAATGTCCCTCATCATACCACAAAGGTACGTTTGAAACAGCGACTCTCAATTCAAGTCCTAAAAGCACTAATAACAACAAAAAAATCTGTGGATAATATTTTCTAATCTTATTCATAATATAAAGATTATATGATTAAATTTTATATTAATCAACAAATTATTAATAAAAAATGAATTTTTATGATATTTCAAAAAAATATATTAAAATAATAATATGATAAACTTTGATAGATTAACAAATTATTCACAAGAAATTATTTCATCAGCAAGTGCTTTGATGAATAGCAAACACAACACACAAATTGAACCTGAACACATTATGCTTGCAATGATTCAGGATAACGGAATTTCAAGAGATTACCTCACAGAACTGAAACTTTTGAACCAAAATTTTATAAATGCAGTTACTAAGGCAGTAAATGATTTTCCAACTGTAAGTGGTGTACAGAACACTCAACAATTGTTTTTGTCAAACAATACTTCAGCATTGCTAGATATAGCAGATACAACTGCAAATGAGTTAAAAGATGAATTTATTTCAATCGAAAGCATTTTGCTTGCAATGACAAAACTTGAAAACAGTAACATTCAAAAATTACTTGCAAATGCACACGTCAACACAAATAGCGTTCTTAACGCAATGAAAAAAGTAAGAGGTAACAAAAAAGTGGATAATAAAAACGCAGAAGAAAATATGAAGGCTCTGGAAAAATATTCAACAGATTTGACAGAGTTGGCAAGAAAAGGGAAACTTGATCCGGTTATCGGCAGAGATGAAGAAATTCGTCGTATAATTCAAGTTTTAAATAGACGTACAAAAAATAACCCCGTATTAATCGGTGAACCCGGTGTTGGTAAAACCGCTATCATTGAAGGTTTGGCTCAACGTATGGTAAGAGGCGATGTTCCGGAAAGTCTAAAAAATGATAAATTAATTTCATTAGACTTAGGAGCCTTAGTAGCCGGTGCAAAATTTAGGGGTGAATTTGAAGAACGTTTGAAAGCAGTTTTAAAAGAAGTTGAAGATTCAGACGGTCATATTGTAATGTTCATTGATGAATTACACACAGTAGTTGGTGCAGGGGCAACAGAAGGCTCAATGGACGCAGGCAACTTGTTAAAACCAATGCTTGCAAGAGGCGTTTTAAGAACAATTGGTGCAACTACAATCAACGAATACAGAAAATACATTGAAAAAGACCCTGCATTGGAAAGACGTTTCCAACCGGTTATGGTAGATGAACCGTCAGTTGAAGACACAATCAGTATTTTACGTGGTTTAAAAGAAAAATATGAAGTTCACCATGGGGTAAGAATACTTGATAGTGCTTTAATTCAAGCCGCAAAACTTTCTGACAGATATATTACAGATAGATTTTTACCTGATAAAGCAATCGATTTAATTGATGAAGCCGCATCATCTTTGCGTATTGAAATAGATTCCATGCCTGAAGAAATTGATATTATGGCTCGTCAAAAAGTTCAACTTGAAATTGAACGTGAAGCCTTAAAAAAAGAAGATACAAATCCTGATTGCGAAAGAAAAATCCTTGAAATTTCAAAAGAAATTAGCGATTTAGAATCTAAAATTAATGTTTTAAAAGAACAATGGAATAAAGAAAAGGCAACAATTCAAGGTGAAGCCTCAATTAAAGAAGAAATTGAACAAGTTAAACTTGAAATTGAAAAAGCCGAACGAAATACAGACTTACAAAAGGCCGCTGAACTAAAATACGGCAAATTAATGGAATTGCAAAAGAAACTTGAAGATATTCAAGGCACTGACAAAAAAGATAATCAATTACTAAAAGAAGAAATTGACGGAGATGACATCGCTGAAGTTGTAAGCAAATGGACAGGTGTTCCTGTAAGCAAACTTATGGAAAGCGAAATGAAAAAATTAATTTCCATGGAAGATGTTTTACACAAACGATTAATTGGTCAAGATGAAGCAGTTAATAAAGTATCTGATGCAATCCGTCGTGCTCGTTCAGGTTTAAAAGATCCAAAACGTCCAATTGGTACATTTATTTTCTTAGGACCAACCGGTGTTGGTAAAACTGAATTAGCAAAATCACTTGCAGACTTTATGTTTAACGACGAAGAAGCCATCGTCAGAATAGATATGTCAGAATATATGGAAAAACATAACGTTGCAAGACTGGTTGGTGCTCCTCCAGGATACGTCGGTTATGATGAAGGCGGACAATTGACAGAAGCAGTACGCAGAAAACCTTATTCCGTAGTATTATTTGATGAAATTGAAAAAGCCCACCCAGATGTATTCAATTTGATGTTACAAATCTTTGATGACGGACGTTTAACAGATTCAAAAGGAAGAACTGTCGATTTTAAAAATACATTGATAATAATGACAAGTAATATCGGTAGCGAAGTTATCTTAGAAGATTCTATTAGCGGAGATTTTAGCGATACTAAAGAAAAAGTTATGGACATCTTAAAAGAACGATTTAAACCGGAATTTTTAAATCGTGTCGATGAAACAATCTTCTTCAAGGGCTTAACCTTAGACAACTTAAAACAAATTGTAGATATTCAAATGGATTCTTTAGGTAAACGTTTGAGCGAACAAGAAATCAAATTAGAAGTTACACCTGATGCTAAAGAATTACTTGCAACACAAGGATACAACCCAATATATGGTGCAAGACCATTGAAACGTACAATTCGTCAAATGATTGAAAACCCATTGGCTAAATTAATTTTGGCTCAAAAATTTATTAAAGGCGATACTTTAGTAATCGACGCAGAAGACGATGAAATTAAATTCAAACGTAAATCAAATTAATATTATTTAAATGAACAAAAACGGTTCTACAAAATATAGAACCGTTTTTATTTGCGAATTTTGTTAATAATTGTTAAAAATACATATAATATAAGCAACATTTTTTTTTAGATACGTTAAAAAAATAACAATATTTTAATGGAGAAAAAAGATGATAAAAATGAATTCAGTAGGAATCGTAAATTCGACAAAAGCAATGCTTAAAAATGTTGCACCGTCATTCAAAGGTAATGAAAACGCAGTAAACAATAAAGGTTTACGCACTGACAAAGTTGAACTTTCAGCAACAAAAGATGCTAATCAAACACCTGAAGCAAAAATGCTTTCAGCAGTAAATAAAATTTTAGATGAAGATATTAAATTAGAAAAAGGACAATCTGTCGTTGTAAAAGCCGATAAAACACACGTTCCTTTCTTAAAAGTGTTTGCAGAAGAAGCATACAAACGTGGAGCAAAAGATGTTCACGTTGAAATTGCTCAACCTGAAATTGATGCTCTAAAAGAAAAATATTGCACTGAACCTGATTTTGCATACAAACAAAAACGAGCAGAATACTACGAAAAACAAGGGGCTAAAACAATTACATTTGATGCAAAGAATGACCCTTACAAACTTTCAAAACTTTCTGCAAAAGAAACAGAAGATGTTAAAAAGACTGTAAAAACTGAAATTCCTGAACACATTGAAAAGAAATTATCAGACGCATTTAACGAAAAAGAAATTTTTCACACACTATTAAATGTTCAAAAAGGTCAACCAATCTCAATTTCAGCAGAACGTGAACACGAAAAAAATGTTCTAAAATTCGTTGAATATGCATACAAAAACGGTTCAGGTCCAATTGATGTAAACTTTACTGAACCAGGTGATCCTGTAGGTAAAGCAAAATTAAAATATGCATCTGAAGATGCTTTAAAAGACGTGCCTTCTTACGTTGCAGACATGTGGCAAGAAAGAGTAGGCAGAAAAACAGCAAGACTATTCTTAGAGGGAAAAGACCCTGAAGGAATGTCTGACGTTGACCCTAAACGTATCGTAATGCAATCAAAAGCAGTAAATGAAGTAGTAAAACCTATTAGAAAATCAGGTCCTGAAAGCCAATGGAACATTATTTATGCTCCAACAACAATGTCTGTAAAGAAAACTTATACTGACATTCCTGATACAATGAAAGCACTTGAAATGGCAGCAGAAGACGCTAAAAATATCAACAGAGTTGGCGGATTAAAAACACATGCAGAAAAATTAATGTCTGTTGCAAACAAAATGAATGATTTCCACTTCAAAGAAATTCACTTCTATAGTGTTGACCCTGAAACTAAAAAACCTGACGGCAAAACTGATTTACACGTAGGAATGCACGATAAATCAAGATTTAGAGCAGCAGCAAAAAACACAGATGATGGTGTTCAATATATGGCAAATACTCCAACAGAAGAAGTTTTCTCATCTCCGGATAAAACAAAAACAAACGGTTGGGTATCAACAACATTACCACTTTGCTTAAATGGTAACCTTGTAGAAGGAATCAGAATGAGATTTGAAAATGGTAAAGCAGTTGAAGTTTACGCAGACAAAAATCAAGAATTATGGCGTGAACATATCAAATCTGCGGAAGGTGGCGATATGTTAGGTGAAGTTGCACTTGTTGCAAACTCTCCAATCTTCCACACAGGTAGAGTATTCAACAATACTCTATTAGACGAAAACGCAGCATGCCACATCGCAATCGGTGCCGGCTTTGACGATTGCCTTGACGGTGCAGAAGACATCAAAGATTACAAAGAACGTCAAAAATATATGGACAAAAATAATATTAATGATTCAAATATCCACACAGACTTTATGATTGGCGGGCCAAACGTAGTCGTTGAAGGTATAAAAGCAGACGGAACAAAAGTTACTTTAATCAAAGATAACCAATTCCAAATATAATTAACTAAATAATATTAAAATGGCGGATTTTCGATATATCGAAAATCCGCCATTTTTTTAAAACACCCGCAAAAAACTTCATTTACTTCAACAAAAAATTATAATAAGAGGCACTGTTGCCTTGCAACCGTAATTCTTTAAAAACTTTTTAAGTCAAAATAACAATCACTGAACCAATAATCATAATTAACGTTCCAATTAATTTCTTTTTCATATCAGTTTCGTGGAAAAATTTATAGCCAAACCATAAATTAACAAGAGTTGAAAGTTGAAACAAGGCAAGTGCATAACCAACTTCAATATGCTTAAACACATAATTCGTAGTCAATTGCATAGTTGCAAGCATTGAGCAAACAATGACATATTTTTGAATATCTGTTTTTTTAATTATTGAAAAATTCTTTCTAAACAAAATTATTAACCAAAACGCAAAAAATGCACCCGCCCAACACCAAAGCATAAAAGAAATTACAGGCGATGATAATAAAATAACTTTTTTCAAAAATACAGCCTCAATACCCATTAAAAATAATGCTGTAAATCTTAAAATAATATCTTTACGTTTTAATAATTCAAATGAAAAACCCTCTTTTTGTGTATCAAAAACAAACCAACTGCCCCAAATAATCAAAATCATACCCAAAATACCTGTAATAGACGGTATTTCGTGTAAAACAACTATTGCAACAATCATTCCGACAACACATTTGTATGAATTTATAGGCCCTAAAACGGAAAGTTCACCTATTTGTAAGGCTTTTACAAGGCAAGCATTTCCAACAGAACACAAAAAGCCTGCAACGATTGCATAAATCCAAAATTCTTTTGGTAAAATAGCCCAATTTATTTGAAAAGCAAAAGGGACACATAAAATACTCAAAATAAAATATGTGTAAAAATTGCATAGCAAAGATGAATTCTCCGCACAAATTTTCTTTTGAAAAACATTTGCAAGCGGATTAGAAACCACTCTTAAAAATAATGCGGTTAATGTTCCAAACATATTTAAAATTCCTAGTTAAATCTAGTTCTAGTCAAATCTGCTTTTCTTAATCTTATGCTTTCAGGTGTAATTTCTGCTAATTCATCATCAGCAATATAATCAAGTGCTTCTTCTAAAGATAACAATTTAGGTGCTTTTAAAACAACCATAGCATCAGCAGTTGAAGTACGCATGTTAGTTAATTTTTTAGTCTTACATACATTTACAGCAACGTCTTGTGCTCTGTTACCTTCACCAACAATCATTCCTTTGTAAACTTTAGTTTTTGGAGTGATAAAGAAAGTACCTCTGTCAGAAAATTGGTCTAATGCATAAGGAACTGCTTCACCTTGTTCCCAAGCAATTAAAGAACCCATTCTTTGTTTTGGAATATCACCTGCTAAAGTATCGTACTTGTTGAATGTATGGTACATAATACCTTCACCACGAGTCAAACGAATAAATTCACCTTTAAATCCGATTAAACCTCTGGCAGGAATTACAAATTCTAATTTTGAACGAACACCTGTAGATTGCATATCTAACATTTGTGCTTTTCTACCGGCCAAACGTTCAATACAAGTACCTGTACATTCATCCGGAACATCTAAGAACAAGTTTTCATAAGGTTCCATTTGAACACCGTCAATAGTTTTGTAAATTACTTCCGGTTTTGAAACTTGAAATTCGTATCCTTCACGACGCATAGTTTCAATCAGAATACTTAAATGCAATTCACCACGACCTGAAACAACCCATTTATCTGTATTTTCAGTATCTTCAACTCTCAAACTTACGTTCTTTTCAAGTTCATCATACAATCTTTTTCTTAATTGACGAGAAGTTACAAATTTACCTTCAGTACCGGCATAAGGGCTGTCATTAACTGAAAAATTCATTTGTAAAGTTGGTTCATCAATATGAATTAAAGGTAATGCTTGAGGATTATCCAGTGATGAAATGGTTTCACCAATTTGAACCTCAGGAAATCCTGCAATACCAACAATATCACCTGCTGATGCTTCTTGAATTTCAACACGACCTAAATCTCTAAAACCAAATAATTTTGTAACTTTACATCTTTGAACAGAGCCGTCTGCTTTAATCAAAGATAAAGTTTCCTGAGATTTTAAATGACCGTTTTTAATTCTACCAATTGCAATACGTCCAACATAATCATTATAATCAAGTGTTGTAACATGGAATTGAAGATTTGCATCAACATCACCCTCTGGGCATTTGATGTTTTCAATAATACAATCCATTAATGGAGCGATATTATCGCTTTCATCTTCCAATTCTTTTTTTGCAAATCCCTGCAATGTACTTGCGTAAATCACTGGAAAATCAATTAAATCTTCATTGTCAGTTAATTCTGTAAATAAATCAAATACTTTATCTAGTGCTAAATCAGGTTCTGCTGCCGGTTTATCAATTTTATTGATAACAACAATAATTCTCAAACCTAATTCCAAAGCCTTTGATAATACAAATCTTGTTTGAGGCATTGGGCCTTCTGCTGCGTCAACAATCAACAAAGCACCGTCAACCATACCTAATACACGTTCAACCTCTCCGCCAAAATCTGCGTGGCCAGGGGTGTCAACAACATTGATATGATAATCTTTATAATCTACCGAAATATTTTTGGAAAGAATTGTAATACCACGCTCTCTTTCTAAATCATTTGAATCCAAAACACAAGTTTGAACTTCTTGATTATCCCTAAAAACACCACTCTGCTTCAACATACAATCTACCATTGATGTTTTGCCGTGGTCTACGTGAGCAATAATCGCAATATTGCGTAATTTTTTAATATCCATAATTCCATCTTTTCTATTTCGTTGTGTACATTAATATAAATAACACAAAAAATTTTTTAGAGCAAAGAAATTTTTCCGGTATCAAAATGGAAGTGAGCACTTACGATTTCTAACTGACCACTTTTCACAGCCTCATTAATAATCATAGAACGTTCAATCAACAATTTTTTAAGAGTTTGAGTATGTTCTTTTGTAATTTCGTCGTAATGCAAATGTCCTTGTTCTTCAATAATAGGGCATAAATTACTCATAATTGATGTATAAGATTCTTTATTTTCAGTATAATAATCTTTTGCATATTTTGTAACACCACAATCATCATGACCTAACATAATTAATAAAGGTGCTTTCAATTTTGAAACCCCAAATTCAAGACTTTCTAGAATATCAAAAGTCAAACCGATTGTTGCACCTGCGGTTCTAACAACAAAAAGTTCTCCAATTCCGCAATCAAAAATAACTTCAGGAATTACACGAGAGTCAGAGCAACTTAAAATAATCGTTTTAGGCTCTTGATGAGTCATAAAACGTTTTAGAGTATCAAGATTACGGGTATGACATGAGCATTCTCCTTTTACAAAGCGGTCATTACCCTCCATCAAACGCTGTAATTCTTTTGTTTGAATATCATTCATAAATATTATATCCTTTCATGCAAATATCTACTATAATTATAAATATAATTTTAACATTGAAAGAAAGAGGTTACAATGACTAAGACAACTATGTTTACAAATTTAAAAGGTAATCTTTTTGGTGGCATCACTGCTGGTGTTATCGCATTACCTTTAGCCTTAGCCTTTGGGGTAGCCAGTGGATTAGGTGCAGCATCAGGGCTTTGGGGTGCAATTATAGTCGGATTTTTTGCGGCTATTTTTGGTGGAACAGCCACACAAATTTCAGGTCCAACCGGACCGATGACAGTCGTCATCGCATCTTTAGTTTTAACTTATCCTAATAATCCAAAAGTTATTTTTACTGCAATATTTTTGGCAGGTTTATTTCAAATTTGCTTATCTTTTACCGGAGTAGCAAAATTTATTCACTTTGTACCATATCCTGTAATTTCAGGATTTTTGAGCGGTATTGGGGTTATTATTATCTCACTTCAAATCGCACCATTTTTAGGTTTACAAGCAAATGGAACTCCTATTGAACAATTATTTTACGTTGCAAAACATCTTCCCGAAGTAAGTTTTTCAGCAATAATTTTAAGTTTAATTGTTTTAGGAATCATCTTTTTAACTCCTAAAAAAATAGCAAAATATTGCCCAACTTCACTTTTAGCACTTATAATTGCAACCGTTGTGGCAATAGTTTTTCATTTTGATGTAAAAACAATCGGAGAAATTCCTTTAGGATTACCTAATTTTGAATTGGGAATAATTTCATTCCACGATTTTCAAGCAATAGTACCTTTGGCTCTAACTCTTGCAGTACTTGGTTCTATTGACTCTTTATTGACATCTTTGGTTGTAGATTCTTTAACAAATACAAAACACGACTCGAATAGAGAACTTATTGGACAAGGCATCGGCAACACTATTGCAGGTATGTTTGGCGGTCTTGCAGGTGCAGGTGCAACTATGAGAACTCTTATTAATATTAATAGTGGTGCAACAGGAAGATTATCAGGAGTTGTACATTCAATCTTTTTAATCTGCGTAGTACTATTTTTAGCACCTTTTGCTTCACAAATCCCACTTGCAGTACTTGCGGCAATTCTTATTAAAGTCGGAATTGATATTATTGACTACAAATATTTAAAAGTATTAGTACATTCTCAAAAAGCAGACATTCTTGTTATGACAACCGTTTTTGTTTTAACAGTTTTAGATGACTTAATCTTTGCTGTTGGAGTTGGAATTGTACTTTCTGCCTTATTATTTGCAATCCGCTCATCAAAAAATCTGAAAATCGACACTTACGACCACGAAATTCCTTATCTTGACGGTGATTGTAAATTATACTTAGGTATTCTTCACATCGACGGAATGTTCTTTTTCGGTTCGGCATCAACTGTTCTTGCAAGAAGTGAAGCACTTTTGACAAAAGAAACAATCATTGTAGATTGTCAAAAAATTACATCAATGGATATTTCAGCAACTTTTGCACTTGAAAATATGATTGCAAGGTTAAAAGGAGATAATATTCACGTAATTGTTGTATTTAATAACACAAAAATTGCCAGAGAACAATTATTCAGCGGACTTTCAGAAAGCATTAGCAGAGAAGACATAACATTATCTGTAAATCGAGCAATTGAAAAAGCAGTTAAATATCACTCTAAAAATACAAAATAAAATAAAAGACAAATCGGGCGGTTACTTTGTAACCGCCCGATTTTTATTATTTAAAACATTTAAAATTAATTATCCTTCAACAACAGAAATATTTAAAATTCCCGAATTTCTTGCGTTATCCATAAGTCTAACAACAGCACCATGAGTTGAATCAGGTTGAGATTGAATTAATAAGCCGTCAGGTTTATCAACCGCACCTTTTTTCAAGACTTCCGGAAGTTCTTCTAAAGAAACCTCTTGTTCGTCAATAAAATACTTATCATCGTCTGTTACAAGAACATTCAACAATTTAGTGTCTTTCTTCAGATTTTCTTGTTTAACAATTTCAGGAACTGTCAAATTAAGCCCTTGATTATCCAACAACGGTGCAATTACCATCATTATAATCAATAACACAAGAAAAATATCTGTTAACGGTGTAATATTAATTTCGTTAAAAGTATCTCGTTTATTACCTGCCATATTAATCAACCCATTCTTCATCACGTGGAATACGAGAAACCGATTCTCTATCAGAATCCATTTTTGCTCTTGGCATAACTACAGATTCTTCTTGTTCCACAGTATTATTTGTCATATTATTATTTTTTAATTCATTTTGTTCTTTTTTACTTAAAGGTTCACCGGCAACAACAAGTTTTTCATAACCAGCCTCTTGTGCAGCGTCCATAATTTTTAAAACTATAGAATTTTTAGCACTTTCATCGGCTTTTACTACAACTTCTTTCTTTTCTAAAGTATTAACAATAGCACCTAATTCAGACGCCAAAGAATCTACAGAAATTTGTTTACCGTTAACGTAAAGTAAACCCTCTTTTGTAACAGAAACAGTACAATTTTTCTGTTCAATAGAAACTCCACTGTTAATTTCAGGGATATTAATATCATTATCCATTGACTGGAAAGTAGGTGCTACAACCATCATGATGATTAGAAGTACCAAGAAAATATCCGTTAACGGAGTGATATTAATTTCTGTAAAAAGAGCCTCTTTACCCTTATTAGTTTTCATTGCCATTTTAAATTAATCCTTATAAAGCAATATTAGAAGATGATTGAGTTTCTACTTCTTCGTTAGAATCAACAAAACTCAAGAATAATAATTTGATTAAGTTGAAATCATCTTCGTAATGTTTCACAACTGATTGGAAGTAGTTATAGAAAATAACTGCAACAATCGCAACACCAAGACCGAAAGCAGTAGCAATCAATGCAGAACCGATACCCATTGCAACGGCAGCCGATTGATTACCTTGAGTTGCCAAATCTTGGAAAGTATAAAGAATTCTAACAACTGTACCGAACAAACCTAAGAATGGGCAAACACCGCCAATTGTACCAAGTACTGTTAAATGATTTTCTAACTTTCTTGTTGCTAAAGTTGAAGCAATATCAAATGAACGAGAGAAGCCTGATTTTTGTTCAGAGAAAATTCTAACCGCTTCTTCTGTAACTTCACCAATTACACCGCCTAATTGAATTGACAAGTTTTGAGCACCTGACAAGTTGTTTTTAGCAAGTTCTTTTTGTAATTTTGGAATAAATTGAACAACATCTCTTTTGTTTTGATTGTAAAAAGAGTATCTGTTAATAGCAACGGTTACAACCAAAATTGAACAAATCAAAATCGGAGTTAAAACCGGCCAGTCTAATTGAATTGAATGAATAAGTAATTCCATGTTTTTGTCCTTTATATATATTGTACTAACTAACTTTTATCTTTTCTTTTTATCTGTAACTTCCGCCAAATACGTTGTAATCAAATGTGAATTGAATATCAACACTTGCACCTTTGAAGTTCGCAGGTAATGGTCTAAATGGTGCAGTTGCGTGAACTGCGTTGATTGCGGCTCTATCTGCTGATTGCAAACCTGAAGATTTGTAAACAGAGCAAGATAACAATCTACCATCTCTTGCAATCTTGAATAACAAAACTACACGTTTACTTTCGTTACCTTTTGGAGGATCCCAGTTCATTTTAATACGACGTTGTAAATCTCTCATGTAAGGTCCGAAATCTGGAGCAGCAACAGCGTCAATTCCAGGTCTTCCACCACCACCGCTTGGGTTACCGTAATTTCCGGTACCACCTCTGCTTGCAGAAGTTCCACGAGAACCTGTACTTGTTCCTGAACCTGTACCTTTATAAGTTGGTGCTAGAGATGGTGTTGGAGAATAACTTCCGCCGGCATGTCTGCTTGCTGTACCTGAACCACCTACAGGTCCTGTCGATAAACTACCTTTTGAAGCACTTGGTGGTACTGGAACATTAAATGATGTTTTTGGTTGAGATGTAACACGTGGTGCAGCAGTCGGTTTTGGCGACGGTTTTACACTCGGTGGTGCCGGTTTTGGAGCAGTTGTCTTTTTAGCCGGTTGCGGAGATGCTTTTTTAGCCGGTGCCGGTTTTGAAACTGCTTTTTGAGGTGCAGGAGTTTTAACTACAGGCTTTTTAACCGGTGATTTTGAAGCAACTGATGACGCTTTTGGCTTTTGAGTTTTTGCAGGTTTTGGTGATGGCATTGAAACTTTTCGTTTTGGGTCATTTTTTCCGCCACCACGAGAATTAATATCTGCTCTATATGGAGTTTTTTTGTTAATTGGCATCGCTTCACGATCTACCAATACAAATTCAATATCATTCATTTTTGGTTTTGGTTTATCAACAACAAATAAATTAATACCTAAAAGCATTAAAACAATTGCTATAAACCAAACTAAGAAAACTACAGCAGGGTGTAAAATTGTTGATAACAACAATGCTTTCTTAAATGAAATATAATTTTTTTCATCACGAATAACCGCCGGAGTTGTATATGCTCCGTTGTTTTCGTCTTCTTCAATTATTTTGTTGATGTTTCCTAGAATTGACATTTTAATCCCACTATTTTTCACTATTTATTTTATAGTTTTAGACTTAATATAAAATAAAATTATTCCCCATTTTTCTAATCTTCATAACTAAAAGACGACGGTTGAACGGTAATTGGTTGAGTTAAAAGTAAATCCACTGATGAATTTGCAGGGATAATTACATCGTTACCTTTTACAGTACCCGCTTTAATCAAGCCACCACCTGCACCTACTGCTGTTCCTAAAGCAGCACCTTGACCAACACTTCCTCCCGCCAAAGCACCGAACACTAAACCTGTTACAGCACCGGCAGCAGAACCTACAGCCATATCTTTAGCATATTCTTTTGTTACGTCCATTTTTGTTCCACCAACAAGCAAACCAGAACCGTCATTTGTTCTGATAACACCATTGATTGGAATTTGAACACCTTGTGGTGTTGTAATTTGTGTGAACGTAATTTTTAATTGACCATTTATTGCACCATGTTTTGCTTTTTTAGCAACTGTAACTGTACCTGTTACAAGACTTCCGGCAGAAGCAATTAATTGGTTATTATAGTAAAAGTCAGAACCTAAAGCCATTTGAACCATTTGACCTTGAGTTAATGAATTTGAAGCAAGTTCTCTTGTCGTAACAACAGGAACTGTTGAACCCGCAGGAACACTAACTAAATAACCTTTCAATGGTTGACCTGTATATGTTTGACTTTGTGAATCATAATTAAAATTTGATGCCGCAAAAGATGCATTTGTAAATAAAAATGCTGAAATTAAGGCTAAACTAATTTGTTTTTTCATTGATACATTTTCCTTATAAAAGTATACCAATGATATTGTATTTATTTTTTTTTATCGTGTCAATTTGTTAAGGTATGTGTAATCCATGCCGGAGCAGATAAAACAATTAAAAGGTCTGCACCCGCTGCGACAGTAAGATGTTCGCCCATTTTACGTTCCGGACCGGGAACATACTTTATTGTACCAATTCCAAAACCTTGTTGAAAATGAGGTTGCTTATGCCAAACCGCAGGTTCTGTTAATTCACCACCGATTAAATTACCATTATTTGTATAAATGTAGCCTCTCATTGGAATTTCAAAACCGTCAGGCAAGACCATTTTATTAATTTTCACAACCATAGAAGCATTTGTTCCAACAATTGGCTCATTCATCTTTTCAATAAATCCATGAAAAATCGTTCCCTTTGGAATTAATTTCATATCTTGCATAAATGTGTCATTTGTTGAAGTAAATGAAACTTTTGTTGTTTCATCACAGTATTTTGTCGAAAATTCTCTCAAATTAATAACTTGAATTAACGTACCTGTTGGCAATTCAATTCCGTCATAACCACGAAGTTTAAGATTTCTTTCATCGTTAAGTTCAATGGCATTAACATTTATGCCAAAAACTATTAAGACAAAAAATAATACTAAAAATAACTTCTTCATAGTCCTAGTATAATTATATTTTTGCAAAATTCAAATCGTTAGATTAAATGATTTTAAGAAATTTAATTAAAAATTAAAATAATTCTTTAATAGATTTGAAAATTTTATCTGTAATCTCAACGATATATTCTTGAGATACAAGACCGTTAATAATTACATCAGCAATTGGATAAGTCGGTCTAATATATTGTTGAGCAGTTTTGTTTACATCTTTGAATTGTAAATCAGCGGCTTCTCCTGTTTTACCACGAGATGCAGCACGTTTATACCATCTGTCTTTTAAAACCTCTAATGGAGTAAATACGTAAACTTTAACGTCCATAATATCTCTTACGGTTTCGTGTAAAACGTATAAACCTTCTGTTAAAATAATTTTTGCAGGATTTTTTTCATCTCCGTCAGGAGTAGATTCGCAAGTTACAAAATTGTATTTTGGAGAGCGAACTTTTTTACCATTTTTTAATGCAAGTAAATGTTCTCTCATAAGAGGTAAATTAATTGCATCAGGAGTATCAAAACTAAAACCCGTTTTAAATAATTCTTCGTAACTTCCTGCTTCTTTTAATTCTTTTGAAGTATCTTTATAATAATCATCTTGGCGAATTACAGTATAAATCCCGTCTTTAGAACCTTTAACACATGCTTTTGTTGTATTATCAACAAAAACAGTTTTGCCGGAAGCACTTTCACCTGTTATCGCAATCAAGAAAGTTTTTTTCTTTTCTTCAACAACTTTTCTTGCAATGTTCATTATAAAGTTGTCTGTAGTACGCAAAAACAAAGGTTGTGGTTGTTTTTTATCGTATTCCAAAATTTCTTTTAATGTGTCAACGATTTTAGTAATCATTTCCATATCTCTACCGCTGGAATAGAAATTATAACCTGTTAATAAATCATCCATAATCTTTTTCACCCATGTTTCTATGAATACTATTAATAACTATTGTACTTTAAACAATTAAAAATTTTCAATAATATATTAATAATATGAAAAAAAATTAATACTTTACTAAAATTTTTGTGTCGATTAAAATAGAAATGTAGAGAAAATACAATTTTTTACACATAAAAGGAGATAAAAAATGAAAAAATCAGTTAAAGATTTAGGTGATGTTCAAGGCAAAAGAGCATTGGTCAGAGTTGACGTTAACGTTCCATTAGACGCAGACAAAAACGTAACAGATGACACAAGAATTCAAGCAATTTTACCAACAGTAAAATTCTTACAAGAAAAAGGTGCAAAAATCATTTTAATGGCACACTTAGGTAGACCACAAAAATTAAAAGAAGGTCAAAAACTTGAAGATTTATCACTAGAACCGGTTGCAAAATATATGTCAAAAGTTTTAGGTCAAGAAGTTAAATTTGTTAAATCACCTGTTGGCGAAGGTGCTGATAAAGAATTAGCAGATTTACAAGACGGACACGTAGCATTGTTAGAAAACATTCGTTATTACAAAGCAGAAGAAGCAAAAGATGATGATATGACATTTGCTGAAGAACTTGCAAAATTAGGTGATTTCTACGTAAACGACGCATTCGGTGCTGCACACAGAAATCATACTTCAACAGCAAAATTAGCAAAAATCCTTAAACCGGCAGTTTCAGGTTTATTAATGGAAAAAGAAATCAGATGCTTATCACAAGCCTTAGATAACCCAACAAGACCATTCACAGCAGTTGTTGGCGGTGCTAAAGTTTCTTCAAAAATCGGTGTTTTAGAAAACTTATTAGACAAAGTTGATAATATGATTATCGGTGGCGGTATGGCTTATACATTTGTAAAAGCAAACGGCGGTAAAATCGGTGATTCAATTTGTGAAGACGACCAATTAGAAGTTGCAAAAGCAATCGAAAAGAAAGCACAAGAAAAAGGTGTTAACCTAGTAATGGCAACAGATGTTTTAGTAACAAACGATTTTTCAGGAAACGGCACAAACAAAGTTGTAGCAATCAAAGAAATTCCAGACGGATTTGAAGGTGTTGATGCAGGTCCAAATTCACAAAAAGCATTTGAAGAAGTTATTAAAAATTCAAAAACAATTCTTATGAATGGTCCGGTAGGTGCATTTGAAAACCCTGCATTTGCAGAAGGAACAAAAGCAATCCTTAAAGCAATCGTAGAAGCAACAAAAAATGGTGCAATTTCTGTAATTGGTGGTGGCGACTCAGTTTCTGCCGCTAAAAAATTCTGTAAAGCAGAAGACTTCACTCACGTATCAACAGGTGGTGGTGCTTCATTAGAATTTATCGAAGGTAAAGTATTACCGGGTGTTGCTGCTTTAGACGAAAAATAGTTTTTATTTCAAAATAAAAATATTAAAAAAAGGCTCAGAATTAAAAATTCTGAGCCTTTTAGTATATCTATACACCTTATACTAAATTCAATGCGATAGATGGTGCTTGGTTTGCTGTTGCCAACAAACTTGCTGATGTTTGTTGAAGAATTTGTTGTTTAATATAATTTGAAGATTCTTCAGCGATATCAGCATCTTTAATCAACGAACTAGCAGAAGTTAAGTTTGTAGCCATAACATTTGCTGATTCCATTGCTGATGAAATAGCGGCTTGTTTACCACCGATTGCAGTTTTTGCATTAGTAATTTTTTCAATAGCCTTGTCAATTGTTTCTAAGTAATTTCTTGCTTCAGTATCAGACTTCCAAGCAACATCAGCATTAATACCTAAACCATCTCTTGTTGAATCTTGGAAAATTTTGTCATCAAGTTTAATTACAGAGTTATCTGTTTTATCAAGACCAACTTGAAGATTTACTTCAGTAGTAGAACCATCTAGCAATTTTTTACCATTAAATTCAGTTGATTTTGCAACACGATCAATTTCCGCTAATCTTGCATTTACCTCTGTTTTAATTGCAGCCATTGCATCTGAACCATAAGTTCCGTTTGCTGCTTGTTCAGTCAAATCTCTGATACGAACTAAATTGTCGTTGATAGTAGTCATAACACCTTCCATTGTATCTAACATTGAAGAACCCATTTGAGCATTGTCTTGAGCAACTTTCAATGAACTAACCTGATAATCCAATTTGTTTGCAACGGCTAAACCGGCAGCATCATCTTTTGATGAGTTGATTTTCAAACCTGTTGTCATACGTTCCATGGCTTGGTTCATTTTGCTTGTTGCACTGTTCAATGATTTTTGAGCAGTAAGTGAAGGAATGTTTGTGTTTACAGTAATTGCCATAAGCGATCTCCTTTCGTAATTGATACACTACAAATCCGTGTAGTGTACTGTTATGCTTCCTGCATAACAATCAAGTGGACAACGATTACATAAAACATTATTTGTTATGTATACTTTTTTAATACCACAGAGCAATTTTTTCTAACCCTAAAGAACTATATTATTTACAAAAGTTTACAACAAATTTATAAAAGGAAACTTTTTATAACCTTTGTTTGTGCCTCTGCTTCAAGTAAAAAGGCATCATGACCCGCAGGAGATTTTATCTCTAAAAACGATACATCTTTACCTGTTTTCATTAACGCATTAACCATTTCTTTAGATTGAGCCGGAGAAAATAACCAATCAGAAGAAAAAGATATTATTAAAAATTGAGAATTTGTTTTTTCAAAAGCCTTTTCAAGAGAGCCGTATTCTTGAGCAATATCAAAATAATCGCACGCACGAGTAATATATAAGTAACTATTTGCATCAAATCTATCAACAAAAACTTGTCCTTGATGTTCAAGATAACTTTCAACTTGAAATTCAATATTAAAATCGAAATCAGGTTTTTCTTTGTTTTGTAATTTTCTTGCAAATTTATTGTGCATAGCATCTTCGGATAAATAGGTTATATGCCCAATCATTCTTGCAATTGCAAGCCCTTTTTCAGGGTGTTCTTTGCCATAATAATTGCCATTATTAAAATTAGGGTCTGATAAAATTGCGTTTCGTCCAACTGCGTTAAAGGCAATATTTTGAGCCGACAAACGAGGAGAACAAGCAATAATAATCGTTTGTTTAACATATTCCGGATATGAAATACTCCATTCTAAGGCTTGCATTCCACCCATTGAACCACCGGCGACAACCATTTTTTTAATTCCAAGTTCGTCAACTAAAAGTTTTTGAACTTTCACTGAATCCGCAATTGTAATTATGGGAAAATCAAGTCCCCATTCTTTACCAGTTGCAGGATTAATCGAATTTGGCCCTGTTGTACCTTTGCAACCTCCAAGCATATTTGAACACACAACAAAATATTTATTTGTGTCAAATGCTTTATCCTCACCAATCATATCGTCCCACCAGCCGGCTTTTTTATCACCCTCATGATAGCAGGCAGCATGAGCATCACCAGTTAAAGCATGCATAATTAAGATTGCATTGTCGCCTGTTTCATTCAATTTGCCGTAAGTTTCATAGGCAACTTGAATATTATCTAAGGTTTTGCCACAATCCAGTTGAATTTTTTTATCAAAATGAATATATTGAGTTTCTACAATATTTTTAGTCATATAATATTTATCTCATAAAATATTGTTAATGCAAATTTGTACATAACATTATTTTTGATATAATAATGTTGTAAGTAAAATAAAAAGGACAAAATATATGAGCGGACATTCAAAATGGGCAACAACAAAACATAAAAAAGCAAAAGTTGACTCACAAAGAGCAGTGGTTTTCCAAAAATTTTCAAGGGAAATTATCGTAGCATCAAGACTTGGTGGCGGTGATTTAAAAGCAAACTTCAGACTAAGAACTGCCGTTGAAAAAGCAAAAGCAGCAGGACTTCCAAACGATAACATCAAACGTGCAATCGACAAAGGTTGTGGTGCAGGTCAAGCAGAAAACTACGAAGAATTAACATACGAAGGATACGGTGCAGGTGGTGTTGCTATTGTAATCGAAGCAATGACAGATAATAGAAACAGAACAGCAGGTGATATTAGAAGTTACTTTACAAAATTCAATGGAAACTTGGGTGAAACCGGTTGTGTAGGTTGGATGTTCAAACAATATGGAATGATTACATTCCCAAAAACCGTTGATTATGACAAATTAGTAGAAGAAGCAATTAACTTAGGTGCAGAAGATATTCTTGATGATGATGACGAAGAATACAAAATTTTAACAGCAGTTGCGGATTTACAAACTATTTCAGAAGGTCTTGAAACAGCAGGATTTGAACATACAACAGCAGAATTTACAAGAATTCCGGAAAATACAATTGAAGTTACAGATGAAGCAACTGCAACTGCCGTAATGAGATTGTTAACAAAAATAGAAGAACACGACGACGTTCAAAATGTATATTCTAACTTCGATATTTCTGATGAACTTATGGAAAAAATCGACGGAACGTATTAGCGGATTTTCGGTAGAGTGAAGCAACTTTGTTGCGAAACTCGTAAGAGCATATAGCCTGATGAAGTGCTAATTTGCGACAGCAAATTAAAAACGAAATCAAAGGCTATGCGACCCGAATAATCCCAAAAAGCGGATTTTCGGTAGAGTGAAGCAACTTTGTTACGAAACTCGTAAGAGCGAAACATTTAAAATTTAAAAACTCGTAGACAAAAGTTTACGAGTTTTTATTATTTTTTAACAAATGTAAAAAAATGTTTTTTTAAGTAGCAAAAAATTTCATTACAATTTTTGTATGAGCAGAAATAATTATTATAGGAGTAGGAAAATGGTATCTGTTACCCCAATCACAACAGCGGAATATAAAAATAATAAATTTGCAGTTCTAAACGAACAAATTTACGGATATAAACATGGCATTCGTCCACTTGTATTACAAACAATGCAAATGGAAGATAAAGACGCAATTGAACAACGTTTAAAACGTGATAATTTGAATTATCACTTGCAACCGGCTCCCGGTGGAAAAAATTTGAACGTTTTTTTAGGCGACAAACCTTGCGTTGATGTTGTAAAAACTTTCGGAGATACTCCTCTTGGTAAACTTACTCCGGAAAAAGACTTTATTCTAGGCATTTTATTGGGTTACGATAAAACCAAACAATGCGAAAGATATTTAAAATTAAAAGAAAAAGAAGCAACACAAAATAAATTAAATATTGTTGCATAATCAAGAGTAGATGAGTAATATAAAAAAAAGGCGATTTTGATAAAATCAAAATCGCCTTTTTTATTCAGAATTTAATTATTCTTTAGTGTATTCTGCGTCAATTACATCATCGTCATTGTTGCTTGAACTATCTGATGAAGAACTTGCTGATTCGCTTGAGCCTGCATTTGCAGATTCATCTTTTTGAACTGCTTCGTATGCCTTTTGAGAAATTGCGAACATTGTTTGTTGTAATTCTTCTGACAATTTTTTAATTTCATCAGCAGATTTATTTTCATCTAATGCTTTTTTCAAAGATTCTTTTTGTTCATTCAATTTATCTTCGTCAGCCTTGTCGATTTTACCTTCAAAGTCTTTTACAATTCTTTCCGCAGAAGATATTAAAGAGTTTGCATTATTTTTAATTTCTGCTTCTTCTTTTTTCATTTTATCTTCAGCAGCATTTGCTTCTGCTTCTTTAACCATTTTATCAATATCATCATCAGAAAGGTTAGATGAGTTTGTAATTGTAATTTTTTGTTCTTTGTTAGTTGCTTTATCTTTTGCAGAAACGTTTACAATACCGTTAGCATCAATATCAAAAGTAACTTCAATTTGAGGAACACCACGCATTGCAGGAGCGATACCTTCAAGTCTAAACATACCTAAAGATTTGTTATCCTTTGCCATTGGTCTTTCACCTTGTAGAACTTGAATATCTACTGCTGTTTGGTTATTTTCTGCTGTTGAGAATACTTGAGATTTTGAAACCGGAATTGTTGTGTTACGAGGAACTAAAGCAGTCATAACACCACCTAAAGTTTCAATACCTAAAGTCAATGGAGTTACATCTAATAAAACAATATCTTTAACTTCACCTGCAAGTACACCTGCTTGAACTGCTGCACCAACTGCAACTACTTCATCAGGGTTAACTGATTGGTTAGGTTCTTTACCTGTATAATCTTTAACCAACTGTTGAACAGCAGGAATACGGCTTGAACCACCAACTAATACAACTTCGTTAATATCAGATTTTGAAATACCTGCATCGTGAATTGCTTGTTCAACCGGTTTTTTACATCTTTCTAATAAATCGTGGCAAAGTTCTTCGAATTTTGCACGAGTTAATTGCATATCTAAGTGTTTTGGACCGTTAGCATCTGCCGTAATAAACGGTAAGTTAATTGTTGTTTCAACTACAGAAGATAATTCGCATTTTGCTTTTTCTGCTGCTTCTTTAATACGTTGCATTGCTTGTTTATCAGAACGTAAATCAATACCTTCAGTTTTTTTGAATTCATCACAAATCCAGTTCATAACTTTTTCATCAAAATCATCACCACCTAAGTGAGTATCACCTGATGTTGATAAAACTTCGTGAACGCCATCACCAATTTCCAAAATAGAAACATCGAATGTACCACCACCTAAGTCGAATACTAAAACTTTTTCAGGTTTATCTTTTTCCAAACCATAAGCCAAAGCAGCGGCTGTCGGTTCGTTTACGATACGAAGTACATCTAAGCCCGCAATTTTACCGGCATCTTTTGTTGCTTGACGTTGTGCGTCATTAAAATATGCAGGAACTGTAATTACAGCCGATGTAACTTTTTCACCTAAATAGTTTGAAGCATCTTCTGCTAATTTTCTCAAAATCATTGCTGAAATTTCTTGAGGAGTGTAATCTTTGCCATCAATGTTTTTCTTGTAATCTTCGCCCATGTGTCTTTTGATTGAAGCAATTGTTTTATCAGGGTTAAGAATTGCTTGACGTTTTGCTAATTGACCAACCAATCTTTCACCTGTCTTTGAAAATCCAACGATTGACGGAGTTGTTCTTGTACCTTCTGCGTTAGCGATTACGGTTGGTTTACCACCTTCCATAACTGCAACAACTGAGTTTGTTGTACCCAAGTCGATACCAATTGTTTTTGCCATTTTTTGCCTTCCTTTTTTTATTTTTAATATATTATTTATCCTTTAACACATACTATATTAATACCTTTTTCGTAAAATCTTAAAAAAATAAACAAAATATTAATATTTCATGTTTGACGTATAATAAAAAAAGAATTTTATAAGATTTAAAGGTACGAAATATGAAAACAGCAATATACCCTGGAAGTTTTGACCCAATTACAAACGGACATTTAGACGTATTAAAAACAAGCAGTGCAATTTTTGACAAAGTTATTATCGCAGTTGCATATAATTCCGAAAAAAAAGACGGGCTTTTATCTGTAGCGGAAAGAGTTGAACTAATTAAAAAAACAGTAAAAGATTTTGACAATGTTGAAGTTGATAGTTTTGAAGGTTTAACCGTTGAATACGCAAGAAAAAAAGATGCCAAAGTTTTAATACGTGGATTGCGTGCGGTTTCTGACTTTGAATTTGAAATGCAATTATCACAAACAAACAGTGCGTTAGACAAAGATATTAAAACAATTTTCTTAACAACCCGACCAAAATACAACTTTATTTCTTCAAGTTCAGTAAAAGAAGTAATAAGTTTTGGCGGAGATGTTTCAAAATTCGTTCCGGAAGTGGTTAACAAATACTTAAAAGAAAAATTTAAAAATGTCTAAATCATGGTTTGACAATTAAATTCAGACTGTTGTACAATAAAATTATTACACTAGCACGAAAGGTTTTTTAATAAAAATGAGCGTTCAAAAAAACGAAATATATGATTTATTGAAAAGATTAGAAATAATTTTGGAAAAAAGTTTTTCAATTCTTCCAAACTACCTTGTTGCCGTTAAATTAAAAGAAATGGAACAAGTTATTGACAGTATTTACGGGGCATTACCAAAAGAAGTTCAAGAAGCACGCAGACTTTTACGTCGAAAAGAAGAACTTCAAATTGATGCAGAACAAAGAGCAAACAAAATCATCAACGACGCAAACACTGAAGCCGCAAGATTATTAAGCGAATCAGAACTTTTAAGAAAAGTTCAAAGCGAAGCAGAATTAATCAAAGAACAAGTTATTGCTGAATGCGAAGAAATTAAAAGAAAAGCACTTGAAGATGCTGAAAACTTTAGAAACCAAGCACACGATGATGCTTTAAGAACAAAAGAAGGTGCTGAAGCATATGCCGAACAAGTTTTAGCAAGTCTTGAAAATACATTAAATCAACATCAACAACTTGTTAAAAACGGTCAAATTTATATGGAAAAATTACGTGCAGAATCAAGCAGTAATTACGACCCTCTTAAACAAAATTACCCTCAAGAACAAAATATGCTGGGTAATGATGATTTTAAAATTTAGGTTTATTTAATTTTTTAAATTTTTAAAATGATTTATTTAAAAAAGGCGATTTTGATTTTATCAAAATCGCCTTTAAAAATATCTTTTGCTTTATGTAAATTATAAAGCAGATTTAGCAGTTTCAAGAACAACTTGGAATGCTTCTTTATCATTTACAGCCAAGTCAGCCAACATTTTTCTGTTAACAAGAATGTTTGCTTTTTTGCAAGCATTGATAAATCTAGAATAACTCATGCCATTTTCTCTAACAGCAGCGTTAATTCTGATAATCCACAATCTTCTCATGTTGCGTTTAGTTGCTCTTCTGTCTCTGTAAGCATATTTTAATGCTTTCATTACGGCACAATTAGCAACTTTAAATATTCTGCTTCTTGCACCTTTGAAACCTTTTGCTAATTTTAATATTTTTTTATGTCTGTTACGACATACATTACCGCGTTTTACTCTCATTGTCCACTCCTATCTTGAATACTTTTTGTATGGTAACTCTTTTGAAACTAAATCTACTTGTGAAGCAGCGATTTCAGTTGTTTTAAACAATTTTCTCTTTCTGCTTGAAGATTTGTTTGCTAATAAGTGGCCAATTCCTGCTTTTCTGCGAGTAATTTTACCAGTGCCGGTTACTTTGTAACGTTTTGCACCGGATTTGTGTGTTTTCATTTTTGGCATTTTGTACTTCCTTTCTGGTTGCGTAAAGCATGGCATACCAACGCCATAACTTCCGACTTACTGTGTAATAATTGTACTATATCAATTTTTTAATGCAAGAGTTTCTAAATCTTTTTTCAAAAAATCTTTTAATTCAACTGTTGAATTTAAAACTGCATAAGCACCTTCTGACTTTAGTCTGTTTTTAAGGGTTTCCGACTTATCTTGAGGTGGCAAACAGCCTATTCCAAGAACTCCACCTGCATTTGCAGCCATCATATCATCTACAGTATCGCCCATATAGTAAATTCTATCGCTTGTAACTCCTGATTTAATTATGTTCACACCTTTTGGATTTGGTTTTTGAAATCCTTGACCAACAGATTCAAATCCAACAATTTTTGAGAAGTAGTCAATTATTCCAAATCTTTTCAAGGTATGTCTTGCTTCATGCTCGTAACGACCTGTAAATATAGTCAAATTATAATGTTCTGCCAAATCTGCAACATAAGTTTTGTTTATAATTGGTTCTTCAATGTTAATATAACCTTCAAAATTTTCGTTACAATAATTATCTGCATAATATTTCATAATGTCCTTGTAGTCTACATTATGACCGTATTGTTTAAAAAGTAAATCTAAAATATCCCAATCATTATTGTATCCGCCAAGTCTTTTTATAGGAATAACGTCGTTTTCATAGGTAATTTCCTCACCTGAAAAATGATGAAAACAATCAACTAACAGTTTACAGTATGACTGCCTTGTATCTACAATTACTCCGTCCATATCAAAAATCAAAGTCGGTTGCATAGTGGATTTCCTTTCCCGAAAAATTTTCTATAATCATAACATGAAGAAAATTTTATACATAATTTTTGTTTCATTTTTACTCCAAAGTTCAGCATTAGCACTTGATGTTGTCTATCCTACATCAACATATGCTAAAATAAATTCTCCGACAACATTTTTCGTTGGTGCAGTAAAATATGGCAACAAATTATTTATAAATGACGAACCGATAGACATTCACCGAACCGGTGCATTTGCCAAACAAGTTCAACTTAAAACAGGTCGAAATGAATTTACACTTTTATCTGACGGAGAAGTGAAAACTTATATTATTGAGCGACCAATTCCTTGCAAATGTTATAGACAAGCAAGTTATAAACCTTTTGCAATGCCATTGACAGTAGAGATTGCAAGAAATGGTGCACCAATCCGCTCGACTGCGGTACAAAGCGGGATTAACCGAATTTCACACTTTCAAAAAGGTATGGATTTGAATGCAATTGGAGAATTAGGCGACATGTACAAAATAGAACTTGCCTCTAATCAATTCGCTTGGGTTGCAAAATCTGACGTAAAAGTAAAACCTACGCCATACCATAGAGCATTTTTATTTGATTACAGAAGTCGTGAAACAGTCGACGAGTACATTTACGAATTTGCTATGTCTAAAAAAACACCTTACTCTATTACAGAGGGTGATATTATGACCTTAAAAATCTTTAATGTAGGGGCGAACGACGATAACACCGCTGTTTTCAAAATCACATTAAACCAAAGATTAATGGGCTATGACTTGAAATACAAAGGTAGCACACTTGTTTTGAGCATAAAAAAAGAACCTAAAACTTCACGCAAACAACCGCTTAAAGACGTAAAAATAGTTGTTGATGCGGGACACGGAGGAAAAGAATTAGGTGCAATAAGTTGTTGCAGAAATTATGAAAAAGATTTTAATTTATCAATTTCAAAATACTTAGAAAAAGAATTAAAAAAATTAGGTGCAAATGTATATATGACAAGATATACAGACAAATATATGTCTTTGAACGATCGTGTTAAATATACAAACGAAAAAAATGCACAGATTTTTGTAAGTATTCACGCAAACTCGCTACCTGATAGTAAAAACCCACAAAAACACAGAGGTTCAAGCATTTACTATTACTATGATGAAGCAAAGCCATTATCTGATAGCATTCTGAACTCTGTTGCCCGCTCAATGAATGTAAATATTGAGGGTGTAAGACAGGCAAGTTTTGCTGTTGTAAGAAACACTTCTGCCGTAAGTGTTTTGGTTGAAACTGCTTATGTAATCAACCCTTATGATAACGAATTATTAATGAGCGATAACTTTAGACAAGGATATGCAAAAGCAATTGCAGACGGAATTAAAGACTACGTTTGGCAAAACAAAACAAGAACTTCTTGGAACAACCGCCATAATAGAATAAAATTTGAAAAAATAAGTTAATGCCGTTGGGTTTCACCTAACCTACAAAAATGCAAAATAAATTTTCAAAAATAATTACATTTACAGTCCGTTAATGAAACGACATCAAAGTCGGCATTGTCTGAGCAAAGCGAGTTTGCCGACTTTTGGTTGAATTTATGGACTGTTTTTGATTTGCGTGTTTCTTTTTCTTGGTTCGTTCTTTTTCTTTGCATCGCAACAAAGAAAAAGAATGAATAGACAAAAACCTCAAAGAGATGTTGCGAAAATTTTCGTCAAAAAAATAAATCATTTTAATTGTTGGGTTTCACCCAACCTACACCACCTATTTACAACTTGTTACAGGTGGATTTGCAGTAACATTAAGAGTTACATTACTGTTTTTACATTTACCGTCAGTACCTGCTTTTAGATAATCCATATTGTCATAATTGATTACCCAATTAGCACCCGTTTGCCCTGTATTTGAAGAAAAAAGATGAGGAATAAAAGGTGCTTGACCAGAATCTCCCAATTGAACTTCATTACTCGGTATATCAAACCACAAAGAAAAAATGTCAACACCATATACATTTTTACCTTTTGGTCCATCTATATTAAATAATAGATCAAACATATCAGTAGAAGATTTATAAAATGCCATAGATGTGCCGTCTGCCAATTGGAATTTATATGCAATATTACTAGCATCAAATCCTTTATAAGAACCGTCATTACCATTTATTGGAAGTTCTTCAGTATTAGAAAAACATTTTTGATTTGTTGTAACTCTACAATTTTTAGATACTTTCATAAATTCAGTTACTCTATCACCAAAACGTGTTGCTTGAGCGGTTGCTGTAGAATCATTAAGAAACCATTCGTTTACAGGCCCATAAACCGCTTGAGCACGACCAATTGCATCTTCAAGGTTTTGATAAATCTTTTTAACTTTAGCAACTTTTTCTTTTTCACCGGTTGATGAATTCAAGTTTGGTAA
>CAKUZB010000012.1 GCA_934717745.1 uncultured Candidatus Melainabacteria bacterium | reverse complement strand
CCGTATGCTTCAAGAGCCCAAACTTCCATCTCACCAAATCTTTGACCACCGAATTGTGCTTTACCACCCAATGGTTGTTGAGTTACTAATGAGTAAGGACCTGTTGAACGTGCGTGAATTTTATCATCTACTAAGTGAACAAGTTTCAAGAAGTAAGTTAAACCTACTGCAACAGGTTCATCAAATGGTTCACCTGTACGACCGTCGATTAAGCGAACTTTACCGTCTTCGCCAACCCAATCGCAACCTGTTTCTTTGATACCACGCAATAATTCTTCTTTTGTAACTTTTTCAGACATGTTTTTGCCGAAACGTTCGTCAAATGAAGGTGCTGCATAATATTCTTTTGTTAAGTATGATGCTAAACCTAATAAGTGTTCATAAGTTTGACCTACGTTCATACGAGAAGGAACACCTAGTGGGTTCAATACAACATCTACAGGAGTACCGTCCGGTAAGAATGGCATATCTTCTTTTGCAAGAATTCTAGATACAATACCTTTGTTACCATGACGACCTGAAAGTTTATCACCTACAGAAACTTTACGTTTTTGAGCGATGTAAACTCTGATTACAGTATTTGCACCAGGTGGTAATTCATCACCTTTTTCTCTGTCAAATACTTTAACGTCAAGTACTCTACCACCTTCACCATGAGGAACTCTTAATGAGTTGTCTTTTACATCACGTGCTTTTTCAGCGAAGATTGCTCTTAACAATTTTTCTTCAGGTGGATGTTCAGATTCACCTTTTGGAGTAACTTTACCAACAAGGATGTCATCTGCATATACTCTAGCACCGATACGAACAATACCACGTTCATCTAAATGTCTTAAAGATTCTTCTGAAACATTCGGAATTTCACGAGTAATTTCTTCCGGTCCTAATTTTGTTTGTCTTGCATCAATTTCTAATTTTTCAATGTGAACTGAAGTAAAAATATCATCATGAACGCATCTTTCTGATAACAAGATAGCATCTTCGAAGTTATATCCTTCCCAAGGCATATATGCGATTAAAACATTTTTACCTAATGAAAGTTCACCACCACATGTTGAAGCACCGTCAGCAATTACATCACCCGCTTTAACCTTATCTCCTTCTTTTACAATAGGTTTTTGGTTAATACAAGTGTCTTGGTTACTTCTTACATATTTCATTAATTGATATACATGAGGGATACCTTGAGTATCTCTAATTGTAATTTCTTCACCAACAACTCTTTCAACAACACCGTCGTATTCAGAAATAATTAACATACCTGAATCTTTCGCTGCTCTGGCTTCCATACCAGTTGCAACTCTTGGTCTTTCAGTAATTAAAAGAGGAACTGATTGACGTTGCATGTTTGAACCCATCAATGCACGGTTGGCGTCATCGTGTTCGATAAATGGAATTACCGATGTCGCAACTGAAATAATTTGAATTGGGCAAACACCTACGTAGTCAACTTTTGAAGATTCACACATTACAAATTCTGATTTGTAACGAACAGGAACATTTGCTTCTTTAAATGTACCGTCTTCGTTCAATTGTACGTCTGCCGGAGCACAGTGTAAGTTTTCGTCTTCATCTGCTGTCATATAAACTACTTCATCTGTAACCACACCGTCTTTTACAACAAAGAATGGAGATTCGATGAAACCGTAATTATTAATTTTAGCGTGAGTTGCTAAAGAACCAATCAAACCTGCGTTCGGACCTTCAGGAGTTTCAATCGGACAAATACGTCCATAGTGTGAAGGGTGAATATCACGAACCGCAAAACCTGCACGTTCTCTTTGCAAACCACCAGGTCCTAATGCTGAAATACGTCTTTTGTGAGTTAATTCAGCCAATGGATTGATTTGGTCCATAAATTGAGATAATTGAGAACTACCAAAGAATTCTTTTAAAGAAGCAACTAAAGGTTTAGTGTTCAATAAATTCAATGGAGTAAGAGTTTCACTATCTTGTAGTGTCATTCTTTCTTTAACAATACGTTCAATACGACTTAAACCAACTCTGAATTGGTTTTGTAACAATTCACCTACTGAACGAACACGTCTGTTTCCTAAGTGGTCAATATCATCTACAGAACCTTCATCATAAGTTAAGTTGATTAAGTATTCAATAGATGCAACAATATCTTGAATAGTCAATGTTCTTTGAGAAGCAGGAATATTCAAGTTCAATTTTTTGTTCATTTTATAACGACCAACACGACCGATGTCATATTTCTTTTCATCAAAGAAACGTGCTTCGATAATTTGACGTCCACCTTGTGCTGATGCCGGATCGCCAGGTCTTAATTTTTTGTATACATCAATTAAAGCATCATCTGTTGTTTCTGCTGTATCTTTTTCTAAAGTTTTCTTTAAGAATTCAAAGTGAGTAAAAGATGCTTCCATTTCAGCAACAGATAAGCCCATTGCTTTTAACAATGTAGTTGCTAAGATTTTTCTGTTTTTATCGATTTTAACATAGATTAAATCGTTAGAATCTGTTTCAATTTTAATCCAAGCACCACGATTTGGAATAATTGTAGCGTTGTATAAACGTTTACCTGTTGGAGAAATTTCTCTTTTATAGTAAACACCCGGAGAACGAACAATTTGAGAAACGATAACACGTTCTGCACCGTTAACAATGAAAGTACCTTTGTCAGTCATAGTCGGAATATCACCGATATAAACTTCTTGTTCTTTAATTTCACCGGAATCACGATTTACAAGTCTTACCATAACACGCAATTGTTTTGCGTAAGTTGCATCGTGAATTCTTGCTTCTTCGATAGTGTATTTAGCATTATCGAAAGTATAGTTTGGTAAGAAGTGTAACTCTAATCTGCCTGTATAGTCTTTAATAGGTGAAAAAGCAAGTAATTCTTCCTTCAAACCTTCTTTTAAAAACCATTCAAAAGATTTTTTTTGCACTTCAATTAAATCAGGTAAATAATCCAAATTAGTTGCTGGAATACCCATTGGAGTTACCCTTTTTGCAAATTTAGTCGACATTAAAATAACCTCATTCTTTTATATTCTATTGTGTACGTACGTTTTAATCTTTTTAATATTTCTTTACAAAATGTATATTTGATAATCAAAAAGCATGCTATTCTATGGTACTACATCAAAAATCATAGTCAATTAAATAGTAAAAATCACACTAAAAAAATTGTTACAAAATTTTACAATTAAAAAAACAATCGCCCTAACACATTGTAATTCTTACTTTGCCTGTCAAGTGGGGTATTTTAAAAAAATAAAAAACAATAGAATTTTTGCTATTTTATTTTTGATAAAATTAAGTGGCAAAAATTATTCTTTTTAAATGAAAAGATTAATTTATAGGGGCGGTTTGCTTTTGCAAACCGCCCCTATTATAAAAAACAAAAACTTTCTTTAGAAATGCTAAACTATTTCAATTTTGAATTAATTTTAGCAAGTCTGGATTTCATTTCAGCATTTTCATTCTGAAGTTTTTTAGACTGTGCTTCTAATTTAGCAACTTTTGATTTCAAGCCCATAAAGTCGTTAACATAAGCATCAAAAGATTTTTGTAGATTTTGAATATTTATATCCAAATCTTTCATCGCATCAAGCATTGTATAGATAAGCGAATCTACACCAACTGCGTATTTTTTGCTGTTTGGTTCAATTTTAACTTCTGTTGGGAATATTTTTTTGAACTCTTGAGCCAAAACACCGATTCTTGGTGTGTGATATTCATCTTTTTTAAGAGTATAATCATATATATTCACTTGCCTAATTTTATCTAAAGAGCCAACAACTTTAGAGATATTTGTTTTAAGTCTTTTATCTGACCAACGCAAAGTATTGAATATTGTACTTGACGGCCTAAATACATCTGAGGCATAAAGAGTAATCGAAGTTTGATTCCAATCTGATGAAATAGAGTTATTATTATTTGCATAACCTATAAACATTTGAGGAATATTTGATTCCGGATTCCAAATAATGTGATTATCCGTAAGAGATATTGAATTCCTTGTAACTTTGTGTCCCCAGCCAAGACACCACTTGTTTTGACCTGAAACACCTTGACAAGTAAACGGACCAATAGCGACATTACCATATCCATATAAATTATGTTCTCCATGCCCTGCGTAATACCCGATATTGACATTACCGTAAGTAGAACTACTATTAGCACCCGCACCGGTACCTAAAATTAAAGCACCGTAAGAACCTTGCTCAAGCGTACCGAGATTTCTACCTAAAGCATATCCTGTTTGGTCATCTGTTCGTTCTTTATAACCACTACCAATTATAATTGAATCTGTAGTGCCTACCTGATTACCAACATAAGGTCCGATAATAACATTTCTGTTACTATAAGGAGCATAATAACCCGCATAATAACCAAGAACGATATTATTATTAGTCAAAGTTCTATCCGGATTAATTGGAAATGGTCTTACCGCAGCATAATAACCGATATTAATATTTTGATAATTTGAATCGATTTCATCAACATTTTTTTGAAAATGTCCGGCAAAATCTCCAATATTTATATTAGATGTTGCTCTAAAGTTAGATATTCCATCAAAATAACCGGCGTAAGCACCAAGGCTTATCGTATTAATAGAACCATAACCTGCAAATCCTGAACCTTTAATTCTATTAGCACCGGCATATTGCCCTATGGAAATATTTGCAGAATCACCTTGATCAATTATAATACTAGTATAATAGGCAGAATGCATGCCAGCAAAATGACCTATTGCGATATCGTGTTTAAAACCACTATCTTTAGCGGCATAGTTACCGATTGCAATACAATTTGCAATTTTTACCTGGTTACCGTAATTACCAATTTGAATATTACCTTGATGAGTAGAGCCGTAAACTTCCTCTGAACCTAGGTTATTACCAATTGCAATTATATTTCTTTCGTTTACACCACGAGAAATATCATAGCCCATATAAATACCGTTTTCTGTTTTACGAGAATTAATATTTTGTCCGACAAAAACAGAGTTGTCAAAATACATATCATCGCCAGAAACATTAGTAGCATCGCTTCCAGAACCAACAGTAGAATACGGAGGTGTTTTTTGAATATCTGCACCTAAGTATACACTTTTTTCACCGGTATATGCAGTAGTAAAACTACCTATTTTACTTGCTTTAAAAGAGTCTGCACCATTAACCATTGCAACATTTTCAAACTCATCCATGCCAATAATAGAGTAACCTGTATTACTAGCATTTATCAACGCAATTTGCGGAGCATTAAAAAGGTTATATTGTCCTAAAGTTTCAATCGCAAGTGTTGGATACCCATAATCAGATACGTTTGAACCAAATTTTACGTTCATACCAATTGGAGAAGTTGTCAATTGTTTAAGGTTATAAATACCCCCGCCATCATAACCAGATGAAACACGCCACGGAACATTTTGTGCTTCAACACCTGTAGCCTTATAATTTTGGTCAGCATAATCTGACACAGCAGAAGTTACAATAGGAGTAGACGCAGCAGCGATGATACTTGTAATAAGTAAAACAAGTGTCATTTCCATTAAGGTAAAGGCTATGCAATTTTTTTGTTTAATTTTTTTCATAACGATTACTTGCTACTCCATTTTTTTGTTATACTTTCCATTTCTTTTAGTTGTTTTTTAGTTTCTTGATTAGATTTTGCAATTTTATCAAGTTTAACCTCAATATTATTTACTCTTTGAGTTAAATTAATCAAGTTTTTAATTTTCCAAGTTAAATCATCACTTAATTCTGTTGCAACTTTATCAACATCTTTTATTGATTGTGCAAGAGAATATATAATCCAATCTGAATCAACAGAAAGGTATCCGCCTTTTTTAACTAATTCCGGTGCTTTTTTAACCGCATACGGATAGAATTTCATCAATTGTTGAGCAATAACACCTATACAAGGTTCAGGTTTTCCAATCATATTGTATTGATAAACCATAATATTTCTTAATTTGTCTATACCGTATTTAGTAGGTTTAATATTTTCTTTTAAGCGTTTGTCAGAAAAGGCATACATTGTAGAGTTTGGCGAAGCAACATATTTCGCATAAAGCACAATTGATGTATAAGGAAAACCAACAGAAGAAGATGCCTTTATACCTCCCGGAACAAATAGCATTTGGTATTTGTAAGCACTTGATGCACCTGATGTAGACCACGCTACACTTGAATTATATCGAATAACATCTTTTGGCATTTGACCACCAATACAGAATCTGTCAGAAAAAGTATGATTTACTTTAGATAAATCTTTCAAACAACCAATAAAGACATTTCTATCACCGTTAAACGAAGTTGATACTGTTTGAGGTGAAATAAGCGACGAAATTACAATATTTTCTTTACCTTTAACATACGCACCTGCATAATGTCCAATAAATATTGAATCGGTTGATTGATTTGCAAAACCGGCATAAGCACCTATATTAATATTTCTTCTTTGATTAGAATTACCACCGGCATAAACACCAATGTTTGTAGAATATGGAGATGTACTGTTTCGACCTGCAAAACGACCAATATTTACAACTTTTTCAGATAAACTTCTTGCATTTTGACCGGCATATTCACCAATATTAATTTTAAAATCTCCAGACGTATTAAATTGCCCAAGGTTATTGCAATCTGAGAACTTACCAATATTAATATTGCCACCTCTTACAGAACCATTTCCTGCGTAGTAACCAATATTAACAGCACCAAAACCGTCGCCACTAGGTTTGTTGCTTACATTTTTTGCTTCATATTGTTCTGAGCCTGCCCAATTTCCAATACTGATAACACTTGAATGGTAGTTAATTCTTGGGTCAGTATTATTAAGTCCGGGCATATAACCGGTTGGAGATGAGTCATATCCCGCATAAGCACCTATGTTAATATGAGAATGACTTACATTATTAACCTTATTTAAGCCTCTTGCACCAGAATAATAACCAACATTTACGCCATACATATTGTTAGATGGGTTACCATGTCCGGCATAAGCACCAATACCGATATAGTTATACAAACTTGAATAACTATTATTATTTTTATAACAATCCGCAGATGCATAAGAACCAATAACAACACTTGAATTCATATTATCGTGTTGTTTAATATGAGAACCAACAACAATGTTCTTGCTATTAATCAAGCCACCATTGTATCCTGCATAAGCACCAATTATAGTATTAATTGATTTAAAGTTAGCACCTGCACGATACCCAACAATTAAAGCATTTTCAATATCATCAGATTGTGCAGAATATCCGGCATTTTCACCTATAGCAACAGAGTTGTAGTCGTCCATAGAAATTCTGCCAACATTTAATTTGTATTTATTATACAAAATAATATCAGAGCGATTTTTTATTCTGCTTCCTCTATTTGGGGACCTAACTATTTCTAATGCGGCTCTACCATTGTTATTACGATTATTATTAAAGCCTGTTGAGGTATTCCAAGAAGAATCATTAAAAAGATAACTTGGAGAACCTATCAAAAATTTATAATCACTATCTTTTTTGTAATAATATCCTCTGGTATAAGTTGTATCATACATCCAGTTTGAATATACATTTACTGTACCACCTGAAGATGCCGAAATTTGACCTGCTTTTGATTCATTACGAGAAGTAATTGCAGGCAAAGTCGCAGCAGAAATTACGCTGATAATTAGTAATACAATCATCATTTCCGACAAGGTGAATGCTATGAAATTTTTAGATAATTTTTTCATCTATTCTCCGTTATCTTTTTTCTGCCTTTTTGACTTTTGTGTAAGCAACTTTTACGTTATGTGTCAAAGTTTTGTTTTCTTTTTCCAAAACTTTAACTTCTTTTTCCAATTTATTCACTCGTTGTACCAAAGAAACATATTCTTTTGTGTAAGCAACAAGTTTCTTTTTTATAGTTAAAACTTGTTTATCTAAATCTTTTATTGCATTCACCATAGGGTATAAAAACCAAGAATTATCAACGGTTAAATATCCGCCAAATTTTTTGTCTTTATCCACATGAACACTTTCCGGAATAATTTTTTGAACTTCTTGAGCAATTACACCAACTTGAGGTGTTTTTGTATCATCGTCTTTCCAGTTATAATTGTATACGTTAATTTTTCTTACTTCATTCAAACCGTATTTTGCAGGTCTAATATTTTCTTTTAGTCTTTTATCAGAAAAAACCGTCATTGTATTTTTTGAACTAAAAACTTGTCCAAACAAAATAATTGAAGAAGGTATACTTGAAGTTACAGTTTGATTACCGTATAAAGGTGATATTAACATCAAATCATTACCTATGTTTAAAGATGCAGTTCTTAATGCCGACGGAAGATCACCAATAACACTCATTTTTTCAGTTTTAACCAAATACATATCTGACCAAGAGCCATGCTTTCCTGCAATACCAACAAAACTGCCAGTTCCGCTATCATTTGTGTAACCTGAACAAGCATAAGGGCCAAGACATACTGCATCACGTGCTTGTGTACAATAACCGCTATACAGTCCCATATAAATAGAATATGCGGCATCACCAAAATTTTCGTCCGAACCCGCATTTGTACCGACAATTACTGCGGGAGCAACATTATTATCTATACCAGCATTAGCATAATGCCTATAACCAGCACCAGAACCTATAAAAACAGGGCCTTTTGAATAATCATCCAATGAAGAAATTTGATAAGCATCACCTGTATGTCTACCAATCATGACAGCATTTTCTGATTCACCTTGATGATACCCGGCAAAATAACCTATGTAAACAGAAGACATAGGAGTTCCACCCCCGTTATCAGCCCCAGCACCGGCATATCTTCCGATAGAAATTGAATTACCCATACCATTGTAACCGGAATAATAGCCGATACCAACACCGTCTTGACCATTGTTAATAGCAGACATTGAATTTGTCCCAATAGCAACAATAGAATTTTTATCCGAAGTGTTTACACCTGCATAATATCCGATAAAAGTACCTTTTTTAGAAATACCTCCACCACCGGCGTATACACCTATTGCAGTTGAATATTCCGTTGATACAGAAGTATTTTTCGACATTAATGCCCCATCACCAATCGCAACAGAATATTTTGCACTACCAGTTCCTGATGAACTATAAGTTGCATGATTACCTATCATTACAGAACTTTCAGAAGTAGTTTTATTGCCTGCTTGATTACCTATTGCAACTGAATATGCACTGCCACAACCAAATAATGTGCTACCTCCAATTGCAACACTTGCAATTTTTTGAGTATTTGATTCATTATCATTCATTGCATTTGAACCGATTGCAGTATTATAAGTTCTGGCTGAAATATTTCCGTTATAAGATAAGGCATTTGCACCAATAGCAACACTGCCGACAGATATACTACTATTGCCCATCATAATTCTGCCACCATAATATGGTACGCCGGAAACATCTTTAAAAAGTCCTATTTGGCTCGCATCATCATTACCGCTACCGGTACCGTATTTATCCACAACAATTAAACTTGGTCGTCCCAAACTTACAGATGAGTCTGTAACTTCATCACCAACCATAACCGCAGAAGTATCCGGTTGACTTGCATTATGATAAGCCAAACCCTTAAAGGTTTCAAACTGAGTCCAAGGGTCATCTACATCACCTTCAATACCACCTGAAGTTGAAGCAGTCCCTTCCATTTTTTGTCTTGCAGTTATAACCGGCATTGTCGCAGCAGAAATTACACTGAAAACAGCCAATACGACCATCATTTCAGCAAGAGTGAAAGATAAAATTTTCTTATTGAAAAATTGGTTCACAGTTACTCCAGTATGTATTATTTATTATGCACTATTTTCAAATTTTGTACAAGTGTTGAAACAACTTTTATAAATTTATATTAATTAGTTTTTATACTCGTATCATACCTTGCCTTATATTATTTATGGTATATTATAATTATTGATTATTTATATATACGAAAGGTAAAATAAATGAATAAAAGTCAATCATTAGGAATGTACATAATTTTAGGCATAATGGTTTTGGCATTTGTGTCTATGCTATTCTCAGGTCCTGTTACAACAACAGAAGAACTTACTTACACAAACTTCCTACAAAAACTTGCGAATGATGAAATTAAATCTGTTGAAATGGACAAAACTTTCTTAATCGCAATACCTAAAAAACAACCCGAAAAACAAGTAAAAAAATCAGGAAAAGAACTTCCAATGCTATACAGCATGAATCAATCTACTCCTGTTCTACAATACAAAGTTCTAACTCCAAACGATGCAAGTCTTATAAAAAAACTTGAAGAAGCAAATGTTGAAATCTCAGTTAGCAAACCAAGTGAATCTTCTAAATTAATGAATTTAATCGGTTCACTTGCTCTACCAATATTTGTAATAATCTTCTTAATCCTTATGGCTAAAGGACTTTCAGCAGGCGGTTCTCAAGCAATGTCATTTGGCAAAAGCAGAGCAAAAATGCTTTTAGATAGCAAAGTAAAAGTTCTTTTCAACGATGTTGCCGGAATTGACGAAGAAAAGAAAGAACTTGAAGAAATTGTTGATTTCCTTAAAAATGGTGAAAAATATATCAAATTAGGTGCAAAAATTCCAAAGGGTGTTCTGCTTGTAGGACCTCCCGGAACCGGTAAAACACTGATGGCTAAAGCAGTTGCAGGAGAAGCAGGTGTTCCATTCTTTTCAATTTCCGGTTCTGACTTCGTTGAAATGTTTGTCGGTGTTGGTGCAAGCCGTGTTCGTGATTTATTTGAACAAGCAAAAAAACATCAACCTTGCATTATTTTCATCGATGAAATTGATGCAGTAGGTCGTCAACGTGGTGCAGGTCTTGGTGGCGGACACGACGAAAGAGAACAAACTCTTAACCAATTACTTGTTGAAATGGACGGTTTTGATGAAACAATGAACATCATTGTTATTGCAGCAACTAACAGACCTGATATTTTAGACAACGCTCTTTTAAGACCAGGTAGATTTGACAGACAAATCGTAATCAACAGACCTGACATCTTAGGTAGAGAACAAATCCTTAGAGTTCACGCTAAAAACAAACCTCTTGCAGAGGAAGTTGATTTAAAAACTTTAGCAAAAAGAACTCCTGGATTTACCGGTGCAGATTTACAAAACCTTTTAAACGAAGCCGCATTACTTGCTGCTCGTCATAATAAAACAAGAATTTATATGGACGATTTAGAAGAAGCAATAGATAAAGTCATGGCAGGCCCTGAAAAGAAAAGCCGTATTATTTCAGACGAAGAAAAAGAAAATACTGCTTATCACGAAGTTGGACATGCTTTACTTGCAAAACTTCTTAAAAACTGCGACCCATTACACAAAGTGTCAATTATCCCTCGTGGTATGGCTCTTGGTGTTACAATGGTGCTTCCTGAAAAAGACCACTTAACAATGAAAAAAGTTCAGTTATTAGATAAAATTGCTATGACTCTTGGCGGTAGAGTTGCAGAAGAAATTATTTACGGTAAAGAATTTATTACAACCGGTGCTTCTAATGACCTTGAAAAAGTTTCTCAAATGGCTCGTGCAATGGTTACAAAATACGGTATGAGTGAAAAATTAGGCAACCTTGCTTACGGTAAGAGCGAAGACCACGTGTTTATGGGACGTGATTTCGGACACCAAAGAAATTATTCGGAAGAAGTTGCAGCAGAAATTGACAATGAAGTTCAAAGAATTGTTAAAGAACAATATGAACTTGCAAAAACATTACTTGAAGACAACAGAGATATGCTTGATACAATCTCTCACAAACTTCTTGAAATGGAAACTTTAGACGAAAAAGAATTTGTTGAATTAATGGAACAAGTTAAAAAATCTCGTGCGGAATTTTAATGTAAAGTTTTGTAAACACAGACTTTATAAAAAAGGCAATTTTTTTCTCAAAAAAAACTTAACATGATTACGAGGTATATTACACAATAGGAGATATTTAACAATGGCTAAAGTTTTAATTTCAATGCCGGAACAATTTTTAGATCAAATAGATGCAGTTGCAGGTAACGAAAACCGCACACGCTCAGAATTAATTCGTGAAGCCTTGAGAACATATATTCACAGAAACAACAACTTCAACGCAAAAGTAGCAAATAAAAATGCAGCAATTCTTGAAGCATTGTTGGACTAATTTAATGGAACAATTTCTGTTCCGTTAAATTAACTGGCAAGTTTTTTTGAACAAGCACAGATGCTTGGTAAAACATATAGGGAAAAAAGGTAAGTAAGTAAATTTAATTAGGTAAAAATTTTTAAAGCGGTCAAATGACCGCTTTTTATTTTATATTTTTACAATTGGAATAAAAGTCGAAGCCGATATAAAATCTCGACTTCGACTTAAAATCTTTAACCTTTATTTTTTATCTCAAAACCGTATCAACGATATATCTTGGTCTTGCTTTAACTTCTCGATATACTTGACCCAAATATTCGCCAATGATACCCATACATAACAATTGAAGTCCGCCAAAGAATGACATCAATACAACAATTGTTGCCCAACCGCTTGGAGTTGAATCAAGAACAAATTTTTCATAACAAACTTCAATTCCCAAGCCAAAAGCAAATACAGCCATTAAAAATCCGAGAACTGCAATAATTCTAAGCGGTATAATACTAAATGAAGTTATACCATTCAAAGCCAAACCGAATAAAGTCATATAATTAAATTTTGATTCACCTTTTAATCTTGGTTTTACATCAAAATTCACAAAGGCTTCTTTTAGACCGATTTCATTAAAAAATCCTCTCAAAAAGATTTGTTTTTCCGGATATTCAGCCAATATGTCCAATGCTTTTTTACTTACAAGGCGAAAATCTGAATGATTCATCGGAATTTTTACGCCCAACATATTCATTGTTTTATAAAAGCAAATTGCAGTCGTTTTCTTCAAAAACGTATCTGTATCACGACTATTTCTAATACCAGCAACGATTTCGTAGCCTTCCATATATTTATCAACAAATTTTTCAATTGCCCAAGGGTCTTGTTGCAAATCTGCATCTATTGACACCACACAATCACAGCCCAATTCTCTAGCACCCATTAACCCTGCAATATGAGCCTTTTGATTACCATAATTTCTAACAAATTTTGCACCTTTTATTATTGAGTTTTTTTCGTGTTGTTTAGAAATAATTTCCCAAGTTCTATCCTTTGAGCCATCATCGACAAAGTAAATAAAACTGTCATCGTTTATTTTACCTTTAGCAATCAAATCCGTAATAACCTCTGTTAACTTATTTGCAGTGCTTTCAATACACAACTCTTCATTATAACAAGGTACAGTAATTGCTAAAGTAGGTTTATTCATTTTGTTTCCTTTTTGTTTTATGCTTGTTTTTATATTATAATATTTTATAACAAAGGGCAAGAAAAATTTATGAGTAATAAGAAATTTATATTAAACGCAGATGATTTAGGTTTATCAAAAAACATTAACCGTGGAGTAATTGACGGTTATAACAGTGGTGTGCTTAAATCTGCAAGTCTTTGTGCAAACGGAGAGGCTTTTAATGCGGTTGTAAATGAAATAATACCTGAATGTCCGGAACTATGTATTGGCGTTCATTTAAACATCATTGAAGGTAAAGCCTTAACAAATCCAGATAAAATTCCTATGCTTGTAAATAAAAACGGAATTTTTAACAATAGTTGGTCGCAAATCCTTTTCAAATCTTCTGATAAGGAATTTATCCGCCAGTTAGAAATTGAATTTAGAGCACAAATCGAAAAGATTTTACCACATTTTATTCCTGCACATATTGATTCTCACGTACATACTCACGGAATTCCGAACATTTTTGAACTGACATGTAAACTTGCTCACGAATACAAAATTCCGTACATTAGAACTCAATTTGAAAGACCTTACATAACTCCAATTTTAAATAAACATTTAAACTTAAAATACCCTATAAACCAAATAAAAGTGGCATTGTTAAATAGTTTTACATTAAAAAATAGAGAAACTTTAAAAAATTATCCTGAACTAACAACAAATAACTATCTCATTGGCGTAAGTTACACAGGAATGATGGATAATAACACTGTCGAAAACGGCTTAAGAGTGTTTAAAAATGACGAAAACATTCTTGTTGAATGTTTAATCCACCCATACTACTCTGAAAAACAAAATGAATACTTAATTACAAGAAACAAAGACATGAAATTTAGAATAGAAAATTTTGGATTTGAATTTACAACATACACAAAATTAGTAGAACACAAATATGAAAAAGTTTAGTATTATTTTAATTATTTGTATGCTAATCGTTTTCGTATCTTGCATACTTTATACAAAAAATTCTGTAAAAGTTATTAAAGTTTATTCACCGTCGCAAATCGCACTAGATTTAAATAAGAACGGCAAAGTAGAGGTAAACGAAAAATTTACAGTAGACGGAGTTGAAACTTTTTCCTCAAAAGTTAGCGATTATCAAAAAAATTATGCAGAAAGCATGGATATTGATGAGGAAACGGCTCTTTCTATCGGATATTTTGCGGAAAAATATGCCCAAAATTTACTTGAAGACAAAAGTGTAAAATTCAAAAAACTTGATAACAAAAAAATTATAATTTACTTCAATGGAAAAAATTATAATCGAATTATACAAAATTCACCGTTTGCATTAAAAGACCGAAAACCTGTCAACAAGAAGGCTTTCGCAAAACAAATTCAACTTGCAAAAACCTATCAATTAAGAATTTATAATAACAAAAGTAATAAATATCATCATTTAAACTGTAAATACGGACAAATGGCACATGATTTTGTAATTTTACCTAAAAATCAATTGCCAAAAGATGCTCAAGAATGCAAATTTTGTCAAAATATCATTAATAATATAAAAAATAGCACTAAAGACAACAAAAACGCACAAGAACAAGAACTTTTAAAGAAAATTAATCCTCAAAAGTTTGAATTTTCTCAAGAACAAATAAAACTATTTTTAACCGACTTAACAACAGTCTTTTTACCTGACAACAAGTGTACGACTGATTATTGCATCACTCTTGTAGACCAAATAAATAACACCAATAAAACAATTGATATGGCTCTATACGGTTACACAAACATTCCAGATATAACAACTGCATTGCAAAATGCTATACGTAGAGGGGTTACAATCCGCATGGTTTATGACGTTAACGGACAAGGCTCTAATTTCTACCCTGATACCTTTAATCTTGCCCGCACTTTGGTTGAAAGCAAAGCAGATTACGGAGAAGCAACATATCAAGGCTCAATTATGCATAATAAATTCTTCATTTTTGATAAAAAAGTTGTCATAACAGGCTCTGCAAACATCAGCACAACTGATATTTCAGGATTTAATTCAAATGCAATCGTACAAATAAAATCACCAGAAATCGCTGAAATTTATGAAAAAGAATTTGAACAAATGTACAATAACAAATTCCACAATAAAAAAACAAAATTTGAAAATAAAGAAAATATATTACTTGGTAATTCCTTAGTTTCAGTTTATTTTTCGCCTCAAGACAGTATTATTGACACCGTTATAATACCTTTGGTGAACAATGCAACAAACTATATTTACATACCAACATTTGTAATTACACACAAAAAACTTTCACAAGCCCTAGCAGACGCAAAAGCAAGAAACGTTGATGTAAAAATCATTCTTGATGCGACAAACGCAAACAACAAACATTCTACTCACAGTATGCTAAGAGAACAAGGAATTGAAGTCAAAACAGAAAATTATGCAGGCAAAATGCATTCAAAAAGTATCATTATTGATGATAGGTACATCATTTTAGGTTCTATGAACTTGTCAAAAAGTGGTAATTCACGAAACGACGAAAACGTCTTGTTAATAGAAAATCCACGAATGGCAAAATATTACAAAAACTTTTTCTTATACCTTTGGAATAAAATTCCGGAAATTTGGTTAAGAAAAAATGTTTCCAGTGAATCTCACGACTCATTAGGCTCTTGTTATGACGGAATCGATAACGATTTTGACGGAAAAATTGATTCAGAAGATTCAGGTTGCACTATAAAAAAATAATGTAAAATCGGTATTCACAGCATTAAACTGCAAATACCGAAATAAAATTGTTTTTTAATCTTTGTCTTTAAAAAAGAATGACTGCGGATGAGCACATAATGGACAAACTTTTGGTGCAGTTTGACTCAAAACATGGAAACCGCATTTTGCACACTCCCATTTTACAGCCTCTGGCGAATTAAAAATATTATCCTCTTTTAAGTCGTCCATAATTTTATCGTATCTTTCATTATGAAATTTTTCAACGGTTGCAACCATTTCAAAATGCTTCGCAATATCATCAAAACCTTCTTCATTTGCAATTTTTGCAAAATTTTTATACATTTCTGTCCACTCATAATGTTCACTTTTTATTGAGGTTTCAAGATTTTTTAAAGTATCCTGAATTTCACCACCATTTAAATATTTAAACCAAATTTTAGCGTGTTCTTTTTCATTATTTGCAGTATCTTCAAAGATTTTTGCAATATGTTCATAACCCTCTTTTCTCGCTTTTGAAGCATAGAAAGTATACATATTTCTCGCTTTTGATTCTCCGCAAAAAGCCTCTTGTAAATTTTTCTCAGTTTGACTACCTTCAAATTTCATTTAATACCCCTTTCTTTATTAGATATTTGAAATTATAACAACTCTCATTATTAAAACCATTACCGTACTTACAACTAATAGAACTATTTTCAAAGAGTTGCATTAGATTTTTTTTGGGGTATAATATGTTTTGGGCTAAAATAATTGATACCAAAAATTTTGAAGCAAAAAGACTTTTTAAAAGTTGGAAAGGGAAATATATATGATTAATAATTTACTATTATTCCTTGAAGAAAAAACAAAAAAATTCGGAGAAAATACAGCGTTAGGTATTCGTACAAACTTAGGTTGGTCAGAATTGACTTACAAAGGTATTAATATACTTGCAAAAAGACTTGGCGGATATTTAATTCACAATGGAATTCAAAAAGGTGATAAAATTGCAATTTTATCAGAATCAACACCTGAATGGAGTGCAGCATTCTTCTCTATTATTATTGCAGGTGGTACTGTAGTTCCTTTGGATATTAAATTAACTCAATACGAATTAAATTCAATTTTAAACGACTGTTTGCCAAGAATTTTACTTGTTTCAAGTGCTCATTTTGAAATGGGTTTAAAAATGAAAGAACAAATTCCGTCAATTGAACAAGTTATCTTGATGGACGACAAAGGTGCAAACAGAGATTACGAAAGTATCTACACAATTCCTGATTATCCGGTAAAAAAATGGAGACACAGAAGCCAAAACAAAACTGCTCTTATCATCTACACATCAGGTACAACAGGTATGCCAAAAGGGGTTCAAATTACTTACAAAAATATTATCTCTCAAGTTAATAACGTAGTAAAAAGTTTCCCTCTTACACCAAATGATAGATTACTTTCAATTCTTCCAATGAACCACTTATTTGAATTAACAGTCGGCTTCTTATCTTTCTTGAGTTTAGGTGCGAACCTTTACTACTCAAAAAGTTTAAAACCAAACGACCTATTTGAAGTTATTCAAAAGAAAAAAGTTACATTCATGGTTGTAGTTCCGGCATTTTTAAAACTTCTAAAAACAAGTTTAGAAGCAAGTGTTAGCAAATATAACCCGTTTAGAAAATTTTTATTCCACGTGAAATTTAGAATTGCAGAATTAATTCCGTCTTTCACTTTAAGAAAATTATTATTCAGAACATTACATAAACGTTTAGGTGGCAAATTTAAAGGTGTTTTATCAGGTGGTGCACCATTAGATATAAATATCGGTAAATTCTTCAATACAATTGGTATTCAGGTATATGAAGGTTATGGTCTTTCTGAAGCAAGCCCTATCGTGTCTTTAAACACTAAAGGACATAACAAATTGGGTTCTGTTGGTAGACCGTTGCCGGATATGGATGTAAGAATTGACGCTGAAACAGGCGAGTTACAAGTAAAAGGTCCTAACGTTATGAAAGGTTACTTCAAACGTGATGATTTAACGGCAGAAGTTATGACTGAAGACGGTTGGCTAAGAACAGGTGATATAGCAAGAATTGACAACGACGGATTTATCTGGATTACAGGTAGAATTAAAAACATGATTGTTCTGTCAGGTGGTAAAAAAGTATTCCCTGAAGAAGTTGAAGCAGTTATGGAAAAATCACCAAAATTCGCTGAACTTTGCGTATTCGGTGGTGTTCGCCAAGGTGGACAAAAAGACGGTAGTGAAGATATAGTTATAAAAATTGTTCCAACAGAAGAAATGCAAAATGACTTCCCTAACGATGTTGACTTAGAAAAAGAAATTATTAAAGAAGTAAAAGAATACTCAAAAAGACTTTCTAACTTCAAACGTCCAACAACAATTATCATTTCAAAAGAAGCACTCCCTAGAACTGCTACAAAAAAAGTTAAAAGAAAAGAAATTAAACAAGAATACGATAAAGATAAAAAAAGATAATGACAAAACCATCATAAAAAAGGGCGGACAAATCAAAGATTTGTCCGCCCTTTTAATATCTTTTTTAAAAAAAAGTTATTTACCTAAATGAACGTATTTTGCATCAGTTATACCGTCAATCTTGTTAATTTCACTTAAAACTTTTTCTTCAACCTCAGAGCCTGTTGAAATAATCATCATAGAAAGATGTTTTTGGCTTTCCGGAGATACGCTCATATGATTAATATTAATTCCTGCCTCACCAATTACAGTTGCAACTTTCGCAATCATACAAGGCTTGTTTTCATGAGGAACAAGTAACATATGTTCTTCAGGTTCAATACTTGTATTAAAGTTGTTTACTTTTACAATACGTTTAACATCTTCTGAAATCAATGCCCCTGAAACTTTTACTTGCTCTTTATCCGTTGATAATTTTACAGTAATTGACCCGATATAATCACCTGAAGTTGCAGATTTCACAGTTGAAACTTCAATACCTTTGTTTTTTGCTATTATTGGGGCATTTACAAAGTTAACTCCTTGCATTGAAGATGAAAAAATACCTTTCAAAATAGAAGTTTCCAATGGAGAAACATCTAATGATGCAAGATTACCCTTAAAAGTAATTTCAATTGATTTCAAATTGCCATTTACCATTTGGTCTGCAAATTCACCAACATTTTGAGCCAATAACATATAATCTTTTACCGGTTCTAAAATTGCCGGTTTCAAACTTGGAATATTTACAGCACTTGTTGCAGAACCGCCAGAAAGAACCTCTTTAATTTGGTTTGCTACGTCTAAAGCAACATTGATTTGTGCTTCAGAAGTACTTGCTCCTAAGTGAGGTGTCATCAAAATATTTTTTTCACAACCGAACAACGGACAAGATTGAATATCAGGTTCATCACAATATACGTCAATTGCAGCCCCTGCAACTTTACCTTTATCAAGTGCTTCTCTTAAATCGTTTTCATTGATAATTCCACCTCTTGCACAATTAATAAGTCTTACTCCATCTTTCATTTTTGCAATTGTATTTTTATTAATTAAATCAACAGTTTCTTTTGTTTTTGGAACGTGAACTGTAATAAAATCACAAACACCCCAAAAATCATTCAAATCAGAAACATACTCACCACCCATTGATTTAACAGCACTTTCTGTTGTATATGGGTCATAAACAATAACTTTCATACCCAAAGCGAGTGCAACTTTTGCTACATGAGAGCCAATTTTTCCAAGCCCGATAATACCTAAAGTTTTACCAAAAACTTCTACACCTGTATATTTTGCTCTGTCCCATTTACCCTCTTTTGTTGATTGACAAGCACTTGGGATATTTCTTGCCATAGAAAGCATCATTGCCACAGTATGTTCTGCCGCTGCATTTGTGTTGCCGTCAGGTGAATTTACAACAATAATACCCTTTTGAGTTGCTGCGTCAATATCAATATTATCAACACCAACACCCGCTCTACCAATAATTTTTAAATTATCAGCAACATCAATAATTCTTTTTGTAATTTTTGAAGCACTTCTTATAATTAAAGCATCATACTTGCCAATATTTTCAACATATTCGTCTTCTGTCATTGTTGGAAGAACATCAACATCTGCAACTTGAGCAACAATTTCACGTGCCATATCATTACATTTATCTGTAACTAAAACTTTCATATCCCTACCTTTGTAATTTAATGCCCGATTTTACAAATCGGGCATAATATTCTAACAATATTTTCTATAAATCCTATTTAAAAGGTTTTGTTTGATTTAATTTTAATCTCAAATCTCTAAACCTTGCAATATCTTCTTGAGCCTTTGCAGATTCTTTAAACACTGCTTGAGCCGATGGGTGAACCATTAAAACATAGTCCATGTGAATTTCTAAGAAATTATATCTTCTTGGAGGTTGAGTAGAATTTCTTGAATAAATTTCTGCATTTGTAACAGCAAGAAAACGACGTTCTTTATCGTTCAATAAATCTGTTAACTCACGATTTGTATTAGTATATTTTGAAACGTGTACAGTTCCCTTAATGTCGTGATCCGCAGTTAAAATGCTTACCTCTATTGGAATTGTATCTGAATGTTTTCCTGCCATATTCTAATTCTCCTTGTTAATTTTATATTATAACAATTTATCAAGATTGTCTAGTTTTATTTCTTTTTAACTCTGACACCTTCAACTTCGTAAACATCTTGAATTACCAAAAATGCCTCCGGATCAATTTCTCTGATTAATTTTTTCATTTTTGATACTTCTAAACGATTTACGACGCAATAAATAATTGTTTTTTCTTGACCTGAATAACCGCCTTTACCTTTTTGGTAAGTAACGCTTATATCTAATTCTTTTATGATTGCATTCCCAATTTCTTTAGGGTATTGAGAAATAATTAATGCTGATTTTGAACTGTTTAAGCCTTCTAAAACAACATCAATAACTCTGTATACAATAAAATATGTCAAAATTGAATACATCGCACTGTCCCAGCCGTACAAAAATCCTGCCGCAGTATAAATAAATATGTTGAAGAACATAATTATTTCACCAACAGAAAATCCAAGTTTTTTTGCAAGTCGAATTGCCAAAATTTCAGTACCGTCTAAAGCACCGTCGCTTCTTAAAATCAATCCAACACCAACACCTAAAATTACACCACCGAAAACTGTTGCCAACAAAGGTGCTTCTGTTGCTTTATAATGAGCAAACATGTTGATAAAAATCGCCAACATGGATACACCATAAAAAACATTGAAAACAAACCGTTTTCCCATTTTTTGTAAAGCCAAATAAATAAATGGTAAGTTTATTACGACAACCAAAATACCCAAATTCCATTTTGTAATATAACTTATCATCATTGCAATACCGATAACACCGCCGTCAATAATATCGTTCGGTAACAAGAAGCATTCAAGGGCAAAAGCCGCAATCATTGCACCTAAAGCAATTACAAAACAGGAAGATAAATATTCTCTAAATATTTGTCCTTTTGTTTTTACTTCAATAACCGGTTTTTGTTTTTTTAAAAGTCCCATTTTATTTCTCGTGTTCGTTTTTCTTTATTGTAATTAAATTATCTATTTTAAAAATTGTTTTTTGGTTTGTAATTTCAACATCTTTCTTCAAGCCAAGAATATTTTCCAAATCGGCTTTTAAAGTTGCTAAATCTTCATATTTTTTCAAAGTTCCGTCCATACAAACAGATACATCACCCGTTTCTTCTGACACAACAAGACAAGCACAATCGCTCACTTCAGTAACACCAATTGCGGCACGATGTCTTGTTCCGTATTTCCAACTTAATTTTGGATCTTCTGTTAACGGCAATAACACCCCTGCCGAATGAATTCTAAAATCTTTAATAACCATTGCACCATCATGCAACGGAGTATTTGGGTGAAATATTGTCAAAATCAATTCAGTTGAAACCAACGCATCAACTTTTGTTCCAACATCGAAAAATGAAGAAGTATCAATTGAATTTTGGAATACAATCAACGCCCCTACTTTGTTTTTTGAAAGATATTTTACTGATTCAATAATCTCTTTTATAACATCAACTTCTAAATCTTTTTTTGCGTGATTATTTGTTATTAACTCATTAAAAAATCCGCCTTGACCTAAGTATCCCAAAAATCTTCTTAGTTCCGGTTGAAAAATAACGATTAAACTTAACGCAATCATCAAAACGGTAGTTCTTAAAAACATACCCAAAATATTTAAATCAATTCTGATTAAAAGTTCTGAAAAAAACCACATCAATGCTAAAAATAATATACCTTTAACTAACTTTTCCGCTTGTGTATTTTTAATAAATTTACGATAAACAGCATATAAAAACGCAACTATAACAAGTATTTCCGCAATGTCTAACCAACCAAATTTAATTGATAAATGCATTGTTCCAAGTTGAGTTTGAAAAGTTTGTATTAATTCATTTAACATTATTTTAGCCTATCTGGAATCACATCATAACGCAATAAGTCATCACGAGTTTCTCTCTTTATTATAATAGCAGAATGTCCTGAATTTACAAGTACCATTGCAGGTTTTTGCACTCGATTATAATTACTTGCCATTGAGTAGTTATAAGCACCTGTATTAAATACACAAAGTATATCGCCTGCCTTTAATTCAGGCAAATCAATATCTTTAATCAACACATCACCTGATTCACAAAATCTGCCGGCAATTGTTACTTTTCGTAAACATTTTTCTTCAGGTTTATTCGCAATTTGAGCAACATACTCTGATTGATACATACTTGGGCGAGGATTATCTGCCATTCCACCGTCTACCGAAACATAGGTTTTATGCACATTCGGAACATACTTTTGACTTCCAATTGTATATAAAGTTACACCTGCCGGAGAAATTATACTTCGCCCAGGTTCTAAATAAATTGTCGGGTAATCAATATTTAACGCTTCACAACTTTTTTTAACAGAGTTAATTATAACCTCTGCAATAGTATGAGTTGACGGCGGAACATCGCTATCAACATATTTTACTCCTAAACCACCGCCAATATTAATTTCATCAAGTAAAATTCCATGTTCTTTTTCAATTCGAACAAGTTCTTTTATTAAAATATTAATTTCATCGTAATAAACTTGTGTTTCGAAAATTTGAGAGCCAATATGAGCATGTAGACCCCTCAAATTCAAATTTTTATAGTTATTTAAAATTAAATTTACCGCTTCATCAACTTGCGATAAATCAAACCCAAATTTTGAATCCAAATTACCTGTTTGAATGTATTCGTGCGTATGACACTCAATTCCCGGAGTAACTCTTAAAAATATATCTGTTGTTCTATTTTTTTCTTTTGAAATCTTATCTAACATTGACAATTCTAAAAAATTATCAACAGAAATATGACCAACATTACAATCTAATGCAAGTTCCAGTTCTTCTAAGGTTTTGTTATTACCGTTAAAAAGAACTTTTTTCATGTCTACACCGGCTTTAAAAACTGTGTAAATTTCACCACCTGAAACAACATCAAAACCAAAACCTTCACTTTCAATAATTTTTGTAATTGCACTTGTGCATAAGGCTTTTGAAGCATACATAAAATTCACTTTTTCATAACTTGAAAAAGCCTCTTTATAATCTTTACAAATTCCTCTCAAAGTATCTTCGTCAATTACATACAATGGCGTTTTATATTCGTTTGCCAATTCAACTAAATCGCAACCGCCAATTTCCAGATTAGATTTTTCATTGACTTTTGTTGTAACAGGTTTTATAAATTGATTTAAACTCGTTGTCATTTAATACCTCTGTTTGTTTATTTTACCTAATAAACAGGCAAATTGCAATAAAATTTTTATTAAGTTTTTTAAATAAAAATTTAACAGTTTTGCGTTGAGAGAAGTGATTTTGTATAATAAATATAAAACGGAGGATTAAGTAATGACAAAAATTGCAATAGGTTCAGACCACGCAGGTTTTAACTTAAAAAATACAATTAAAAAATACTTAGAAGAAAAAGGACACGAAGTAAAAGATTTTGGCACATATTCTACAGACTCTTGCGATTACCCGATTTACGCAAAAGCAGTTGCAAATAGTGTTGCAAGTGGAGAAAGCGAAAAAGGTATTCTTTGTTGTGGTTCAGGTGTTGGCGTTTCTATCGTTGCAAACAAAGTAAAAGGTATCCGAGCAGTTTTGGCACGTGAAAGCCTTACTGCAAAACTTTCAAGAAACCATAATGATTCAAATGTTCTTTGCTTAGGTGAAAGAATTACCGGTGAAGCATTGGCTTTTGATATTGTTGACACATGGTTAGCAAGCGAATACGAAGGTGGCAGACACCAAAAAAGAATTGATATGATGGAGTCTTAATATGCCTGAACAAACAATGACCTCAGATAAGTTTGCTTGTATCGTTGCAAGAATTTTAGACGATAAATTAGCAAAAAACATATCTGTATTAAACATAAGCCAAGTTTCATCATTAGCAGATTATTTTGTAATTTGCTCTGCGGATTCAACAACTCAAGTAAAAGCATTAACAGGCAATGTCAAAGAAAGAGTTAAAGTTTTATTTCAAAGATTTCCAAACGGCGAAGAAAACGATTTAAAAAATCGTTGGAATTTACTTGATTACGGCGATGTTGTTGTTCATATTTTACAAAGAGATGAACGTGAAACTTATGCTATTGAAAAATTCTGGAGTCATGCTTTCAGCGTAAGCGAAGAAAAATGGAAAGAAGAATCTAAAGAATACGCAGAATATGATGACTAATTTTGACAAAAATTTTGCCAAAATAAAATTATGCAGTAAAATAGATATATGAGTAATAAAATGGATAAAAACGAACAAATACAAAAAGAAGTTCAACAAGAATTGAACGCAACAATCTTGGCAATGGCTCAAGACCCTAGCAATGCGGATAATTACCACACTTTGGCTAAATTGTACGCAATGGATAACAAATTTGATAAAGTTATCTCTGTATACGAAAGTCTTTTGAATATTTACCCAAAAGATTCTCAAGCATTGTTAAACCTTGGTAGTATTTATTACTTTGACAAAGAATACAAAAAAGCATTGAAATACTATACCAAAGCAATGGAATATGATCCGGAAAACTATCTTGTTTACTTCAATTTGGGTAATACTTATGCAGAAATGAAGAATTTTTCAAAGGCTCTTCATTACTACAATCGTGCAATTGATTTCTATTCATTAAATCCTGAAATTTATAACGCAATCGCTTTGTTATACCACGATTATGATGATTTTATTGAATCAAAAGCATACTATGAAAAAGCATTATCACTAGACCCTAACAACTTAACTTCTCACGTTGATTTGGGTAATATCTATTTCAAATTATTTGATTACAAAAATGCTTTAGAGCATTATTTGAAAGTTTATGAATTAAACCCAACAAACAAAACAGTTACAATCTGTATTGCAAACACATATTCTTTAATGAAAGACCAAGAAAATGCTTACAAATTCTTTGATATTTCATTAGATATTGAGGGCGATAATTACAAAACTTATATTTGCTACGCAATTTCAAAAGCAGATTTCAAAGATAATGAAGGTGCTTTAGAACTGTACAAAAAAGCAATTGAAGAAAATCCTGAACAAATGAATGCTTATATCTTAGTAGGCAATATGTATTCAAATGCTAAGGATTACGACAAGGCTCTTGAATATTACAACAAAGCATTAGAATTAAGTCCGGAAGACGCAAGTATTCACGTTCTAATTGCAAACACTTACTATATGAACAACAGAATTGAAGATTCTTTAAAATCATATAGATTAGCAGTAAACTTAGTACCTGAAAATGACGAATACAAACTTGTTTATATTCAATTATTAGAAGATTATATTGAAGATTTAAGACGTGGAGAATTGCTTGAAAATGCATAATAGTCGATACGAAAAACCTTATATGATTGAAAGAATCGTATCTGCTCTAAGTTACTTAACTTCAGGTTTTATTGGTTTTATATGGCTTTTATTAGGTATTTTTACAAAATCAAACGTAAGACCTTTTTTGAAATACCATATTTTCCAATCAATTTTTCTTGCGATTGCGTACTTTTTAGCATGTCAAATTCTTGGAATGCTTGCTTCTGTGATAAACTTTATTCCTATTTTTAGAAATATTCTATCAATGGTGATTTTCCCAATAATGATGCCCCTTATTTTTGGATTTTCAATTTTGCAAATATTAATTTATACATTTATTTTTTACTTGGTTGTAACATCATTTATGGGAAGATATAGTTATATTCCTTGGATTTCAGATATTATTAAAATGAATGTGAGAAACTAATGAAATTTGACACAATTTGCGTACAAGGTGCACACAAAGCCTCAGAAAATAAAAAATCTCCGGCAGTGCCAGTGTATATGACAACTGCGTATAGTTTTGACTCTGTTCAATACGCAGCAGATTTATTTGACTTAAAACAAAGCGGAGATATTTACACAAGACTTTCAAACCCAACAACAAACACACTAGAAGAACGTATCTCTGCACTTGAAGGTGGAGTTGGTGCATTAGCAGTGTCTTCCGGTCAATCTGCCTCACTTATTGCTATTTTAAATATTGCAGACTCAGGTGATGAAATTGTTGCCTCAACAAATATGTACGGCGGTACAGTTAACCTTTTAAATGTAACATTAGGCAAAATGGGTATCAAAACTAATTTTATAACTTCAGATAATGCAAATGATTATGAAGCAAAAATCACAGACAAAACAAAGTGTATTTATGTTGAAATGTTGAACAACCCTTCATTAAAAATTGCAGATATTGAAAATATAGCCAAAGTAGCACACTCTCACAACATTCCACTTATTGTTGATAATACGATTACCACTCCATACCTTTGCAGACCATTTGAATGGGGTGCAGACATTGTTGTTCATTCGCTTACAAAATATATTGGCGGACATGGTACATCAATGGGCGGAATAATTATTGATAGCGGGAATTTTGATTGGGCAAAATCCGGCAAATTCCCTCAATTAACAGAACCCGATGAAAGTTATCACGGTACAAAATATGTTGAATGCTTTGGTAAAATGGCTTATATTGTAAAAGCAAGAGCACAATTAATAAGAGATTTAGGAACTTGCATTAGCCCAATGAATTCATTCTTGATTATTCAAGGATTGGAAACACTTTCATTAAGAATGAAACGACTTTCTGACACTGCACTTAAAGTTGCAAACTTTTTAAAGAATCACGAAGCAGTTACTTGGGTAAATTACCCAATGTTAGAAGACAATCCTTATCACGAATTGGCTAAAAAATATATGCCAAAAGGTGCATCATCTATCGTAAGTTTCGGAATTAAAAACGGTGGAGAAAGTGGAGTTAAGTTTATTGAAAACTTAAAACTTCCTATCCACGCAACAAATATTGGAGATTCACGAACAATCATTACATATCCGGCACTTACTACTCATCGCCAATTAACTGATGAACAAATGAAGGAATGTGGCATAGGCAGAGATTTTATGCGACTTTCAGTTGGATTGGAAGATGTAGATGATATAATTGCAGATTTAGACAACGCATTAAAAATTTCACAAAAATAAGGAGAAAAAATGAACACATTAGATGAAAAGAATTGCTTACTTTTGTTAATTGATATTCAAGAAAAATTAGTTGCAATGCTTGAAAAAAATACCGTAGTAAGAAAAAGTAACATTCTTTTGCAAACTGCTAATATTTTAGGTATTCCAACAATAATTACAGAACAATATCCAAAAGGTTTAGGAAAGACCGTTGATTTTGTTTCAACACACATCAATGAAGAAAATACAATGTTTGAAAAAACTGCATTTTCTGCTCTGAAAGACAAAGGATTTTTAGATAAGTTAAAATCTTTTGGCAAAAAACAAATTATCATTGGCGGTATTGAAGCACACATTTGCGTTCATCAAACAGTAGCAGACTTAATCGAAAACGGTTTTGAAGTTTACGTAGTAAAAGATGCTTGTGCCAGCCGTAAAAAAGATGATTTTAAATCCGGAATGAAATTAATGGAACAAAACGGTGCAAAAATTTCTGCAACAGAAGCAGTTTTATTTGAATTATTAAAAACATCAAAACACCCTCACTTCAAAGAAATTCAAGCACTTATTAAATAAATTTCTAAATAATAAAAATAAAAAGTAAGGCACTGATTTTTTCAAAATCAGTGCCTTACTAAATCTATAAACAAATTACATTTTATCTTGACGGCATATAAACTTCTTTACCACTATTTACATAGTTTTCAAGAACTTTTTCACCTGCTTCAACTTCGATACTGCCTTCAACTTCAATACCACGTTTTGCAAATTCTTCATGCCAGTTTGGTTTAAACCCTTCGTCAAAACCTGTAATTCTTTCAACATCTTTAGATGGTACACCATAGTAAACTTTTTTAATACCTGACCACATAATTGCACCAACACACATTATGCAAGGTTCTGCATTTATGTATATTGACAAATCATAAGGTGCTAAGTCATAAGTTTCCAAATTTGCACAAGCACATCTGATTGCATTAACCTCTGCGTGATATACCGGACAATTGTCTTTTACAACTGAATTTCCGGCTTCAGCAACAATGTTACCTGCTTTATCATAAATTCTTGCGAAAAAAGGTCCATTACCTTTTTTAATAACTTCTGCTGTTTGTTTGTGTACTTCTAAAATTCTGTCTTTATCTAATTGAGTAACTGTCATCATCTTATCCTCTTATGCTAATTCTGCTAAGGCTTTTTCCATTTCTTCATCGTTAGGTGCTTTACCATGCCAGCCTGCTTGATTTTCCATAAATGAAACGCCTTTACCTTTTGTAGTGTGAGCAATAATTGCAGTTGGTCTGTCAGAAGTATTGTTTTTAGCATTCATTAATGCATCGTAAATTTGATTTAAGTCATGACCATCAATTTCAACAACATTCCAATTAAATGCTTTTAACTTATCTGCCAAAGGTTCTAAAGATTTAACTTTTTCAACCTCGCCGTCAATTTGTAACATATTTCTGTCAATTATTGCAGTTAAATTGTTTAAGTGTCTGTGAGGAGCATGCATAAATGCTTCCCAACAAGAACCCTCTTGTAATTCACCATCACCTAAATAGCAAAATACATGAGCAGGGCTTTTATCTAATTTAAGACCTAGTGCCATACCAACAGACATTGAAAGACCTTGTCCTAAAGAACCGGTTGCAACCTCAACTCCAGGAATGTGAGTATTTGGATGTCCTTGAAGACGAGAACCAAAAATTCTGAAAGTCATCAATTCTTCTTCAGGAATAAACCCTTTTTGTGAAAGAACTGAATAAAAAACCGCAGAAGCATGACCTTTTGATAAAACAAATCTATCTCTATCAGGTTTCATTTCCGGAGTAATATTCATAACTTTTTGATATAAAGTTGTTAAAATTTCTACCGCAGAAAACGCACCACCAATATGACCAGATTTTGCATGGTTAGCCATTTTGATAATATTACGTCTTGTTTGTTTGCACAATTGTTGTAATTGTTCAATGTCTTTTTGTTCTAGCATTTTATATTATCCTTTCTTTGTTAGTTTTTCTTTAATAACATTATACACGAAAAGCGGTAAAGTCGGAAAAATTCTTTTGAAACGTTCCGGTTGCTTAATAGTTCTATACAACCACTCCAAACCTAAATTTTGCCAAATTTCCGGTGCTCTTTGAACCTCACCTGCCCACACATCAAAACTACCACCAATTCCAATCATTAAAGTTGACGGTAAAATTGATTTCAATTCATATATAAATTGCTCTTGTTTTGGTGCACCTAATGCCACCAATAAAATTTTTGGACTTGTTTCTTTTAATTCGTCAAAAATTTCCTGATTATCTTTAAAATATCCGTCATGAACATATACAATATTCAAATCAGGTAATTCTTCTTTCAAATTTTGTTGTGCTTTTTCAATAACATGAGGCTTTGCCCCAACCATTGCTAACGGAATATTATTTTTTGCAGCATTTTCAACTAATGCTTTTGCAAAACCAATGCCTGTAATCCTTTCAACGTTAACACCATTGATTTTTAGACCAATTTTAATACCAATTCCGTCAGGAACAACTAATTCTGCTTCATTTAAAATTTTTGCAAAATCTTCATGCTTATTTGCATATTCCATAATTTCAGGATTAATCGTTACAATATGAGAACTTTTTGCCTCATCAATCAATTTATTCGCATATTCCATTGCTTCTGACATGCTGAACAAATCAATGTTATAACCTAATAATTTATACTGTTTTCTTTCCATAGTTACATTATAACAAAAAACACTTGAAAAAAAACCAAATTAGTTATATATTTTTACTAAATGATTGAAAGGAGGATTATTATGAAAAAAACATTAATTTTAACTTGTGCATTGGCAATCGCTTTGACAACATCAACTGCATTCGCAGCAACAGTAACAAAAAACATTAAAGGTACTAATGTTACAGTTACAAAATCAACTCCAAAATATGACAAAGCAGTAAATGATTACAACAAAGCGAAATCAGACTACAATAAAGCAAAAAATGTAGACCCTGCAAAAGCAAAAGCCGAAGCAAAAGCAAAGGCTAAAGCAGATGCTAAAGCAAAAGCAAACAAAAAAATTAATAGTTACACTAACAAGAAAGGTGTAAGCGTAAAAATTAAATAGTTATCCAAAATTCATGAAATTTGCACGACAGTCGAAAGATTGTCGTGTTTTTATTTTTATGCAAAAAATAAAAACACGATTTCACCTAAAAAACAATAGAAAAAAGGCCTCGAATATTCGAAGCCTTTTTGTTTAATTTATTAAATAGGAAACTATGCTTTAGCACCTGCTTTAGCAATAATTTCTTCTTCAACGTTTCTAGGAACTTGTTCGTAGCATTTGAATTCCATAGAGAATGTACCACGACCTTGAGTGTTAGAACGTAAGTCTGTTGCATAACCAAACATGTTAGCAAGAGGAACTGTTGCTCTAACGATTACGTTACCTGTATTACCAAGAGGTTCTTGACCTTCAACACGTCCACGACGTTTTGCAATATCACCGATGATGTTACCAGTGTATTCATCAGGAATTTCAATTTCAACTTTCATCATTGGTTCAAGTACGCAAGGTTGTGCTTTTTTAACACCATCTTTGATAGCCATAGAACCAGCGATTTTAAACGCCATTTCTGAAGAGTCAACTTCGTGGTAAGAACCATCATAAAGTTCAACTTTAACGTCAATCATAGGGAATCCCGCTAAGATACCGCCTTCAAGTGCTTCTTCCATACCTTTTCTAGCAGGTTCAATAAATTCTTTAGGGATAGCACCACCAACGATTTTGTTTTCGAATACAAAACCGGCATTTTCTTCAGCAGGAGAAATTCTGATTTTAACGTGTCCGTATTGACCTTTACCACCTGATTGTCTTTGGAATTTCGCTTCTTGGTCAGAATTTCCTCTGATTGTTTCACGATAAGCAACTTGTGGTTTACCAACGTTAGCATCTACTTTGAATTCTCTTAATAGACGGTCAACGATAATATCTAAGTGAAGTTCACCCATACCGGAAATGATTGTTTGACCTGTTTCAGTATCAGTTTTAACTCTGAATGATGGATCTTCTTCAGCAAGTTTTTGTAATGCAATACCCATTTTTTCTTGGTCTGCTTTTGTTTTTGGTTCAATAGCAACAGAAATTACAGGTTCTGGGAATACCATTTTTTCTAAGATAATAGGTGCTTTTTCATCACATAATGTATCACCTGTTGTAGTATCTTTCAAACCAACTGCTGCACAAATATCACCTGCGTAAACTTCTTGTTCTTCAAGACGTTGGTCAGCATACATACGAACTAAACGAGAAATACGTTCTTTTTTACCGTTTGTAGCATTTAATACGTATGAACCTGAAGTGATTACACCTGAATATACACGTAAGAATGTTAAACGACCTACAAATGGGTCAGTCATAACTTTAAATGCTAATGCTGAGAATGGTTCTGTATCAGAAGAATGTCTTTCAATTTTTGTACCATCTTCCATTTCACCTTCAATCGCTTTTACATCAATTGGAGATGGTAAATAATCTACAACGTTATCCAATAACATTTGAACACCTTTGTTCTTAAATGCAGTACCGCAAGTTACAGGAACAATTTTATTTGCACAAGTTGCTTTTCTTAATACTGCTTTTAATTCAGGAACTGTAATGCTTTCTGGGTCTTCAAAATATTTTTCCATTAACGCATCATCTTCACCTGCAATAGCCTCAACCAATTCATCTCTGTATTGATGTGCTTTGTCTTTTAATTCTTGAGAAATTTCATCACAAGTATCAACATCGAAAATATCAATTTGTTTACCTAAATCATCTCTGTAGATTTCTGCTTTCATTTCAATCAAATCAATGATACCTTGCATTTTATCTTCAGCACCGATAGGAACTTGAATAGCAAAAGCATTTGCTCTTAATCTATCTCTAATTTGATTTAATACACGATAAAAATCAGCACCTGTTCTGTCCATTTTGTTTACGAACACGATACGAGGAACTTCGTAACGGTTTGCTTGACGCCAAACTGTTTCAGATTGTGATTGAACACCACCTACTGCACAGAATACAGCAACTTCGCCGTCTAATACACGTAATGAACGTTCTACTTCAACTGTAAAGTCAACGTGGCCAGGGGTATCAATAATATTTAATTGATGACCTTTCCAAGTAGCAGTTACTGCTGCTGATTGAATTGTGATACCACGTTCACGTTCTTGATCCATAAAGTCTGTTACTGCTGCACCATCGTGTACTTCACCGATTTTGTGAGTTTTACCTGTATAAAACAAAATACGTTCTGTTGTAGTTGTTTTACCGGCATCGATGTGGGCTGCAATACCAATGTTTCTAATTTTTTCTAAAGGTGTCTTTCTTGGCATTTCTTTAATTCCTTTTCATCTTTTATAATTGTGTACTTTGCTATTTTATAATTAGCGTTAATTATATCATCACATAAAAAAGTAAAAATTCAAGCACAAATTTAGGTTTTTTTACCTAAAAATTAATATTTTTCAATACGTATTTTTTTGTGTTAATATTAATTTTGCGAAAAGGAGAAACGCTAAAATGTTAGATAATTTAGAAAAAATTGTTGATTTCAAACAAGGAGAAAATACTCAACAGAGTGCAAGTTTATACAAAAGCGAAAGTTCACTTGATTGGGAAATTCTAAATGGCACAGAACTTACTTATATGAATTACTTAAACATGACAACATTAGTTGAAATTTTAGGTGAATTTTATGATGTATTTGCAACTGCATTAACAAAATCAGGATTAATTTGCGGAGTTGCACTGGGTAAATCTCTTGCAGATGCATATTCAAAAGCCGTTGATTGCAATCCTATCGGAGCAATTAATTCTTGTATTGGTTTTTCAAAAATTGTCGATGAAAGAACTGCAAAAAAGATTGCACAAAGCCAATTTGATTTAATTTTGGCAATCGGATATGACAAAGATGCTTTAGAAATTTTGAAGAAAAATGAGGCATTAAAAATTATCAAAATCAACACTCCGCTTGAAGAAGTTAAAATTTCAGTAGCACAAGAATTAAAAATCACTCCATTTGGAGTTTTAGAGCAAGACGCAGATAGAGCAGATTTTAAAAAAGATTCTTTTAAAATTCAAACGAAGAAAAAACCTGAACAAGAACAACTTGAAGACGCAATTTTTGCTTTTAAAGTAGCCAAATACGCAAAATCATATGCAGTTGTTATCGCAAAAGATTTCAAAACAATTTCTATCGGACAGGGAGAAACTTCATTTGCGGAATCTTGTCAAACCGCAATGGATTATGCTTGCGATAGCACAAAAGATGCTGTTCTTGCAACAGATAGTGCATTCTCGACTGTAGATGTTGTAAACGCAGGTGCGAGAGGTCGAATTTCATTAATTATTGAGGCTGGTGGAACAATCAATGACAAAAAAATTATTGAACAATGCGACAAAGACGAAATTGCACTTATAACAACAGGAATTGAACACTTTAGAAGTTAATAATTTACTTTCCAAATAAAAATAAAATGAATAACAAAAAAACAGATGCAATAAAAATTGCATCTGTTTTTATTTTATACTGCTTGATTTATCGTTGATATATTTTTCTTGTTAATTGCTTTTTCAATTATTGAATATGCTTTGCTATCAGAAACTTCATTTCCATTAGGTCTATAGTATTTACCTTGTTTATATGTAAGTATTACTTCACCTTTTGAGCCTGTTATATTTTGCGAAGCATAATCATTTTGATGACTACGTAAATAATTCATTACTCTTTGTTGTTTTGTTGCGAAACTATTACTTTGATCAGAATATAATGAACTCAAGTCTATTGTACGTTCTGAAACTTTGCCATCAGCACCATAGTTTGTTGTAACATTTTCAAACGGATTCCTCTTGTTCGTACTTATAGTTGATAATATTTGTCTATCAGCAGTATAATTTTCTTGTACACGACTTGGGCTAAGTCCGGGATTTGTGTACGAACAAGTTAAAGTTCCATCTTCATTACGTGTCCAAGTTATAGATTTAAAAGATGCACTTGCAAAGCCTGTTCCAGATACACTTACGCTATTATTATAAGTATATGTTTCACCAGGTTTTAAATCTTTTATTTTTTGATCAATTTGTTCACGTGTAAGTTTACCGCTTGGAGTTTTTACCTGTGGTGCAGAAGCAGGAGTAGTCGGATTTGGTGAAACCTCAGAAGAACCTTCACCCTCATATTGTACCGGTGGGTGATCTGTAACAGTTGCTTCTACTGGTGGTTCTGCTTTTACTACAGGTTCGCTACCTGAAGCACCATCGTTGAAATATACCGGTGGATGGTCTGTAACTGATGTTTGCATTTGTGGACTTAATAGAACCTCTGATTCATCACCCGAATCATCACCTTTATAGTATACCGGTGGATGATCTGTAACAGTTGCTTCAACTGGTGGTTCTGCTTTTACTACAGGATCGCTACCTGAAGCATCATCATTGAAATATACCGGTGGGTGGTCTGTAACTGATGTTTGCATTTGTGGACTTAATAGAACCTCTGATTCATCACCCGAATCATCACCTTTATAGTATACCGGTGGATGATCTGTAACAGTTGCTTCAACTGGTGGTTCTGCTTTTACTACAGGTTCGCTACCTAATTTATCCAATTCTGCCATTGAAATACCAAACGATTCATTCAAATTAATTGAACCTGCACCAGAGGCTTCTAACAATTCATTAATTTGATCTAAAGAATAATTTCCATAAGATTCGCCTGCTTGCATTGTTTTATAGTATTTAGACATACCATTTTCATTTGCACCAACAGTACCGTTTGCTTTATCTAATTCGACTAACTTGTTTGCTAAGTTTGCCATTTCTTGTGGAGTAAAATCTTTTTGGTCTGCATCAGCAGGAATAAGTCCTGCTTCTTGAAGAGCAGCAAATTGTCTTTGAACCGCAGCAGAATAACCTTTACTGTCGCCGTCTTCAACACCAAAACTAATATCTTTCATATTTGCAATTTCTTGATTTAATCTTTCAATATCGCCTGTATTAACATCAATACCATTTTGGTTTTGAATTAATTCTTTTTCTTTTGCATCTGCAATATCATTCAACTTTGTCAAGAAATCTTGATTTTCTGCATCAATTGCTTTGTATTCGTTAATTTTATTTTCTAATGCCGCTTTTTGGTTATTATATTTTTCCAAATCTTGTTGATATTGGTCATATTTTGCTTTTGCTTCTTCCCACTCTTTATGAGCCGTATTATAAGCACCTTTATCTTCTACTATTTTAGAAGAACCGTCTTCCCCAACTTCACTTTTTGTATAGTCGGCTTGCACAGGTTCTTTCCCAGGTTCATTTACAACATCAGGTTCTTTCAAGTTTTGGTATGCAACAACATAATCTGCTAATTTATTTTTATCTTCAGCAGTGATGCCTTCTCTAACTTGAATATCGCTGTTTGCATTGTCTAACTCTTGCATTACGGCTTGTTTTTGAGCATTTAAAGACTCTAAAGCCTTTTGTCTTTCTTGTAATTTTGCGGTTAAATCACCAAATGTACTTTTATTTCCACCAACATTACTAACCATAGGCATCTCCTTGTCATATTAACAAAAACTATATGAATGTTATAACGGTCATTTTTTGAAAAACTTTAATTACTATAACTGTCAAAACCCGACTATTTTCGCCTTATACAAACCTACATTGACTTTTCCTGCTTTACATTTTTTTACATTTGATTTATAAAATTTGATTTAAAATTAAGTTATGAAGAACATTAAACAAAACAAAACAATTGGTTGGTTATCAGCAGCACATTTCACAACAGACGTATATTCAGGATTTTTAAATCCTATTATGCCGTTTATTGCGGCAAAAATTGGAATTTCAATGGGTGTTGCAGCACTTTTGATGAGTATTTCGCAATTATTTTCACAATTAGTACAACCTATTTTTGGATTTTTTGCTGACAGTATCTCAAAAAGAGGTTTTATTTTCTGGGGATTACTTTTGGCTTCAATATTTTACCCATTATCGTCTTGTGCAAATAACTTTTTGGCACTGTCAATATTTATAATTGCAGGAAGCCTTGGAGTAAGTATTTTTCACCCACAAGGAATTGGCTTTATCGTTAGATTTACAAAAGAAGATTTCACAAAAAATATGGGGATATTTTTAAGTCTTGGCTCTATTGGTTACTCTTTTGGACCGATGATTTCCGCTAGTGTTGCAGAATATTTTGGTTTAGAAAAAATAGTATACACAGCAATTCCGGGGATTATACTTGCCTTAGCAATGTTTGGCTGTGTTCCAAAGGTTTCTAACCTTGATAAAAAAACAGAAAAGAAAAATATTGTAAAAGTTTTCAGTGCAATTTTCTCTAATACACAAATTAAAATTCTTATTTTAATATCAATAATGAAAGCCCTAATCTCAAGCAGTTGTGCAATATTGCTTCCATTTTTATGGAAAGATTTTGGTCATAGTGCATTCTACATAGGAACAGCCCTATTTGCATTTATGCTTGCAGGTGGAATCGGTTCACTGGTAAGCCCTAAGTTAGAAAAATTGATTGGCACAAAAGAAATCATCTATGTTTCAATGTTATCAATGCCTGTTTTAATGACCATTTTCGTATTTACATACAAAATTTTACCTGTAATTGCACTTATAGACTTCGTTTTAATGGCATTTGTCTTAATGCTTGCAACTCCAATCACAATGGTGTTGGCACAAAAAGAATTACCGCAATACAAAAGTATTATTGGCGGATTTTTGAACGGTTTTTGTTGGGGAGTTGTCGGTGTTTTGCTAAGTGGCTTAGGATTTATGGCTCAAAAATTCGGTATTTTGCAAATGTTGTTCATTGCAGGAATAGTTCCGGCATTTTGTGCATATTTTGTTAAATACTTGAAAGTAGAAGAAAAATAATCTATACTTAATTTACTATGAAAATTTCAAGAACATCAAACATTAATGCCCACAGAGATTCTTGGGTAGAAGTAAACATCGATAATGTTTCAAACAATATCAAGGAATTAAAAAAGTGTGTTCCAAATGACATGAAATTCCTTGCTGTCGTAAAAGCAGACGCTTACGGACATGGAGCAGCGATGCTTGCCCCAACTTTGCTTGCTTTCGGAGTTGATATGTTTGGAGTGGCATCAATTGATGAAGCCTTAAATTTACGTGAAAACGGAATTGATGCAGACATTTTAGTTTTAGGTGCAGTTCCTTTTTGGGCTTTATCAACTGCTGTAGAGCATAACATTACGGTAACAAGTTTTACACAAGAACATATTGATTTTTGTCAAAAAACATACGAAAGAACAGGTATTCCTGTAAAAACACATATAAAGATTGATACCGGAATGAACAGAATTGGCGTTTCTCCAAAAGATGCAGTAGAATTTATCAAGAAAGTTCAATCAGCAAAATGTATGGAGTTAAAAGGAATATTCTCACATCTTGCTAATGCTGAAAATTATGAAAAAACTCAAAAACAACTTGAAATTTGGGAAAATATTATTTCGCAAGTAAATACTGACGGATTACTTTTACATATTTTAAATACTGCCGGAATTATTACAAGTAATGTCTACAAATGCACGTCAAATATGGTTAGAGGCGGTATTGGACTATACGGACTTTATCCCGATTTAATTCCTGAAGCGAGAAAAATCAACTTAAAACAAGTAATGTCAGTAAAAACAAGAATTATACATATTCACGAAATCGAAAAAGGCGATGGAGTAAGTTACGGGCATACATTTGTTGCAGAAAAACCAACAAAAATTGCAACAGTACCATTAGGTTATGCTGACGGCATTCCACGTTTAATTTCAAATAAATTTTACGGAAAACTAAATGGTAAAAAAATCAAACAGGTCGGCAATGTTGCTATGGATCAAATGATGTTTGATATAACAGGAATTGATGCCAAAACAGGCGATACAATTACTCTTATAGATGAGGACTTGCCTATTGAAAATTGGGCAAATGCAATGGGTACAATACATTATGAACTTTTATGCCACTTAAAAGCACGTTTAGCAAGAGTTTACACCAGATAGGAGAAAATAATGAGCAAAGTATACGACTACGGTATTATCGGAGCAGGTCCTGCGGGATTTACAACTGCTTTGCTTGCCTCTGAAAAAGGAAAATCAGTAGTTTTATTTGAAAAAGATAAAATTGGCGGGGTTTGTTTGAATAAAGGCTGTATTCCAACAAAAACAATTATGCACTCCGCAGAATTTTACAAAGAAGTTAAAAATGCCGAAAATATTGGAGTTTTAGCAAACGATGTTCAAATCGACTTTGCAAAAGTTATGGAACGAAAAAATAAAGTTGTTGAAACACTTCGAAATGCTTTAACAAAGTCATTACAGGCAAAAGGTGTTGATATTATTGAACATGAAGCAAAAATCATTGAAGATAACAAGATTGAAGCCAACAGTGAAACTTATGAATGTAATAAAATAATCGTTGCAACAGGTTCAGAACCAAGATGCCTAAAGGGTTATGAGTTTGACCACGAGTTCATTTTAAATTCTGATGATTTATTTGAATTAAAACAAAAACCTGAAAACGTAGTAATTGTTGGTGCTGGTGCTGAAGGGATTGAATGGGCAAGAATTTTCAAAGATATGGAATGCAACGTAACTGTAGTCGAAGCAACTCAAAGACCTTTAGCCGTTGCAGATGAAGAAATTTCAAAATATATTGAAAGAATGTTTAAAGTTAGAAAAATTAACTTAAAAACTTCTACAACTGTTGAAAAAATTGAAAACAAACAAGTTACTCTTTCAAACGGAGAAGTATTAAATCCTGATTTTATTCTTGTTGCAATAGGAAGAAATACAACAAAACCTGAATTGTACGGCAAGGCAACTGTTATCGGTGATGCTTGCGGTCAATTAATGTTAGCAAATTTCGCAATGTATCAAGCAAGAGCCTTAGTTTCAGGCATTCGCTTTGATAACATTTTTGTACCAAGTGTTGTATACGGAATACCTGAAATCGCTTGGATTGGGGCAAATGAACAGGATTTGCCTACAGGAAGTTATCAAAAAGCAGTTTATCCGATAAGAGCATTAGGAAAAGCACATTGCGACAACGAAATTGAAGGATTTATCAAAGTTTTAACATACGAAGACAAAATTATTGGGGCTCACATAATCTCAAAAGAAGCATCTGCGTTAATTCATCAATTTGCGATTGCAATGCAAAATGAAATAAGTATAAAAGACTTTCAAAAAGTCTGCTTTGCACACCCGACATACTCTGAAGGAGTGTATGAAAGTATTTTAGGATTATGAAAAGACTTCCGGACTATTTAAAACGACAAATTATTGATACAGAAAAAACAAAAACAGTTAGAAACATCTTAAAACATAACTGTTTGAACACTGTTTGCGAAAATGCACGTTGTCCAAACAAAAACGAATGCTATCAAAAAAATACAGCAACATTTTTGATTATGGGCAAAGTTTGTACTCGCAATTGTCGTTATTGCAATATTAGTTGTGAAAAACCTGAACCATTAAATTCAGAAGAACCGCAAAAACTTGCAAAAGCAGTAAGCGAATTAGGCTTAAAGTATTCCGTTATAACCTCTGTAACTCGTGATGATTTACCTGACGGCGGAGCAAACCATTTTGCACAAACAATTAAAGAGATTAGAAAAATTTCACCAAACACAAAAATTGAAATTCTAACTCCTGATTTTAAAGGAGATAAAAATGCCCTAAATACTATAATTGAAGCACATCCTGACGTTTTTAACCACAACATCGAAACAATAGAAAGATTATTCAAAACAGCACGCCCACAAGGAAATTACCGTCGCTCATTAGAAGTTTTAAAATACATAAAAGAAAATTCTGATATTCCTACAAAATCAGGTTTAATGGTTGGTTTAGGTGAAACCGAAGAAGAAATCAAACAAACATTTGCAGATTTACGTGAAGTTGGTTGTGATATTTTGACCGTTGGACAATATATTCAGCCATCAAAACAACATTTAGAAATCAACAAATACTATACTGAAGAAGAATTTGAGCATTTAAATGAATTAGCAAAACAAGCGGGATTTGAAAAATATCAAATTGCACCGCTTGTAAGAAGTTCTTATAACGCTTTCAAACTTTTTGGCTAATTTATTCACCCATAACCTTTACAATTACTCGTTTTCTACGCATTCCATCAAATTCTGCGTAATAAATTTGTTGCCAAGGACCAAAATCTAAACGTCCGTCTGTAACAGGAACAATAATTTCATGCCCGATGACAAGACTCTTTAAGTGAGCATCGCCGTTTGTTTCACCTGTTCTATGGTGCAAATAATTTGGATTTGCAGGTGCAACATCTTCTAACCAGTGTTCAATATCGTGAATCAAACCACTTTCGGCATCATTTACATAAACACCTGCCGTAATATGCATTGCAGAAACTAAAATCATACCATCTTTAATTCCGCTATTGTGTAAAATTTCTTCTACTTCATCTGTAATATTGATATAATCGTGTTCGTGTTCTGTGCAGAACCACAAATATTCTGTATGGAATTTCATAAAATTTTCTCCTTATTTTTTTAATGACCAAAAATCTTTGTTTAATAAAATCAACACCGGAATTAATTCCAAACGTCCGACAATCATATTAAACATAAAAATTATTTTAGTAATCGGTGATAAAGTAGCGTAATCACCCGCAGAACCTATTACATGCCCAAAACTTACCCCTGAAATACTCAACGTAGACATTGAACCTGCAAATCCAACGACAAAGTCGTTTTCAATTACGGAAACACAAAGTCCACTGATAAAGAATATCGCAATATAGAACATTACAAACGCAATAATTTGCGAAATAATATCAGGTGCAACAGTTACATTATTCATTTTAATAGTTACAACCGCATTTGGGTGCATAAGTTTAACCAATTCTCTTTTTAAATATTTAAAAACAATTAATGCCCTTACAATCTTGATACCACCACCTGTTGAACCGGCAGAAGAACCAAAAATGATTACTATAAATAACAAGACTTGAGCAGAAATCGACCAGTTAGAATAATTACAAGATACAAAACCTGTTGAAGTCATTATACTAAGTACTGTAAACACGCTATCTGTAAAAGTTTTAAATGAATATTGATGAGAATTTAAGAACAGCAATCCAAAAATTGCAAGCGAAACCAACAAAATAAGAGTTAAATACGTCTTAAACTCCTCATTTTTATATATCATTTTCAAATTAAATGTACTTAAAAATCTATAAACTAAAGCAAGGTTGCAACCTGATAAAAACATAAAAACTATTACAACCCAATTTATTGCAAGTGAGTTATATCCCATTATCGAATGAGGATTTGGCGAAAAACCACCTGATGAAATTGTTGAAAACGAATTACAAATAGCATCAAATAATGGCATTTTAAAGTATACCAAAAGTAAAATTTGAACTATCGTAAAAGCAGTATACAAAACCCATAAAGCAGAAGCGGTGTTTTTAATTCTTGGAGTAAGTTTGTCCTCAGTTGGTCCGGGGGCTTCTGCAAAAAACATTTGACGCCCTGCAACCGCAAATTGAGGTAAAACTGCAATAAACAGGATTATAATTCCCATACCGCCTAACCACTGAGATAATGCTCTCCAAAAGAATAAGGCTTTTGGGTAATCATAATGAGTCAAAATCGTTGCTCCGGTAGTTGTTACACCAGAAATTCCTTCAAAAAATGAATCTACAAATCCTAACCCAAAAAATAAATAAGGAATTGATACTACAATTGAAAACGCAATCCAAGAAAGCAATACAATCGCAAGTCCTTCCGATTTTCTAATATCTGTCATTTTTTGTTGAGGCAAAAATTTGTTCAAAAGAAATTTACAAGTTAATCCGCTTAAACAAGCAACAACACCTGCTATAACAAAAGGAACAGCAGAATTAAAATCTTGATAACACAAAGCAACAATTATTGGCAAAAAAGCCACAAAGCCTGTAAAAATCAAGACTAGAGAGATTGAATTTAAAAGATACCCTAATCTCATTTAACCTACCTTAAAAAATTCCTTAATTAATTGAGCATCTTCGTTTTTAGTAAACACAATAATCTCATCACCGCTCATAATCAGAGTGTCGCCTTTTGGAATAATAACATGTTTTTTACGATTTACAATACCAATAACCGCACGAGTAGGAAGTTTCAATTCCATAAGTTTTCTCGTTTCAAAACCCTCAGGAATAACTATATCAATAACTTCGCCTCTGCCTTGTTCTACAGTCGCTAAAATACCTACATTTCTATCACTAAACTGATTTTTTATCTCGTGTAAAGCAGCAAATTTTGTAGAAACTGCAATATCAATACCGACTTGTTCAAATAAAGGAATATTAAACAATTTTATAACTTTTGATATTACACGTTTTACTCCCAAACGTTTTGCCAAAAGCGAACATAATAGATTCTTTTCATCATTATTTGTAACACTAATTACAACATCAGAATCTGCAATATCCTCATTATTTAACAGTTCCATATTTGTTCCGTCTGCGTTCAAAATCAACGAATTTGACAAAACTTCTGACAAATACTCACAACGTTTTGCATTTTTTTCAATAATTTTAACTTTAAATTTTAAATTTTCCAAATCTTTTGCAAGCATTAAACCAACATTGCCACCACCAATAATAGTAACAGTTCTTGACACATTTTTATCATGGAAAAATTTACCTGCCAAAATATCTAAAGAGTGTGCAGAACCCATAAATATCGCTTTATCGTCCTCTTTCAAAATTGTTTCACCATAAGGAACGAACAATTCGCTATTGCGATTAACTCCTACTATCAAGGTTTCACTTGGAAATTCACAATCTCTGACTTTTTTATCTACAAGTACTGAATTTTTCTCAATTTTATATTCTAACAATTTTGCCTTACCATTTGCAAAACTTTCAACGTCTAACGCCTTTGCAACTGTGATAATTCTAAAAATTTCTTCTGTCAAAAGTTCTTCCGGCCAAATAATTGAATCAATTCCGCTTGATGTATTAACATCTGAAATTTCTTTTATAGCATTAAAAGTTCTCTTATGTTCTTTTTTAGAAACAAAACAAACTGTTCTTGCTTTAGAAATACGTTTCACAACAACACAAGCAACAATATTTGACTCATCAATTGGTGTACAAGCAATAAATACATCACAATTTTTTACATCTGCTTGTCGTAAAACATCGACATCTAATGCACTTCCATTTACAAAACTAATATCTAATTTATCAAATTCATCAGACTTGTTTTCTTCACTATCAATCACAGTTACATCATGCTGTTGATAAAACTCATTAGCAATCAAATAACCAAATTCACTTGCACCATAAATAATAATTTTCATACGCTGAATATACCGCAAAAAAAAACTGCTGTAAAGTTTTGCCCCTTTTAATCAGATTAAAATCTGCAAATAGTTAATCTTTCAACAAATCGTGCAAATCTTACGATAATATTTTCATTTGCATCAATTGAACCAACAAGAATTGTTTTTGTACCGGCAATTTTACCTGATAAAATATCTGTCAACGGTCTATCTCCAACCATTACAACTTGTTTTGGTTGCATAAATAAACCTTTTACAATATTTTTCAATGTTCCAGAGAAAGGTTTGTTTGCCCCCCAATAAACTTTACAAGGAGCATTTGCACAAACTTTTTCAATATATTCTTGATTATGGTTGTTTGTAACTATTGCCATATAGAAATCTTTTTTGAATTTATCAAACCATTCCAACGTTTCATTTGTAAATTCGCCTGTTTTTGATTTCATAACAGTACTGTCTAAATCCAGTAACAATGCGTGAATACCCATTTCTTTCAACATTTCAGGTGTAATTTCATATATATTTTTAACAATTTTATTAGGACGTAATATCATCGTTTTTAATCTCCTTTGTTCTTGCAATTGCGTATTTGTAATTCTTTGGTGCTTGTTCAAATTTGATTAGCAATTCGTCATTTGTATTTGCAACCTCTAATTCTTCACCTGTTTTTACACTTTTAATCTCAATTGCTTTTGTAAAATATTGTTCATCAGGCGAAATAATTTCTATTTCTTGACCTTTTAAAAATTTATTTTTTGTTTTAACTAGGTAACTATCGTCTTTTTTATCCCAAAATTCACATAAAAAATCTGAACCGGCAAGACCTTTTGAAATATCATAACTATAACTTTCGGAATTATTATTTTCTTTACCTAAGTAAAAACCTTGAGTATAACCTCTATTTCCGACTTTTTTAAGTTCTAAGAAATATTTATGTAAATCATCAGTTTTTCCACTCATAACTTCATCAATAGCATTTCTGTATGCCTTTGTTACCGCAGAAACGTAATACAAACTCTTTGTTCTTCCCTCAATTTTCAAAGAATCTACACCCGCATCAATTAAATCCGGCAAATATTCTACTAAACATAAATCTTTTGGGCTTAAAATGTGAGTACCACGTTCATTTTGTTCAATTTCATAATATTGCCCCGGACGAGTTTCCTCTAAAAGTTTGTAACTCCAACGGCAAGGTTGAGCACAATTTCCATGATTTGCCTTTCTTTCGCCATTTGTCATATAATCGCTTAACAAACAACGTCCTGAGAATGAAACACATTGAGAGCCATGGACAAAAACCTCTAATTCCATATCAGGAACTCGTTTTTTTATTTCTGCAACATCTTTAATTGGTAATTCTCTCGCTAAAATCGAACGAGTTGCACCTAAATCTTGCCAAAATTTTACAGCCTCATAATTCAATGTATTTGTTTGAGTGCTAACATGTACAGGTGTTTCAGGCATATATTTTCTAACAATTCTAAATACACCCATATCACTTAAAATTATTGCATCAGGATTTGACTCTTTTATTCTGTCCATAACACATTCAAGCAAAGCAATGTCATTGTTAAATGCAAAAATATTCAAAGTTAAATATGCTTTTGCACCTAATGAATGAGCCAAATCAATCGCTTGTTTTAAGTTCTCCATTGTAATCAACTCGCCTTTACGCATTGCACGTAAACTAAAATCGACAACACCCAAATAAACAGCGTCAGCCCCGTATCTTACAGCATATTCTAATTTTTCTAAATTGCCTGCCGGCATTAATAATTCAGGTTTCATAGTCATAAAAATAGTTTACCCCAAACTAACCACTCGTGCAATGTGCTTAACAAAATTTCTTACTAAAATTCTATAATCAAAGGAGTCTTTTATGAAAAAAATTATTATATCACTTGTTTTTATGACATTCCTAATTCCGAATTGCAAAGCAAATACAAGTTTTAAAACTTTTACCCCATTACCGCCAAATTATAATAACTTTGCACCGCCACCACCACAAAATTACAACTATAACCCAAGACATTATCGCAGACATAATTACGATAATTACAACAACAGAAACTATAATAACTACAACAATTATACAAATTATAATCGCTACTATCCAAACCAATACTATAATAACCCTTATTACAACGGCTATTACCCAAAACGAAAATTTTTCAGTTCAGTAAGAGATTTCTTTTCTGGCGGGCAAATGACAGGTTACACGCCGTCGTATAATTCAAGTTTTAACAGCAATCCATACGGATACAAAAGCGGATATTACGACAGTAACGGCAATTACATAGAAAATAACTACGGATTTAGCAACGGAGCATCAATAAAAATTTTAGATTAGTAATTTTTCCTTATTCTGTATGTACAATATAAAAGAGCCTCAGCAAAAACTAAGGCTCTTTTTCTTCTCAATTCTCAATTATTTCAATTAAAATGTTGCTACGGGTTTCTTTTGTAATTGAGCACCCGGAATTTGTTGCCAATTTGCAGACATAATTTTCTTGAAAGATTTCAATGCAGTATCTTCTAATTCACCTAGTTCATCTGCTTCCATAATCAATTCTCTTAATGGAAGTAATGCTCTTTGATCACGAAGAACACCTAATGCTGCTGCTGCACCTGCTCTTACCAATTCATTTTCATCATGTTTTTTCATAACATCAATCAATGCAGGAACTGCTTTTGTATCATTCAATTTGCCTAATGAAGTTACAGCATAAATTCTTACGTTAACCCATTCGTCAAATAGCATATCAATCAATTTATCAACGGCTTTTTTATTACCAATTTCACCCAATGCACGAGTTGCATCACAACGAACATTAACTTTTTCATGGTCTAAAGATGCAATCAAAGCATCTGTTGCAACATCACCAATTTCAATCAATGCTTCAGTTGCAGTAATACAAACTTGAGGATTTTCATCATTTAATGCTTCAACTAAAGGTTCAACAACGATTTCACCACCCAAACGACCTAATGCACGAGCAGCACGTACTCTAACATCTACGTTACGGTCTTCTCTAAGAGATTCAATCAAATAAGTTGTTGCTTTTGTATCACCCAATTCACCTAATGCTCTTGCAGCATATAAACGAACTGAACCATTTTTATCATTTTTCAATACGTCAATTAATGGCTCTACTGCTTTTGATTCACCCATTTCACCGAGGATTCTGGCAGCATTATATCGGACTTTTTCTGAGTTGCTTGTTTGTAAATCTGTAATCAATTCTTCAAATGTTTTTTTAACCTGTTTTTTCTTGCTATTCACACTAATAGTCATTAAAAATTGCCTCCGACGTAATATTTCTTATGTACCTATATTTCTTTTAAAGTCTTTTCGTCAAAAAAAATTGCTTTTTTATAACTGATTGTTAAGCATTGTTAACTGAATATTAAACATGTACTACCCATGTTATGACTGGGTTTAAGCCTTTAGGCTTTTTTAAGGGTAAACCAGACACTTTATATTTTTATATTAACATTTTTTTTTAAGTTTGTCTTGCTTTTTTAACAAATTTTCATACATTTGTAGTAATTGTTTAATAAAAAATACACACATTCAATATATACAAGAAACTTATAGTTAAGAAATATTAAGATATTGGTATAGAAATATTAAATTCAGCACCATGCCCAAACTCACTAGATACATGTATTTCGCCGTTATGCTTAGCAATAATTTTTTGCGAAATTGCCAAACCTAAGCCAGTACCAATTCCCGCAGATTTTGTTGTAAATCCTGCGGTAAAAATTTTATCCAAATGTTCTTTTTTTATACCTTTTCCGGAGTCTTTTATTGAAACAACCAAATTATTTTTCACAACTTTTGTTGAAAGTTCAATCGTTCCTTTTGTTTCAATAGAATGACAAGCATTAACCAAAATATTCATAAACACCTGATTTAGCATATTTGGATAACATTTTATCATCGGAACATTACCGTAATTTTTAATAATTTCTACTTTATTTTTTGTTTCATGATGAAGTAGTGCAAGCGTCAAATCAAGTTCTTTATTAATATCGGCCTCTTGAAGTTCCGCCTCATCAAGTCGCACAAACTTTTTCAAAGAGGTTACAAGATTATGAATACGTTCTACAGCAACACTATCAATAGAATTTATCTCTGTAAACATTTCTTTTATGTCGTCGTCTTCCATTTTTTTGATTAGTTTCGACATAATCGAATTATTTGATTTAATTGAAGCAAACGGAGTATTGATTTCGTGTGCAATTCCGGCAACCAACTGACCTAAAGATGCCATTTTTTCCGAATTTATAAGTTGTAATTGAGTATCTTTCAATTCTTTCAACGTTTTTTGAAGTTCAGCAACTGTTTTAACGTTGTCTTCGTACAATTTTGCTTGAGCAACAGCATTACCCAATTGAGCGGAAACACTTTCCAAAACGTCTATTTCATCAGCAACATCTCTTTTTTTATTACTAATTAAAACAATTACACCGAGCAAATTATTCAAATGATAAATCGGTAAAATTACCCTCATCATTGCAACATCAAACAATTCTGCTTCGTTAAACTCTTTAAAACTCATTGATGACACTGTTTTTTTATCTAAAAGTTGTTTAAAAACATTGTCGCCAAAAGTTATAGATTGTCCAATAAAATCTTTTTTATTTTTTCCAAAAGCATAATCAATTTTAAAAGAATTTTCGTGAATTGATGCGTAATACGAGCGAAATGCACCAAACATCGTTGCTAATTCTTTCAATGCAGAGTTCAATATTTTATCTGAATCAATTGATTCTCTAATAATATTTGAAATCTTATTAATAAGCGTCATTTTAACCGCTTGAGCCTGATTAGAGCGAGCCGTTTTTCTCAATTGAGTAACTTCATCAAGAGTTTTTTCATAATTTTTTTCTAAAACTTCTTTATCTTTTTTCAAACGTTCTAATTCAATTTCCGCAGTAACATCAGAAAAAAGCATTATTACATAACTTGCTCTGCGATATGCAGACAAATTAAAATATAACAAATCTCCTGAGGATTTTTGATAACTAACTAAAGCACTAAAGTCTTCCATTGTTGTAAACACCTGATTTATAGGCATAAACGCAGAAGCATCTTCAGCCTCAAGAGGAATAAAGTCAAAATTCAATTTGTGTGAAAAACGTTTAAAATCTCGATAATCATTAAAAATACGCTTGAAAGAATTGTTCATAAAAACAACCTCTTTCTCTTGATTAGTAATAATTACAGCATCTTTAAACTTATTAAAAAATACAAATTTTTTCATGACATGTATATTATATTACATGTAAAAGCAAAAAGAAAAAAGATTAAGTTTTTTACAAACTAAAAACCGCAAAAGCATGTTTTAAAGCATGATTTTTCAAGTATTTGTAAACTAATGCAAATAAAAGTTTACGTTATGAAATATTTTGTTTCTAAAGCGTTTTTTCATGATAAATTTATAGTTAAGCGGGATTAAATAGCAAATCACAAATCACACAAGGAGATATAATGTCAGAATACTTGACTAAAGAAGAAATCAAACAATGGAGAAGTTCATTAGAAAAGATTACACTGGAAGAATTTGCCGCAAGATTAGGCAAACAAATTGAAGAAGCAAAACACACTAACGACTTAGTGGACATAGTATTAAAAGGAAAACCTTACACATCTGCATCGTCAGAAGTTTCGGTTTCCAGAGCAGAAAGAATTGGTTCTATCGCTCAACGTGCTATTGAAAAAGAACAACAAATAACTTCTTCAAAAAGTTCAATTGAAACTCCGGCAAAAACAGTTAAAAAAGAAGTAAAAAAAGCAGAAGAAAAATCTGTTGTTAAAGAATCGAAAAAGGAAACAAAAGCAAAACCTATCATTGAAAATATTGAACCAAGTTCTTTAAAAGAAGAAGTTCAAATAATATTCAAAAAGGCTTTAACAGACAGAGAACAACTTGTATTTGATTATTTCTTAAAAAACAAAAATCAAATTGTTTATGCTAAAGACTTAGCAACTTTATTAAGTTTACCAAGAGATTATGTATACAAATACATTAAAAACTTAAGAGCAAAAATTGATGGTGAAAATCTTAAAAATGCCGAAGCAGGCGGATTTATGCTAACAGTTTAATCAAAAAATAAAATGGAAATTAAAACATTAAATTTATTAGAACTTTTAAACAAATCGCAGGTGCTTTATTCAACTGATTATTCAGGAGAATACCAAGCCCCTGCTGATTTATTAGAAAACATTTTAGAAAATTCAGATTTAGAAGAACCTATCATTGACGGGATAATGTTTTTACAAAAAACTTCCAGCCGTTCTTATCTTGTTGTTGATGGAATGAAACGTATTATTCAGTTCAGTTTATTACTGCACGCACTTTGCGAATGTTATAAATTCACAAACGAAAAGAATAACCACGCAATTGAACTTATCAAAAAAAGATATTTATTCTTCGGAAAACATACAAAAATCCACTTACATGGATACGAAAAAATCATTTACGAAAAACTTGTAAAATACGAACGAATGACTGATGAAGAAAAACTTCACCCAATGTTTATTCAACTTCACGAATATTGGGCAAAAATCAAAATGAACAATATTTCAGCAATAAAATTATTTAATGAAATAAAAAAAATTAACATTCTGGCATGTATTTACGAAGATTCAGAAATTGAAAACAGAGATATTTATCAATATTTGAACTGCAACAATAAAAATATTGAAGAACTTTTGCTGATAAATGATTTTATCAAAGAAAAATCAAAAGACGAATTGAAATCTTGGCATGAGATTATTGATTTGTTTAAAAATGCTGAACTAGGCGATTACTTCAAATATTTTATCAGAGATTTTTTAACAATTCAAAAAAACGGAATCATTCCGCAAGAAAACGAATTATATATGAGTTTTAAACGTTATTACAAGCGTATAGAACAAAGTATTGACGCAAAAGACTTTTTCAAATTATTTCAAAAATTTGCAAAATATTATATAAAAATACTTCAAGCCGATTTTGAAAATGAAGACGTTAAAAAACTTATTTCTATAATTAATGGCGAAAATATGTTTGAAACATACCCATATTTGTTAGAAGTTCTTGATGATGTTGAAAATGGCAGGCTTACAGAAGAAACATTTATTCAACTTTTGAACACTGTTATTTCATTCATTAACGAGCAACGCAATGGCAATTTTACAAGTTCAATAAACTTTGCAAACCTTAGCCACGAAATTAATCAAAGAATTAATTAGTAAAGAATAAATAAACATTATATTATATCAAATTTATAATAGTAATTTTTATTTTAATATCTCAACAAATATAATTTGACAGAAAAATTCTGTTCACTTTAACAAAAATATAACCACTAATTATCTTTTTCTTGCAAGTAACAAGCCCGCAGGCAAATCAATAATTTCTACTTGATAATTTGGATTACCATTTATCGCATCAACAAAAGGTTTAACCTTTTCTGCATGAGAGGTAATATTATCTGCTGCAATTATTCCGCCTGATTTTAAATGTGGGTCTACAAGATTGAAGTAGTCAATATATTGAGATTTATTCGCATCAATAAACACAAAATCTACAACTTCATCTTCAGGGATTCTTTCCAAAATACCAATCGCAGAACCCTCTTTTGTTGTGATAATATCCATAACACCACAAGTTTTAAAATTTTCTTCAGCCAAAACTTTTCTTTTTTCGTAAAATTCAATAGTTGTAAGATGTCCGCCAGTTTCTTTCAAAGCCTTTGCAAGCCAAATTCCGGAATAACCATTAGATGTGCCTATTTCTATAACATTTTGAGCATTAACCATTTTGATTAACATATTCAAAAAATTGCCTGTAGAACGTGCTACATTCCAAAACTCATGCTGAGTTTCTTCCAATCGTTTAAAAACTACTTCTGTTGTTTCGTCCATCATTTGTTTATTTTTTTCACCTTATCTGTAATAACCATTTCGCCAATCGGAATATTTATTGGCAATGTTTTTATAACTTGTTTTTTATCTAAATTCAAAACTGAATATTTACCGGCTTTTGCACCTGTAATCAAAGCAAGATTTGTATTGCCTAAACGATTAATTTTTGTCGCAAAAGAACCTGTATTCAAATAAATTGTTCCTGTAATTTTATCTGTTTGAGTGTTCAAAACTTGTAATACACTGTTCTCAGCACTTAAAATATATAAATTTCCGTAATATAAAAGCATATCAACAGGTTTTGCAGAAACTTCTATTTCATCAATTTCTGTTAAATTAACATAGTCAATAACTGCAACTCTATTTTTTGTTCTGCTTGCCAAATATATTTTGTTTCCAGCATAAGCAATTGCTGAAATATTTGGAAAAATACCAACTTCCTTAATTGTATAATCGTTATACAATTCAACAGCCCAAACATCGTTTGTCTTTTTGTCAACATATATCAATTTTGTTGAATCCGGCGACAAGTACAACTTTGTACACATTCCATTTACCTGAATTTTTTGTTTCATATTCATTGAAACTAAGTCTACTACGTAAATTGAAGATGTTTCAGGGGTAGAAATATAAGCCTTTTGAGTTTTATTATCAATAACAATTTCTTCAGGTTGAGAATCAAATTCAAAAGTTTTAATAACCGCTTCATCTGCAAGTGAAATCACATTTAACTCAGGCAAATTATATGCTGTAACTAACAAAAAATTTTTATAGCCTTTTAAATCAATCGGAATAGACGGCATAGATAGTGCATATTCAGGACTTGATTTATCTGATTTTATCACATGAATATTTTTTGATTTACAAGTTATAACGTAAAAAGTTTTATCTTTTAACTGCACAATTGTTGAAACTAAATCACCTTTAACGTTGATTGTTTTTGGTCTTTCCTCAATTAATTCAGATGCAACTTTTATACCCATTTCTTGTTCGGTTGCAATTCTCAATCCTCCAATAATTGTTTTTATATTATCCGGTATAACCAACCCTTTTGGAACAAGCATATCCTGAGGCAATAAACCCGTTTTTACCTCAATAAATGGATTCTCTTGATATAAAACTGTTCTTTTACCATTACCGTCTTCAATAACTTTTAATAAAGAAAAATCATTGTTAAAAACTACAATATCAGGTAAATTTTTTAAAGTTTTATTTGCCGGAGCAGTTTTTTTAATTGCTAAAGTTTGTGGATTAACAAATTTTGACGGAAAAACAGGTAAATATAAAGTATTATCAATTGTAATCAAACCATCAAAACGAATTTCAGCCTTTGGAAAATCTTTTTTGATATAATTTACAACATTTTCCGGCATATTTGCCGCAAAAACTGTTGATATATTCATAAATAATACGATTAATAATACCAAAAATTTACGCATTATTGGAAAACCCCTTTTACTCTATCTTTCAATGTTTCTTGTGCTTTTCTTCCTGTGTTAATTTCAAATAAACGTTTATACAATTGACGTTCTTCATCATTGATTTTTTCAGGAGTTTTAACTGTTACAACAACTATATGATCGCCTCTGTGCGACGGTTTTTGAATATGAGGCACACCAACCCCTTTAATCTTAACCATATTACCACTTTGAATACCTGCATTAATTTGAATTTTCTTTTCACCATCTAGAGTTTTTATAAAAATTTCATCACCTAAAACTGCTTGTGCAGGAGTAATATCAAGAGTTGTAATAACATTAATTCCATCACGATTGTAATATTCAGACGGTTTTACATGTAATACTACGTACAAATCACCTGCCGGCCCACCGTTTAAACCACAATCACCTTCATTTGATAATCTCATTTTTGACAAATTATCAACTCCGGCCGGAATTTTTATTTCTAATTTCTTTTCAGTTTCAATTCTACCTTTACCTTTACAATGTTTACAAGGTGTTTCTATCTTTCTGCCGGTACCTCTACAATCCGGACAAGGAGCAACTTGTGTGAATTGACCTAAAATTGTTTGAGTAGTTTGTTGAATTTTTCCGCTACCGCCACAAGTTTTACAAATAACAGGTTGTGTACCAACTTCAGCACCTGAACCTTTACATTCAGGACAAACTTCTAAATGGTCTATTTTTACATCTTTTTTACAACCAAAAACGGCTTCTTCAAATTCCAATTCAACATCTAAACGTAAATCTTCACCTTGTCTTGGAGCATTTGGGTCATATTGCCTTTGAGAAGAAAAACCAAAATCTCCAAAAAACGATGCAAAAATATCATTCAAATCCCCAAATCCACCGGCGAATGGACCTTGTGTATCAAAACCTGCGTTTCTTAAACCATCTTCACCAAAGCGGTCATAAGTTGCACGTTTTTCGTCGTCCATCAAGGTTTCGTATGCTTTACCTATTTCCTTAAATTTTTCTTCTGCATCTGGGGCTTTATTAACATCGGGGTGATATTTACGTGCCATTTGTCTAAATGCACTTTTTATCTCATCTTTGGTTGCATTTTTATCAACCCCTAATGTTTCGTAAAAATCTGCCATTTTCCAGCCATTCCTCTAATTCTATTCTATTCTGCCGAAGCAACATTTACTAATGCTGCTCTTAGTACTTTATCACCAATTTTATAACCTTTTTGAAGTTCATTGATGATTGTACCTTCTTCGTGTTCGCTTGTTGGTGTTTGCATTACTGCCTCATGGAAGTTCGGGTCAAATTCTTTGCCCTCTGTTTCAATAGTTTCTAAACCTATCTTTTTAAGAGTTTCTTTCATTTGATTGCAAACTAAGTTAAAACCGTCTTTAATTTGTTGACAATCTTCAACTTTTTCCATTGCTTTTTGACCTCTGTCAAAATTATCTAAAACTTCGATAAGTTTTTTCAAAGTTTCTTCTGCACCGTATTTCAACAAATTTTCACGTTCTTGTGCTTGACGTTTTCTATAATTATCAAAATCAGCAGCAAGTCTAATGTATTGATTGTTCAACTGATTATACTTTTCTTGAAGACTATTATCTTGTTCTTGAGGTTCTTGTTCCTCTGTAGTTTCTTCAGTTTTTGTTTCTTCAACAACTTCTTCCTGTTGTTCTGTTTTGTTGTCTAAATCCATATCGTTATTGAACGGATTAGTTTCATCGTGTTTTTTAGAATGTTTTGACATAGTTTCACCTACCACTTTACATTATACTTCTATAATTATACGTTATCAATTTGCATAAACAAGTTATATTTATTTTTTTTTAATTATTCAGTTAAAATTATTACTCAAATATTAATTTTTCATTAATAAATAGACCATTTAAAAAAAAATGAAGTATAAATATTATACAAAGTAAAAAAATAAAGTAGGAGGCATAGAAATGAAAATTAGACCAATAGGCGACAGAATTGTTATTAAAGTTATTGAAGACGCAGCACAAACAGAAGGTGGAATCTTTATTCCTGATAGTGCAAAAGAAAAACCACAAAAAGGTGAAGTTGTAGCAGTAGGCGAAGGCAAAACTCTAGACAGCGGTGAAAAAGCACCTGTATCAGTTAAAGTTGGCGAAACTATCATCTATGAAAAATACGCTGGCAGAGATATTAAAATCGACGGTGAAACTCTAAAAATCTTATCAACATCTGATGTTTTAGGTGTTTTAGAAGCGTAAGCCGATGTGAATGAAACGTAAGTGAATGAACGAAGCAATCTTTGATTGCACAGGCAAAAAAAACGTAAGTCGATGTGGAGTCTGCATATAACAGACAACAACTTAAAATAAGAGTTATTACATTATTCGTAAAGGAAAAAGGATATGGCTAAAAGAATTGTATTTCAAGAAGAAGCAAGAAAATCATTATTAAAAGGTATTGATGCAGTAGCAGATGCCGTAAAAGTAACATTAGGACCAAAAGGTCGTAACGTAATTTTAGAAAAAAAATATGGTGCACCACAAATCGTTAACGACGGTGTAACAATTGCAAAAGAAATCGAATTAAA
>CAKUZB010000011.1 GCA_934717745.1 uncultured Candidatus Melainabacteria bacterium | reverse complement strand
GTATTTTTACAGCATTATTTAACTGTATTTATATTAAGTATTTTTTGATATTTTTATTGCCTATGTATGTTATTATTAGATTTTGCAATAAAAGTTTCGCTAAAAATATAATACTTTACTTAATAAATATATCAAAAATGCAAACATCAAAACGATAAGCACGAGGATTAATAATAATTTCTTTTTGCTATCCAAATTCATTATTGCGTATTTTTTCAAAATTGGAACAAAAACAAAAGAACATAAAACAATATACAAAAATAAAACTCTCATATGCTGATTATTTTGAAGGTCGTTGCTAATAGATGGAATTAAATCTACATACGCATAGTATGTAAGCCCTAAAACAGCAATTATAAAGAAAAATCGTATTAAAAAAATCACTTTTTACCCTTTTTGCCCATTTTAACATGAAAAATACGTCATAAAAAAGCATGAAATCCGAAAGAATATTTCAATTCTTCTTATTGTAAACATTTGTAACGAAATTTTGCATAAGTCCGTAAAAAGTAATATAATTGACTTGTAGTAAGATTAAAAAATATTTGTTAAGTAGCAATTTTTTTAGTGTCAGTGTTTTAAATATTACATAAAGAGATTTAGGATTGAAATTTTGATTAATAAAGAATCATTAATTAAAAAAGAAAAAGAAATTCTATATAACAATTCGATGGCATCTAACCCAATTATGGGTGCAGGTTTACCTCGTATTGCAAACTCTCCAGCCAGAACAACATCTAACAGACTTTATGGCGGTTACAATTTCTTTGGTACTGAAAAGAACTTTGCTATTGCTGATTACAAAGAAGTTATCAGCGGTTTAAAAGATATTTTTAAAGGTAAATCAAGCACTTCAGATTTTTATAGTTCATTACACTCATTTTTAATTAACAAATTAGGTGCGTCTTTCAGTGCTATTGGTTTATTCCAAGAAAAATCAAAATGTATCAATATCAGATTAACTGACAAAGTTGGTGGAACATTTTCTTCAAGAGTGTTCTTATCTGATGACACAAATCCAATTGTAGAATGTTTTAATACTCAAGAAACAATTGTTAGAAAAGATTCAAAATTTTTAAAATCTTCTTATATGCAAACAACAGCAGTTGCAGTTATTCCTTTAATGTCAGTAACTGAATGTTTAGGTGTAATGATTATCGGCGACAACAAAGTTGAAGAAAATGCAGATTTATATTCACTAATTGCTTCCCATTATGCTTTATTTATGCACAACGCAGACTTAATGGAACAAGCAAATGCTCATGCAAACACTGATTCATTAACATCTTTAAGTAATCATAGAGGTTTCCAAGAAATCTTATCAACAGAATTAGAAAAAGCAGAAAAAACAAATTCTACATTGTCTGTAATTATGATGGACGTTAATAATATCTCTAAAATTAACAGAGAATTAGGACACGCAAAAGGTGATGAAGTTATCAAATTAGTTGCAGAAAAAGTTAAACAAAATATTCGTTCAAATGACTCTGCCGGTCGTTACGGTGGAGATGAAATTGCTATCGTTCTTCCTGATACAGATACAAACGAAGCAAAATATTTAGCAGAATACTTAACATACAGTTTATCTTGCTGTTTTATTGATGATGTAGGACCGGTAAAAGTTTCTGTAGGTATTGCAAACTATCCGCAATGTGCTAAAGATCAAGAAAAATTATTAATCTCTGCTGAACAAGCAATGTATATTTCTCAATCAAAAGGCTACAAAGACGGCATGAGTGCAATCATAAGTTCTTCTGATTTCAATTTCTGGGACGATATGGCTTTACATTCATTCGCAGAAGTTATGACAAAACGCCACTCTCAATTAGGTGTAAACTTCGAAGAAGAATTAGTTAATAAATTCGCAAACGAAGAAATTTCTTCTCAACACCACTTAGAAGAATTAGCAACTTCTTTAGCAGGTGCTATTGATGCAAAAGACCCTTATACAAAAGGTCATTCAACATCAGTATCAAAATATTCAGAAGCCTTAGCAAGAGCATTAAATATGCCTGAGGCTGAAGTTCAAAGAATAAAATTAGGTGCATTACTTCACGACGTAGGTAAAATTGGTATTCCTGAATCTGTATTAAAGAAACCAACTCACTTATCAGATGAAGAATGGGAAATCATGAAACAACATCCAACAATTGGTGCAGAAAAAGTTTTAATGCAAAATGAAGCATTAAAAGATTTAATGCCAATGGTTAAATATCACCACGAACACATTGACGGTTCAGGATACCCTTGCAAATTAAAAGGCGAAGAAATTCCATTAGAAGCAAGAATTGTTGCAGTTGCTGATACATACCACGCATTAATCAGTGATAGACCTTATAGAAAAGGCTTAGGTGTTGAAAAGGCTTGTGAAATCTTACAATTAGGTGCAGGAACACAATGGGATGCAGAATTAGTAAGAAAATTCATCCAAATTGCACCATCATTAGCAACAACAATCTAATAAAAAATAGAAAAAGACTCTCTTTCAGGGAGTTTTTTTTTTCGTACAGGTGAAGTATTTTTTTCTTTAATGTTACAAAAATTCGATTTTTCTTAATAAAAAGGGTTGTTTTAAGTTTAAAAATTTGTTAGAATGGGCATAAGTTAAATGTATATATGGATATATACGTTTAAAACAGTGATATTAAAAAAACGGAGGTTTTTAATATGGGCGAAATAACGTTTTCAGGCTTAGCCTCAGGAATGGATACTAGTAAATGGGTAGAAGCCTTAGTTAAGATTAAGCAAAAATCAGTTACAACGTTACAAGATAAACAAAAGACAATAACTTCTACAAAAACAGTATTAGACGCATTAAAGTCTAATATGACAAATTTGCGTAGTTCTATTGAAAAATTGACTGATGCAAAATTAGGTGGAAGTTTTGATTTATTTTCAAAAAATTCTGTTACATCTTCAAACGAGGGTGTAGTAACTGCTACTGCAAACGAAAATGCAGCACGTCAATCTTTAGATGTTGTTGTAAAGCAATTGGCTTCATCAACTGTTGCAACTTCAACTTATGATTCAAAAATAAATACAAACACCGAATTTAGCAAACTTTCATCAGGCAATGCTAAAACAGGTTCGTTAAGTCTTTATGTTGACGGAGAAAAGAAAGAAATTTCAATTAAAGAAACAGATACTGTTGGTGATATTTTAGATAAAATTGTTTCTGCCGGCGGAAAAACTTATACTGGTGGACCATCTTGGAATCCGACTTATAAAAATAATATTAGTGCTGAAATTAATAACGGCAAAGTTTCTATTACAGCCAATAATGGTAAAGAAATTGTACTTGGTTCAACAACTGATGAATCAAACTTTACTTCAGTATTAGGTTTGACAAGAGATTCTAGCGGAAATTATTCAAGCAGTAATTCAATTTCTGCAATTGGAACTTCTGACAAAATCGTTGATATATTTGGTAGCGATGCAAAAGGAACTTTCACTATAGGTAACGCAACATTTACGGTTGATGAAAATACTACTTTCAAATCATTAATTAACAATATTAACTCAAAAACTGATGCTGGCGTAAACGCAAGTTGGGATTCTGCAAACGGAACTTTAGTTTTAAAAGCAAAAACTGAGGGTGCGTTTAATATAAATATTGAAGCAGGTACAAGTAATTTAACAAATTCATTGGGATTTACTTCTGCAACTACTGATTACTGGGGCAATCCGCAAAAAGATGCTGACGGAAATTACATCTCAAATGTTGTTCAATCTACTCAAACTTTGGGTGATTATGCAAAATTCACCATTAACGGAAATGAAATGACGTCATCATCAAATACAGTAACCAGTGATATTTCTGGCATTGATGGTTTGACATTAAAATTAAATGCAGTTTCAAAAACAAATGAAAACGGTGAGCCTGAAACTTCAAATATCTCTGTATCTCAAGATACACAAGGAGTTTTAGATGCAGTAAAATCTTTTATTGAGGCATATAACAAATCAATTGAATCTATTGACGAAAAAACCGCTTTTGGCGAAGCCTTATACGGCGAAACGTCTTTAACTTCTATAAGAAACAACTTAAGACGTACTGCAACAGCAGAGGCTCAAGGTTCTGACTTAAAAATATTGGCTAATATTGGTATTACAACAGGCAAGGCCGGTAATTCAACCGATACTTCCGGTGTTAATAAATTGCAAATTGATGAAAAGAAATTCTTAGAAGCCTTACAAAATGACTCTGAAGGAGTAAAAAAATTACTTCTTGGAGATAACAAGGGAAATGCTGATTCTGGCGGAGTTTTGAATAAATTAGAAAAAATCACAGAAGATTCTCTTACAACTTCTACAGGTTATTTTGATGCAAAAACTAAATCTTACGATAGACAACTTTCTTCTTTGAAAACTTCTATTTCTAACGCACAAATGAAAGTTGATTCATACAAAGCGAGATTGGAAAAACAATTCAAAAATATGGAATCTATTATTTCTTCAATCCAAAACTCATATAGTCAATTGTCTATTTAGATTTAATAACAATTATAATAACGAATTAGAAATTGCGGCTTCAATATCGAAGTCGCTTTCTTTTACGTAACCCTTTAAAGTTGGAAGAATAACTTTGATAGAGTTTTCCTCTGCTTTTTTATCTTTTTTAATTATTTCAACTAACTTTTTTGTCGGATAATTAAATTTTTTACTGTAAAATCCGAATTTATTCAATAAATTTGTTGCTAATTCTTTGTAATTTGCATCAATAAGTTTTAATTTGTGAGCATAATCAAACATAAAATGCATACCGTAGGCAACGGCTTCGCCATGCGTAAATTCTTTGTAATTTGTAATATTTTCTAGAGCATGTCCATAAGTATGTCCAAAGTTTAGGATTTTTCTTAATCCTGCCTCTTTCTCATCTTGAGAAACTACCGCAATTTTTAACTCAATGCAAACTTTTACAACTTTTTCTAAAAATCTTAAATCTTTGTCCATTATTTTAGTACTATGTACTGATAAAAAGTCGAATAAGCCGTAATCAAAAGACGCACCACAACTTTTTTCGATAAATGCGTATTTTACAACTTCAGCAAGCCCACTTGAGAATTGTCTATCATCAAGTGTATTTAAAAAGTTTAAGTTAATATAAACGGCTTTTGGTTGGTAGAATGCACCAACAAGGTTTTTACCGTATCTTGTATCAATTGCAACTTTTCCTCCAACCGATGAATCAACACAAGCCAAAAGAGTTGTGGGAACTTGAATAAAAGTAATCCCTCTCATATAAGTAGAGGCTACAAATCCGGTAATATCGCCAACAACACCGCCACCAATTGCAATAATTGCACTTTTGCGGTTCAAATTCATTTGTTCGCAACGTTGAATAATTTTTTGATAATTTTTAAAATTTTTTTCTATTTCGCCATCTTTTAAAATAAAAATTTCTTCTTTATTTAAACCTAAAGTCTTACCGTATAACTTATAAACCTTTTCGCTAATAACAGCAAGGAATTTAGGGTTGTTAAAATCTTTTAAAATACGTTCTTTTAAATCACTGATAGGGTCTGTATCTATGTAAATAGGGTATGATTTTTTCTTTTCTTCTATTTCTACATCTATTTTATTAGACATTTTCCTCAATCCTTTTCATAATTTCTCTAATGATATTATAAGAAGATTTTTCAGACGTGTCAACAATGACAAGTGCTTTTTCGTAGTTATGTTCACGTTTTGACAGAATTTCTCTTACTTTTTCTACTCCAAAACCTTGTTGTAAAAGAGGTCTGTGAGTTTCATTCTTTATCCTTTCAAAAAGTAGTTCAGCAGGGGCTTTTAGATAAATTGTACAACCGTTTTCATTCAAAATCTTACGATTTTCTTCACGTTCAAAAGCACCGCCACCAAGTGATATTATTTGATTTTCATTGTCGCAAAGTAACTTTATATATTCTGTTTCTATATTTCTGAAAAATTCTTCACCTTTGTTTTTGAAAATTTCTGCAATCTTCATTTGTTGTTTTACTTCAATAAATTCGTCTAAATCTACGAGTTTCATTGAGGGCTTAAACTCTTTTAATGCTTTACCGATAAAGGTTTTTCCTGCACCCATCATTCCAACAAGAATAATATTATTTTTCATAGTTTTGCTTAATTTCCTTTAAGGAATCTCCACCGAATTTATTTAGAAATTCATCAACTAAAATCCATGCTATTTTTGCTTCTGCAACAACAGCACAAGCAGGTACTGCACAAGTGTCAGAACGTTCAAAGTGTGCTTCTGTGGCTTCTTTTTTGTATAAATCAACCGTTTTTAACGGAGTTCTCATTGTTGGAATCGGTTTCATTACTGCTTTTACAACCAAAGGTTCGCCATTGGTCATTCCACCTTCAATACCACCAGCATTGTTTGTTTTTCTATAAATTTTATTATCAGAGATATAAACCTCATCGTGCATCTTGCTTCCAACAAGTTCTCCGGCTTCTGCCCCAGCACCAATTTCCACTGATTTAACAGCAGGAATACTCATTACTGCTTGAGCAATTCTACCGTCAAGTTTTCTATCCCAGTGTACATAAGAACCCAATCCGATAGGTAAATTACCAAAAATCACTTCAAATTTTCCGCCTAAAGTGTCGCCGTTACTTTTTGCAATATCGATTGCTTCTTTCATCATATCTGTTGCTACATCATCTGCACATCTTAATTCAGAATGTTCGGCAGATTCTTTTAAAAGTGTGTAACTTTGAGGTAAAACTTCTGCTTTAACTTTACCAATTTGAGTTACATGAGAAAATCCGATAATAGAAAACTCTTTCAAAATTTGTTTTGCAACAGCCCCAACAGCAACTTCAATTGCAGTTTTTCTTGCACTGGAACGTTCTAAAACATCTCGTAAATCTTCTAATTGATATTTAATTGCACCTGCAAAATCTGCGTGTCCCGGACGAACTTTTGTGAAAGATTTTTCAGCAACCAGTTTTAATATTTCCCTGTTTTTTAAGTCAACTTCGCTTGTGCTCATTGGAATTTTCCAATTTTCAAAGTCTTTATTTGAAATTTCAAGACATATTGGAGCACCTGTTGTCAAACCTAAGCGAACACCAGATTTAATTTCACACTTGTCAGATTCAATCTGCATTCTTTTTCCACGACCGTACCCTACCTGACGACGTTTCAACTCAGAATTGATAAAATCCTCTGAAATTCTAAATCCTGCCGGAACTCCTTCTATAATTGCATCTAAACATTTTCCATGACTTTCGCCGGAAGTTAAAAATCTAAATTTATTCATTTTTTCTCACTATTATTTTGCGTATTTTAAAAATATTTGTTGTTTTGTTTGCATCATTTCTTCGACAATTACCCACGAACCATTTGGTTGTTTTTGCCAAATTTGATATGTCTTTAACCAATACGGGTCGTTCATAGGCTGTCTTAATGCACTAACCTTTATGCCGTTGCTAACTTTTGTTGTTGTTATGTTTTTATATTTATTTTTGTAATTTCTCATTCTTGCTGTACTTTGGCTCAAACGCATCTGTTTTGCGTAAGTTGCCATATCAGTATAAGCATTCGCAGTCGTTCCGTCAGGTTTTACAACTTGTCGGATAATTTTAGCCTTAGGAGAGTAAAAACTCAATAAATTAGGACTGTAAGAATTTGCCGCTGCAACATAATTATTGAATTTTATTTTTACAGTGTCCATATCATCTGCAAAGACTTGCAACGTTGTACACATAATTATAACAATTAATGCTAAAATCTTTTTCATAATAAACCTTATTGACTTATATTACACACTTTAATTTTAGCATAAAAATATTTAAAAAAAACTCCCGTTTTTGGGAGTTTTTTATTTCTTATTTAATACTTTTGAGTTATTTATTTTTTTAAGAAATCAGGGATTTCAATATTTGAAAATCCTGGTAATTGTGGAGCAGGTTCAGTTTTCTTTGGTGTGTTGAATGCACCTGAGAAGAAATCTGCTGCACTTAATTGAGGTTTTTGTGCTTTATCTGCTTGAACTGCACTGTGTGCTTTTAATTCAAAACCTGTTGCAATAACTGTGATTTTAACTTCACCTTGCATATTTTGGTCTGTAACTGCACCGAAAATTACGATAGCATCGTCTTGAACAGCATCATTAATAATGTTCATTGCTTTTGTTACATCAGTTAAGCCTAAGTCAGGTCCACCAGTAATATTAACAATAACACCTTTAGCACCGTCAATTGTTGTTTCAAGCAATTTAGAATCAATAGCATTTCTTGCTGCTTCTTCTGCTCTGCCTTCGCCTTGACCAATACCAATACCCATTAATGCTGAGCCTGATGCTTCCATTACAGATTTAACATCAGCAAAGTCTACGTTGATTAAACCTGGAATTGTGATAATATCAGTAATACCTTGAACACCTCTTAGTAAAACTTCATCAACTACAGCGAATGACTCCATTAAGCCAACTTTTCTATCTACAACACCTAACAAATTGTCGTTAGGAATAACAATGATAGCATCTACTGCTTCTTTTAATTTTTCGATACCTTGCAACGCTTGATTTGCACGTCTTTTTCCTTCAAAACTAAAAGGTTTTGTAACAACACCAATAGTTAAGATACCTAATTCTTTCGCTACTCTCGCAACGATTGGAGCAGCACCGGTACCGGTTCCACCACCCATACCTGCTGTAACGAATACCATATCAGCACCTTCAATTGCTGCTGTAATTTCTTGACGTGCTTCTTCTGCTGCGGCTTCACCAACTTCAGGTCTTCCGCCGGCACCAAGTCCGTTTGTTAATTTTGTACCAAGTCTGATTTTATTCGGTGCAGCACCAAATTTTAAAACTTGAGCATCTGTATTCATTAAATAAAATTCAACACCAGTTAGTCCGCCTTTTACCATTCGGTTAACAGCGTTTCCACCGCCACCACCAACACCGACTACTTTAATCTTTGCAGGGCTTACTACATCTGGTTCATAATTGTCTTCTTTTCCTACATTTAGGAAGTCTGCTGCTTTGTTAAAATTATCCACTGTGATTCCTCTTTGTTTTGTTTTCTAATAAAATTATTATCCAATCTTATCACTATTTCAAGAACTGTGTACTTTTGTTAAGAAATCGTTACGTAAGATTCTTACAAAAAATCCTAAAAAGTGATAGTATCTCAAATTTAAGATTCTAAGATGTAATTTAGTAAAGTTCTTACACCAACACCTGTTGCACCTGCGATAAATTCTTTTTGAGGCTTGTCTAAGAAAGCAGTACCAGCGACATCTAAATGAGCCCATTTTACTTCCGCTTTAACAAATTTTTGTAGGAACAAGCCCGCAGCAGAAGTTCCGCCCCAACGAGAGCCTGTATTTTTCATATCTGCAATTTCACTTTTCATACTATCGAAGTATTCTTCAAACATTGGCATTTCCCAGTATCTTTCGCCTGATTTTTCACCAACTTCAATAATTCTGTTTACTAAATCCTTATTGTTGCCCATAATTCCTGATGCGTGAGTTCCCAAAGCCACCATACATGCACCTGTTAAAGTTGCAATATCAATGACTTCATCAACGTTCAAATCGCAAGCATAACAAAGAGCATCTGCCAAAGTTACTCTGCCTTCTGCGTCTGTGTTGTCAATTTCAATTGTTTTCCCATTTTTTGCTGTTAAAATATCACCGGGTTTGTATGCGTTAGGTCCAATCATATTTTCGCAAGCAGCAATAATTCCATGAACTTCAACGTTTGGTGCAAATTCTTTTAATTTACTCATTACACCTAAAACACAAGCCGCACCTGACATATCATCACGCATTGTTAGCATTGATGACGCCGGCTTTAAATCCATTCCGCCACTGTCAAAGCATAAGCCTTTACCAATAATTGCGATTTTTTTAGTTGGATTTTTAGGAGAATATTTCATATGAATAAATTTTGGTTCTTGAAAACTTCCTCTTGCTACTGCTAAGAAAGCACCCATTCCCATTTTTTCACATTCTTTTCTGTCATAAATTTTTGTATCTAAACCAAGACTTTTTGCAACTTCGGCTAATTTTGCAGGAGTTGCATATTCAGCGGGTTCGTTCGCAAGATTTCTTGTAAATTCCATTGCTTCTGCTCTTTTTTGCCCCTTTTCGACTCTTGCTTTATCTAGGTTTAAATATAAAGTTTCAATATGGTGTTTTTTTTCTGTTTTGTACTTATCAAATGCATAATCTGCAATCATAGCACCTTCAGAAACCATGTCAGCATATTCAAAATTAATTCCTGAAAAATCGACAGCGATAGATTTTGCTTTCATTTGAATTGCTTTTTTTACCGCTTTTACAATTGCTTCTCTAATTTTGTTATTGTTTAATTGATTTTCTTTACCCAAACCTACAACTAAAACTTTTCTTGCAGGAGATTTTCCTAAAGTTGGAAGTAGGTATGTAGTACCAAATTTTCCTTCAAAATTGTCTTGTGCCAATGCAAATTCGTTTGCAAGTTCATTTGAAGTTTGCTTACCCTCAAACATATTTACAATCAAAATATCGCACTCTTGTGATTTTACGTCTGAAATAACTTTGATTTTCATTATTTTAATCCTTTCTTTAAAAATTTTCTTTATATTAATTAATATATCATGTAAATTTTAGAATAAAACTATGCAAATTATATTATTCATGATAATATTTAATTAGTAGTAGTTAAATTTTTGAAAATACACGTAATGTAATTAACTTTTTAATATAATACAACTTAATAAGGGGATTGCTCGGTAGGCTATATGTACCGAGATTGCGTGTATTTGTAAAAAATAGAAAAGGTAAAGGTATAAACGAATTATGGACGTTATTTCACTGGTAGCGATTATTCTAGTCGTTGTGTTAGCCGTTGTATTTACCGCTGTTCTTGTTGGTCAGCGTGCTAAATATAATGCTTTACAGTCAGAAGCAGAGAAGAAGCAAAAAGATTTAGAAGAAAAAGAAAAATTATTAGTAAAAGAAGCAATGATTAAGGCTAAAGATGCCTTACAAACAGAACGAGAACAATTAAACGAAGAAGAAAGAGAACGCAGACAAGAATTATCTCGCCAAGAAGCAAAATTGGCTCAAAGAGAAGATGCATTAGAAGATAAAATTCAAGATGCGACAGAAAAGTCAGAATCTGCTCAAAGAAAAATGGACGAATTGCTTGAAAAAGAAGATTATCTTGCAGAATTAGTTCAAAAGCAAACTGCTGAACTTGAAAGAATTTCAGGCATGTCTGCTGATGACGCTAAAAAAATGTTATTAGAACAAATTAAAAATGATTTGGCACAAGAAGAATTGCAATTAATTCGTGAAAATGAAGCAAAAATTAAAGAAAAAGCATTAGAACAATCACAAGAAATTTTATCAACAACAATGCAACGTTGCGTAATGGACCAAGTTGTTGAAAGTACAGTTTCTGTAGTTTCATTACCAAACGATGAAATGAAGGGTCGTATTATTGGTCGTGAAGGTCGCAACATTAGAACTTTAGAAACATTGACAGGTGTAGATTTAATTATTGACGATACTCCGGAAGCAGTTGTTTTATCAAGTTTTGATCCTGTAAGACGTGAAGTTGCAAAACTTGCATTAGAAAAATTAATCTCAGACGGACGTATTCACCCTGTTCGTATTGAAGAAATGGTTAATAAAGCACAGGAAGAAGTTGAAAAGAAAATTCTTACTGAGGGTGAAAATGCAGCATTAGATATGGGTATTATGGGACTTAACAAAGAGTTATTAAAAACTTTAGGTCGCTTATATTACAGAACAAGTTACGGTCAAAACGTTTTGAAACATTCACTTGAAGTTGGTCATATTGCAGGCATGTTGGCGGCAGAATTAGGTGCTAACGTTTATGTTGCAAAACGTGCAGGCTTATTACACGATATTGGTAAGGCTGTTGACCAAACACAAGAGGGAACTCACATTCAATTAGGTGTTGAAATTGCTAACCGTTATGGCGAAAAAATGGAAATTATTCACGCAATTGAAGCACACCACAACGACGTTACAGCAAATACCATCGAGGCTGTTTTAGTAAAACTTGCCGATGCTATTTCTGCCGGTCGACCTGGTGCAAGACGTGATACTTTAGAAATTTACATCAAACGTCTTCAAAAAATTGAAGAAATTGTTAACAGTTTCAAAGGTATAAAACAATCATTTGCGGTTCAGGCAGGTAGAGAAGTTCGTGTTATTGTTGAGGCTGAACAATTTGATGATTTGGCTTCACAAAAACTTGCAAGAGATATTGCAAAACGCATTGAAGACGAACTTGATTACCCCGGACAAATCAGAGTTACTGTTGTCAGAGAATTCAGAACAACTGAAATCGCAAAATAACGATTTTGTTTTGAAATCTCTCAATTAGAGATTAACTAATGGAAAACAATGAATTAAAAATTTTATTTTTTGGCGATGTAGTCGGTAGAATTGGCAGAAATGCCGTTACCGACTATTTGGCTGAAAATAAGAGCAAATATGATTTTATCATTCTAAATGGTGAAAACGCTTCTCATGGCTTTGGTTTGACTCAAAAGAATTACAATGCACTGGTAAATGCAGGTATAAATTGTTTTACATCGGGCAATCATATTTGGGATAAAAAAGAAATTTTTAATTATATAGACACTGCCGACAAACTTGTTCGTCCTATGAATTATCCTGACGGAACAAAAGGTGTCGGTTATAGAATTTTTGATGTTGGCTCTCATAAACTTTGCGTTATGAATTTCTTAGGACGTGTGTTTATGCCACCAATGGATTCTCAATGGAAAATTATTGAGGAGAAAATTAAAGAAATAAAAGAAATTACTCCAAATATTTTTGTCGATTTTCACGCAGAAGCCACTGCCGAAAAAATTTGTTTTGGCAGATACTGTGCCTCTTTTGGAGTAAGTGCATTTGTCGGAACACATACACATGTTCAAACGGCAGATGAAAAAATATTTGATAATATGGCATATATTACAGATGCAGGATTTTGCGGAGCAGAAGATAGTGTTATCGGAATGGAATATTCAACCTCTCTTGCAAGAATGACTACATGCATGCCGGAACGTTTTGAAGTCGCTCAAGATAATGTAGCGATAATTAATGCAGTTGAAATTACCTTAGATGCTTTAACAGGTAATGCCACTGATATAAAAAGAATTAATGAAAAAATAGTATATGAAAAAAATGAAACGGAGGAAGACTTTGATAAAGAAAAGTCCTGATTGGAGGTGGAAATAATGAAAAAAGCAGATTTTCACGTTCACACAAATTATTCTGACGGTGTTTTTACTCCAGAAAAAATTGTAGATACCGCTTTAGACGCAGGTTTGGAAGCAGTCGCTTTAACCGACCACGACAATATTTTGGCTTATGATATTGCTCAAAATTATTTAAAAACAACAGGTAAAGAAGACCAACTTGAAATTATTCAAGGGGTTGAAATAAATACTTTGTATAAAAATTACGAAGTTCATATTTTGGGCTACTTTATGAACACAAATAATGAGGATTTTCAAAATCTTTTAAAAACTCAACAACAAGCCAGAATTAATCAAACACTCGAAATTATTGACCTTTTAGATAAAAAAGAAGGAATTAAAATTTCTTTTGATTCAATAAAAGCACAAGTTGCAGAAGGCGGAAGTATCGGACGTCCACATATTGCAAAAGCGATTACCTCTGCTGGTGGAACATCAAGTGTAATTGAGGCTTATAGCAAATATATCAACGACAATTCTCCAGTTTATGTTCAAAGAAAAACTGTTAGTCCTCAAGATGCAGTAGAAATTATTTATGATGCCGGTGGTGTACCTGTAATTGCTCACCCTCACGATATTGATATTGCAGAAACTTTGATTAAAGACTTGATGACATACGGTTTAAGAGGTATTGAAGCCTACCACAGAAAACATTCACCTGCGGTTGTTGAATATTTTTCATCAATGGCTGAAAAATACGGCTTAATTGTAACAGGTGGTTCGGATTTCCACGCACCAAGTCTTTTGAACGGACAAATTTTATTAGGTAAACATTTTATTCCTGAATGGATTTATGACAAATTAATTCAAGAAAAAAAACGTTTAGATATGGCTTAATTTAGGGGATTTAACAATGAAAAAACAAAGGGCTTTTACTCTTGCAGAAATTTCAATTGTTTTGGGTTTAATCGTGCTTACTGCACTTTTAGTTATTCCTAATTTAATTGAAGATAATAAAAAATTAGACAGCATTTCAAAATGGAAACATTCATATCAAAATATCGAATATGTTTTCTCTGCTTTGTATGCTCAAGTTACAGATACAGACGAGATTTCATTTAAAAATGCAAAAACTACACAAGAAAAAGAAACTCTTTTGTTTGAATTATTAAATCCTTATTTTAGAATGACCGATGAGGTGGCATCAAAAGATTATAAAATATCTTATTTGAATGGTTCAAATGTAAAACCTGAAGATGAATTTTACATTTCAAATTTCCATAAAACATCAGCAGGTAAAATTATTGGATTAAAATGGCTGAATACTCCGCAATCACTTTACGACAATGTCCCTCTTGCAATACTTTCAGTAGACTTAAATGGTTTATCAAAACCAAATAAATGGGGATATGATATTTTCGGCGTGAATATTTATAGAACAAGAATTGAACCTGTTGGAAAATCTAATGATGAATTTCTTATGAAATCAGATTGCTCCAGAAAAGGTAAAGGACTTGCTTGTTCTTACTATTACTACATTTACGGCGGTCAGTTAAATTAGTTTTTCACAATATTCACGAATAGGACAGTTCGCACAGTCCGGTCTTTGAGGTTTGCACACATTTTGACCATGTGTAACTATTAGTGTGTTTATTTCTATCCAATATTTTTGAGGAAGTTTTTTTCTTAATGCAAATTCAGTTTCCTCCGGTTTTTTCGTTTTAACGTAACCAATTCGGTTAAAAATTCTGTGAACATGAACATCTACGCAAATTGCAGGTTTGTTGAAACCTCTTGCGATTACCAAGTTTGCAGTTTTTCTTCCAACACCTTTGAATTTGCATAACTCATCAATGTCGCAAGGAACATTGCCGTTATATTTTTCTACCATTTCCTTTGATAACTGAATTATCTGTTTTGCCTTATTTTCGTAAAAACCTACCGGATAAATTGCTTTGGCTAAGTCTTTTTCGTCTACATTTGCCATCTCTTGAGGTGTTTTGGCAAGTTCTAACATTCTCAATGTCGCAGGGTAAGTTGTTTTGTCATTTGTTCTAAGACTTAGAATACACGCAATTAAAACAAGATAAGGGTCTTGAAAACTATCCATTAACCCAACAAAATCGCTTCTCTTTTGTTTTGCATCATTAAGTATTTGAACTATTTTATCAATATCTATCATCTTAGAAGTCCTTCAACATCTAATTCAAGTTTTAATTTCATTGCATAGATATTATCAAGGTCGAATTTCGCTAATTTAACCGCATCTTTTTCTGTTGTAACGATATTTCCTTTTAATTTTGAAACCTCATTGTACGAATATGAGTGATGGTCGTCAAAAGTTATTGTATCAAGCAAGTTAAATTTTTGTCTTAAAAAATTGTAAAACTGTTCAGGTTGACCAATTGCACACATTCCAAAAACATCTGCTTTTAAAGGTAATACTTCTGCTGTTTTTATGTTGTAAGTGTAACTTGGAACAACATTGCAGACGAACGTTTTTTCTTCATCAAATGAATGGAATACTTGTGAAAGAATCTCTTTTTCAACTTTTTGAGAAGATTTATTCATAATTATTACTTTATCTGCTCTTTTTAAACCTTCGATATTTTCTCTCAAAGGTCCTGCCGGTAAGTGTTTTTGATTACCTAAAAGTTTTTCGCTATCTATTAAAACAAGATTCAAATCTCTTTGAATTTTTCTATGCTGAAACGCATCATCTAGAATAATAACTTGAACTCCAAGGTTTTGAACAGCATATTTGCCCGCTTTTACACGATTTGAACACGTTAAAACATTTATCCCCTGCAAATTTTCAGCAAACCAATAAGGTTCATCGCCGGCTTCTTGTGCATTATAAAATATTTCAGAACCGTTAGAAATTAAATTAACCTTTTTACTTGATAGTTTTCCGCCATATCCTCTTGATATTATTGCAACATTTTTACCTTGCTTGTAAAAATAATTTGCCAATTCTGCAACAACAGGAGTTTTTCCCACTCCGCCAGTGGTTAAATTCCCAACAGAAATAACATAAGCATTAACTTTTTCTGATTTTAAAAATCCTTTATCATAAAGTTTATTTCTAAAGGTAGTAATTTTCTCATAGAAAAATGCCAAAAACTCCAATATTGGCATCAACCAGTGATTAGAGTTTTTGTTATAGTGTATTTTAGTTATTTCGTTTTTTAAATTCATAATTATTAAAACATTAATCTAAATAACAAGAATCGTTTGTTCAATTTGTCTGTAAATTTTCTCAAATTTTTTGCGGTTGCGGCAATATCTGTAAGAGTTTTGCCAACTTCTTTCTTTTCGCAACTATCAAGTGAATTGATAACTTCTAAAGCATTTGACAAATCAACCATCGCTTTATTTACGCTATCCACAGTTCCTAGAAGATGAGTTTTAAGTTTTTCATCTTTAGTCATTGTATTAACAGAACTACTAATTTCATTGATATTTGAGATGATTGCACTTAAATCGGAACTTAATTGTTTTGCATCTGTGTTATCAAGAACTTTATTTACATTGTTTGTAAATTTAGTAAGTGCTTCTGTTGCTTCAAAGATTGTTGGCTTAAATTTTGGATCTCCAACAACATCTTCTGTAAGTTTTGTAACTTTGTGGAAGTCATTTGTAAACTTATCTGCCATTTTCATCATTTGTTCTAAATCGTTATTTGATGTTTCAATAAGTTTTTCTGCTTTTTCAATTGTTGTTGTTGCATGTGCAGTCAATTCATTTATGTTAACCACAGATTGTTTCAAATCAGCAATAACTTTATCTGAAAGCAATTCGTTTACTTTTAAGTTAGTTTCAGTCAAAGATTCAGCCGCTTTGTATTGTAAATCCATAAAATCAGAAATACGCATCGGTTCAATAATAGTATAAGGTGAAGTTTGAGGCGGATAACTCAAAGCAACATTGTCCAAAGGTGTAATTCTCATTTTCTTAACACCTTTGTCTGTGATAAGTTCACCTTTCATAAATTCAGGTAAAATTAACCCGGGTAAATTTACAACATAGTCAATTTTATAAGCATAAGTTGTATTTATTTTATTTTGCATTTCTACCGGAATTGCTTTTGTGATAACAACTCTGGTGTCTTTAATATAACCTACATCATAAAATTTATTATCTAACTTAATCTGAACAGGGTCGTTTTTGAAAATTAAATCTCTGTTTACTACAGGCAAATAAGTAGTCCTTGTTCTAGGTGGCATAATTTCTAAAAATTGCTCACCAATAAGACCTGATTGTTGAATAGATAAAGTTGACGCTTTAGGAATAGTGATATTTGGTTCTGTAATAACAAATTTTAATTTTACATAACTATTTTCACCATTAATTACCGGTGTAATCTCCTCAACTTGCCCAACTCTTAATCCCATCATTTGAACGCCGGAACCGGCACGCATACCGTTTACATCTTTGAAGTGAACTTCAATTCTTTCTGCTGATGAAAACGCACGACCTTTAACCCACAAAACAGTAAAGATTAATATTGTTAATGCAATTAGTGTTAATATACCTACTTTAAACGACGATGATTTTAATTTCATTTTTTATTTTACCTACTTATGTTTTAATTATACCAAAAAAATTATTCTGTTAACATTTTCATCGGACCTGTTAAAGATGCGTTAATGAATTGTTTTGTATACTCATTACCTTTTTCATGCATATCTTTTGGAGTTCCAGTAAATACGCATTTTCCATTATAAAGCATTAAAACTTTGTCCGCTGTTCTCATAATTGTTGACATTTGGTGAGTTACAACGATTGATGATGCATGAGTTTCTTCTTTTAACCTTACAATGTAATCTTCAATCAAAGTTGATGAAATTGGGTCTAGACCGGCAGTCGGCTCATCGTACAAGATTGTTTTCGGATTTGTAACGATTGCTCTTGCAAAACTTACACGTTTTTGCATACCGCCTGAAAGTTCAGAAGGAAATTTGTCCTCTATTCCCTCTAAGCCCACAAGTTTTAATTTTTCTTCAACAATTCTTTTTAAATCGGCTTCTGAATATTTCTTTCTTAAATCTTTTCGTTCTTTTAAAGCAAAAATAATGTTATCAAAAACATTTAACGAATCAAAAAGAGCAGAATATTGGAATACCATCGCAACATCGCCTTCTGAAGTTTCAACAGTACCTGAATTTTGTTGCAAAAGTCCGCAGATAATTTTTAAAATAGTACTTTTTCCGGAGCCGGAAAACCCGACGATAGCAAGAGTTTCTCCGTCTTTTACATCAAATGAAATATCATTTAAAACCGTTTTGTCATCAAATTTTTTTATTAAATTTTTAACTTTTATCATATTAATCCTTAAAAGAAAAATGCTATTGAGAAAATTAAATCCCAAATTACGATTGCAACAAACGACCAAACAACGGCTTTTGTTGTTGCAATACCTACACCTTTTGCTCCGCCTTTCGCAATATAACCGCAAGTACAACTGATTAAAGCAATTGTAAAACCATAAACAAATGCTTTTGCGATTGCTACTTTAATATCGTAAATGTAAAGCCCTGACCATACTGAAGTAAAATAAGCCTTGTAACTCAATTCACTTACAAGAGTTGAAGCCAGACCTCCGCCAAGAATACCGAATGTTGAAGCAACAATCAGAACAGGTGGCATCATCAATGTACCTGCAATAACTCTTGGAACAAACAAATATTTGATTGGGTCAACACCAAGAACTGAAATTGCGTCAATTTGTTCTGTAACTTTCATGGTAGCAATTTCAGAGGCTAAAGAAGAACCTATCATTGAAATTATCGCAAAACCTGACATAATAATGCCCATTTCACGAACAGTCAAGATTGCAACAAGCATTCCGACATAATTTCCACCGCCTTGTTTAACCATTTCTCCGGCAACCTGCATTGCAACAATGATTGAAGTCATACATACAATAGAAATTGTAATAGGCAAAGAACTTACACCAAATCGAGAGGACTGGTCAACAACTTCTTTCCAATCAATTTGTCCCAAAAGAATACATTTTAAGGTATGCAACCCTTGAATTGCAATTTCTCCAAGCGTTGTCAAAAAATCTTCAAATTGGTCTGCGAGTATTTGTAACAATTGATAAGTCGCAGATTGTTTTAGATATGCCCTAATCTGTTCCATTTTCTTAATTGTACATCAATAATTATGGCTTGCAAGTTTTTTACTATTTTAAATATTATATGGACAAACTGTGAAAAAAGTTGTATTATATGTTTGTTAATACCCCTTATGACTTTAAATATGAAAGGAGATTTATGAAAAAGATTTTATTATTCATAGTTGTTACTGTTGCTATGCTTTTCACTGCAAATGTAACTTTTGCTTCTGAAAATTGCGATTGTGGTTGCAACTGTGCAAAAAAATGTACTTGTGCAAAAGAACACTGCAAATGTAATGAAAACTGTAAATGCAATTGTACAAAAGAAAAATGTAATTGCGACAAAAAATGTACATGTAAAAAAGGGAAATGTGATTGTGCAAAAAAAGGTTGCAAGTGCGACTGTGCAAAAGTTAAATGTGCCTGCGATAAAAAATGCGACTGTAAAAAAGACAAATGCAAATGTGGTGAAAACTGCAAATGCGGTTGCAAATCAAAAGTAAAATGTGCTTGCGATAAAAAATGCGACTGCAAAAAAGACAAATGCAAATGTAGTGAAGACTGCAAATGCGGTTGCAAATCAAAAGTAAAATGTGCTTGCGACAAAAAATGCGACTGCAATAAAGACAAATGCAAATGTAGTGAAGACTGCAAATGCGGTTGCAAATCAAAAGCAAAATTTTTCAAGAAAAAATGCAAATGCAATAAAAAATAACCTTTAAAAAGCCCTCTATTGAGGGCTTTTTTGTGCAAAAAATTATATTTGAGTTACATATTCAATCAATTTATTTACGTCTTTATTCCAAGAACCATACCAGTTTTTTAGAATAACATCGGCAGGACAAAGTCCTTGATATACCAAGTCTTGAATTGGTTCAAGGTATTTTTCTTCACCAAACCCTTGTTCTTTTAGTCCTTTTTCTGACATATTTAATAAAGTTTTTGCGATTTCTTTTAAATCAACTTTGCCGAGTTTATTATCCAAAGCATATTTTGGAACTCCATATCTAAGTTCTGCAAAATCTTTATACTGGAATTTTGACAAGTATTCATCAACTTCATTTAGTACGCTTTGCGAGTATAAAATCCCTTTATAAAAAGCAATAATGGAATATTGAAGCCCTTTACCTACACAGTCTTGGTTTCTAATTTCAATAAATTTTCTCAATCTGACATCAGGGAAATATAGATTTGCACAAAGTTTAAAATCTTCTATGTTTGCGAAATATCCTTGATATTCCTTATTCATAAACTGTTTTAATGTCATTGTACCGTTTGTAGAATAAGTCATATCATCTCTTATAAACATAATCATCGGCGTTTCCAGAACAGTATTGATATAATCATCAAAAGTCATATCTTTTTTTAAATTTGTTGCAAAACCACAACGTTCGCTGTCCGTATTTAACCACGACAAGGCTCTAAAAGTTTTATAACCTGTATCTACACCACCTCTGACAGGTGAATTTGCAAACATTGCAGTTGTAATCGGAGATAACATATTTGCAATTCTAAATTTTTTCATGGCATCTTCTTCACTATCAAAATCAAAGCATGCCTGTATTCCTGCCGTTTCTCTCATCATAACATCTGATAAAATACCCCAAAGATAATTTGCCATTATCTTATATCTTCGCTTTGGTAATAATTTTATATTTTTGTATGTTGAAACAGGGTAAATACCATAATTTAAAAGTTTAATACCAAATTCATCTAAAAGAGGAATAAATTCTTCGTCTAATTCATTTATATTTTTTTCTAAATCTTGAATTGTTTCTTGCGGTTTTAGACTTAATTCCATTTGACAACCGGGTTCAAGAGTTATTGTGTCATGTAATTTTTTTAAACCGATAATATTATCATTATCAAGCAAATAATCCCAATTTTCATTTCTGGCAAAAAGTCTTAAAAATTCACAAATTCCGTCAATTCCTGAATATGGTGCTGATTGATTTGTTTCGTCAACAATTGGCAAACGCTCATATTCAATTCCAACCTTAAATTGGTCTTTTGAAAATTTTATTCCGTCAATAAATAATTTTCTGATTTCACTTAACTCTAGTTTTTCTTTTAATGCATTTAACACAATAATCCCCTTTTCTATATTTTATTATAACACTACTTAACGTATCAAATAAAAATTGAAAAACATTTGCCTGTTTGTATTATTATATATTAGTAATATGGACTACTTTCAAAGAGCAAAATTTTTTAGAACAAAAAAAAGACTCGGACAAAACTTTCTCATAAATGGGGACGTTATATCCGATATTATTGACTTTGCAAATTTATCAAAAGACGATGTTGTTTTAGAAATTGGACCCGGAGTTGGGTTTGTTACGGAACAATTAATAAAGCATGCCGGCATGGTTATTGCCGTAGAGTTGGACAAAGAAGCAATAAAAGAGTTAGAAAAATTAAATGCGGATAATTTAAAAATTATTCATAATGATATTTTAAAAACAGATATTTCAGAACTTGCAAACGGCAAAAAGTTGAAGGTCGTAGCAAATATTCCATATTACATCACAAGTCCAATTCTTGCTCATTTGCTTGGTGAAATTGATGACTTAGATAATAAAAACCGTAATTCAATTTCAGAAATTATTTTAATGGTGCAAGAAGAAGTTGCAAGAAGAATAGTTGCATCAGAAAAATCTCAAGGTAAACAATATGGGCTTTTGACTATTTTATCTCAATTTTGGGCAGATTGTTCTTTTTTGCGTGTAGTTGGACAACGCTCTTTTTATCCCGCACCAAAAGTTTCGTCAGCACTTGTAAAATTGAAGGTAAATGACAAACCTCTATTAAATTTATCTGATTACTCTCATTTTAGAAAAACTATTAAAGCAGGATTTGGACAACGTAGAAAAAATATTAAAAATGCTCTTGTAAACGGAGGGTTTGACAAAGAAAAGGTTCAAAAAGCCTTGACTAACTTAAACATTGATGAAAATACAAGAGGAGAACAACTTTCAATTGAAGAATTAGGAAAACTTTCAGAGGAATTATGCAAATTAAAGTAAAAACTCCTGCTAAAATAAATTTAACTCTTGAGGTTACAGGAAAAAGACCTGACGGGTTTCATAATATTCAAAGTATAATGCAAATGATTAATTTGTATGATATTTTGACGTTTAATATCGAAAAAAGCGATAAATTAGAAATAAAATTATCAGGAACAAATCCTAAGATTCCTTATGATGAAAGAAATATCGTCTATAAAGCAATTTTGCTTTTTGTAGAAAAAGCAAATGTTGAACCTCATAAATTTGCTGTACATTTAGAAAAAAATATTCCGTCAGAAGCAGGACTTGCCGGCGGAAGTACGAATGCAGTAGGTGCTTTTATTGCTTTAAATAAATTTTTTGATGAGCCATTAACTAAAAAAGAATTACACGAATTATGTGCAAAGTTAGGTTCTGATTTGAATGTTTGTCTTGAAGGCGGTTGTGTTTTGGCAACTGGGCGAGGAGAAAATGTTCAAAAAATTCAATTTAAGGAATATCCTGTATCATTAATAAAGCCAGAACTTGGAATAAGTGCAAAAGAGGGTTATCAAAAATATGCAGAATTACAAAATAAACCTCAAAATGATTACACGCACAAAATGATTGAATATCTGAATGAAGATAAAGACATCAAGCCTTTACTATATAACGATTTAGAAACCGCAGTATATAACTATTACGAGCCTTTGCAAAAAATTAAATCTGCAAATCCAAATTCTATAATGTCAGGTTCTGGTTCAACTTACTTTGTTTTAGAAGAAACTATTAATCCTGTTGAAAACTACTGGGTTAAAACAGGTTTAAAAACAATCCCTACTGGTTGTGAAATAATTGAATAATTTTGTTAAACTTTTTTACAAGGGTTGAAACTTTATAAAAAATACGATATAATGAAGACATAACAAGTGGTTTTTAGTTTATACTAAAATGTTACATCACATTGTTTCATTTAGGAAACTAGCGTTAAGACGGCAATCATGAACGCTAGTTTTTGCTTATTGAATAATAATGCTATTATATAAAATATAACGGCTAGCGTTTTAATTGTTGTCATAGGCAACACCCCCTTTCTTGATGTAGGTTACATCAATTGAAAAGAAATGTGTGATGTCCACTTGTTCTGCCTTAAGATTATTATATGTATTTTCGGTTTAAAAATATATACAATAAATGTATTAATTTTGCATAAAAGGGAATCCGCCGTTTTGCGTTGCAAAACGGCGGATTTTATGATTTATGATGGTTTTGTTGTTTTTATTTATTTTTTTCTTTTTACTGCTGCATCAATTAAACCTTTGAATAATGGGTGAGGTCTTTCCGGACGAGATTTGAATTCAGGGTGGAATTGTGAGGCAACAAACCAATCAAGTTTTGGGATTTCGACAATTTCCATTAATTTACCATTTGGTGATTTACCTGAAAATACAAGCCCTGCCTTTTCCAAATCTTCAATGTAGGCATTATTCACTTCATATCTGTGTCTATGACGTTCAAAGATTACGTCTGAATTGTAGGCTTTTCTCGCTACAGAGTTTTTCTTTAAGTGGCATTCATATTTGCCTAAACGCATTGTTCCACCATAAGCAGTAACGTCTTTTTGTTCTAACATCAAATCAATTACCGGATTTTCGCATTCTTCACTAAACTCTCTTGAATTTGCATCTTTTATTCCTAAAACGTGTCTTGCATATTCAATTACCGCACATTGCATTCCTAAACATAAACCTAAGAATGGCAAATTATTTTCTCTTGCATATCTGATTACGTTTAATTTGCCCTCGATTCCTCGAACTCCAAAACCTCCTGGGACTACAACAGCATCAATCTCTTTCAGCAATTTTTTACAATTCTCCATATCAACACAGTCTTCTGAATTTATCCAGTGAATATTGACTTTTGCCTCGTTAGAATATCCGGCATGTTTTAGTGCTTCAACAACAGAAATATAAGCATCTGACAGTTTTGTGTATTTTCCGGCAATTGCAACTTCTAGCGTGCGTTTTGGATTGTTAATTCTTTGAACTAAGTTTTCCCAAGATTTTAAATCTGCACGTTTATAACATGTTTGGAGCATATTCAAAACAACTGCTGCCATATTTTGTTCTTCTAAAGCAAGAGGGACTTCATAAATACTTTTCATATCTCTACATTCAATTACCGCATCTTTTTGAACAGAGCAGAATAGAGCAAGTTTTTCTTTTTCATCTTGTGGTATTGGATAAGAAGTTCTGCAAACCAAAATTTCGGGTTGAATACCATAACTTCTTAAAACATTAACACTATGTTGAGAAGGTTTTGTTTTTAATTCGCCTGAAGTTGGCAAGTATGGAAGTAATGTACAATGAATTGAAATAGCATTCCCTACACCAACTTCTGTTTTAAATTGTCTAATCGCTTCAATAAAAGGTAAACCTTCAATATCACCGATTGTTCCGCCTATTTCTATTATAAGAAAATCCGGTTTAAATTGGTCTGTTGCTTTGTAAATTCTTGATTTAATTTCATTTGTGATGTGTGGGATTGTTTGAACAGTCGCACCAAGATATTCACCTTTTCTTTCTTTGTTAATAACAGTTTGATAAACGCTACCTGAAGTAACATTATTAATTTGTGAAAAATCAGCATCAATAAATCTTTCGTAATGTCCTAAATCTAAGTCAGTTTCGGCACCATCGTCTGTTACAAAAACTTCTCCATGTTGAAACGGACTCATTGTTCCGGGGTCAACATTTATATATGGGTCAAATTTTTGAATAGCAACAGAAAAACCTCTTGCTCTCAACAATTTTCCTAAAGATGCCCCAATAATGCCTTTACCAAGCGAACTTACTACTCCGCCTGTAATAAATATATATTTTGTATTCATTTTTCCCCCAAGTATGATAGTTGTATTCAAAAAACGATACCGCAAATCATGCGGTATTGTCAAAAGTTTAAATTTTATTAACTGAAACTAGTTGATTTTTGGAACTTTGAAGAAACCGTTTTCTTCGTCAGGAGCATTTTGCATCAATGCTTCTTTTGTTTGTTCATATTTAACAACATCATCTCTCATAACATTTACAAAATCTATTGGGTGAGATAAAGGTTCAACGTTTGAAGTATCAACCTCATTCATTTGATCAACATATTTCAAAACGTCGCCTAATTGACGTGTAAATTTTTCTTTTTCTTCTTCAGTTAGTTCTAATCTAGCCAATTTTGCTACGTGTTCTACGTCTTTTACTGTAATTGCCATTTTCTACTCCATTTTCTATAAAATAATTATATCATGAAAATATTTTTGTAGCACGTTCTAAAATTCCAAGACAGTATGAGATAGTTATCCCGTAGTTTGTTATAGGTACGTGCTTTTTGCCCGCAATAAGAATTCTTGAAAGGACTTCTTTTCTGTTTGTCATACATGCTCCACAGTGAATAATTAAGTCATATCCCGTTATATCAGGAAAATCGTGTCCGGTAAAATATTCAAAAGTTAATTCTTTTTGAGTTTTTTGTTTTAATAATTTTGGAATTTTTACTCTTGCTATATCATCATCTATAGCGTGATGAGTACAACTTTCAAGAAACAAAACTTTTGAACCGTCTTTAAGATTTTTTATCGCATTTGCACCTTGAATAAATTCTTTTAAATCACCTTTTAACCTTGCAAAAAGAATTGAAAAAGAAGTCAAAGGAATACTTTTCGGTACTATTTCAGAAACTTTTTTAAAGGCTTGCGAATCTGTAATAACAAGTTCTGGCGGATTTTTTAAATTTTCTAATGCTGATTGCAATTCGTTTTCTTTAACGACAATTGAAATACAATTAGAATCTAATAAATCACGTAAAGTTTGTACTTGCGGTAAAATTATTCGCCCCTTTGGGGCTTCTTTATCAATCGGAATTACAAGAATTACAGTTGATTTTTCCGAAAGCAAGTCGCCTACGATTTTTGCTGAATTTACAAATTCTTCCGGTAAAAGTTTTATTAATTCTTGTTTAAATTTTTCAACAATAAATTCATCTGTAACCGTTGAAGTTACCATAAAATCTGAGATTGCACTTAAATTATTATCTTGTTTGTTGACAATTACGCAATATGGAATTTCAAGTTTTTTAAATTCTTCAATTAAATCCTTTTCAATTTTTTCTAATTCAAATTTATCTGTTAAAATTACCGCAATATCGCATCGATTTAGGATTTTTAGGGTTTTTTCAATTCTTTGTTCGCCTAATATTGAATTATCATCTAAACCGGCGGTGTCTAAAAATGTTACAGGCCCTATTGGAAGTAACTCCATAGATTTTTCGACAACATCAGTAGTAGTTCCTGCAATGTCTGAAACGATTGAAATTGATTGTTTGGTAATTTTATTTAAAAAGGAAGATTTTCCGACATTTGTTCTTCCAAAAATTCCGATGTGTAATCTTAAAGATTTTAGTGCTTTCATTTTTTACCTCAGGTTAATTATAGCATATATTATTATAATAAATAGTTGTAAAATTTTGGCAAAATTTTTCAAATTCATATACAATTTTACAAAAATTTGAAAAAATACTTGATTTAAAAAAACTTTCATGCTAAATTATAACTACGCAGAGATGCGGGCTATTAGCTCAGGTGGTTAGAGCGCACGCCTGATAAGCGTGAGGTCCCAAGTTCAAGTCTTGGATGGCCCACCATTAAAAAAAGAAGTCATTTAAGACTTCTTTTTTTTGCATTTTTATCTTTAAAACTTATCAACTTCTTTTTCTACAATTGCGGGAATTTCTGTTTTTTGAATTAAATTAAAATATTTCATGTCCTCTTTTTGCGAAAATGCAATCAAGCCACTCATTGTCAATTCATTTTCAAAATAATATCTTTGAGAATATTGAAGTGCCAAAAGTCCTTTTATTGGGTGTTTTTTTACCTTAAAAATATTATATTCAATAAAACTTTCACCGACGTACATCGCATCATAAGACAAAATATTTTTATTGTTATCGTACGTTATTTTTAAATAATTTGGTAAGTATTGTAGTCTTTGGTTAAATCCTGCAAGATAAGATTCTACTGTATTACCATCTATAAAATGATGTACCGTAATCTTTTTTGTCCAATCATCTTGGTGCTGAAAATTTCTTATATATTCATTAATATAACCCGTTTGCGTTTTTGTTGAAAACTGTAAGTCGTAAATTTCGTTATTGAAAAGAAGATTTTCTGCCATAACCGGACTTATTGCTGTAAATAAAAATAAAATGATTATTAATAATTTTTTCATACTTATATCCTTTTTTGACATTATAAATTAAAACATAAAAGCAAACAACTTAAGTTAATAAGTCATTTGCTTTTATCACTCGCTTATTTATGTCTGTTTGTTATTTTGTAACTTCTTTTTTAAACGCTTTTTTATTTCTTATTAATTCTGCACCGGCTACACCAATTCCACCTATTGTTGCAAGTTTTGTGGCAAGTGCTGAAGTATCAGATTTGCTAACTTTTTGCATTAACACATTAGCACCCAAAATTGTACAAGCCGTTAATAAACCTTCAAAGGCACATTTTGCTGTTACCGCAATACCTTTTTTGTTATCTTTTACAAACTTAGCACCTTTTTTACAAGCATTTTTTATTTTTTGTCCGGTAGAAATCTCAACTGTGTCTTGTTGAGGTTGATTTGGCATAATTTGTGCTTGTTGTCCGCAATTACCTTTACATTCAGGACTGTTACAGCCAAAATTTGTGTTAGTCTGACTTGCTTGAATTGGATTAATATTCATGGTTATTCCTTATTTTCGTATACCTTTATAAGAACCGTAAAAATATTAATTGCTCTTTTTTAAGAATATGTTACAAAATTGTTACCTATTATTTTATTCATCAACAGGTTCAAATGCCTCTTTGCCGGCTCCACACATCGGACAGACAAAATTTGCAGGCAAATCTTCAAATTTAGTATCCTCTGTTTCCTCGTCGTAAATCCAACCGCATGGCATACATTTATACTTCATAAATTTCTCCTTTCTTTTTTGAAAGTATAGATGCGTAGTTTACTTTTTTAAATTGTCTTGTTAGATAAATTTGTGTTAATATCTTTGATATGAAACACGAATTTAAACAAAAAGTATTTTATTCAGACACAGATGCGTATGGTGTTGTCTGGCATGGTTCATATCTACGTTGGTTAGAAATGGGCAGAATGGGGTTATGCGATATGGTGGGGTATACTTTGTCTACCCTTTATAATGCCGATATTACATTACCTGTTGTAGAATTGAATGTTAGATACAAATCTCCGGCAAAACTTGAAGAAGAAATTTTGATTGTTACGGAATTAAAAGAATTTTCTAAAATATCAATGACTTTTGGACAAAAAATCTTTGATGCAAAAACAAATAAATTGCACATTGATGCTTGGGTAAAGGTTGTTGCAACTCATAACGATGGAAATATTTATAGAAAATTTCCTGAGGCTTTAACAGATTTTGTAAATAAGGTTGCTGAATAATGGGTACAAAAATTAGATTAAACAAATATATTGCATCAGCGGGAATCGCTTCTCGCAGAGGTGCTGATGAACTTATCGAACAAGGCAAGGTTTCAGTCAACGGCAAAAAAATTTCAGAACTGGGTTTTCTTGTCGGCGACAAGGACAAAGTTTTTATTGACGGAAAACTTATCCACCCTAAAAAACACGAATATTACAAATTTTTTAAACCTGCCGGATATATTACGACTTCAAATGACGAAAAAGGCAGAAAAACGATATATGACATTCTTCCTGAAAATCTGCAAGGTTTAAATCCAGTTGGGCGTTTGGACAAAGACTCTACCGGACTTTTAATTTTGACAAACGACGGAGATTTAATTAACGAATTAACCCACCCGTCGGTTAAAGTTCCAAAAATTTATGTGGTTCGAATTAATGGTAAAATTAACCAAAATCATATTGATCAAATGGCTAAAGGTATTGAAATTGAACCAAACAAAATTGCTTATGCGGAAGTTGATGTTTTGGAGATTTCAAACAAATCGACATTGTTGGAAGTTGTATTATATCAAGGTTTAAATCGCCAAATCAGAAAAATGTTTGACTATTTAGGTTTCGAGGTTGAAGTATTAAAACGAGTTCAACACGCAACTATCACTCTTGATGGATTAAAAAAAGGAGAATTTAAACCAATTAAGCCAAAACAAATTAAAGAATTGAAACAATATCTAAGTAAGTTAGCGAGAAAAAATGCTTAAATTTGCTATTGTTGGAAATATTGCATCCGGAAAATCTACGATAGAATTGGAATTGTCAAAATCGGGCTTCAAAGTTTTTGATACCGATAAACTTTCTCACGTTATTTTAGAGGAATTAAAAAATAACGTTATCGAGGCATTTAAAGGATTTGATATTATTGAAAATAGCGAAATTTCAAGAAAAAAACTTGGAAAAATTGTTTTTGAAAACAAAGATTTAAAACAAAAACTTGAAAACATCATTTATCCAAAATTGAAGGATAAAATTTTAGAAATTTTTAATGAAAATAAGTCTGAAAAAGTTGTTTTTATTTCAATTCCATTGTTGTTTGAAGTAGGTTGGCAGGATTTGTTCGACAAAATTTTATTTGTGCAAACCGATGACAATATCCGATTAAAAAGACTAATGGAAAGAAATTCTTATTCGGAAAAAGATGCAAAAGCAAGAATTTCGGCTCAAATTCCACAAGAAGAAAAAATTAAAAAGTCAGATTTTATAATTTGTAACAATGGTACTCTTAAAATCTTGCAAAATCAGATTGAGAGGTTTATAATCCAGTTAGAGGAAATGGAGTAAGCACACGTGTCATCAAATATAGTAACAAAAATAGAGGCGGGCAAAAAACAACGATTACGTGTAATCGTGGGCGTTTCAGCCGTTGTTTTAATTTTAGTTGCTTTATCAGTTTTATTTATCCAATTCCTATTAAGAAACGAACGTGTTGAAATTGAAGGTCATATAAAAGAGGTTGCAAAACAAAGTGCTGTTTCTGCTGAAAACCTTATTTACGGGGACTTTCAAACTCTTAATGTGTATGCTCATTTCCTAGAAAAAGAACCTAAATATTTGAATAAATCTTATGCAAAAGCAGGTTTAGTAACAGCAATTAAAGACACAAGATTTTATTCAATGGGTATTGCTTATCCGAATGGCGAAATCCTTATTTATGACGCAAACAAAGGTTTTGCACCCTCTATTAATGTCAAAGGCTTTAAATACTTTGAAGAATCAATGAAAGGTAAACGATTTGTTGATTTTATCAATTGTTTTTATGACGAAGACAAATTGATTGTATTGTATTCTGTTCCGGTTAAAATTGACGGAAAAGTTGTTGCCGTTCTAACAGGGGCTCACAGTGCTTATGATTACTCAAGAGCAATTGATATTACAGCATTTAATGATGAGGCGGTAATTCATATTCTTGACGGTACAGGTCATTTGATTTTAAAAGATGAAAGTCCAAAAACAATATTAAAATCATCAATTTTTGAAACTAATGATGTTTCAAACAAACTTAGAAAAAAAGCATTAACAGCAACAGAGCCTTTCAGTTACTGGTTCAAAGACGAAAACGGTGTTAAAAAAGTTGCTGCGTATATTCCAATTGAATATAATAACTGGAAAATCTTAGCAATTTTACCATTTAGTGCAATCAGCCATAATACAAATGCTGTATTACGCTACGCAATTATGTTTGTTATGCTTATTAATATAATTGTAATGTTAGGTATTCGTTACAATGTAATTATCAGACAACGTTCCGACAATATGATTATAGACATGGCATTGCAAGATGATGTTACAAAAAGTATGAACAAGGCTAGTTTCTATTTAGAATCAGAAAAAATGTTGTTGAAAAAACTACCTCCTGATGAGAATTTAGCACTTATTTTAATGGATATTGATAATTTTAAAATCATAAACGAATTGTATAGCATGAAAAAAGGCGATGCAATTTTGAGGAACATTGCAAAAATTTTAAGTAAATATGTTCAAGAAAACGGTATTTACGCAAGATTAAACGATGATGTATTTGCAATGATGTATAAATATAAAGAAGAAAAAGATTTAATTGCTTTGATTGATTCAATTTCAGAAGATGTATTTAACTTGAAACTTTCGTTAAAAGTAATTCCATCATTCGGTATTTACAAAATTACAGACACTTCTGTTCCAGTAAATGCAATGTGCGATAAAGCCAACCTTGCAAAACGTACAATAAAAGGTTTAGTTGGTAACAGATATGCATTCTTTACAGAAAAGTTAAGTCGTGCAATCCTTGCTGATAAAGAGATTGAAGATGAAATGCGTCCTGCATTAGAACAAAGACAATTTGTAATGTATTTACAACCAAAAATTGATATGAAAACAATGAAACCTTGCGGTTCGGAAGCATTGATTCGTTGGAATCACCCTAAAAAAGGTTTAATTCCTCCATACAAATTTATTCCTTTGTTTGAAAGAAACGGATTTGTTATAGAAGTTGATAAATATATGTGGGAACAAGCATGTATCGCTATTCGCTCTTGGTTAGATAATGGCTATACACCTCTGCCAATTTCTGTAAACTTATCAAGAATTCACTTTAAATATGAACATTTGGTTGAAACTATAGAAGATTTAGTAAAAAAATATGATATTCCTAAAAAATATTTAGAATTAGAATTAACAGAAAGTGCTTTCTTAGACAATGAAGGGGCTGTAAACTCAACAATCGTAAGACTTCAAAACTCAGGCTTTACAATTGCAATGGACGATTTCGGAATGGGATATTCTTCATTGAATATGTTGAGAAAACTTCCGGTAAATATATTAAAACTTGATAGAGGATTTATTAACGAAGCAACTTGTACAGAAAGAGGCTTTATTGTATTAAATCATGTAATTCATATGGCTAAGGACTTGAAAGCGACTGTTGTTTGCGAGGGTATTGAAACAGAAGAACAAGCAAATACTTTAAAAACTGCCGGTTGTGATATTGCACAAGGTTTCTTATACGCAAGACCAATGCCTTTGGAAGAATATGATGAGTACGTTTATCACCACGAGGGTGCTTACGACTAGATGCTAAATCGTGATGAATATTATTTGAATCAAAATCTTATTTTTGTAAGACACTCTATCTCCAATATTGAAGAACGAATGAAAGAAGTTGAGATTGTCAACAATTTTCGCATTGGTAGTTCAAGGACAGGTTATCCGATTTTGTTTAGAAACGATGTCGCTTTGAATAATCAATATGACCCTGTAGAAGAATGCATAAATGTTTTTGAATCTGTTCCTCAATCAAAAATAAATTTATATATCATTTGTGGCTTAGAGTTGGGTCATTTGTTAACTTTTTTCGCAGATAATTCAAAGGCTCATATAATTTTGTTTGAAAACGACTTAGAACTAATGAAATATACATTTTCTAAGGTAAGTTTAATTAAAGTTTTAGGCAAACCAAATGTTTACGTTGTATCAGATTATGACGAATTAGCGAACGTAATGAAGCATATAAAGACCTTAGATGTAATAAACAAAACTTACGTTGTCGCAAACGAATTTTACTCAAATGCCTACGGGCATGTTAAGGCTTTACTACAAGAGTCTTATTTATAATAAAACTTGATGTAATGCCTTATTTTATTGAATTATAAAAATGATATAATAACTTTATATCTACTTTTTCATTGGTTATTGCATTAATTAATTCATTTTTCAGTTCTTCAATGTTCCTTAAATGTTGAAAATGAAATAATTCATCAGGTTCAACTTCAAGTGCATTTAAAATATTAGTAAGTGTTTCTGAGGTTACGAAGTTATTTCCACATTCGATTTTGCTTAAATTCCTTTCCCCTACACCAACAAGTTCTGCAAGTTTCTCTTGGGTTAATCCTTTTTTAGTACGGAGTTCTTTAATTCGTCTTCCTAATAGTTTTTTTATATCTGTATTATTGTCCATTACTATCCTCAATGACAATATAATACGCTATATTTTTTATTAACATAACGTAATTTAAAACTCTAAAATAATTGACAAAGAGTTTTTAATTTCCTAGAATAGAGCATGTGAGTTCGGATTTCTTTTAAAAGTGTGTCTTTTATGGAGAGAAAATTTAAGTTAAGGAGTTGTATGCAAAATTTAGAAGAATTAAAAAAACAAGTTGAAAAGTGCAAAAAATGTAAGTTATGTTCAAATAATGCAACTAAAGTTTTTGGCAAAGGTAATGAATACGCAGAAATAATGATAATTGGCGAAGCCCCAGGATGTGAAGAAGTTGAAGATGGGAAACCTTTTGTTGGTACTGCGGGCAAAAAATTGGACAATTATCTAATAGAAGCAGGTTTTGACAAAGAAAAAGATATTTATTTTTGTAATGTACTAAAATGTAGAACTACTGATAAAAATAATAAAGAAAAGGATAGAAGACCACAAAAAGATGAAATAAAAAATTGTAGAACATTTTTAGAACAACAAATCGAAATAATAAATCCAAAAGTTATAATTTTGTGTGGTGTAACTGCAATGAAATTTTTTAAAATAGCAGAGCCTTTAAAAAATATTCATGGTAAAGAAATCACAAAAAATGGTCGAAAAATATATCCTGTTTATCACCCTGTTGCAAGAGTAAAAGATGAAACTAAAATAAATGATTTTAAAAATATTAAAAAAGTTATGAGGTAGATACCTATGAAAAAAAATTGTATTATTTCGTTTGTTCTTATTACAATTATCAGTATCACAACAATTTCTGTTGTTCTTGCTGGACCTAATTATAAATATAGTTCAGTATCTCAAGAACAAAAAGCAAATAATTGTTTTAACGCCAAATTATCAACGTCTTTAAATTCTTCAAAATCTTTAAAGCCTGCATTGGCATGTATAGCAATTGAACCTTCGGAAATTATAAAAAATATTGATAATTCCAAAAAATATAAAGAAGTAAAAATCAAAAAAATACGTTTGGGTCAAGATGCGGTTGCAATAAATTATGATTTAGGTCAACTAAATTTTGATTTTGGTAATCATAATATAGAAAAAATCCCATTTCATATAAATGTTATTCCTGTGTTAGTTGAAAAAAGCCAATTAAGCCAAATCCCAATTGGTAGTATTATCCATGTTATAGATGAAAAATTAGCAATGAGTTATGACGATAATGATACAAGAGCTTATTATTATGTTACAGGTTATGTTGAAAACGGTGAACCTGACGGTTTGTATGAATATTCGCATAATCAAGATATGGAAAATTATATGTGGTTTTATGGTTCTTGCGGAAGAACGTGTAGTTTTGCAGATTTAGAAATTGTACAATGGGTAGAAGATAAGTAAAAATGAGTGAAAATTTTTATCAAAAATATACTGAAGATGAACAAAAAGATAGTAATAATTTTTTAGTAAAGAATGTTATTATTTCTTTTTTTACTATACTTATTACATTGGGCGGTATATATGTTGGTTATTTAATGGATTGTTTGGCTCCATTTAGTTACACTAATGAATTTTCAGATACACCTTCTACAATTTCAGCAAGTTATAGTTATAAATACAACACTATTAAAATTGAATTATTGATAGATGAAATAATCGAAAAATGGCAAGTAGATGTTTCAAATGGTGTTTTAGATGATATTACATTACGTTGTAAAACTCTTGACGGTTCATTAAAAAAAGATTTTGTTTTCAATGATGTAGAAATAAACAGGGGTGAAAAAATAAAATGTGAATTAATAGTTGAAGATGCAACATTGAATGATTTTACAACGGTAAAAGACCTCTTGGGTGGGGTAGTTCAAATTTACGGACCGAAAATAATAAGTCTTGATTTAGAAGAAAGAAGAAAAATGAAAGAGTTCTATACTAGTGGTGCAGCCCTTTGGGCAGAAATACTTAGAGAGGGTTTTTATCCATATCTTGGTTATTAATTTTACATAAAAAAAAGCCACCTAATCGGCGGCTACTAGACTTGGGGAGGAGGTAAGTAAACCTTTCGGTTTTCTTATGCCTTTTATATCGCACGTCAAAAAAATATCTTTAGAGCGTTTTTAAATTTATCCTCCATTTGGTTTATGTTAAAATTTTTATATGGATAAAATAGTTAGCAAAATTACATCAGGTTTGAAGGGCGAAATAGTTATCCCTTCTGATAAATCAATCTCTCATAGAGCAATCATGTTCTCATCTTTAGCAAAAGGTGAAACAAAAATTTCTAATTTTTCTCGTGGCGCAGATTGTCATTCAACACTAAAAATATTCTCTCAACTAGGAATTGAGCATGAATTTTTATCAGAGCAAGAATTAATTCTTATATCTGACGGAAAACTTAAAGCACCGACAAAAGATTTAAACTGCGGAAACTCAGGTACAACAATGCGTTTAGTATCTGGAATTTTAGCAGGACAAAATTTTGATTCAGTTTTGTTTGGGGATGAAAGTCTCTCTAAAAGACCTATGAAACGTGTTATTGAACCATTGTCATTAATGGGGGCTAAAATTGATTCTAATGAGTTTAAAGCACCATTAAAAATTTATGGACAAAATTTGCATGGAATTGAATATAATTCAAAACTAGCATCAGCACAGGTTAAATCTTGCGTGCTACTTGCAGGTTTGCATGCTGATGAAGAAACTATTTTTATTGAACCTTATGTGTCACGAGATCATACAGAACGCATGCTTAAATATTTAGGCGCAGATATTCAATGCGACGGGGTAAAAACGACAATAAAACGCTCTGAATTAACGGCTCATGATATTTCAATTTGTGGGGATATTTCATCTGCAACTTTCTTTATTGTAGCAGGGTTGATTGTTCCAAATTCTGATTTTGTAATTAAAAATGTTGGTCTAAATCCTACACGTACAGGCATTTTAGACGTAGTTAAAATGATGGGCGGAGATGTCGAAATACTTGATAAAAAACTAGTTTCAAATGAAGAAGTTGGTGATTTAAGAGTAAGAACTTCAGAATTGCATGCTTGCGAAATTTCAGGTAGTTTAATTCCTCGCTTAATCGACGAATTACCTGTAATTGCGGTACTTGCAACTCAAGCTGAAGGTACAACGGTGATTAAAGATGCTCAAGATTTGCGTAACAAAGAATCGGATAGAATTACTGCGGTTGTAAAAGAATTACGCAAATTTGGAGTAGATATTGATGAAACTCCAGACGGATTTATTATTAATGGCAAAATAACTTTAAAAGGTGATTGTGAAGTTGATACATATCATGACCATAGATTAGCAATGAGTATGTATATTGCAGGCTTAATTTCAGAAAGCCCTGTAAAAATCAATGAATTTCAATGGGTAGATATCTCATTTCCTGAATTTGAAAACTTAATGGCAATTTTGCAATAAGGTAAAGTTAGAATTTTCTAATTATTGCAAGTAACACCAAAATAATTTATTTTAGAACTTAGTTTTATTTTTTTATATGTAAAAATCTTTCGTGTTTGTTTACAAAATCAATGATGCTATCAAAAGATTTAAAAGTATAAAAAACATTATGTGCATTATTTTTCAATTCAATGTATTTATCATTATAATATTCTTTTTGATGATTTGGAGTAAAAACTTTGTCATTTTCCGATAGAATTGCAACATCATAATCAAATGTCTGTTTATTCTCAGCATAAATTTTTTGTAACGCTTTTAATTCTTTTTCACAACTTTCAAAAGTTCTAACAGAACTGTTTTTGTTAAAATCTTCCAATTCTTCTTCACTATTTACTAAAAATTTTCGCCTAAAATCCATATAATTATCTAAATTCAAATTTTGCATAAAATTTAAAGCCGATTTTGAAATTCCAAAATTTTCATCAAAAATTTTAACATTACCATTAATAGCAATTCTTGTATTTAATCTTGGAAGTTTATTCTTGATTAGACTAGAAACAAAAACTCCTGCGGAATATGCGATTAAATCAACCTGTCTGTAAGGTTGAAAGTCAAAATAAAACTGTAAATCCGAATAATTCCAACATAATAATAAATTTTTAGAACAAGTTATATTTTTAAACTGAACGTCATCACAGCCCCAACCGGCAAGAAAAATAATTAAATCTGATGAGTTGCTTTTAATAAGTTTTGTTTTCATAAATTAATTATACACTTTAAATATTTATTTGACTTTAAAATATTAAAAATACATGCTGACATAATCAATCTTAAAGTATTTTAAATATGTTTTAATTCTTGTTAGATTTTATTCATAAAACAATAAAAATCTAATTGTCGAACCTAATCAGTTTACTCGTTAAAGTACATTACTCGTTAAAAGCACACAAACAAAAAAGCCACTCATAGAGTGGCTTTTTTAAAATGGTACTCCCAGGCGAATTCGAATCGCCGTCGCCTCCGTGAAAGGGAAGTGTCCTAGGCCTCTAGACGATGGGAGCCTATCTGCTTGTAGGAATATAATAACCTAAGAAAAAAAAAATGTCAACAACAAATTTTTTATTTGTAAATTACTTGAAATGTTTTTATATTTTGTATAGAATAAATTATGGTAATTATAAGGAATATAAAATGTTTGAACGTTTTACAGAAAAGGCTATTAAAGTCATAATGCTTGCTCAAGAAGAAGCAAGAAGATTAGGACATAACTTCGTTGGTACAGAACAAGTTTTACTTGGTTTGATTGGCGAAGGTACAGGTGTTGCTGCAAAAACTTTAAAATCAATGGGCGTTAACCTTAAAGATGCTCGTGCTGAAGTTGAAAAAATTATTGGTAGAGGTTCAGGTTTTGTTGCAGTAGAAATTCCTTTTACACCTCGTGCAAAAAGAGTTTTAGAATTGTCATGGGACGAAGCAAGACAACTTGGACATAACTACATCGGCACAGAACATCTTTTGTTAGGCTTAATTAGAGAGGATCAAGGGGTTGCTGCCAGAGTTTTGGAAACTTTAGGAGTAGATTTAAATAAAATCAGAAGTAATGTAATTAAAATTTTAGGTGAATCAAAACCTCAAACTGTTGCATCGGGCTCTAGTTCTACTTCAACTTCTTCTACAACAAAAGCAAAAACACCAAGTTTAGACGAATTCGGTACAGACTTAACTTTGGCTGCTGCTGAATTAAGACTTGACCCTGTTATCGGTAGAGAAAAAGAAATTGAACGTGTTATTCAAATTTTGGCACGTCGTACAAAAAATAATCCGGTTCTTTTAGGTGAACCTGGGGTTGGTAAAACAGCAGTTGTTGAAGGTTTGGCTTTAAGAATTGTAAATTCAGAAGTTCCTGATATTTTAGATGGCAAAAAAGTTATTCAATTAGACATGGGACTTTTAATCGCAGGTACAAAATACCGTGGTGAATTTGAAGAACGTTTGAAAAAAATCATGGACGAAATTCGTCAAGCAGGAAACATTATTCTTGTAATCGACGAAATGCATACATTAATCGGTGCGGGTGCTGCTGAAGGTGCAATTGATGCGGCAAACATCTTGAAACCTGCTTTATCAAGAGGCGAAATCCAAGTTATTGGTGCTACAACTCTTGATGAATACAGAAAACACATCGAAAAAGATACTGCACTAGAAAGAAGATTCCAATCTGTATTGATTGAAGAACCATCAATTGAGGATTCAATCGAAATCATCAGAGGTATTAAACCTAAATATGAAGAACACCACAGATTAATCATTTCTGACGAAGCAATCGTTGCTTCAGTAAAATTATCTAGCAAATACATTACTGATAGATTTTTACCGGACAAAGCGATTGACGTACTTGACGAAGCAAGTTCAAAAGTTCGTCTAAAAGTTAGTACTTTATCACCTGAAGGTAAAGAATTAGACAAAGAATTAAGAGTCATTATCAAGGAAAAAGAAGATGCAATCAGAAATCAAGAATTCGAAAAAGCATCTCAATTACGTGATGATGAAGCAGACATGAAAGAAAGAATACGTGAAGTTTCAGAAAAATGGAGAAATGAACACGAAGCAAATAAACCTGTTGTAACTGAAGAAAACATTGCTGAAGTTATCGGTATGATGACAGGTGTTCCTGTTACTAAATTGACAGAAAGCGAAAGCGACAGATTGTTGAACTTAGAAAAAACATTGCACGAACGTGTAATTGGTCAAAATGATGCAATCGTTGCTATTTCTAAAGCAATCAGACGTGCAAGAGTTGGTTTGAAATCACCAAACAGACCTATTGGTAGTTTTATCTTCTGCGGTCCTACCGGTGTTGGTAAAACTGAACTTGCAAAAGCATTATCTGAAGCCGTATTTGGCTCTGAAGACAATATGGTAAGAGTTGATATGTCAGAATTTATGGAAAAACATTCAACATCTAAATTAATCGGTTCACCTCCGGGATATGTTGGCTATGATGATGGTGGAAGTTTAACTGAAACAATCAGAAAGAAACCTTATTCAGTAATTCTATTTGATGAAATTGAAAAGGCTCACCCTGATGTATTTAATATCATGCTTCAAATTTTAGACGACGGTCGTTTGACAGACTCTAAAGGTAGACATGTTAACTTTAAAAATACAATTATCATCATGACATCAAACGTTGGTGCAAGTATGATTGCTAACCAATCAAGACTTGGCTTTACAACTGCTCAAGATGAAAAGAAAGATAAATACGAAAAATTAAAAGATACAGTAAATGAAGAAATGAAAAAAGCATTCAGACCTGAATTTATCAACCGTATCGACGACATTATCGTATTTGCTCACTTAAGCAAAGAAGAAATCAGACAAATTGTTGACTTAATGATGAAAGATTTATTCAAACGTCTTGATGAACGTGGATTAAAAATGGAAGTTACTGATGAAGTTAAAGACTTCATGGCAACAGATGGTTATAACGAAGCATACGGTGCAAGACCATTAAGAAGATTAATCCAACGTAAAGTTGAAGATACTTTAGCAGAAGAAATATTGACCGGTAAATATCATGAAGGCGACACTATCGTACTTGATATGAAAGACGGTAAAATGTTCTTCTCAAAAAAAGGTGAAGCAACTCCGGAAACTAAATCTGAAGAAAAAACTGAAGAAAAAACTGAAAAAACAGAGGAAGTTAAAGAGTAAAAAAGGTACATTTAAATAATGTAAATGCTAATATTTTTCAGGTTTTAACGTAAGTTAAAGCCTTTTTTTTATGTAAAAAAATAAATGTTACAAATGTTACAATTGTATAGAGCCATGCTTTTTTATTATGCTAATATATAAGGAAGAACAGATTATAATCTAGGGGATAGTGTTAATGAAAAAGACAATTATAATAACATTAAGTATTTTTATTGTTGCTGTACTTTTGAGATTTGCATTTTACTCATTTCAGGGTTGGCAAACAGAAAAGCGAATGAAAATGGCTAAAGCACCTGGGGTTTTAGTTGAATCGGTAAGTACCAGAGACGTTATCAAAAAGTTTGAAGCACCTGGAAGAATTCAGTCTGTTTCAAGAATTGATATTGTTGCTCGTGTAAGCGGTTATTTAATAAAATCTTACTTTAAAGAGGGCGATGTAGTTAAAAAAGGACAAATTTTATTTGAAATTGAGCCTCAAGAATATCAATATGCCGTAAATAAAGCGAAAGCAAATTTAGATAACTCTGTTGCTCAGTTAAAATATTATGAAAAACAATTAATTAGGGCAAGAGAATTGGTTAAACAAGACTATATTGCTAAATCTCAATATGACCAAACACTATCACAAAGAGATTCTTACAAGGCTCAAGTTGATTTAAACAGAAGTGCTTATCAAGATGCTTTAAGAAATTTATCTTATACAAAAGTAAAAGCACCTGTTGACGGTCAAGTAGGCATGATTAAAATCACTGTTGGTAACTATGTTACAGCCCAATCCGGTGCATTGACAACAATCAATAGCGTTGACCCAATTTATGTATCATTCCCATTAGATACAAAAAATTATTCAGAATTATTGAGAATAGACAAAACTGCGTATGTAAACCGTAATGTTGAATTGTATTTTTCTTCAAATAAAAAATATGAACATTTAGGTATTCAAAACTTCCACGACAATAACGTAGATGCTACAACCGGTGCAATTATGATGCGTGCAACCTTCCCAAATCCGGAAGGATTGTTGATTAACGGAAACTATGCAACTATTTACGTTTTCTCAAAAGAAAAAGAAAATGTTCCTGTAGTTCCATTATCTGCGGTTATGGAAAATCCTCAATATAAATATGTTTATAAACTTGATGATAAGGATTTACCACAAATTCAACAAGTTGAAACTTATGGACAAGACGGAGATGACTGGATTATTAAAAGTGGATTGAAAAAAGGCGATAGAATTATTACAAATGGTATTCAATCTGTAATTCCTGGAAATCCTATCAGAATTTTAACACAAGAAGAAATTCAAAAAATGAATAAAAAAGAAAATGAATTAAACAAGGAAACAAATTCCAAAGAAAATAAAGATAAAAAATAATCAGGTAGAATAATGACTGAAGAAAATAAAAATCCAAACTATCAACAAAATATAAATCCATTTATTAACAGACCAAAATTTGCGATTGTAATTTCATTAACAATTGTACTTGCGGGTCTGATTGTAATGCTTGGATTACCACTGGAAGATTATCCGTCAATTACTCCGCCACAGGTTAACGTAACTGCAACATACACAGGTGCAAGTGCAGATGTGGTTCGTGATACCGTTGCAGCCCCTATTGAGGCTCAACTAAATGGTGTTGAAGGTATGATTTATATGTCTTCAACCTCTCAAAATGGTTCTTATTCTTTAGATATTTATTTTGAAGTTGGTACAGACCCTGATATGGCTGTAATTAACGTTAACAATAAACTTCAATTGGTTACACCTCGTTTACCGAGTGAGGTAAGAACTTATGGATTGACAGTACAAAAACGTCGTGGTGGTCCCGGGGTTTTGATGGTTGCTGTAACTTCACCAAACAACGTTTTTGACTCATTATACATTGCAAATTATGCTGCGATTTATATTAAAGATGAATTGGCTCGTATTAAAGGTGCAAGTAGTGTAAGCGTTTACGGCTCTTCTGCTTATTCTATGAGAATATGGCTAGACCCTGTAAAAATGGCGAACTACAATTTATCTGCTTCGGATATTGCATCTGCAATTCAATCTCAAAATACACAGGCGGCAATTGGTAGTTTAGGTGCAGAACCATTAGTTAGGGCTCACGATATAAAAGTTACATTAAAAACAAAAGGTAGATTAACAACACAAAAAGAATTTGAAGATATTGTTGTTTATTCAAAAACTGATGGTTCAAACATTAAATTAAAAGATGTTGCCAGAGTTGAATTAGGTGCAGAAGATTATTCAAGCGATTCTTACATTGGTGGTAAAAAGAATGCAATTATCGTAATTAGACAATTACCTGAAGCAAACTCAATTGACTTAGCAAACAAATGTGCGAAACGATTGGAAGAATTAAGTAAAAGTTTTCCAAAAGGTATGGAATATAAAATTGAACACGATGAAACAGAATTCATTCGTGAGTCTATAAGTGAGGTTGAATCTGCAATTGGGCTTGCAATTTTACTTGTTGCTTTAGTAACCTATTTATTCTTAGGTTCTGCACGTGCAGCATTTATTCCATTATGTGCAATTCCGGTATCGTTGATTGGGGTATTCATTTTCGTTGGAGTACTTGGATTTACGATTAACTTATTGATGCTATTTGGACTGGTGCTGGCAGTAGGTCTGGTTGTAGATGATGCTATTGTTGTACTGGAGAATGTTCAAAGACATATTCAGGAAGGTAAAAACAGAAAAGAAGCCACAATTATTACTATGTGGGAAGTTACAAGTGCTGTAGTTGCAACCTCTTTGGTATTGATGGCGGTATTTGTTCCTGTATGTTTTATGCCCGGTGTTAACGGTAAAATGTTTCAACAATTCGCCGTATGTATTGCATGTTCAATGGGCTTATCAACAATTGTAGCACTTTCCTTAACTCCTGCTTTATGTGCAATGATGTTGAAAGACAATGGACAAGATAATGAATTAGAATTTATTCAAAAATTTAATATATGGTTTAATGGTGTTCGTGAAAAATATTTGGAAGCAACACGTTATTTCGTTGAATCTCCAAAAAGAACTTTAATCACTTTAGCATCATTAATTTTATTTGCCTCAGTAATGGCATTTATCATTCCGACAGCATTTATTCCAACAGAGGACAAGGGTGCTGTAATGATTCAGGTACAACTTCCTGACGGTTCTTCAACAGTAAAAACAAAGGAAGTTGCAGGTATTGTTGAAGATAGAATTATTGGTATTGACGGTGTTCGTCAAACAATCAACATTGTAGGATTCTCCGGCGAAAATACGTCGTTGATTATTGCTCAATTGAAACCTTGGAGTGTTCGTACAAAAAAAGAACAATCTTCTGATGCAATTATTAATAATATAAGAAGACAGTTTGCTAATTTCCCTGCGGCAAAAGTTGTTGCATTCCAACCAACTCCAATCCCCGGTTTAGGTTCATTTGGGGGGTTTGAATATCAACTTTTGGATAAAGGTGATAGAACTCCGCAACAATTATACGACGAGGCTGTAAAACTTATTATGGCTGCAAATCAAGATAAAGATTTGACATCTGTATTTACTACATATACGGCGAACTTACCACAAATTCTTGTTTCTGTTGATGAAGAAAAAGCCTTGGCTCAAAAAGTTCCGATTAGTCAAATTTATTCAACTATGGCTGCTATTTACGGTACAACATATATCAATGACTTTAACAGATTTGGTCGTGTTTATCGTGTAATGATGCAGGCAGATGCTGATTATCGTACGTCTGAAACTGACTTGACCAGATTATTTATCAAAAATACAGAGGGCAAAATGGTTCCTTTGTCATCAATAGTTAGATTTGAACCTGTTGTTGGTCCTTACAGTTTGACTAGATTTAATATGTATAACGCAGTAACAATCAATGGTCAAGCCGCTGGTAACGTTTCTTCAGGTCAAGCGATGAAAAGAATGGAAGCAATTTCAAATAAAGTCTTACCTGATGATATGGGCTTTGCTTGGTCAGGCACATCTTTGCAAGAGCAAGAATCTACAGGACAAATCGGCTTAATTCTTGTATTGTCTTTGATATTTGTATACTTGTTCTTAGTTGCGTTGTACGAAAGTTGGACTTTACCAATTGCCGTAATGATGGTTGCTCCTGTATCATTAGTAGGTGCTTTGTTTGCTCAATATGTTGCAGGATATTCTTTGGATTTATATTGTCAAATTGGTTTGATTATGTTGATAGGTTTAAGTACAAAGCAAGCAATTTTGATTATTGAGTTTGCAAAAGATACCTATGAAGAAAATGGCGGTGATGAAATTGCCGCTGCAATGCAAGCAGCAAGACTAAGATTTAGGGCTGTAATGATGACAAACATCGCATTTATCTTAGGTGTATTGCCATTGGTATTTGCTTCCGGTGCGGGTGCAATCAGTAGACACTCTGTTGGTATGACTGTTTGCGGTGGTATGTTGGCTGTTGCATTTATTGGTACTTTACTTGTTCCGGGATTCTTTGTTTGCATTCAAAGAATGAAACGTAACTCAAAAGGAATATTAAAAGATAATAGTAAGATGAAAAACTTCGCTGATAAAGTAAAAACTTTATTGCACAATTCATTATTGAAAATTCAAGATATGGGTAATAAAAATGAAAAATAGAATAATATCATTAATTTTAATATCATTTTTCTTAACAGCAAATATATGTGTAGCAAAAGATGTTGTTGCTGTGTCTAAAAAGCAATCTACAAAGACGGAAAAACCGGCGATTACACGTAAAAAAGTAAAATCGGGCGAGGAAATTCCTATTGGAAACAAAATTGATGAAAATACTTATCCCGATGCGAAAAACGTTGCACCTATTGTTGAAGATATTCAAAAAAACGAAACAAAAGTTATTCAGGGTGGTGTTGAAAAAACAATCGACGCAACATTAGATGAATGTATAAAATTTGCTTTAGGTAATAACCCAAGAATAAGAGAAGCAATTGAAGAAATCTCGGCTTCAGATGCAAGAATTAAACAAGCATGGTCAAATTACTTCCCGCAATTCCAATGGCAAACAAATGGTGCGAGAACGAAGAATTTGTTATTTTCTGATGCGATTGGAGCAGCAGATGCTGTTTATAACTACTATATATTAGGACAAATTTCTGTAAATCAACTGATTTATGACTTTGGAGTTACGCAAAACCAAGTTACAATCAAAAAATTAGGTTATAAAACCGCACAAGAAAACCTTACAAGTGTTGTAAACGACGTAATTAAAGAAACAAAAGATAAATACTACGCACTTTTATACGCTTATGAAAACTTGAAAGCAAAAGAAGATAACGTTGTTAAATTTGAAATGTTTTATAACCAAGCAAAAGCATTTTACGAAATTGGTATGAACCCAAAAGTTGATGTTACAATAGCCGAAGTTAATTTGAGTGATGCCAAATTGCAAAAAATTCAAGCACAAAGGGCTTTAGATGTAGCGATTGCAGATTTGAATTTTGCGATTGGTATTCCTTATAACACAAAATTCAATATTCAAGAACGTTTAAAATATGCCCCTTGCGATATAACATTAGAGGACGCAATGTTAATTGCAGAAGAATCACGTCCTGATTTAAAAATTGCTAAATTAGGCGTTGAAACTGCACGTCAAAACTTGCAATTAACTAAAAAGTCTTATTTTCCAAAAATCACAGCACAAGGTAACGTTGCCGTCGGCGGTAAAAATCCGACATCTAACTGGGGATATTCTTGGGGAGGATATTTAGATTTTCCAATGATTAATGTTATGAACGTTAACCAACAAATTAAAGAGCAAAAAGCAAATTATTCTAAACAAATGGCTACTTCTGAAAGAACAGAACAAAGTATTGCTTTAGAAATTCAAACTGCTTATTATAATTTGATAGAACGTCAAAACCAACTTCCGGTTGCGTTTTTGGGTATGAAACAAGCAAAAGAAAATTATGATATTTCATACGGTCGTTATAGAGTTGGAGAAGGTAATCCGATTGAGTTAAAAGATGCTCAAATTGCATATATGAATGCTCAATTATCTTATTACAACTCTTTATATCAATTTAATTCTGCAAAGGCTAATTTAGAAAAAGCAATTGGTAAAAACTTAATGTTTGGAGAAGAAGTTGTTGACCTAAACAACGCAAAAGATAGAACAAATATGCCAACAGACCCTGCAAACTTACCTGAATCTAAAAAATAGATAGTTTTTAGTGGATTCTTGTTTATTTATTGTTAATAATTGTAAAATAAAATTTTAAATAGCCTAAATCAAACGAGAATAATCAATAAACTCAAATAATATCAAATAGCCACATTGCGACATTTTAAAAATCATGTCATAATGGTAGTAATATGTAATTTTGAGGGAGAAATTTTGATGAGAAAGATATTAAAAAAAGTTGTGGCTTTTACTCTTGCCGAAACCCTTATTGTAATGGGAATTATAGGTATTATATCTGCTTTAACTTTACCAAACTTGAATAGTTCAACAGGAGAAAAAGAAAAAGTCGCTAAAGTTAAAAAATTATACCAAAACTTAAATGATGCTTTGGGACGTGCAGAAGCAGTATATGGACCTCTAGATGAATGGTTTATTGGTTCTGATACGCCTGCTGCAACAAAAAAATTCGGCGAAAGAATGGCTGATTTTATGAAAACCTCTAAAAGTTGTGGTGTAAGTACAGGTCAAGGTTGTTTTTCAAGCAAAGATTATTGTCCTTTGGCTACAAGTACTTGTGCAAAAAGTGTTGACACTCAATCCTCAGACCCTTTTTATAAAGTTATAACAGCAGATGGGACTTCTGTTGCATTTAGGGTTTCAAGCATTAATTGTACTCAATCCTCAGGACAACAATCAAATATTTGTGCCTATGCTTATATTGATATTGACGGACCGATAAAAGGACAAAATAAGTTTGGTATAGATTTGTTTCAATTTTTTGTAGATTCTGAAATGGGAGTTGTTCCACATGGTGCGGAAATAAATACTGCAAGTACTCAAGAGTCTTTAATTTCTGCGTTAAGAGGTGGCTCTCAAACAGGTTGGGTTATTAAAAATGAAAACTTAGATTATTTGAAAATTGATGCAAATGGAAAATGTTCAAATAGTACAAAAGTCCTAAACTGGAGTACAAACACTACATGCAAATAATGAGTTAAAATTTTCGATATATTTGCAATGAGTTTAATAATAAAAAAAAAGGACACCTAAGTGTCCTAAAAATCCAACTATCACAAATCATATTTAATACTTTTTATAGAGTTCTGCCAGCCCAAAGGTTTTCACCAATGTTTGTTTGAGTTTTTGCGGCATCAACTGTTAATGTAACGTTGTTTGGTGTAAATACAAATACCATATCGCCAACTTTTTGAGGTTGACCATTTAATGCACTTGCTGCACCACAAACAAAGTCAATAGTTCTTTGAGATTGTTCTTTATCTAACAAATGTAGATTTAAAACAATAGTTTTTCTATCTTTTAAGTTTTGAACGATTTGACCTGCTTCACCAAAAGAACGAGGTTCAATAATCATAACTTCTGAGCCTCTCATATTTGGGTGAGAGATAACTTTTAAGTCATTTCTTTCATTCTTTTGTTGGAATGGTGATTGTTGATAAGAAGGTGCTAATGCTAAGTTATCATCTGTTTCGTACTCATCACCTGCTTCGTTCATCATATCTTCAAATATTTCATCACTTGGTTGTTCCAAACCTTGTGTTAAAAAATCTACAATACCTTTAATTTTTTCTGTAATAGCCACTAATTCGTCCTCCAATATTACTTTGTACTAAATAATTTTCTGCCAATTCGCAACATTGTTGCTCCATGCTTGACAGCGATTTGATAGTCATTGCTCATACCCATTGAAATTTCTTTCATTTCGCAGTTATATTTGTTCACTAATTCAATTTGAGTTTGTTTTATATCTTCAAATAATTTTTCTAAATCTTCAATATTTGCCTCAAGTGGAGCGATATTCATAAGACCTAAAACGTTTAACCCGTCAAATTTCAGAATTTCTTCAAAAACTTTAAGTAATTCTTCTTTTGAAAAACCAAACTTTTGTTCTTCTCCGGCATTATTCAATTGAATAAATACATCTTGAACTTTGCCAATTTTAACCGCTTCATCAGAAATCGCTTTAGCAATTTTCAAAGAATCTACCGAATGAATTACATCGAAGTTACAAACAACTTTGTTCACTTTATTTGTTTGAAGATGTCCGATGAAATGAAATGTCGAATTTTTTCTTATTTCATCAGGTAGAGAATTAATCTTCTCAATTGCTTCAACCGCTCTTGATTCTCCGAAGTTTCTTAAACCTGCTTGATAACCGTCGATTATTGCATCAACTCCGAAGTACTTGGTTACTGCTACTATTTGTGGTGTATAAGGTGCGATTTGCTCTTGTATTTGCAATAAATTCTTCTTAATATTTTCTATCATAAAGTTTTAACTACCCTACAAGAGATGTCCGTTGTGCAGAACATAGATTAATTATAAACCCAGTTCATGTTGAGGACAACTTTTTTATTTCCTATCTTATCGTGTCCGCCTAAAACCATGTCATGACATGGTTTTAGCATTTTTTAGAAAAGTTAATATAACTTAACATTCCTATTTTATCTTTTTTATGTTAACGGGTGTAAAAAATTTACACCCGATTACCTAAAATTTATTATCTACCTAATTGAGATAATGTTTCCATTACGCTACTTGCAGTACCGAATACACGAGAGTTAGCATTGATTGCACGTTGTGCAATAATCATGTTTGATAACTCACGAGCAAGGTCAACGTTTGATGATTCCAAACCACCTGTAACGATGTCGCCAGTACCCATTTGACCAGCCATTGTGTAATAAGTTTTACCTGTATCAGGCCCGATTGTCCATAAGTTATCGGCTTGAGATACCAAACCTGCTTCGTTTGTAACTGTAGCAATTTGCATTACCATACTGTCTGTTGTACATACGTTTGGATTAATTGTTACAGGAGATGTATCTGAGTTGTTACCCATGATATAAACACCTGCCGCAGTTACGTATTGGAATTGGAATTGATTTGCACCGTCAAGGTACACTGTCAACTTATCACCATTTTCATAAGATGCTTCAATTGAACCGTCAGCACCAATTGTATAACTCTTTAATGAAGTCATATTTGTTGGAGATGCCGCAGGGTCTACAGATACAACTTGTGAAACTTGTTTTGAAGTCATCTTTTCACCTTCTGAAACTTTATAGAAAGTTAAGTTTTGGGCAACATTTGATGTTGATGTATTCAAAATTTCTAAACTTGATTTCCCGTTTCCGTCAGAAACACCCCAAGTTACAGTACCACAGTTATCTTTTTTAGGGTCTACGTTATAATCAATTGATATTGTTGGCTTATCAGCAAAACCAGCCGCAGCAAATGCCGCATCTGATTTATTTTGAATTGCATCTTTTAAGGCATCCATAAATGTTGAATATTTAGTAGAGTCAGTTAATTGAACATCTCCAGTTGTATCTTCTGTAATATTTAAACTAATTTCAACAGATTCACCATTACTGTTTACAAGTCTTAAATTCATTGTACCAGTTGTGTAATTTGAATTATTCAATTCTGACATTTGTCTGTCTTTAAGATTTTTATCACCGGTAATTTTTCTTGAGAAAGACTGTGGGATATGAATTGATGTTTGAGATGAAGTTTCTGAATTTAATTCTTTTGCACCTAAAACTTTCAAACCATTTGCTGTAATCATATCGCCGTTAGCATCTAAAGTGAATGCACCATCACGAGTTAAAAATACATTACCGCCGGCATCCATTACTGTATAGTAACCTGAACCTGAAATCATAGAATCACCTGTTACACCGGTTGATAAGAAAGAACCGGTAGTAAAGTTTCTTGTAATACCTTCCAACTTAACACCTAAACCGATTTGTTTTGGATTTGTACCACCCGCAGTTGCTGAAGGAGCATTACCTGCTGACAATGTGTTTGAAAACAATGTAGCAAAACGAGCATCTGCTGATTTGTATGCAGTTGTGTTAATGTTTGCAACGTTATTTGAAACTACGTTGATTGCTTGTTGTGCAGTATTTAACCCTGTCATTGATGTAAATAAAGCCTGAGACATTTTTCCTCCTCTTGTCTTCTTATTAATTATTAATTGTTTTCGTATTTTTTGTTATTCTGCAATTCCGTTTGCGAATAACTTTCTCCAAGTCTTAAATTTTATTTTGCCGAAGCGTTTCTAATTGATGTAATATTTGAAATAGAATATTGTTTTCCATCTACAGTAATCATTCCTGAACCTTTATCAAACGAAACTTCATCGACACTGCCTTTTACTTCGTCATAAACAACTTTTCCTTTATCATCTTTTATCACTTTTCCATCACTGTCTGTTTTTGGAATTGATACTGTTACATCTTTACCTACAAGTGAAAGTGTTTGCGAAATAATATTGCTTGAATTTACAGTCTCAGTTAATTCTGAAAGTTGTTTTGATACATCACCGAACGATGCATTCAAATTGTTCATTGCTTCTAATGATGAATACTGAGCCATTTGTGCCAACCATTGTGAGTTATCTGTTGGTTCTGTTGGGTCTTGTTGCTCCATTTGTTTTAACATTAGTTTCAAAAACATGTTTGAATCTGTAACGTCGTTTTTACCCTTTTTTTCTTGTTTGCTTTCCATTATCGCTGTTTGCGATTGCATTTGCGATATTGCTGATGTAGCACTCATTTACTTTTACCTACCTCTCCATTTATTCACTTACAATTTATAATTTACTTTACCTAAACCACCGTTTATACTTACCGTCTTTTCTACATGCGAGACTCTTGACATTACTTCCTCTGTATCATCTTGCATCTCTTTACCTAATACGGTATTTTTTATAAACTCAAATTCAGAATTTCTTTCCCTTTTTTGCGAATCCTCAGAATCTCTTGAATGACCATCTCTTTGATTTGAATCAAACTGATTTTCTTCATTTTGGAACATATTATTGTTACTATCTGAAGAACGTCCAGCCTCTGCAACTTTTACATTTACGTTATTTACGTTCACACCTTGAGATTGAAGAACTGATTTCAAACCGTCAAGATTTTTATCTAATATTTCCTTGGCTTGAGGATTTTCTGCTAAAATTTGTGCAGAAATTCCGTTTTGACCTTTTGAAATTTCAATGTGCAATTTACCTAAACTTTCAGGAGTCAAACCGATTGTAATTCGTTGCATTCCGCCTTTACCTGAAACATTCATTCTTGTTCTGATTTGCTCTAATATATCAACATCAGGTGCTTCCTGTTGTGCTTGTGCTTGTTGAGTATTTACATGAGTTGCTTTGTTTAAGGCTTGAGAAAAATCAACTTTCAACTCTTGAGTTTGAGTTGTTTGTGCGGTTTCTTGAATTGAATCACGCATCATCATTTCTTGAGAAGATTGTCCCAAGTCAGTTTGAGGATTATTGTTTGAATAATCTACGTCTTTAATTTTTCCGTCTATTTTCTTCAAGTTTTCTGTTGATAAACCTGCTTTTTCTAAAGTTTCATTTGCTTTTGCAACTTTTTGAGCATCTGTTGAATTTTGTTGTTGAGGAGCAATTTCTACATCGTCTTCAACTTGCATTTTTATGTTTTCAACTCTTTCTTTTACTTCAGAAACTTTTGACTCTGTAACTTTTTCATCTGTTGTAGTTTTTTGATTTTTAAACTCAATACCTGAAACATCTTCTTTTATATCCATTGTTTCTTCAGCAACTACATTTGTTTTTGCGTTTTTGTCAGCATCTTTTTTATCTGACTGCTGTGCAATATTAACAGTATTTTCTAATTTTGCAGAAGAAATTTCTTCACTCAATTCTTGAAATTTTGCTGTTACCGGCTCTTTTGAAACTTCGACTTTTTCAGTTTTCACCATATTTACGGCAACAGTTTGTTCGTTTAAATCAATTTGTGCATCTTGTTTTAATTCAGAAATAACATCTTTTAAATTTGTTTCTGATTTTTCATCAATAATATTTTTATCATTGTTTTTGTCTTTTTCTGCCAAAACTTCGTTTTTAGCATCACCTTTATCTTCAACTTTTTCTGATTTTACTTCAGTATTGATATTTTTAACATCTTCTATAATGTTTTTATCTTGTTTTAATGAAATTTTTTCATCATCGTTGTTTTTAGTTAAATCTACAACCTTTTCTGTATCTGTTTTTAAATCAATATTTACATCTGCAACCACTTGTGCTTTCGGATTTTCTTCAACAACCTTAACTTGTGGTTCAACAACATTTTCTGTTATTTTTGTATCTGTATTTTTTGTTGAAATTTCATCTTTTAATGAACTATACAAAGATTTAACAGCATCTTCATTTGATGCAACCATATCTTTTGTTGCAACATCAACTGCTTTAACATCAACATTTGTAATATCTTCAACGTCTGTATCTAAAACAGAAGTTTCAAATTGAACACCATTTTTAATTGCGTCCATTGGAATTTCAGAATCTTCAGATACTGACATTGTCAAAGTTTTTTCTAATTGAGCAACATCTTCTTTTGAAACAACTTGATTGTTATTCAAATTTGCATTCAACATTGATGTTTTTAACATTTCGTCCATTTCTTGTTCGTTTAAATTATCTTCAACAACTTGAACGTTTTGAGAAAGTTGTTCACTTTTTGAAACATTTTCTTTATCAGAAACTTCCTCTTTTGCTACTGTGTTATCTTCTTCGTATTTGTATGAAGATTTTTCATCATAAACTTTTTTATTATCAGAATATTGAGTTTTATCTTCATTTTTTGTATTTTTGTTTGAGTTATTTTGTGTTTTGTTTCTGTCAGAAACATTTTTATTATCATTGTTTAAAGATTTATTTGCATTATCAAGATAACTGCTGAATTGAGAATCATATTTAGCAGAAGTTTTGCTATCTTGAGTGCTTGAATAAGTTGATGTCATCATCTTATCCATTGTATTTGCAGTATTAAAAGTTAAATCTAATTGTTGTGTCATTTTTCCTCTATACTTGTTGAACCTTGTATCTTGCAGTTACTATATCTTCAATTTCTGCGACTTCTTTTCTATCAATTTCATCGTAAAACTTTTCAGATTGCTTTTCTTTTAGTTTTTCTAAAACTTTTACGTCTTTTAATGCTTCGCTTACCTCATTCTGTTTTATCCGTAAAACTTTTTTGGTATTTTCAATAGTCATTTGCTTGTCTTTTATTTCTTGTTCTACTTGAAACAAATAACCGTTGTATCCTGCAAGTTGAGAAACATCTATGTTATCTCCGGAAGATAATAACGTTTCTAACTCGTCGTGAAATGATGAAAACTTATCTTGTAGAGCCTTTAGTTCATCTTGGTATTCATTCAAAAGTTTTATAACTTTCGCCATTTCTAACCTTTTATCCTCCAATGTGCGTTCACGAATGTCCAACACCGGTTGAAGTCTGAATGAATATTTTTTCAAATCTTACCTCTTTGCCCTGATAGAGTTACACATCTATCACGTTACAAGATTACATTATTTATTAATGATTGACCATACATTAAATGGTGTATTTTTCCTAAAAAAAATACACCAAAAGATTGATATTTTTAAAAAATTGCTAAAGTTTAAATTTTATTTTATTTTTCGCACTTTCCAAAGATAATTTTCACCTAAATCTTTATACAAAATAAAATCATATTTAAATTTATTAGAATTATTATCATTCAATTTAATTTTATTTAAAGTAAGCAGATATAAATTGTCGCTATACCATTTGTCAAAAACACTATTATCCAACGAAACCATTTGGCTTTCTAAAAACATATTTAACAAACAATTTTTAGAGTTTACATAACTCGTTGTATTATAATTCAAGAGTTCTCCTGAACAATAATTAACTATATTTATATTATTTTTTTGTAAATATGGTTGAATTGCCGTATCAAATTGCCTAAAAATCATTATTGTTGAGCCATTCAAATTTTTATCCGTTTTAATTTCATTTGCAACAGTGCCAATATTATTTTTAAAAACAACATTATAATCTTTAAATATAGGTTTATATATAAAACAAGGAATAGTAATAATAATCAAAGCAATAATTAATACATTCTTCCACTTCAAATTTTCTCTTTGCAAAACCAGCCAACAAGAAGCAATAAGATAAATGTAAATAAAAAATAAATGCCACAAACTGCCAAAATATATACAAAAAATTCCAACTAACATTAATATTGAAAAAATAAAAAATACAGGAAAAATTTTATTTTTAACATAAAAAATTATCAAAAAAATTAGAGTTAAAACGCTATAAAAACTCCACACCCAAAAACTGTCCAAAGTAATACGTGCAGGTAATACATTAAACAAAGTTATTTTTTCAGGGTAAAAAGAAAGCCCCGCTTCCGGCGAACCTATAAGTTGTACCAAAATCAATACCGCACCAAAAATTGCAATCGAAAAAGGTACAAATATTTTTTGCTTATTTTTAATCATTTCAAAAGCAAACCTAACTCCTAAAACAGTTGCAGGAACAGTACCCATTAAACTTGTATTTGCAAGTAATATTAATAATAACGAATACCAAATTGGATATTTTAATTTATCTTTATCTAGCGAAATTAATATAAATAAAAGCATTATCCCTATTGAATAACATCTTGCGAGAACGGAATACAATCCTAAAAAAGGAAAACTAAATGAAATCAAAAATTTTACCCAATTATTAAACGGTGATTTTGTCCATAAAATCAATATCGCAATAAAACAAAATACCCAATTTAATAGTAACATTGAATAAGGATACATAAAATTAGTTTTTGCAAAAGGCATCAATAATAAAAACCAAATAAATGTATGACCTTCCTCTTTCAAAAAACTAAATAGTTCAAAAACATTCAAATCATGTGCAATTTGCCAAGCATGATATTCGTCATACCAAGGCGAATGGTTAAAAACTCTTATTAAAGTTATAAAGCACCAAAATATGACTGAAAAAATTAAACCAAATTTTGACCAATTAATTCTATTCACAAGATAATTTTACAACAAAAAGTGCCAGAAATAAATACTGACACCTGCTTATATAATTCTTATTTATATTCTATGCTCTGTTTCCGTAATTACCATAATTTCTTTGAGGTTGAACCGGTTGAGTTTTTCTCATTTCACCTAAAACATCTCTAATAATTTCGGAACAAGTTCTGCCATTACCATCTTGCGACATTTCAATTTCAATTTTATTCATCATTTTTGCTTTATCTCTGAAATTAATTTTATTATTTTCTGAAACTTGAACATTCTTGTTTGCAGCATCGTAAATCGTTTTTGCATCGTTTGTAACCTGACCATTAACTTTTACAACTAATTTAGATTTAAAATCTAACCCTTTCATTGCAATATTAGCACCCGCTGCCGCTGCGTGTCCGCCACCGCCAAACACTGTTGCAAGAACTTGTGCAGCATTTGATTGACCACCAGAACGGAATGAAAAATTAATCATATTCGTATCAGCAATTTGCGATTTTTTGTTTATTGATCCTTCAACTTGGCTTTGTGCCATAAATACAGCAACCCTGTCTTTATCATAAGGCGAACGATATGTTTCTGCGGCTTTTTCAGCATCAGTTACAGGATTTGGATTTGGTTTTGAGAATTGAGGATTTGCTTTTAATGCGGAAACGACTTCACAGTTTTTAAATGAGTTGTAAACATCAGTCATTTGAACTTTTGCATCTTGTTTTTTAGCCTCATTCAAAATGTTTTCCATTACTGCATAATTTACTTTCATTATGCCTAAACCAATTTCCGGATACATTTCACGCCCACGTAGAGCCATTTTTAAAACAGCATCTTTTGGTCCTAAATTGTTTGTAATCGGATTGTTTGGTAATTCATAGAAAAGATTTTCTCTCATCCATTTTTTATCAATATCACCATCTAACTCATTAATCAAATAGTTAGACATACCTTCAGGATAATAATTTGCTTTTTGAGATTGTGGAAGTTTTGCTTCTCCAGGGTGGTAATTTGCTTGATTTTTATATCCACAAGTATCAGTTTGAGTACCTGTAATAATGCCCGCAACAAATTTTTTAGCATTTTCAGCAGAATTTTTAAACATTTCTGATAACATGCCCGCTTTTTCGCAAATAACTGTAACCAATTGAGTTGCAGCAGGAACAGATTCTACAACTAAAGCCAATTTATCTTGAACGGCTTTTCCAATATCAAAGCCCATATTTTCTTTTGAATTTGTCCATTCAGCCTGTTTTAACGGGTGGTGATCAATAAAGATTGTTTTACCTGCATTTTCAAAGTAATTTTTAAATGCACGACTTGAACGACCTTGAGTTGGAGTATCAAGCATAATTACAAGGTCATATTTTTTAGCCTCTTTGCCATCTACTGTATCAGGGTCAAACATTTTTGATTTATCTGTCAAACGAGCCAATTCTTTATTTAAAGTTTCAATTTGTTTTCCCGCAAGAGGATTTGTGCTTTTTTCAAGCATTTCAATATTTTTCTTAACTGAGTTTACTGCCTTTTGATTAAAAGGTCTTTTAATATCATCAACCCCGGGAACTCTACTAAATGAATTTGGAATATCATCGTCAATTGCACAATCTATGTGTCTATCAGGATATGCACCTTTAAGTGCTGATGACATACCAATTACACAGCCAATCGTATCACCGTCTGGTGAACAATGACCTAAAACTAATATATTTTTGTTTTTGGGGTCTTGAATTTCTTTTACAATTGTATCAACTGCATCTTTAATTTTTCTTACTTCACCTAAGCCGTTTCTTTTACCTTCAACATCGAAGATTTTTTCTAAAACTTGTTTTGGAGAAAACTTAGGTTGGTACGCAGAAACAGATGTTGAAACTTTTGCATCTTTCGAATCAATCAAGTCATTGAATGAATTTTGAGCATTTTCTTTTACTTTTTCATCATTACCAACATATTTTAAATTTGCTTTTGCAGCGATTATCGGAAAATCTGAAGTTACCCCGCCTGTAACATTTGTAAGTTCAAATTGAAAGTTCTCTTTATCAGTATTAATAACTTTCATAAAACTTTCAGTAATTGGAGTTGGAACTGTACCAATTTCACCAAATTTAGGGTCGCTTAATTTCAAAGTTTTTGTTTCTTCATCATAAGCATAATTTAACTTTTGACCGTCTTTCCAATCAGATTTAGCCAATTGAACCAAATTGTCATCTGTCGCTGAAGCATGAGCCCCTGCCATTCCTTTTTGATGGCGAGTTACACCTGCAATTTTAAATTGAACACCTGCATCTACCGGATTTGAAAAGTTACCGGTAAACGAAACGTGAAGATTTTTACCTTGACGTTCAATACCTATGGTATTCTTACTAATATTTACAACGTCAGATGCATAATTTATATTTGGTCTTGCATTAACGTTTTTTGCTTGCTTAAAATTGACTACATTACTTGTGATTGGATTAATTCTCACAAAATTGCCCCTATTTTCACACACCTATATACACATATAAAAGTTTAAAAATCATTTTTTTTGCTAGTTTTAAGTGGATTTCATTACAATTGTTACAAATTATTTTACAGAAACTTTCCAGAAACAATATTCTCGAAAACAGTTATATTTTTCGAATAAAAAATCGCCGTTTTTCGTATTAATTTGAACGTTTTTATTAATTGTTTCTAACTTACTTTCCTTGATATAAGTATATGTGTTATTATCAACAATCTTACTTAAAATCTCAGGGTGCTTTCGTGCTTGCCACATTGCATTTTCTATCGGGCAAATTTGTGTTGAAATATTCCACAAATCATATTCTGTTTTATTTTTAATTTGACAATAATTTCTAATCTTATATGATTTTCCATAAGAATATGGCGACATTTCGTATATCAATCCGTCATTTTGAATTATTTGTGCATTTTTTAAGTTGTCGTCATTTTCGATAAATTTTATTAAATCTTTTGTATAACTTTTATAAATAAAAGAATAATTCGGCATTTGAGGAGTGTGCAAAACAAGAAAAAATGAAATTATCCCAAACGAAATAAAAGCATTTCTTTTTAAATTCCCTGTTGCCGTTTCGTTATTCATTAACCAAAACGCAACAATTAAAAAGATATAGAAAAAGTATGTATGCCAATAATGACAAGGATAAACTCCGGTTGATAAAACAAGCAAAAAGAAACTTGAAAAAGTATAGAAAAAGAAAACTTTTTTATTTTGCCATAAATATTTAAAAATAAAAACCGCAAATAGTCCTAAAAACATTAAGTTTGGCAATAATCTATTATATACAAACGTATTTCTAAATATTTTTACACTCAAATGTAATGTTCTATGTCCAACAGTCGATTCCCAATAACCAATGTTTAAAAGTTGATAAAGAATGATTATCGCACCAAATAATAAAATACTTCCTATCGTAACATTATTCTTTATGTCTAATTTTTTTGTTTTAAACAAATCGTATAAAAACAATAAGCCAAACGCAGTTGCACCAAATAACGCAACAATACTGGTATTTGCACACAAAACCAATAATAGTGCATACGTTTTTGGATATTTCAATTTTTTATCATATAAAAAAGCAAGTAAAAATAACAGAAAAATTCCAACAGAATAACATCTTGCAATCAAAGCATAACACCAAATTATTGGAGAAGAAAAAGTTATCAAAACTTTCAGTCTATTATCAATTGGACATTTCCACCACATTAAAACTAAAGATAAAGTACAAAATAACCAATTTAAGATTAGCATCGGATATGGGTATAAATGCAATTTTGCAAACGGAAATAACAATGCTTGCCAAAGGAAGAAATGCCCTTCGTTTTTGACATATTTCAGCATATCAAAAAAAGTTAACTGCTCGGCAATTGTATAGGCATGAGCCTCGTCAAACCATGGTGTATGACTAAATAGTCTACATAGAGTTATAATTGCATACAAAAACATACAAAATATCGCTAGTTTATTATTTTTTATAAATTCTCTAATCATCTATTTCTATCTTCCAAAAACAATATTTATCATAACATTTATATTTTTTAAAGTATATAAAATAACCGTCAGCAGGAATTTTATATAATGATTTTTCAGTCTTATATTCAGACGAAATCAAATAAGTATAAGTCGCCAAATTTGAAGTTTTAACAACATCTCTAATCGATTTCGGATTACGTTTTGCTTGTGTAATAGAATTTTTAACAGCACAAAGTTTATTATCTCCGTTAATAAGAGAATCGTCAAATCTATCAATTCCGCAATGCGTACGTAAGACAAAAGATTTTTTAGAAGCATAAGGTTTTACTACCATTAACAGACCATCATTTTGAATTATTTGAGCATTTCTTAATTTATCATCATTTTCAATATTTTCAATAAAAGTATTAGTTTTTGGTGCTAAATATGCAAAGAAATATTCGCTCTTTGTTGGTTTATGAAAAATCAAAATAAATGAAACAATCGCAAGAACAGTTATTGCCAGTTTTTTTGAAATATTTTCAACCTCAGAATTATCACAAATCCAAAGCCCTACAATTAAATATATATAGAAAAAATATGAATGCCAAAAATATCCGCCATAAATTGCAGTAATAAACGCTAAAAGGAAGAAATAAGTATAACTTACAAAAAATAATGCCGATTTATTGCCGGAAAGATACTTAAAAACAGGAATAGAAAAAATTCCAAGAGCAAAGAAATTTAGCCATAAATTATTGTATACAAAAACATTTCTGAACAATTTTATACTAATATGAAATCTTCTGTTACTTGTAATCGGAATTAAATAATCCATATTAAAAAGTTGATATAAAATTAAAATTGCACCGATTGATAAAATTGTGATAACCCAAAAATAATCTTGTTTTGACAACTTTTTTTGCTTAAATAAATCATAAATAAAAATAAGTCCAAATGCACTTGCCCCGAGTAACGCCATTACGCTTGTATTTGCACACAAAATTAACAAAAAAGCATATATTTTTGGATATTTCAGACTATTTTTACGCAGTGATGCCAAAATAAATAAAAGCATTATACCAATTGAATAACATCTTGAAAGAACACTATAACAGCCTAAAAACGGAAATGAAAAAGTTATTAAAACTTTAATTACATTATTAAAAGGTGCTTTCCACCACATTATAATTAACGCTGATGTACAAAATAACCAATTTAGAATTTGCATTGAATATGGATATAAATGCAGTTTTGCAAATGGATATAATATAGTTTGCCATACGAAGAAGTGTCCCTCGTTTTTGACCTCGTTAAACATTTCACCATATCCCAAATTTTCTGCTAAACTCCAAGCATGAGCCTCGTCTGAAAAGGGAATATGATTTAAAATTCTTACAACAGAAATAATTGTATAAATAATTATACTTAAAATGAAAAGCAAATTAGAATTTATAATTTCTTTAATTTTTATCATTTATTTCAACTTTCCAAAAACAAAGATTGCCCTTACATTTGTATTTTTTTATTAAAATATTATAACCGTCTGCAAAAATTACGCCGTAATTACGTACCTGAGGATTTTTAGTTATATCTGTGCAAGCATAGACATTGTTGTTGTTATTTTCTACAATTTTCTTTATAATATCAGGATATTTTTGTGCTTGACCAAAAATATTTCCCCTTACACAAGTTCCAAGATGAGAATTCATCAAATCATAATCTGTATTATCTTCAACTGTACAATAGTTCTTTATTTTGTACGTTTTTTTACTTATATATGGAGTCATTTCATATAAATACCCCGAATTATGAATTAAAACAGCCTTATTCAAAATTTCATCATTTTCTATTAAATCAAATATTGGTCTTACATCAGAATGAAAGACAGAAGAAAAATTTGATTCTTCTGGTATATGAAACACTAAAAGACACGATATTATAGCAAGAATCCAAGTGGAAATTTTCTTTTTAAGAGATTTATCATCTTTTTTATCAGCAATCCATAAAGAAATAATCAAATAAATAAAGAAAAAATACGAATGCCAAAAATTTAAGCCATAAAAATTAAACGCCAATACCAACATCAAAAAAAACGAAACAATAAAAAATATTAATGCTTGTTTTTTATCCCATAAATAAATAGATATTAATATCATAAAAATAGCATTTAATATAAAATTTATCCAAAAATTATGGTAGATATAAGTGTTAAAAAGCATTATAAAAGACGTAGATACAGGAGAATTCATAGAAACTTCAGAGAAATAAATATTTGAAAAAACCTGAATAAAAACAAGAATTGCACCTAAAAATAATATTAAACCCGTTAATATAAAATCTTTTTTATTCAATTTATTTCTAAAAATATTAAATAAAAATTCCCCCCCTAACAAAGTTGCACCGATTAATGCCATTATGCTTGTATTTGCACACAAAATTAATATAGTTGCATAAGTTTTTGGGTATTTAAGTCTATTTTCGTGCAGAGCGGCTAAAATAAACAAAAACATTATACCTATAGAATAACATCTTGCAATTAAACCATAACACCCTAAAAACGGGAATGAAAAAGTTATAAAAACTTTAATTATATTGTGAAACGGTGCTTTCCACCACATTACTATTAAGGCAACGAAACAAAATAGCCAATTCAAAATTTGCATTGAATAAGGATACAAATGGAGTTTAGCAAACGGATATAAAATTGTTTGCCATACGAAAAAATGTCCCTCATTTTTGATATATTTAAGCATATCAAAATAGTTTAATTGTTCCGAAATTGTCCAAGCATGTGCCTCATCAAACCAAGGAACACGATTGAAAATTCTAATCAAAGTTATTATTGAAAATAAAATAAGACAAAAAATTGCAGTCTTATTTAGTTTCGTGATACTCTTGTTCTGCATTTATACTCCAAAGTGCCTTTTTATCAGAATCGCCTTTGATAATCTTAACTGCTTCAATACCGGTTAGCATTGAATGGTCTAAGTTGTTGTATCTATGTTGACCGTTTCTGCCAATACAATATAAATTTTCAAATTTATCTAAATATTTTTGAATGGTGTTAAATTCAGAATAAGAATCAAAATAAGCAGGATATGCCTTTTTAACTCTTAATCTTATAGCATCTAAGACATCTTCTTTTTTAAGAATTCCGATTTTTTCACCCTCGCAAATTGCAAATTCAATAAATTTGTCATCTGCCATATTCCAGTATTCATCACCCTCATCAGCAAAATATTCCAAACTAATCAACACATTTTTGTCGTCTTGAACTAAATATTTTGACCAATTATTCATAATTTGCATTCTGCCAACTTTTACGTCAGGCTCTTGAATATAAATCCAAGAATCTTTAGATATTTTACCGTTTTCTTTAAGATTCATATCTTTTAAATATAAACCAACAAGCATATAATCACGATAAGGCAAAGTTTTTGCAACATTTTTAACGTCATCAGGAACATCGTTCATACCTAAAACTAAATCTTTTATAGGCATTGAAGACATTACATAATCCGCTCTAACATCAAATTCTCCACTATTATTTCTGATTTTTACTGACTTAACCTCATTATTTTCAGTGTTCAAACCGATAACTTCAGTATTAAACTCAATTTGACCGCCCATTTCAACAATTTTTTCAGTCATTAAATTCCATAATTGCGTACAACCATATTTTGGATAAGAAAATTCATCAATCAATGAAGTTTCTTTTTTCTTAGTAAGTTTTAATGCATTCAAAACGGCTTTTACTAAAGACAAACCTTTTATTCTTTGTTCTCCCCATTCTTTTGAAATATTTCTTGGGTGTCTGCCCCAAACTTTTTCAGTGTAAGACTCAAAGAACATTTCGTACAAAACTCTGCCGAAACGATTCACCATAAAGTCTTCAAGATTTTTTTCTTCAACTTTAAAAATTGTAGATTTCAAATAACTAAACCCCGCAAGAATAGTTCTTTTTAGCCCCATATTTTTAAAAGTTTGAACCGTCATGCTGATTGGATATGCAAAAAGTTTTCTTAAATATAAAATTTCGGAAAATCTTTTTTTACGCATCATAACAATATCTACTTCATCTGGATTAAGGTTATTTTCAACTTCATCAGGTAAAAAAGAATTCCATAAATCAACAATTTTTTGACTTTTTGAAAATAATCTGTGTCCACCAATATCAACACCATTTTTACCAAAGAAAACAGTTCTGGCAATACCGCCAACAACGTCAGAAGCCTCATAAATAATTGGTTTAACATTATCTGTTTCTGTTAATAACGAATAAGCCGTTGCCAACCCCGCAGGCCCTGCACCAATAATTACAGCAATTTTATCTCTTTTTGTCATACTATATCCCTCATTTTCTTAATTATATATCAAAAGAATTTAATAGTCGAATAATAAAAGTGAGTTGTTTATTTGATTTTTTACAACATATAAAAAGACCCTCATTTTACTGAGAGTCTTTTTTATAGTTCACTTTTCCTTATTTGCTTCTCTGAAATTATTTTCTACGCTGCAACTTCAAAGTGTCTTTTTCCACCTTTTTGAGGTTTATGTTTACCACCTGATTTACCAGTTTGTTGTGGTTGTTGTTGACCTTGAGTTTTTTGACCTCTGCCACCTTTACCAGATTTACCAGATTTACCAGATTTACCTGCTTTGCCATTTTTACCATTTGAAACAACATTTGTTGCAGGTTGATTTTTTCTGATTTCAGTAACTACGTCTTTGATGATTTCAGAAGTTGTTCTGCCTTTTTGACCTTCTTCAGCAAGAGCAATTTCGATTTTTTTGCACATGCCTGCACGTTTTTCAGCAGGAATTTTGTTATCTTTCATAATTTCGTAGTTTTTAGTTAAGTCTGCGTATACTGATGCTGTATCATCTACAACTTTACCATTAACTTTAACAACTAATGGAGTATCAATGTTTACACCCGGTAAGTCAACTCTGCCACCTGAAGCACCGCCGTGTCCGCCACCGCCGAATAAGTTAGCCAACAATTCTGCGTGATTGCTCATTGCTGATGATCTAAATGACAATCTCAAACCGTTTTGTTTTGCTACATCAGAGTTTTCTGTGATAAAGTTTTCTTTCTTATCTTGGATAACTAAGATTGCAATTCTGTCTGCATCATAAGGTCCTGTATAAGTTTCAGTTGCTTTATCAGTTAATGTGCTTGCCTTTTCACCAGGAGCAAGTCTTTTTGAAGTTTCTGATGGGTCAGATTTTAACGCACCTAATGCTTCAGAATATTTGAAACCATTTTGAACGTCTAACAATGTAATGTCAGGGTCTTGTTGTAATGATGCATTGAATACATCATACATTTGGTCATAATCAACTTCGATAATACCTAAGCCTAATTCTGGAGACATTTTTCTGCCTTCAAGTGCGTAAGTTAACATTCTATCACGAGGTGAAAGTTTGCCGTCTACACTTTCTGAACTTAATGCTTTATCAGGAACGTCGTATGCAATGTTTTCACGTAACCATTTTTTATCTACAGTTTTGTCTGATGTTGACAATTGGTTCATTAACCAAGTAGACATACCTTCAGGGAAGAAGTTTGGTCTTTGTTGAACCGGTAATGCTGAGTGGTGTGGCAACAAGTTTGCTGTTCTTGTAAATGAACCTGTATCAGTTGATGTACCTGTAATTACACTTGCTACAAAGTTTTTAGCGGCTTCGCCACCTTTTTGGAACATTTTACCTAAAACGCCTGCTTTGTCTGCAACGATAGTTACCAATTGAGTTGCTGCCGGAACTGCATCACAAACAAGTGCTAAACCGTTTTTATGAATTTTGTTCATATCTAAACCTGTTTCCTCTTTAGCATTTTGCCATTCTGTAATTCTGTGAGGGTGGTGGTCGATATAAATTTGTTTTTTACTTCCTTCAATATAATCTTTGAATGCACCTGAAAAACGAGTTGG
>CAKUZB010000010.1 GCA_934717745.1 uncultured Candidatus Melainabacteria bacterium | reverse complement strand
ATAAGGTTCGGCATATGTTCCACAAGTTAGCTTAACAGCTTGCAAAAGTCATATAAAATGAGATTTGAAAGGATTAGCAAATGCAGAAGAAACTGCATTTGCTAATTTTGCTTGTAATTCATCTTTTTGGCTGTCGTTTAATTCAATACTCAATTTTGCTTCAATATATGGCATAATTCTCTCCTTTATTTAAAACGCTTACAACAATTTGTTTCATAATTTCCATTTCTTCAGGTTTGCTTTCGGCTATCAAAAGAGTCAAAGCAAAAAGTGTTCCGTTATCGATAATTGGTAAATTATTTTTATAGAGCATATTGTTTTTATTTAAGAAATACAAAAAGCAACTTGCTGCAATACGTTTATTCCCGTCAGAAAATGAATGATTTTTTGTTATCAAATATAAAAGCATTGCGGCTTTTTCTTCTAATGTCGGATAACAATCATTCCCGCCAAAAGTTTGGTAAATCTGATTAACAGAACTTGCAAAACTTCCGTCTTTTGGGTTTGCAAAAACATCAGATGCAAATTCTGATTTCATTTTATCAATGACTTTTAAAAATTCGCTTTCAGAAATAACAACAGCTTCTTTTTGAGTAACGCCTTTTGTATCAAGGGTTTTGTGATCAAAGTTGTCTAATAAATCCAAACCTTTGGCAAAATTATCTAAAATGTTCGCAACATCTTGCGCTTGGTCAACTGTTGAAATTTGGTTTTGAATACTTCTTGTTAAAAGGCTTACGGTTGATTGTAGAGTTTGAATTTTACATTGTTGATCCTTCAACATTTTTTCATTGATAACATAACCTTTAGTAAGATATTCTTTTAATGTATTTGTCGCCCAAATACGGAATTGAGTTGCTCGAGAAGAATTTACTCTGTACCCCACAGAAATTACTGCATCAAGATTGTAAAATGCAATTTTTCTTGAAATATCTCTATTACCTTCTTTTTGAACTATTTCCAAAATGGAAACAGTTGCGTTTTTATCCAATTCGCCTTCATTATAAATATTATTTAAATGTTTATTTATTGCCGGTGTTTTTACTCCAAACAATTCAGCCATTTGTTTTTGCGTAAGCCAAATAGTATCGTTTTCAAGTTTTGTATCAAGTGAAATTGAGCCGTCTTCGCTTGTGTATATTACTATTTCGCCTTTTTGAAATTGATTTTCCATTACTCAATTATATACAAAATTTTTAAATAAATCTTGTTATTTCCTCATACACTTTATCATAATTATGATTAAATCTAAAAATTTGCTCTGCTAAATGTAAATGAACAAGATTTTGCATACTGTTGTGATTTACTCTTCTTGTTAATTTTGAATAATCTTTTTTAAACTCCAGCATATCTATTTTGGAAAATGGTTTTTCTGTATGTTTGTGTAATAATTTTTTCTTTGAAATATATGTTTGTCCATTGTAATAATACATAAAATTTAAAACACCCACAAAATTTCTCTCGCAGGGTATTTTCGGACTTTTATTAAACAAAACCTTTAATTCTTTTAATTGTTTATTGTAAATCAGCTCTCTAAAATATGAATAAAATCTGCAAATCACAGGTTCTTTTATTTTTAATAGCCAACTTGCTTTTACACTTGGAATTTCACAACTAAAACATCTAATTAATAACTCAATTTCTTCTTTTTCTCTGTATTCAAAAAACAATGGGAGTGGAGTTTTCCTTTCAACCTCCTTATAAAAATAAATTAAATCCTCTCTAACTGTCAGCTTATCTTCATTAACCAATTCATTTAAAATATCAGAAACCTCTTTTTCATCAAGCATTAATATCGGTGCGATTTCTGATGCTGTAACTTTATTCAAGCGTTTGCATAATTTTAGAACCTTATTCTTCATCAATAACTCCTTTGATTATTTCTTCTGTTATTTCCCTTAATTTATTTGTTTGTGCTAATTGTTCCGACTTTACTATTATTTTTACAACTTGCCGGAACTGTAGATTTCTGTTTGCAATATATTTTATTGCTTTATCGCAAAAGTTTACTTCGGATAAGGTTTCAATAATTTCTTTAAAATCATCTTTGGATAATTTTTCAAACCTGAGTTTTGTAAAAATCCTATCGTTTATATGTCCGTATTTTTGTAGCTTTTTATCAGCTAATTCCATTCCAACCAATAAAATAGGGATACTCAACTTATCGTGAATATCCCTTAAAGTTTCTATTGTGTGTCTGTTTGAAAACAGATAATCAATCTCATCAACAACAAGTATTTTCGGATTATGTTTTAATTTATCTTCTATCTGTTCAAATAATCTCTGTGAAGTATAGCAAGGAACTTCATCAAGTTCTTTTACAATTTCAGTTAATAACCATTTGGGAGAAATATTATGGTTACATCTTATGTAAATTGCATCATTATTTGTAACCCACCACATTATTGTTTGTGATTTACCAAGCCCGAATGTTCCATAAACAAGAGCCATTTTTGCCACATTTGACGGTGCTTTTTGAAGGTTATCCATTAAGGATATAAACCGTTTAACATTTTTTGTTTTAATTAGACTATTTCTCATAGATAATTTTAAATTCCTCCGATCTTATGTACTCACTCAACCATTGCCTATCTTCATTACCGATGCACCCATTTTTCATATGCCACTCATAGCGTTCGTAGTTATCTTTAAATATTGGTCGTTTTCGGTTTTGAACATAGTTTTCAGGTTGTTTTGTTTTTTCTTTTTTAACTTCTTGTTTTTCAATTGCAGGTTGTTCAATTATTAATTCTTCTTTTGAAATTTCTGCATCAATAAGTTTTGATTTAATTAAATCAATATCCTCAAGTGAAAAATGTTCTTTAACAGCTTTTATTGTCTTATTTTGTAATTGTTTTTGTTTTCTTATTTTTTGCTTGTAATCTTCTATATCTTTAACATCACCCAACAAATGAGCAAGAGGATGAGTTGCAGTTACCCTGTCTGCTCGGCATAAAAATTCGCCCTTCATCGAATATATTTTTATATATGAAAGGTCGTTTAAATTGTATTTAACAACGCATTTCCCTCTTATTCCGTAAAGTGCATCATTAAAATAATCTGCTTTTAAAAATCTTATACCGTTTCTACCAATGTGTTTTACAACAGTATCCATCATTAAATCATCAAGCTGTGATTCATCAATATTTTGTTTTTGAATAGTTGTCAACATTTGTGCAATAGTTTTATTTCTATTATTAGGGCAAGGCTGTGAATGTTTAAACTTTAGCCATTCTTTTATTAAGATTAATGCTTGTTCAATATTCGGAACAAAATTCGCTTTTTGTGCGTGAATTTGTTTGTGGAGTTTTTCATTCCTGTTCATATACGCAGGTTTATTATCAATGCTTGTGCCGATATAACTCGGCATTAGTTTTTCAAAACTTTCTTGAAAATCTAAAAAGAATCTCTCAATAACTTTTGCACGAGCATTATATGGTGTTGCATAAACAGGTGTTATTCCTAATTTTTCATAAATACCTGTAAAACCTAGTTCTTCGAATTTAGAATCGCCATTAAAGAATTTAGATTTAAAAGCACGACCATTATCTTGATAAACATATTCAGGAACTTTATCCATATTTAAAATTGCGTTCCTCAAAGCATTTGCAATATTTTGAGTATTTTCTTCAAGCATAATGTCATATCCGACAAGTCCACCCGATTTCCAATCAAGAAAACCAATTAATGTCGCTCTTGATGGTCTGCCTGTAAACGGATTTATAACTTGAAAATTTAAGGTATGACCGTCAGCAATCAAAACCTGTCCGACTTCAAGTATACTTACATCTCTTACGATATATGGTTCAACCTTATCTTTTAAGGCTTTCATACCATCACGTGCAAGAGTCCATTTATCTAAATTATTTGCTTTGTACCATTTGGCATATCTTCTAAATGTAACTTCTGTCGGAATATTTTCTGCATTCTTTTCTTTTAGAATATATTGCGTTAAAGATATTGCCCTTCCGATTGAAAATTTATTCGGAGATAAAAGTATGTTTAAAAATATTTTAATTTCATTTTCATTAAGGCTTGTTCTATAACAACCGTTTGCTGTGTAGTTATAATTTCCGACTAATATTGTCCAATCGGGATTTTTATCTAATAACATTTTCCAACGATATAATGCTCCGATACTAATATTCCCTAAAACATTGAATATTTTTGAATATAACAAGCCGGTATTATATGTTGTTAAAAATTCTCTATCCGCAACTTTTTTAGAGATACCTTTTTGTTTTTGTTCTAACCTGTAATTCTCCCAAATTTTGATTAAATCGTATTTTGCAAGTGCAAGCTCTCTTTGTTTAAAAGAAATAATTTTTTCTGCTTTAGGTTCAAAATTATGTAATTCAATAATATTGTTAGTGGTTGAAAGGGTATCATAGTATTCATGAATATATTTTATTTGTAACTCTTCTTCAATACTTGATAATCTTATTTTGTATAGATGTCCACCTTTGCCGTTTTCAATTTTGGTTTCATAATTTGAATTTTTACTGTTAAAACTTAACCTGATTGCTCGCTTTGAAATTCCTTTCAGGTTGGCTAAAGTTTCAACATCTATCCACGTTTCTGTGGTATTAAATTTTTTAAGCATATCTTTCATACTTCCATCTATCGCTCTAAAGTTATTAAATTGGAAGTCTATTTGTGGGAAATGTGTCAGAAGGTGTCGAATAAAAATGTAATTATTCAATCAGAAAATATTACATTTTTTCATTTTATAATTACATTTATGATTACATTTTTAAATTACATTGAATTAATTTTTATTCAAAAATGTAATCGTTATTTCTAACATTTCATCCTGAAAACATTTTAAACAAAAAACACTCTTTAACCTTATTTTAAAAGAGTTTTAAACGATTTTTAAAAAGTTTCTCAACGATTACATTTAAAGTTAAAATTACATTTTTTGAGACAAAAATTTTGCTTCCCTTAAATATTTTTAAACGTGGAAATATACGTTTTAAATGGGTTTCCGACAAGTGGGAAATTTTTAAATAAAACCTCTTCAAATGTAATTAAAATTATCCTTTATTTATCCTTTTTGAAACCTAAACAACGTGCGAGATTGAGGGCAAAACGCAGAGAGCCAACGGAAAAAAGGATAATTTTAAGGATAAGAAAAGGATAAAAAGGATAATTCTGACACTACATTTCTTTAGACATGGGAAGAGGCAACAAACCCCAATAAAACTAAACACTTTCCCGATTGCTTAAGATTACAAATTTATAAAACTATACTTCTAATTATAAGAATCTTACGAGCCATATTTTATCCAAATACAAAAATACTTGCAGTTTGATCTCTTTTAACAGTTGGTTTGAGTATAGCGAGGGTGGAATCCGAACCCATCAAAATACATTGTAAAAAACAAAAAATCAATAAAAAAATAAACGATGTATACTACTAGAATAACACATTTACATTATTTTTCAAGTTAATCAAATTTAAATATTAATACAACACACAAATTGTAGCAAATAAGACAATTAAGCGTTAGAAAATTTAATCCTCTGTTTAGGTGATAACCTCATCAAGGTTCTTTAATAAAATAGAATAAAATGAGGTAAAGTATGACATTCGACATAAGAAAAATAAAGTTCCCAACATACAATGGTCTTGAATCTCAATATGAACATGTTGTGTACACATATCTTGAAGAAATTTTAGGTGAGATTGGATATACTATAAAAATTAAAAAAACAGAATATCAAAATGTTGATAAGGCATTATCTACATCAGGCAATAAAAGTTGCGATGCTTATATTTTTAATAATAAAGATCCAAAAGATATGAGCAAAAATTTATATGCCTTTGTTGAACTTGAAAGTAATATACCTGTATCTAAATTAAAAGATGGCATAATTCAAGTACAAGAATACTGCGATATTTTGAGTAGCAAATATACTGCAGGGACATACAAAACTGAGAACACAACTATTCTAAATATCGTATTTGATGGTCAAAAAATTTGTGTTTGGTCATATGCTATAGACACAAAATCCGCATCGAACATTATTGGAAATTTTTCTCAATATGAAGGTGAACTAATATTAAATAATGATATAACAAAAAATAAGTTATTAGATAAGTTTCCTCCTATAGAAAAGAAAAAAGATGAAGCATCTGAAGCTAAAACGGTAAATGATATTAAAAATCATTTACGTGCAAAGACTTTGCTTCAAAAAAATAAATCTTTTCTTATGACGTTGTTAGCTGCAATTTATGGAAAAACTAAGATGGAATCTTTTGATGATGCTTTAGCCAAATTAGAATCGGATACTACTAGCAATGAGGCAAAGGGAATTAATCGTGAATGGAAAGAATTTGCTCCAAAAATTGATTATAACAAAGCAAATTCAGATACAAAGCCAATAATAAAAGAAAAACTTTATAATGATGCACGAGCATTATGGCTATTATCTCAAAATAAAAATATGGATTTATATGGTTTTATATATGAAGAATTAGTAGAGGAAAAAAGTAAACAAGAAGAAGGGGAATATTATACATCAAGACATATTATTGCCCCAATAATTTCTTCAGTGCTTAATAAATATTTGTTCAAAATTTGGGGCATTGATAAAAACATTCCTAAAAGTGATTTAATGAAGATTCTATGTAATAAAAGAATTGTAGATCCTTTTTGTGGAAGCGGAGGATTTTTATATGAATATTTGAGATATTTTAAAAATTATTATCAACTTTCTGATTTAAATTTAAATAAAATTTCTGAAAAATCATTATATGGATTTGATAAAAATGATATTATGTCTGCATTTTTAAATATGTATCTTATAGGTGATGGTAAGACCAACTTGTGCCAAGTCACATCAAGTATCAATTGGCAAAACATGTGGAATTATAAAATAAATGAAAATGAGGCAGTTTTTATCGAAAAAGATGCCGAAATTGAGACAAATATTACTCAAAATAAACAAACGATAAAACAATTTATAAATTGTCTATTTGATTGGGAGTTAATTAAAAAGAAATTTGCCATTAATATCGATAATTTATCATATGAAACATTTAATGAAAAAGTTTGTACCGAAAAAGAACTTTCGGATATGCTAATTGGTTTAAAAAAATATAAGACAGATAAAGAGAATGTTTTAAGGTATTTTTATGATCTGTTAATTGAATTTTCAGACAATGAGGCTTTATGTCCTAGTTACAATTGTTATAAACAATATTTAGGTAATGTCGATTGGTTGGTTACCAATATCCCATATGGTAAAGTAGATGATGTTAGATTATCAACTAAAGAAAAAGGAACACTAGAGGCATTATCATTAAAAGAATGTATTGACCTATTAAAACCATCTAGTAGTAAAATGTATAGTAAAGATGGTAATTTGCTTAAAGAAGATCCAAATGGAACTATACAAGAATCTTGTAATGATGGTGGAATTGCAACTATTATCCTTCCTAATGGAATTTTTGAAAGCGAAAATAATAAAGAAATTAGAGATTATTTATTTAATCACTGCAGAATACTATCTATAATAAAGCTCCCAATTAAAGCATTTGCACCGTATGCATCAGTACAAACTTTTATTGTAACATTACAAAAAAAAGCGATATTTGAATATGGTAAACCTTTGCAAAATCAAGATACATTTATTTATATTGTAGATAATGATGGGAAAGCAAATTCAGATAATCGTTATCCGACGACTTTAATTGATGAAATGCCTATTGAAATTGATTCTCAAATCTCTAAAATATATGAATATTTACATGATGATTTTGCTATTAATATAGAAACATATCCTGAAGGATACATGTCAAAATTAGAAAGAGCTTGGTTATATGGGCATAAGTTTATAGATTCAAAAGTATGGAATCAAACTAGATATTCTGAAAATTGGAATGGTACAAACTGGGAAAAAATTGGAAATACGCGACGAAAATGGACTATTGCAAAATTACAAGAAAAGACTTATGAAAAACGCATAGAAAAAAATAATAAATTCTCAGAAAATATTGTTAATAGTTTATTTGCAGAGAATAACGAATTAAAATTGTTATCAAGTGAAGAACAGAAAAACATAATACAAGAGAAGATTAAATTAACTTTGTTGCAAAATTATATAAGTTCACATATTGAAGAGCAAAAGAACGGAAAATTAAAGATAGAACTAAATTTGAATGATAATAAAAATAAAAATTTAATAAAATCAATCATTTTAGAAAATTATAAAGACATTTCAACATATGATGATAATACAAAATTGTATATAACTCAGAGAGAATTACTTGAAAGCGAAATTACAAAAACTTCTAATGCAATTTTTCCATCAAAAATAAAAGAAGCTCTTAATTTTATTGACAGTATTAATGAAATTATTTTTACTGAAGATAAATGTTCTTTTTATGTATTAGAAACTTATAAGCAATATTCATTAGTTCCTGAAAATTATTTAGAGCCTATAGAAGATTTTATGTCTATAGATTGCATTATCGAGAATATTCAACGCTTAAAAAAAACAATGGAAGTATAATATGAAATTCAAAGATTTTATAAAAATTGATTCGCTAATTGAAAGAGGAAAACGTATTACGAATGAACAATTGTATTATAATACTGGTACAATTCCCGTAATTTCATCAAAAATTGATGCACCTTTGGGTTATATTAGCGAGAAATTTTTAAATGAAAATATATCTGCTAGACAAATTATAAATAAAAATACATTTATATATGCAATAGAAGGATCTGCAGGTTTTGTATCTTTATATCAACCACAAATAATATGGTTATCAGATGTTTCAGGAATGTTTGATGTTAAAGAGGAATATATAAAAGAATATGGGAAAGATTTAATTGCAATTTTTCTACAAGACTTTTTTGTAAAACATCGACATAATAATGGTACACAACCTAAATTTTTAATAAAAAATGTGTTAAATATTGATCTAGATTTAACTCCTATTGATATGTTAAAAAACAATATTAAAATTAAAGATTTTCTTGTAAATACAAATAATGACTTAATTTTTAATAAAATAGATATAAGCGAAATAACAAATCAACCAATATTATTGCAAAATTTTATTAGTAATTATATTGAACGAGGAAAACGATTAGTAAAAGGACGAGAGTTATATTATGAAAGAGGCAATATAAAGGCTATAAGCTCAACAACAACAGGGCCTATGGGATATTATTCAAAAAATAATTATATCTTAGGCAATAACGATTTTATTTATTCTATAGATGGAGCAAATGCGGGATACATATCTTTATATAAACCACAAAAAGTTTTTATTACAGATCATGCTGGAGTAATTACAGTTAAAGATGATTATGTAAAAAAATATGGTAAATTATCAATTGCACTATTCTTACAAAGCTATTTTACAAAATTAACGAGTAAAGGTACTCAGCCAACTTTTATACTGAAAAATAATTTAAAAATACGCCTTAATCTATCATTGCTAGAAAAGATCTCGGAAGTCATAAAAGATGATTTTCTAATATAAACTAAATTTAACTCAAATTAGAAAACTACTTAAAAATTTTTCTTTCTCGATATGATTTAATTAATTGAATAGATAACTGTATTACAGCGTAAAGAAGTAAGAATCGTGGATCAAAAATCTATAGAAGAAAAGCGTTTGGTAAAAATGAGTACCCTTGCTTCTGATTTTTGTATTATAGATGATGGATTGCAATTACAAGACAAAGATGAATATTATGTGATCTTACTGTAAATAAGCTCAATATTGATAGATATAGTGTGTATATTAGATGTTTAAATAGTTTTAAAGAATTCTGCTAAACTAATTTAAAAAGCCTCTGTAAAGAAAAATACCTTATCAACAGTCGTGTTTCTTTCTATGCGCTCTACCACTCCACAAAATTAGTAGATAATCCCATCTTTTTTGTTAATTCAGCTTGTGTCAAGTTTCTTTCCTTTCTTAACTCATTGATACGATTACTAAGCTTTTTAAATTCAAATTATGTTTCCGAGCTTTGTGTCGTTTCCAAATCAATTAGAAATTTTCATGTCACAGGAATTTTGAAAAAATTTTTTTCCTAATTTTTCAGCACTCTTTCGGAGCAAAATTTCAAATGTCTCATTGCCGAATTAACCATTTTATCCGTACAAAACACAAACAAACTCTAAAACACAGCCATAATCTATATTTGAAACCATGATAAAACGTTGCCGAGGGATGAGTACCTAATGGGACTTTTGGAGTACTTTGAAAACGGATAGTGTGGTTTTTCCGACCAATAAAACTTGCTCGGACAGCCTCATTTCACAAAAATACCACACTTCCTGTTATAACCAATTTACTCGTTAAAGTACAATAATTTTGCGATTTTTGGCTATTTTACTCGTTAATTTATAAATTACATCAAAAAAGTGAGTTTTAGAAATTTCTAAAACTCACTTTTTTCAATTGGTTGCGGGGGCTGGATTTGAACCAACGACCTCCGGGTTATGAGCCCGACGAGCTACCAGGCTGCTCTACCCCGCGATATTTTATCTTTGTTTCATATAGAGTCCCTACGGCACTCCATATCTTATTATGTATCGCTGAAAATTAAATTGCAATATTTTTTTTACTTTTGTTAAATTTTTGAAATTATACCGCTTGGCTATTTGTTTTTATCTACCGTTTAAGTTACTCTTATTTCATAAGGAGATTTTTATGAAAATTTTAGTATCTAATGACGATGGTATTCACGCAAACGGAATCAAAGCACTCGTTGAAAAGTTATCTCTTGAACACCACGTTTACGTTATTGCACCAAATCAGGAACGTTCCGCAGCAGGACATTCTATAACGCTTAATTCACCGCTAAGAGTTGAAGAAGTTGAGGCTTTATACGGGTCTATTCGTTCTTGGGCGGTTTCAGGAACTCCGGGAGATTGTGTTAAAATTGGTGTAAATTCTATTCTTTCGCAAGAGGAAAAGCCTGATTTAATTATCTCGGGAATAAACCATGGACCAAACCTTGGACACGATATTATCTACTCTGGAACTGTTAGTTGTGCCGTTGAAGGTGCAATGATGGATATTCCAAGTATCGCTGTTTCGCTAAATTCATACAAGCCCGAATATGAAAACTTTTTATTCTCTGCGGAATTTATTAGCAGTTTAATTCCAAAATTATCACTATTCAAATTCCCTAAAAAATCAATATTAAATATCAACATTCCGGATATTCCTCAAAACGATATTGCAGGAGTTGTTGTTACTGAAATGGGCGGAAGAATGTTCACCGACAATTACGAAAAACGTATTGATCCTAGAGGTAAAGTTTATTATTGGATGGCAGGTAGGCTTTCAACAGAAAAAGACAATGAAAATACCGACATAACCGCAATTCGTCAAAACAAGATTTCTATCTCACCATTAACCTTCAATTTAACTCAAAAATCTGCAATTACGGAATTAGACAAAGTTCTTTGTCATGATAACATCTGTAATTGGTTTTAATTAATATTTTTTTCATAAGAAAACCTGCTTGACGTAATACATCAAGCAGGTTTTCTGTTATTTTTATTCTTATAGAATTCTAGTCTTCGTATTTTTTAATAATAATAGAAGCATCGTGTCCACCAAAGCCAAAAGAATTTGACATTGCGTATTTAACATCTGCTTTTACCGCTTTGTTTGGAACATAGTTTAAGTTAGCAACCTCAGGGTCTTGATTTTCCAAATTGATTGTTGGAGGAACAACACCGTCAGCAATTGCGTTAATACAAACTATTGCTTCAATCGCACCCGCTGCACCTAATAAGTGTCCGTGCATACTTTTTGTTGAACTTACCATTAAGTGTTTGTTTTTATCTAAGTCGCCGAAAACTTTTGCAATTGCTAATGATTCTCCAATATCACCAACGTGAGTACTTGTACCATGAGTGTTAATGTAATCAACTTCATTTGTAGAAATACCTGCGTCTTTTACTGCAAATTCCATTGCTTTTGCTGCTGCTTCACCTGTTGGATCAGGGGCAACAATGTCATATGCGTCGCAAGTTTGACCGTAACCTACAATTTCTGCAAGGATTTTTGCACCACGTTTTTTAGCGTGTTCCAATTCTTCAAGAACAATAACACCAGAGCCTTCACTCATAATAAAGCCATCTCTGTCAACGTCATAAGGTCTTGATGCTTTTGTTGGTTCGTCGTTACGTTTTGATAATGTTCTTGCAGCAGAGAAACCACCAACACCCATATTGCAAATAGTTGCTTCTGAGCCACCTGCAAAGATTACATCAGCATCGCCATATTGAATTGCTCTATAAGCATCACCGATTGAGTGAGTTGCTGAAGCACAAGCCGAAACAATTGCTTTGTTAACCCCTTTAAACCCATGGTTAATAGCAATTTTACCTGCTACCATGTTTACAATCATTGCGGGAACTGTGAATGGAGAACATTTTGTATAACCACGTTTTAGCATTACATTGTGGTTATCTTCAATTGTTTTGTGTCCGCCGGCAGCAGAGGAAACAAGGCAACCAACTCTGTATTTATCTTCTTCTTCCATGTTCAAGCCAGATTGTTTCATTGCTTCATCACTGGCAACAAGTCCATATTTAATAAAGTTATCAAGACGTTTTGCTTCCTTCACGTCCATATATTGAGTTTCATCATATTCAGGAACTACACCAAAAATGTGTGTTGTTTGAGTTTCTTCATCAATTCTTGGTGCTTCAACATAAGAAATTCCGCTTTCTCCGTTTTTAATTGCATTCCAAAATTTTTCAACACCGATACCGTAAGGAGTAATTGCTCCCATACCTGTTATTACTACTCGTCTTTTTTCCATAATGTTATATCTCCTCTTTGCAAAATTTAAGAGGATAATCGACTCAAATGTGATATATCCTCTTAAATTTTATTTCAAACTTATATCCATTCGATTAAGAATGTGCTTCGATGTAGTTTACAGCATCTTGAACTGTTTGGATTTTTTCTGCTTCTTCATCAGGAATTTCGCAACCAAATTCTTCTTCAAAAGCCATAACTAATTCAACTGTGTCTAATGAATCAGCACCTAAGTCGCCTGTAAAACTTGCTTCTGGAGTTACTAAACTTTCATCAACACTTAATTGATCTACTACTACTTTTTTTACTTTTTCTAATGTACTCATTGTTTTTTCCTCTTTTTTGTAACTAACTTTTTATTTTTTATAATTCTATTATACTATCTAAACTTTTTTTTGCAAATCATTTACTGTTTTGTAAATTTTTTTAAATAGTAAGACCACCATCGACTTGTAAAACTTGTCCTGTAACGTAAGGTGCATCTACGGCTAAGAATTTTACTGCACCTGCAATATCGTCTGCTTCACCAAGTCTTTTTAGCGGAATATGTTCAGAAATTTTTTCGCTATCAAGTCCTTTTGTCATATCTGTTTGGATAAATCCCGGTGCAACAGCATTAACTCTAATGTTACGAGAAGCCAATTCTTTTGCCAAAGATTTTGTAAAGCCAATTAAACCTGCTTTTGCTGCTGAGTAATTTGCTTGACCTGCATTACCGTATACACCAACAATACTTGCCATGTTTACGATTGCTCCTGAACGTTGTTTCATCATAATTTTTACAACAGGTTGAGATACGTTGTATGCACCTGTTAGATTTGTGTTGATAACTGCGTCCCAGTTATCTTTGTTCATTCTCATGAATAAACCGTCTCTTGTTATACCTGCATTATTTACCAGAATATCAATTCTTCCAAATTTTGCAACGATTTCTTCAATTGCCTTTGCAGTAGCCTCGTTGTCTGCAATATCAAATTTGTATGCTTGAGCATCTACGCCTAATGCTTTAATTTCTTCTACGGTTTTGTTTGCTGCTTCTTCGTTACCTGCATAGTTGATTACAACATCATATCCTGCTTGAGCCAATTTTAATGCACATGCTCTGCCGATACCACGAGAACCGCCTGTAACCAATGCTAATTTTTCACTCATTTTAAACCTCGCTTAATGCTTGTATTGTTTTTTCTAAAGTTTCTTTATTACTTACGTTATATGTTGTTACCGTTGGATTAATTTTTTTATTTAATCCGGCAAGAACTGTTCCGTTTCCAAATTCAATAAATGTATCAACTCCATTTTCAATCATTTTTTCAATTGATTGTGTCCATTGAACTGATGAATAAATTTGTTTTGACATTTTTTCTTTGAAGTCTGAGGTTGTAAATTCTGCATCTACATTTGTTACAACTGGAATTTGAGTTTCTTTTACGTCAAATTCTTTAACAAATTCGCCAAATTTTTCACCGGCAGATTTCATATATTCTGAGTGGAACGCACCTGAAACGGCAAGTGGAACAACTCGTCTTGCACCTTTTTCTAATAAAAGTTCACCGGCTTTTTTTACTGCATCTTCATCACCTGTAATAACAATTTGTTGAGGTGAATTATAGTTTGCAATAGCAACATATCCATCAACTTGTGCGATACATTCTTTTACTGTTTCTTCTGTTGAATTCAATACTGCGGACATTGCACCACCTTTTGACTCGCTCATTAAATCTGCTCTTTTTTGAATAAGTTTCATAGCATCTTCCAATGAGATAGCACCAGATGCATAGTATGCTGCATATTCACCCAAACTGTGTCCTGCTGTATATGTAGGAACGATGTCAAGTTGAGATTTTAATGCCTCTAATGCTGCAATAGATGTAGTTAATATTGCAGGTTGTGTGTTAATTGTTTGTTTTAAATCTTCATCAGGTCCTTCAAAACACACTTTTGAAATAGATTTGCCTAAAACTTTATCCGCAGTTTCATATACTTTTTTTGCTGTTTCAAAGTTTTCATACAAATCTAAGCCCATTCCAACTGATTGAGAGCCTTGACCCGGAAAAATAAATGCGACTTTTTTCATTATTCTCCTAAAAATTCTGATATTTTTTTATTCAAACCTGTTTCAACGGCTTCTTTTGCTACTCTTACGGCATTTTTAATTGCGTAAGCCTTACTTCTGCCGTGAGAAATAACAGTAACACCTTTTACTCCCAATAAAAGCATGCCACCGTATTCTTCATAATTTATTCTTGGATAAATCTTATTTAAAAATACTTTTGCCATAAGTCCAACAACACCGCCTAAAAGTGATGATGAGAATTGTTCTTTAATTAATTTGAATAAGAAAGAACCTGTTCCCTCAAGAACTTTTAATGCAACATTGCCGACAAAACCATCGCAAACGACAACATCACAAGCATCAATAAATAATTCTTTTCCTTCAATGTTTCCAACAAAGTTGAATTTTTCTTTTTCTGATGCAAGAAGTTTATGAGTGTCTTGGGCTAGTTGATTACCTTTAGTTTCTTCTTCACCAATATTCAAAACACCAACTCTAGGATTTTTAATCCCCAGAATTTGTCTTGCAAAAACCATACCCATAATTGCGAATTGGTAAAGCATTTCAGGTGTACAATCACTGTTTGCACCACCGTCAATAAGAACAACCGGTTTTTTGATAGATGGTAAAGTAACAGCGATAGCAGGACGAGCGATTCCATGAATTCGACCCATGCCGAATAAACTTGATGCCATTGCTGCACCGGTTGAACCTGCTGCCACGATTGCATCAGAACTTCCGTCTGCTACTGCCTTTACTCCTAAAACGATAGATGAATTTTTCTTTTTTCTAATTGCTTGACCGGGGTGTTCTCCCATTTCAATTACTTCATCTGCGTGAGTAATTTTAATATCAAGTTTAGACGTATCAACCATGATACGTTTTTTGCTACCTTTTTGTCCACAGTCAGAAATGAAGCCATTATGTTTGATTTTATCTAATTCTCGTTGAATGTCTTCAGTTTTACCAACCAGTTCAATAGGTACGTTATATTCGTAAGCAGCCCACACTGCACCTGCAACAATTTCGTGAGGTGCATGATCACCGCCCATTGCATCTATCGCTATTCTTGTCATCTATTCCTCTAAGATTTTAAAAACTATTCTTCAGTTTTTTCTTCTTTTTCAGTTACTTCTTCTGTTTTTGTTTCTTCAACTTTTTTTTCAACTTTTTTTGTTGATTTTTTTGCTGAAGATTTTTTTGCAGGTTTAACATCTTCTGCTACGTAATCAGCAGATTTAATGCTAACTGCTTTACCTTTGTAATAACCGCATTCTGTACATACTGTGTGTGCTAATACTGTTGCACCACAATGTGAACATTTTGTTGTTGCCGGTTTAATTGCTTTCCAGTGTGAACGTCTTGTTGCTTGTTTTCTTGCACCTGTTCTTTTCTTTGGTACTGCCATTTTTCTATACCTTTCTATTTGTCTAATTTAATATTTTTAAAAACTTCCATTCTTGGATCTTCTTCTACAAATTCTTCATCTGTGATGAAAACCCCTTTATTACAATTTATACCACAAACTTTTTTATTTGGTATATTTAATATTACATATTGATACAATAAATCATAAATATCTATTTCATTACTGCCATCTAAATCTGTAACAAACTGTCCTTCTTTGATTTCTGTTTCTTGTCCGTATTCCTCTAATAAGTTGTTTTTCGCAAATGTTTCATTAATTTCTTCTTCTAATTTATATTCAAATTCTTTCAAACATAAATCACATTCTAATGTTAAGTTTGCTCGTACTGTTCCTGTTACTTCAATAAAATCTCCCAAAGATTTTATTGTTAAGTTTGCTTTTACAGGTTCTTTTGAAGGAATATCTTCAATTACGTCATCAAAATTTATTTTTAAGATTTTATCTTCTGAATTTTCAATATCATCTATTAAAATTTTATTGGTATTGTTCATCTTGAAGTGCTAAACCTCTAATTTGATTTGAAACTACACATAATCTTTTGATAGGTCCGTTGGCTTGTTTGTCAATTAAAACCGGAGTTGCAGATTTCATTGCTTGTTTTAATTCTTCAAACACTGCTTGAGGGTTATCAAAATATAAAACAACCGGATTTACTGTTTCTTTTATAAAAACATAAAGACCTGTTCTAATTTTTACTTGTTGTGAAAATTGTTGTGCCATAATTTTTCTCCTTTTATATTAAACTGCCGATTTGCACCGGCAGTTTAACAATATTATTTAATTAAGCCATAGTTTTCATTGTATTAGCAATAATTTCATTAAAACTATCGATTTTTAATGAAGCACCACCAACTAAAGCACCGTCAATATCTGATTGACGCATTTGTTCTTCAATTGTATTAGGTTTTACAGAACCACCATAAAGAATTCTGATAGAATCTGATGCTTCAGAACCTGCAACTTCTTTAACAACATTTCTAATCATTGCGATAACTCTGTTTGCTTCTGCTGAATCACAAGTTTTACCTGTACCGATAGCCCAAATTGGTTCGTATGCGATAACTGATTTTGCTACATCTTCTGAAGAAATACCTTCTAATGCTGCTTTTATTTGACTTGCAATGTGAGAATCTGTAACACCTGCTTCTCTTTGTTCTAAAGTTTCACCACAGCAGATAATTGGTAATAATCCACCTGCAAGTATTGCTTTTGCTTTTTTATTAATCATTTCATCTGTTTCTGAGAAGTATTGTCTTCTTTCAGAGTGTCCGATGATTACGTAATCACAACCTGCATCTTTTGCCATTTCAACAGAAACTTCACCTGTATATGCACCTGAATTTTCCCAGTGGCAATTTTGAACCGCAGTTTTTACTAATGGTCTGCATTTATCACATCTCATACCTTCAACAGCACCTACTGATAAGAAAGTCGGAGCAATAACGATAGTTGGTAATTCTTCAACTTTATAATTTTCAGCATATTTTGCGATGCCCATGAATAATTCTTTTGCTTGTGCTTGTAAAAGGTTCATTTTCCAGTTACCTGCAATAATAGGTTTTCTTGACATTTTATTTCTCCTAATTTTATGTTCTATACCTCTTAATGTTAAAATAAACATACCTTATAATCAAGTTTTATGATAACATCTGTTATATGTTAGTTAAATACGAAAAATTTTTAGAAAAATTTCAAAAAAAAATAGATTTTTATTTTGAACAACATAAAGACTATATTTATTGTCATGAAGGTTGTTCATTGTGTTGTGAAATTGGCGAATATCCTTTTTCTTGGATTGAAATGGGATATTTAATGCAAGGCTTTTTAGCACTTCCTGATGAGATTAAAGAAACAATTAAAAAAAATATACTAAAACTTCACGAGCAAAAACAACAATTTAAGGGAAAAAGATTTGAGTACACATGTCCATTTTTAATTGAGGGTTCTTGTTCGGTCTATTCTCATCGAGGTTTAACTTGTAGAGTTCACGGACTTACACATCTAAAAAAAGACGGGACTGTAAATGTTCCATACTGTGCAAACAACGGGTTAAATTATTCAAAAGTATTTAAAAACGGTATTTTTGAGGCAGAACCTGTAAAAGAAGTTTTATATATTGATGAAATTTTAAAAGATTTTGACGGAGAGATGGGTGAAATTCGCCCATTAATTGATTGGTTTTACAATAGTTAAAATTTACGAAAATAATTAGCAATTTTTTTATGTCATATGTTTTTATTGAAATATGATTTCTGTAGGTTATAATCCGGCGATGCAAACTTCTGCTCAAAATTCATCGCAACCGGAAGTAAAAGAACATAGTGAAGAAGCCTTGTATCCAAAACTTTCGAACCCGACAAAAGACGGTTTCAAAAAAATTACGGGCGGACAAATTAATGATATTAAAAAAACTCCTCAAGTAACTCGTTCAGACTGTTATTTGGTATCGTCGTTAAAAGCCTTGGCAAAATCAGGCTTTGGCAAACAAATGCTTAAAAAGAGCATAAAAACTTCTGCTGACGGTGATACTTTTGAGGTTCAATTTAATAAGTATGACGGTAAAAATTCATATAAAATTTCCCCATCAACTTCTTATGAGGTAGTTTCAGGTAGAAGTAGATTCAATCCGATTGGGGCAGTAGAACATGCTTCAAATTGTTTATATCAAGATAAATTTTCATCGAAACCTGCATACGTAAGGGCATATTCTAGTGTAACTATGCAAGGAATACCTTTAGAATATAATTTAGCAAGTTATTTTATGAAAAACTTAACGGGTAAAGACCCAATTTCATTAGGCGATGAAAGTTTGCGTTCTTTATCTTCAAAAAAAGAAGAAGCAACTGCTCTTTTAGATAAAATTGGAGATTATCCGATAAACAGACATAGTTTTGTTGCCGGCTCAAAGTTATGCGGAACAAAAGACGGCATTGGTGGAATGCACTATTATGTAATAAAAGGTGTTGATAACAAGAAAAAAGAAGTTCATCTTGTAAATCCACGTTATGTTGATTTTTCAAAAGATGGTGTTGAAAAAGAATTTGAAGTAGATTTATTAAATGACGGCTGTCCGAGAGAACAACTTGAACAAAACAAAAACAGTGTTAAAAACATGCCAAAAGTTTATAAATTATCTTACGACCAATTCTTAAATAACTTCCGTTCTATGGTTGGCTATTTTGACGAAAAAGTTGTAAAAGATAAAAAATAATCGAAATTTTTGCCTAAATTTTCTGTACATTTTATTTGTTGTAAAATTAATTTATGGCAAGAAAATTTCAATTTTATATTGTACCAACTCCAATAGGTAATATTAAAGATATTACTTTTCGTGCTGTTGAAATTCTCAAAGAAGTAGATATTATTGCTTGTGAGGATTCCAGAGTAACTCAAAAACTTTTAAATCATTACGACATCAAAACAAAAACACTTTCATATCATAAGTATAATGAACGAGAACGAGTTGATATGATATTGGATTTATTAAAGAAGGGAAAAAGACTTGCGTTGGTTTCTGATGCAGGTACTCCTTTAATTTGCGACCCGGGGTCAATTTTATTGGAAGAATTAAGAAAAAATAATATTTCAACAACTTCTTTGACCGGCTCTTGTGCTGTTTCAACCTTTTTATCGCAAGTACCCAGAGATACAGAAGAATATACTTTTATAGGTTTTTTACCAAAGACTGAAAAACAAATTCAAGATATTTATAAAAAATTTAAACGCACAAATATGGTTTTTTACGATTCTCCAAATCGTTTGTGCAAATCGTTAAAACTTATTCAAGAAGTTTCATCAGGTATTAAAGTTGCGGTAGGACGGGAATTAACAAAACTTTTTGAAGAAATTTTTATTGACGATATTGAAAATGCCATTGAACATTTTTCCGGTGAGGTTAAAGGCGAAATTGTCGCAATGACATTTGGTGTAAAGAGTGATGAACTTTCTGAAGTTAAGGACAAAATCGAAATTCTAAAAGAAAAAAAGTTTAAATCAAAAGAAATCGTTGAAATATTGACCACTCTTTATGAACTTAATAAGAATGATATTAAAGAATTATTATATTAATACTGTTGATTAGTTGAAACAAGTTGTTTTTTTAGTTAAAATGTCCCTATAAAAAGGGGATTTTGTAATGAAAAAATATATAATTTTATTGTTGGTTATAATTGCAGGTACCGGAGTTTTTGCATCTGATTACAATGTGTATAAAATGAATCATGGGCAAACACTTATTGTAAAACAGGTTAAATCTAACCCTATTGTAATTATAGATACTTGGATTAAGACAGGTTCTATTAATGAAAATGATAAAAACACAGGTGTTTCACACTTTTTAGAACATTTATTTTTTAAAGGAACAGAAAAAAATCCTGTTGGTACATTTGACAGAATTTTAGAATCTAAAGGGGCTGTTACAAATGCTGCCACAAGCAAAGATTTTACACACTATTACATAAAACTTCCCTCAAAAGATTTTGATTTAGCATTAAATTTACATGCTGATATGCTTTTAAATCCTGCAATCCCTCAGGCTGAAATGGATAGAGAAAGAAAAGTTGTTTTAGAAGAAATTGCAAAAGACAAAAATTCTCCAAGCGACGTGGTTTACGATAATTTGAATGAATTGTTATTCAAAGTGCATCCGTACAAAAGACAAGTTATCGGGACATCTGAAGTTATTGAAAATATTACCAGAGATGAAATTTTCAATTATTATCGTACACATTATATTCCTTCAAATATGGTTACAATTATAGTCGGTGATGTTGAACCTGATGAGGTTGCACAAAAAGTTGAACGTGCCTTTTCTCAAAAATATTCAAAAACTTGTAAAAATATTTATAAAAAAGAACCACCAATTACTCAACAAAGAGTTAATTTAGAAAAATTTCCTTGCGATTCAGGTTATATGATGATAGGTTTTAGAGGTACAAATGCCGTACATAAAGACGAATTTGCACTTGATATTTTAGCCTCAATTCTTGGCGATGGGCGTTCTTCAAGATTTTATCAAACTATAAAAGAACAGAAGCAACTTGTAAATTCAATTTCGGTAAGTAATGGCTCATTCAAAGACGATGGTGTTTTTTATATAAGTACTAACTTTCAACCTGAAAACAAAAATAAATTAGAAAAAGCAATTTTTGAAGAAATTCACAAGGTTCAACAAAATGGTGTAACAGAAGAAGAAGTTCAACGTGCAAAAAATATTATTGCTCGTGATACACACTATTCAAGAGAATCCATTTCAAATATCGCAGTTGAAATGGGATATACAACAATTTTAACCGGCGATATTAAAAATTATAATAAATATTTAGAAGATATAAATCAAGTAACAGTCAATGACGTTAAACGTGTTGCAAGAAAGTATTTAGGTGAAAATAAATCGGCAATATCAATTGTTGTTCCGGAAAACTATATAGAGCAAAAAACTTGCGAATGCGAAAAATCTTCAACAAATCACGTTGCAAAATTTGTGAAATCTGCATATAACACCGAAAAATATAAATTGGATAACGGTGCAACTTTACTTTTAAATGAACATAATAACAATGACATAGTTGCGATTGCAATTCGAGCAAAAGGTGGCGAATTCTTAGAAAAAACTTGTGGTGTAGCAAGTTTAACGGCATCTGCAATGTTAAAAGGAACAAAAAAATATTCTCAAATTGAACTTGCAAAAATATTAGAGGAAAAAGGTATTCAAATAATGCCGTCAAGCACTGCTGATTATTTTGTTTTGAATGTTGTTACAACAAAACAAGAATTACCTTTGACATTATCTTTATTAAAAGAGGTTGTAAATAATGCTACATTTGAAGAAGCAGAACTTGCAAAGGTTAAAAGAGTTATGCTAAATAGCATCAAGGCAAGTAGAGATGTTCCAATCAAGAGAGCAATGGAAGAATACTCTTCTCAAATTTATGCCGGTTCAATTTATTCAAACACATCAAAGGATTTGGAAAAATCTTTACCAACAATAAAAAAATCTCAAATTGAAGATTTTTATAAAACTGTTTTTTATCCGGAAAATCTGGTTATTTCTGTAAATGGTGATGTTGATAAGCAACAAATAATTAATGAAATGTCTGAAATTTTTAATTCAAAAACAGGCAAAAAATTTGACTATGCTCAACATAAAAATGATATTCCAAAAATAAATTCAGCAAGAAAAGTTGTAACTCCAATCAAAAATTTGCAAACAGCATGGATTTTTATTGGTTGGCAAACTGACGGAACAACTAACTTGAAAGACTTCGCAACTTTACAGGTTATTGATTCATTTATGGGTACAGGAATGAGTTCCCGTTTATTTAGAAAATTAAGAGAACAAAAAGGACTTGCATATCAAGTTGGTTCAGGTTTTTCTCCAAGTGTTTTAAAAGGCAAATACACAATTTATATCGGGACAAATCCGGCAACGGTAAAGACTTCACAAGACGGAATATTTGAACAAATTAGAATATTAAAACGTGATTTGGTAGGCGAAAAAGAACTTCAAGATGCAAAAACTCAACTTATCGGACAATATGTACTCGCACTGGAAACAAATCTGGATAAAGCAGGTGCATTAGCGATGTATGAAGCAACCGGCAGAGGTTTTGAATTTATAGAACAATACGAAAAATTAATTCAATCTGTAACATCAAAAGATGTTCGTGAAGTTGCAAACAAATATTTCAACGGAAATTATGTAGAATCAATCGTTGATAAGGCTAAATAATTAAATAATGGAAAATTTAGACCAATTAAGACAAGCCGTAGAAATTGAAATAAAATACGGTTATATAGATATAAAAGGTAAAACACAAGTTTTTTCAAAATTCTTGCGTTCTGAACTTTTGAAAGAATATAAAGCAACAAAAAATCCAAAATGGAAAATTTTGTTAGAAGATTTTGAACGTTATCCCCTAGAATCAATGCCTGTCAGACGTAAAATTTTGAGTCGTTTTTGTAAGGCTATGAAACAAGAACTTACTCCGAAAAAAGGCAGCGAAAAAACGCTGAATAACAGACAACCGGATAAATGTGATGTTACCTACGTTAAGGGGGTTGGACCTAAAATTGGATATTTGCTTAATAAATTGAATATTTTTACGGCAAATGATTTGTTGTATTACTTTCCAAAACGACATATTGATTATTCAGGCAGAACTTTTATCAAAGACCTAGAGGAAGGCTCTACAACAACAATTTTTGGTTATATAAAATCTGTTCAATCTTTTAATACACGAAATAATTTAGGAGTTGTAAAGGTTAAAATATCAGACGAAACCGGTTCAATTGAGTTAAACTTTTTTCAAGCAAAATCTAATAGATTTATTTTAGAACGAACAAAGGCTCAATTTCCTACAGGTGCAGGAATTATGGTATCAGGAGTTGTTAAATTAAACAAATATAATATGCAAAAAACTCTTGATAAGCCAACTTATTCTATTATAGCAGAGGATATATTTGAAAATTCTAATTTGAATTTAGGACGAATTGTTCCTATTTATCCGTTAAGCGAAAATTTGAATATGAAAACACTTCGAAAAGCCGTTTTTAATACTCTTGAAGCCTTTAAATATACAATAAAAACAGTCCTTCCCGAATATATCTGCAAAAAATATAACATAATGGAAAAATCTGAAGCGGTAAGACAAATGCACTTTCCGGAATCTATGGAAAAACTTGAGCAAGCAAGATTTTCACTTGTTTTTGAAGAATTTTTTATTGCACAAATGCGACTGGCAAAAATCAGAGAAAAAAATCGTCAAACACACGATTCTTTGCAATTTAATATAAAATCTGACGGTTTGGTTATGAATTTTATAAAAAATCTTCCGTTTGAATTAACTAACGCTCAAAAAAATGCTGTTAATGAAATATTGAACGATTTACAATCAGATGAGCCAATGCAAAGACTTTTACAAGGTGATGTTGGTAGCGGAAAAACTGTTGTTGCATGTATTATGCTTCTTGCTGCGGTTGAGTGCGGTTATCAAGGAGCAATTATGGCTCCTACTGAAATATTAGCTCAACAACATTACAATAATCTTGTGAATTGGCTTACACCTTTAGGACTTCATGTTGGTTTATTCTTAGGTAGTTTGGGGAAAAAAATAAGAAAACTTCAAGAAACTGATTTGGCAAACGGTCAAACCCATATTGCTGTTGGAACGCATGCTCTTATTCAAGATAATGTTGAATTTGCAAATCTTGGTGCGGTAGTAATTGATGAACAACACCGATTTGGTGTAAAGCAACGTCTGGGACTTAGAAAAAAAGCAAATGCTCCTCAAGTTCTTACAATGACTGCTACTCCAATTCCAAGAACTCTTGCCTTGTCGGTTCATGGCGATTTAGATTTGACTATTATTGATGAACTTCCAAAAGGCAGAAAACCAATAAAAACGGCACTTACAAATTCAAAAAAACAAATTTATAATTTAATTCGAGAACAAATTTCACAAGGTCGTCAAGCGTATATTGTTTATCCTTTGATAGAAGAAAGTGAAACTCTTTCGGCAAAAGCGGCAACAATTGAGGCAGAAAAGTTACAAAAAGAAGTATTTCCTGAGTTAAAAATAGGTCTTTTGCATGGAAAACTTAAAAATGACGAAAAAGATTCTGTTATGAAAGATTTTAAGGACGGCAAATTTGATATTCTTGTTTCTACAACAGTTGTAGAGGTTGGTGTTGATGTTCCGAACGCAACCGTAATGGTTATTGAAAATGCAGAGAGGTTTGGGCTTTCCCAACTTCATCAGTTAAGAGGTCGTGTTGGAAGATGTGAACATCAATCTTATTGTATTTTATCATCATCAACAAGAAATCCTGAAACACAAGCAAGGTTAGAAATTATGACTCAAACAAATGACGGTTTTGTCATTGCAGAAAAAGACTTGGAACTTCGTGGTCCTGGAGAATTTTTAGGAGTTCGTCAAAGCGGTTTGCCAGATATGATTGTCGCTGATATAGTTAAAGATACAAAAATTCTTGAAGTAGCGAGAAAAGAAGCAATTGATTTTGTAAAAAATAATGATTTAAGCCTATATCCGCTTTTAGAAAATGCCGAAAACTTGCAGACGGTAAGTAATATCGACTTGTTAACTTCATAGTTATAAGTTTTTAATATTAAATTTATCGATAGTACTAATTGGAATATCTGCTTTTTCTGAAATCAGTTTATTTGATAATCTCTTATATTTTTTTAAGTAATCTAATTTTCCTTTGCTCAAAAATGCCATAAAACATCCCTATTTCTTATTAACATGATATTTTATTATTATAAATTTTGCCAATCGCCCGCAAATACATAATGTTCTTGGCAAATTCCAACAAAACCAAGTTCGATTTTTTCTGCATGTTGTTTGTTATATTTATTCAAACTATAATTAAAAACTGTATAAACATTTTCGATTAATTGATTCATAGCAATCCTTTCTTGCAAAAAGCATTTAAAAAGCCTCTATAATATCATTATAGAGGCTTGCTATGTCATTTTGAGTCATATTAATCAACTTTTTGATTTAACCATTTTTTGCATTCCGTTTTTAAATTTTTATCTTCAATATTTATTTCTTTGTACCAAATAGCATTTTTATATGGATTTTTATCACTTTTATTGTACTCGACTGTTCCAATTTTTACTAATGGATAATCATCAAAACAAATTCTAAGATAAGTTTCGTTTTCAATATTCTTTAAAATATTCCAAGGACTTGAAATATCAACGTTCTCAATCTCATTTTTAATACTATCTTGTATCATTACCCATTTATCTATATTTAATTTTGTATCATTATTAATATCTTCTAAAACGTCCCATTTTATTGGAATTACATCAGTACTTCCTTTATCAGATTTTTTCCCATCTATAGTTAAATAACATATTTTTGCAGCGTTTTTTTGATTATATTCACATGATATCTCTAGATAATCTTCACATTGATTTTCTCTTTCTTTTGCATGTATCTTTGCTTCTATTGGTAACCATATTTTTTTATAAATATCTATAACAATATCAATTCTACAATTCTTATTTACTTTTACTTCTGTTGATATATTTTTATATTCTAAATCCTCCTCTTCTGAGATTCTAAATTTGTCTTTTAAATTTTGTTCTCCGAAAATCTTTTTGAGAAAAGCCAACAATTTAGTATTATCTTTCAATGAATTTGCTAAACATAAACATCTGTATTTTTCATTATTTAAAATTGAATTTTCATTTTCTTTTGTCATATAAAACTCCCTTTTCTTATTGTATTAAAAATATTATTTTACGTAAAAATTATTTACTTATATTTTTTAATGCAGTTGATAAACACATTTTGTAATAATCTCTGAACTCATTTGGTGATTTTATTTTGATATTTGTACCCCATTTGAAAAGTTCTTGACAGATTGCATAAGTTCCACCAGAAGTAAATTTAACTTCAACATTACCGTTTTTTAATTCATTAACTTTTTGTGTTGGGTGAAAATGATAATTCAAAACATCTTCTTTTACACATTTATTAAACTCTAAAACAATATTTAAAGGTTCTTCTTGATATATATAAAAAATTGTTAGCCCCTCGGTTACCACTTTATCTAGGTACTTTTAATGATTAAAGTCTATTATATTTGAAGTTATCATTCTTAAAAGAAAATTTCTTACGAAAACATTTTTATTATTTTGATAATACCCATTTGGGCTACCTGGTTGTGAGCAGATACATTTTTTCTGTTTAAAATCTCCTCTTTATTGTTTTTAAAGTATTCGTACGCTTTTAAAAGCATTTCTTCATTTTTTAATGTTGGTTTAAAATCTAATTTTTCTTTGATTTTTGTTGTATCAAATACAAAGTTTGCACAAATCATTTTGTATTGATAAGGCCCAAGAGGAGATATTCCCAAAGCATAACAAATTTTCATTCCCCATTCCATAAATTCTTTTGGCATGTGAATAAGTTTTGATTTTGAATTAGATTTTTCAATAACGTATTTATATACTTCATTAAAACTTTTTACATCGTCAGAACCAATATTAAAAATGTCGCTTTGGTTATAATCAAGGGCTTTTATACACGCTTGACTTAAATCTTTTGCATAAATAAATTGATATTTATTTTTACCATCTCCAACCATCCAAAGTTTTCTATTTTCTTCAATAAATTCAAACAAAATTCCAAGTAAGCCAAGTCGACCCTCGTCCATAATTGTCGGACATCTAAAGATTACACTATTTACGTTGTCTTTTTCCTCTAGTAAAATTTTTTCTGCTTCATATTTTGATTTGCCATAAATTTCAATAGGTTCAGGTTTTTCATCTTCCTTAATCTTTTCATCAAAACCTCTACCCCACAAGCAATTTGTCGAAATGAATACAATTTTATTTACACCATATTCTTTTGCAAAATCAACAATATTTTTTGTTCCATCAACATTGGAACTCCAAAGATTTTTTAAATCTTTTTTTACGTGAGCCAAAAGAGCGGCACAATGGTAAATTGCGTCAAATTGATATTTTTCAAAAATTTCTTTTAATAACTTTTTATCTCTAACATCGCCCAAAATCGGTACAAAATTTTCGTGTCGGAAATCGTCAGGTTCAATATCAATAGAAACGCAGAAATATCCTAAATTTAGCAATTCTTTTTTTAGTATTGAACCGAAAAAACCTGCACCACCTGTAATTAAAATAGTTTTATTCATTATTTAGCCTCTTTCTCTTTTGGTAAAAGTACGATAATGTCTAAATTCTCTTTGAAAATTCCTTTTGATATTAGTTCACCATGAAAATTTGTTGAATTATAATTCTTATCTAATTCATTAATTTCTGTTCTTTGTAGAATCGTGTCTAATCCTTTCCAATCAAGAATTATTATAGGTTTTTCTTTATGAGTTATAACATCAATAAAAGAATTTTCTTTCCAATACCAATATGATTTTGGAGTATTAGAAAAGATATTTTTTTCAAAATAAGGGTTTATTGATGTTACATTAAATTCCATTCCGATTATAGTTTTATTTTCAAGATTATTCTTTTTTATATATTCCGCAATTTTTTTGTTTGGACAAAAAACAAATTTAGTTTCTAAAATTGAACTTTTAAAACTCCATAAAAGTTGTATAAAAATTACAATTCCAAAGCAAATATAAAATAGTTTGTTGTTTTTAAATTCAAGTTGCAAATGATTTGTGTTGCACATTACTGCAAGTGAAAATACTACAATCAAAAATTCATAGCCTAAATGCCAATCCTGATTATAAAATATACACAAAATTGTTAAAAGGGTAAAGTTTAAAATATATAGAAACCATTTTTGGTATTTATTTACACAAAGAGTATTTATTGTTTTGCAAATGAGGTATATTGTAAAAATTGCGAAAAAAATACTTATACTATCTGTTGAGTTTTCCTGCATTGAAGCATTAAAAAAGATGTTTCCTGTAGTGTTTATTATTGCAAAAAATAAGTTTTTAAATTCAATAAACCCCGCAGGAAAGGATACGTCGGCAGGTGTTTGCAAATATAGTATCGTAAATATGTAGTTTAATACAATGAAAAACAATGGTATACTTTGTTTTAAGGTTATTTTTTTGTATAGGCTTATAATAAAGTCTATGAATAGAATAAAACTTATAAAATATCCGTGCATACTAACATTTGCCAGTAAAATCAGTAAAATAGAATACTTTATTATTTTAGTTTCTTTTTGAGGATATATTATTGCTATCAGCATTAAAATCGGAAAAACAAGGCTATGATTTCTTGCAATTATTGAATATTGATAAAAAACCCAATACGAAAATGGTATTGTTGCCTTAAAAAACATCGGAAGTTTTGTTTTAAACAGTAAAATGTAAACTCCGATAGAACCAAAAAATAATGATAAAAAATTTAAATCGTCAAATTTTAAATGAAAAAATTGTGCAACTTTTAAAAATAAGTACCATAAAATTGGGTGTCCTTCGTATTTTAGATTGTCAAAAATTAATTCTTTAATAGAACAATCCCTTGCTAAAAGCCAAGATTGAGCCTCATCAGTCCATTGTTCGTGGAAAGTCCCAATATAAAAGCATAAAACTAAGTATGCAATAAAAATTCCAATTAAGAATATATTTGTTTTATTCGACTTAATTAAATTTAGCATAAGAAAATTATATCATGCTAATTTTTATAATAGGGTAAATGTTTAAATTTTAATTAGTTTTTATAATTTTCTAATTTATCGTTTATGTATGCAATTGTTTTTGGGTAATATTGTTGCAAATATTGAACTCTAGGTGCTAAGTCGTTTTCAGTTGTGTAAGAATCTCTTAGTGCGTTTGTTTCTGCAACAATTTCAGCCAAACCGCCCCATTTGCTTTCAGAGTAGTGGTCTGTTTGGTTAATAAAGTATTCAATATGTTCTCTTTGGGCATCAGGGTATGCCTTATTGAAGGTTTCTTTTTCTTCGGTATAAATTTGTCTTAGTTTGCGGTCATTACTGATACTTTTAATTTGTGTAAGAATAATATTTGATTTTCTGTAATCAATTGCGTGTCCTGTTTCGTGAAGTACAGAGAAAGTTTCGTTAATTGTATCAATATGTTTGATATCTTGTTTCATTTGACATTTTGAGGTGTCATTAATTCCGTTTAAAACTTTTACTGTATCTGCAAGGGCTAAAATTTGTTCTGCCGGTAATTTTTGCAATAAATTCATCATTTCATCTTTATTTCCTAAAAGTGATAAGCCTTTTGAGAAAATTGTTTTAGGTTTTAATGAAATAACAGTTGGTTCTTTGCCTTTTTCTTGAATTGTTAATTTGTCTTTTTCAAAAGTTGTTTCGTAAACTTTATCGCCGTTTGTTGAAATAATTTTATTTTTACCAACTCTTTCCATAGTTTTGTTTAAATTCATTAAAACTTTGCCGTCTTTGTCAGTGATTTTGTATTCTAAAATTTTATTGCCTTTATCGTCTTGTTCAAGCAAGTATTCTGTTTTCGTACCGTCTAACGATGTCATATTCTTGCGAATACAATCCATGTTGTCATTTTTCTTGAATTTATGAACTTCCGAAATTACTTTTTCTGTTCCATCTGGAAATACGTATTTTTGGTTATACGCTCCATCAACAGCAGAAAGTGTCATCATTTCTTTTCTGATAACGTTGTTCTGTTTATCTTTTACTATTTTTACTTCGTCAGTAAGTGCTAATTGACCATTGTTAAATTCTTCTCTTGTTTTTGTAGAAGTATTATTTCTGTAATCAACACTTTTTTTGATTGTATAAAGTTTTGAACTGTTCTGTGGCATATAGACAGAAACTTCTTCTTCACCGACTTTGTTTAAATTTTTGTCATAAGTTTCTGAATATGAATTTTTACCGTCTAAATCTGCTTTTAGAACGAATTCTTCATCAGGATTAAATTTATTTTTTTTGAAAGTGAATGATTCGACTTTACCGTTATATTTTTTGGAAATTTCTTCTTTGGTTGTTGCAAGTTTTGCTTTTAAATCTTTTGACAACAAGTCTTGGGCATCACCACTTATTGCATAGTCAAACAAGCCTTTAAACGCAATGTTTACAGGTTTATAAGTGTTTATTGGATTTGATACTTCTGATTTTTTTTGAAAAGTATCATTTACCAAAGTATTTTGCATTTTTAATTGAGAACCTTTTATTTCTAAAGGTTTAAGTGCTGTTTTGTTATTTGTGTTAACAGAATTAATTATCATTATTCTACCCTATATTTTCTTTAAGGAATTTCAAGGAAATATATTGATAAAAAATCGGATAGTTGTTACATAATTAAATAATTAAAAAAGCACTCCGGCATGGATTAGAGTGCTTTTTATAACATAATAAATGAAGTTTAATTAGAACGCCATGTTTTTGATGTCTGTGTATGCAGAAATCATTTTGTTTCTAATTTGCATTGCCATTTGCATGCTTAATGCTGATTTTTCGCTTGCAATCATTAATTCGTGAACACTAACATCTTCGCCTCTTGCAAATGCTTCTTGTAAAGAATCTGAATACATTTTCTTTTCGTTAACATCATTCAATCCGTTGCTGAAAGCATTTTCAATAGAATTCATTAAACTATCAACAGGCGACATTTTGTCAAACTTTCTACTTGCTGAAACTTTTTCTGCTGAAATTTCTTTTTGAAGCATTCTGTCAAAATCATTTCCAAAGTCGTCATTCACTTCAAATGACGCATTACCTTTAAGAAAACTGTTGTAATTTTGAATTGGATTAAATTGTGGCTGTATTGCCGGAATATTTGTACTTAAAGCATCTAATCTCATTTTTCACACACCCCTTAATTATTAGATATTCAATGCTGATTGAATCATTGTCTTAACGTTTTCTGCAACTACAGAGTTTGCTTCATAGGCTTTTGATGCCGAAACCATATCAACCATTTCTTCTACAACGTTAATATTTGGTAATTCAACGTAACCGTCTGCATCTGCGTCAGGGTGAGATGGGTCGTAGATTAATTTTGTCGGATGTTCAGTTTCTTGAATTGATTCAACTCTTACACCATTTGAAATTAATCCTTGGTTTAGTGCAATACCTGTGTTGATTTCGAAATTACCGGTTTTTGGGTTGAATTTTGCATCAGTAGAGTTTGCAGCAAAATTTCTTGCACCACGTGATAATTCATCTTCGTAGATTGCTTTAAAACTTACGGATTTTTTTACGTAGACACCTTTACTTCCGTCAGGATTTCTTGTTGTGTTTACGTTTGCAATGTTACTTGCAACAGTATCCATTTTTATTCTCTGTGCAGTCATTCCTGAACCTGCAATATCAAATGTATTTAGACTCATTTTTTCCCACCCTGTCTATAATATATTTACTTTTTTATTTCTTTATGGCTTATTGCCCGCCACCTCTGATTACTTCGCTCATTCCGCTAAAGTATTTTTTTTCAAGATTTGATAAAACTACGAATTTTGTACCGTTTTTGTTCAAATCCATCATTTCTTTTTCAAGTTCTACGTTGTTTCCATCAAGTGTTCCTTCTGAGAATACATCGTCCATAACTTGCGGGTCGTATTGACCGTATGAATTTGTTATCAAATATTGCTTTTCTTGTGTTGTTAAAGGTCTTCTGTATTGTTGAGCCTCTTGCATTTGCATAAAATCATCATAAGTTGCGTGTGCCGGCTTAATACTATTTTGACCTTTTATGTAATCTTTTAAATCCTCTCTTTCGATGATTTCTGAAAGTTGTGATTCAAAAGCAACTTCTTTTCTTAAATATCCCGGAGTTTCTACGTTGGCGATATTTGCACCGATTGCCCTTTGTCTTTCTAACAATCCGTCCATTGCAAGTTTACTTATATTTGATGCTCTTGATGATAAAATATCCATTTTGCACCTCCTATACCATGCTTACCAAAATTTCAAATTCTGTTGAGTTATCGTCTGATTTTAGAAGTTCTAATCTTGCAAATTGTTCTTCTAATGTTTGTCTGCAAACGTATAAGCCGATTCCTGAGCCTGAAGATTTTGTTGTAAATCCGTCAGAGAAGATTTTTTGTTGAACTTCTTCCGGAATTTTTTTACCGTTATTTGCGATTACAATTGAAATAAAATCATCTTTTATGCTTGTTGAAATTGAGATTTCACCTTTTTCTTCGATTGCTTCAATTGCATTTTTGATAATATTTACCAATCCTGCAAGGAATTTTGATTCGTCGGCAAAAATTGAACTGTTTTGGTCATCAAATTTTGTTTTGAATTCGATATTTTTGCCGTTTGCGTACACTTTTGAAAGTAATAATGCTCTTTTAATCATTTCTTGCAAGTTATAAACCTGTAAATCTTTGTTGTCTAATGATTTTAAATCCATTAAAGCATTGCTTGCAATTTTTACTGCTGTTTTAATACAATCAATTGCGTTTGAACAATCTGTATTATCCTTTAATTCGCAGTGTTTACCTATTATGTTTGCGTAAAGTTCGCAAATCGAAAGTTGATTTCTGATTTCGTGAACTACATATCTTGATTTAGAATTGATAAATTCTAATCTTTTTGCCAAATCATCACTTTTTGAAAGTGCATCTTTTTCCATATCCACAAGCATTGCTTCTTGTGTTGTTTCATTCATCAAGTCAACAATTTTTCTGATTGATGAATTCATTAGTAAGTTATCACGTCTATCAGGTTTGTATTCTTCTTTGTATGTAGAAATGTCTTTTGTGCAGTTTGCTTCGATAATTTCAAAAGATTCTCTCAATGAAACTGAGTTGTATAACAAGTAATATCCTGCAAAATCTTCTACGTCTTCTGTTTCAAAGTCATAAATAAAACTTGCACCGTATCTACCTGTTAGTACATATAAAAATTGAGTTGAATCCCAAATGTCTTCTTTTAATAAATCTGAACCGTCAGAGAAGTTGTAAATTTCTACATTTGTGTATTCTAAACGTTTTAATAAACCTGCGAATTGAGAATTGTCGCCGAAGCGATACATTACAACCCCTTTTTCTTCAGGATTTTCAAACAAAGGTTCTACCATAGAGCGAACCATACCTTGAATAGATTTTTCACTACAAGGTTTGTTTTCTTGAATATATATTAAATCTTTTAATCTGTTTTTACCTTTAATATATTTTACCATTTTTCACACACATTTTTTAAAGTAATGGTTGTCGTGTTACACATTTTTGTATAACACGACAATCTCTAAATTTGAAAGGAGTTAATATCTGTTATACAGTTGCAGTTTGTTTGCCCATTCTTGCTTGACGTTTACTTGTAAAGCCATGGTTGATTGCATATAAAACTGCTTGTGTTCTGTCGTTTACTTGAAGTTTTTGGAAAATGTTATTTACGTGAGTTTTAACAGTTGTTTCTGAAATGAACAGTTGTTGTGCAACTCCTTTGTATGTAACACCTTGAGTTAACAAGTCTAAAACTTCTTCTTCTCTTTGAGTCAAATCTGATAAATAATTTGATTCTTGTGCTTTTTGTTGTGCAATTTCTTCTTCTTTGAAAGATTTTTGGAAATAATCGAAGAAACGTGCTGTTAAAATTGGTGGCATATATACTTTGCCGTTAGCAACTTCGTCAATAGCATAAATTAATTGTGCAGATGCCATAGTTTTTAATACATAGCCTTTTGCACCCAATTTCATTGCTCTGAAGATTAAATCTGCATCGTCATAAGCACTTAACGCTAAGACTCTTGTTTGTAAACCTAATTCTTCAATTTCTTGGATTGCTTGTAAACCATTTTTTTCAGGCATATTCATATCCATTAAGACAACATCAGGTTTGTATTTTTTAATTAATGTGATACCTTGATTAGCACTTGTTGATGCTGCTACCACATCAAATGAACTTTCCATACTTAAAAGTTCTTTAACACCTGCCAAGTGATCATAATTGTCATCAATTAACATTACTCTGGCTTGTTTTTTGAATTGTCTCATTTGTTCCCCCAAATTCTTTTTTATGTCCCTAAGATTTTTTTTGTTTTCTACACTGTTCATACTACATCTTTTTAGAGGAGTGAACATCGACAAAAAGATTAAAAAATCTTAAGGTTAGGGTCTATAAAGTGATATAGACCAAAAGATTTAGAAAAGGGGCAATTTCAATTCTGACATGTGTTTTAAAAAATCCTCTAAAAATTTGAGTAGGATTTTTTTCTACTACGTTAAATGTAATCTGTTTAAAGTATGAGTATGATATAATAATAAGCAGATTATAGGAGATATGACATGGAAATTTTACTTTTTGCTGTAGGCTTTTTAACAGGTGCAATTCTGGTTGCAGTTATTTATACAGTAATTATTAATAAAAACAAAAATTCAAGTGAAACTATTGTAAAACAAATGGAAATGAACTTTGAAAATATGGCAAACAGGATATTAGAACAAAGTTCAGAAAAACTTACTAACACAAATAAAGAAAAATTAGAGGATTTTTTCTCTAAATTTAAAGAAAAAATTGAAGACTTTGAAAAACGTACAAATGAAAAGTTTAAATGTGAAAATGATAATTTCATTAAATTCGATGAAAATATAAAACAATTTATCGAAGCAGGGTCTAAGATTGCACAAGATACAACTTCTTTAACAAAGATTATGAAAGCAGATAACAGAACTCAAGGTCAATGGGGAGAAATTGTTTTAGAAAGAGTTTTAGAGGCTTCCGGTTTAAGAAAAAATGAAGAATATGTTGTTCAAAAAGCAAATACAGTTGAGGGTAGACCTGATGCAATTGTGATGTTGCCTGAAAATAAATGTGTTATGATTGACGCAAAAACTTCTTTGGCTTCGTTTTCTGCTTATTTAGAAACAGAAAATGAAGATGAAAAAACTCAGCACTTGAAAGAATTTAAAGAATCAACAAAGGCTCATATTACCGGACTTGCAAAACGTGATTACACTCCTGACGATGCAAGTCTTTCTCCTGAATATATTTTAATGTTTATTCCTATTGAAAGTTGCTATTCGTTAATGTTTTGCGAGGATAATCAACTTTGGGATTATGCTTGGAAAAACAAAATTATGCCTGTTTCTCCGTCAACTCTTTTGGCAAGTTTGAAAATTATTAATTCATTTTTAGTGGTAAATCGTCAAAATCAAAATGCACAAGAAATTTCAAGACTTGCCACAAAAATGTTGGATAAATTTTCTGATATGGTTAGAAATATTCGTTCAGCAAGAGATAAAATTGATGCAGGTTTGAAACAACTTGACGGACGTGATAGTATTCTTGTTAACGCAGAAAAAATGACGGAATTGGGTGCTGTTATGAATAAAACAATGCCCGAACCGGAGCATCAAGAAGTTATGGCAGAATAAAAAATATCTTAACATTGCGTTACAAACTATAAAGTTTGCATAAAAATATTCCGATACATTACATGTCTTTATGGAAAATAAAGGGGTATGTGTATGGGAATAGAATCAATTTCAAGTGTTAATGCAAATATGTCTTCTGCTGTAAGCGGAATTATGTCGATAGGTAGCGGAAGATTACCTGATGATATTATCAAAAAGTTAAAAGAACTTGGAATTGATCCGACGACTGTAAAATCAGTATCAGAGGCACGTACATTAATTGCACAGGCTGAAAAATCGAAACAAAATAAAAAACATGCTCCTGTTCAAACGCAACAATCAACTCCAAATATCGATATGAAGCAGTTGAATGATGATATTAAGGCTCTTGGTGATAAATTGGGCATTAATGTTAGTGCAATGGGTAATCAATCAGAGGTTATTGATAAGTTAGAAAAAGGTTTAAATGAGTATGTAAAAGGTGCATCTGCACAAGCAAATATGTCTAATGTTGCAGTAAAACTTTCTAATGGTACAGAAGTTAAAGGTAATCCACAACAAATGCAAGCCGATTTTAACTCAATTAAAGATAGAGTTGACGAATTGGAAAAATCAAAAAATTCAATGTTTGCAGGTCAAGATATGCTTGCTCAAATGAACAGATTGGCTCTTGGTATTTAGTAGATACTTACAAGAGATGTTTTCTAAAGAGTGTTCCTTATCGTTAGAACACTTTTCTCACTTGTTAATTCTAAATAATCCTACCTGTTCAATTACTCGGTTAGTCGAGTAAATAATTTGGCATTGGTATCAAATGTTTTTTTTCGAACTAAATCTACGCTTTTATTTTTGCTTTTTCTTCTTTGTAATTTAAAAGGCAAGTTGCGATTTGATCCGGACAACTTGTAGGTTTGCCGTTGCAAGTAATATTTTTTAATTTTTCAATAACATCATTGATATTTAAGCCTTTTATAAGACTTCTAATACCTTTTAGGTTTCCATTACAGCCACCAATGATTTCAGAATCTTGGATAATGCCGTTTTCATCAATAGCAAATCTCATTAATTGAGAGCATACACCTTGTGGTTGATATTCAATAACTTCTACTTTTGACATAAATTTTATCCTCTTTAAACAATAATAATTTTACAATACATCAAGTTTGTTTTAATATCAAGTTATGGAAAAACATTATGAAAAGGCAGTAAAATTATTTTTAAATGGTAGAAATTGTGCTCAAGCCGTTGTTTGTGCATACGCAGAGGATTTAGGTATTGATTGTGAAACCTTGTTGAAATTATCTTCATCTTTTGGCGGTGGCATGGGTAGGCTTCGTGAGGTTTGCGGGGCTGTAAGCGGAATGTTTATGATTGCAGGGCTAAAGAAGGGCTATATTTCAATAAGTGATGAAGACAAAGAAAAACATTACACTTTGATTCAAGATTTAGGACATAAATTTCAAGATGAGCATGGTTCAATGATTTGTCGTGAACTTTTAAATTTAATGGAACATGAAAGTTCTCCAAAACCAACAAAAAGAACTGAAAATTTTTATGCCGAACGTCCTTGTGCAAAATTTATTGAATCTGCTTGCAAAATTTTAGATGAAACAATCTCTTAAACTTTGTGCGAAATATTTGACATGACGATGAATAAAGTCTAAAATAAAAACATATACTGGTATTAAAAAGGTTGTTATATGGAAATTGTAGATGACGTAAAAAAATTAATCAAATCAGGTAAATCTGAAGAAGCATTGAATTTATTGAAAGATGAAGAACCCTCAGTTGAAGTTTTGATGCTTCAAGGTAATGCTAATTACAATTTATCTAAATATGAAGATGCGATTAATTACTATACAAAAGTAATTGATATTGATAGTAATTATGCAAAAGCCTATAATAACAGAGGCAATTCGAAAGGTTGTCTTGAAAGATATGAGGAAGCGATAGAAGATTATAACAAAGCGATTGAGATAAATCCTCAATATGCAGAAGCATATTTTAATCGTGGATTTGTAAATTATAATCTTAAGAAAATTCTTGCATCGATTTCTGATTATAACAAGGCTATTGAATTAGACCCTGAAAACTTTATGGCTTATAACAACAGAGGTAATGCTAAAAATTATTTGAAAAATTATGATGAAGCAATTTTGGACTTCGATAAATCTCTTGAAATTAGTAATAATCATAATACTTATTTTAATAGAGGTATTACAAAAGAATGTTTAAATGATTATGAAAATGCTATTGAGGATTATACAAAAGCATTGGAAATAAAATCTGATGATGTTCAAATTCTTTTAAAAAAAGCATTTGTTGAATATAAAATAGAAAATTATGCAGATGCCGAAAAAGATTATGAAAAGGTTTTGAAGATTCAAAGTGAAAATGTAGAAGCCTTCGTAAGTTTAGGTATGGTTAAACATAAAGAAAATAAAGATAATGAGGCTTTGCACTTATATAATAAAGCAATTGATATTAATAGCGAATATGCTGATGCCTATATTAATAGAAGTATTTCTGCCAGCCAATTAGGTGATTATAAAATGGCAGAAAGTGATTTGGAAAAAATGTTTACGTTTGACATTTTTAGAAATGATTATCTTTCTGTATATAATGAAATTAGAGAGATTGTTTCTAAAAGAGAAGATGAAGATGCAAAAGCATTTTTGATTAGGTTAGACGAACTTGCACAACGAATAAAAAAATAACTTGTTGCATAAGAAAGGACTTAAATGATTTTAATTACAGGTGCTGCGGGATATATTGGAAGCCACACCGCAGTGAATTTTTTGAACAATGGTAATGAAATTGTTATTTTTGATAACTTAGCAACCGGTCATATTGAAACGATTGAAGCATTAAAAAAAATAGGTCAAGTTCATTTTGAACAAGGTGATTTGCAAAATATTGAAGATATTGATAGAGTATTTGCAAAATATGATATTGATGCAGTAATTCACTTTGCAGCATTTTCTTTAGTTGGCGAAAGTGTTACAAACCCTGCAAAATATTATAGAAATAATACTTATGGAACTTTAAATCTTTTGGAAACAATGGTAAAATATGACGTTAAAAAGATTGTGTTCTCATCAACTTGTGCGACATATGGTGAACCTAAATACACTCCGATTGATGAACTTCACCCGCAAAGTCCTATAAATCCTTATGGTAATTCAAAATTATGTATTGAATATATGCTAAAAGATTTTGACAAGGCTTATGGTTTAAAATCTATCATTTTGAGATATTTTAATGTTGCGGGTTGTGATGCTCAAACCAGAATTGGAGAATGGCATGAACCTGAAACTCACTTAATTCCTAATATTTTAAAATCAACTTTTGGTGAGGGTAAAATTTTCAAAATTTTCGGTAACGATTATGACACTCCGGACGGAACTTGTATTCGTGATTACGTTAATGTAGAGGATTTGGCACAAGCACACAGGCTTGCGTATATATATTTGACAAAAAATAATGAATCAAATATTTTCAATCTTGGTACAGAGCAAGGCGATAGTGTTAAACAAGTTTTTGATACTTGTGAAAAAGTTTTAGATAAAAAGATTGCAGTAGAAACTGTAGAACGTAGAGAGGGCGACCCTGCAAAGTTATATGCAAATGCAAATAAAGCAAAAACAGTTTTGGGTTGGACTCCAAAACGTTCTTTGGAAAATAGTATTGATTCTGCTTACAAATGGGAATGTTATTTTCAAGAAAGTCATAAGGATTAGTTATGGGACTTACTGTTAGCGTTTCAGTTTTTGCAATTTTGATTGCTGTAATAATTAGATATATGTTTATTAAACATCCTGTTGAAAAACCTGTTGCAAGTTGGATTTGCTTTGGGTTTGCCGTACTTGCAACAATGACTTGTACATTACTTTCCGGTGGCGAACCTCAAGGAACTTTGATGTCGGGATTTGTAACAATGTTAGTTGTTTATAACGTAATGTGTCGATAAATACAGCGTTTTTGAACGTTTTATTTTATATGTAACAGAATGTAACGATATTAACCAAAACTCTAAAGTTTTGGTTTTTGTATGTCGATAAATAAATTGTTGATAAAGGGGTATGTGTTAAAAATTTATCAGCGATTTTAACAATTTACTAAAAAACGGGTGTGTAGAAATTAAAATTCGTATTTCTGGAAGATATGAATAATTATTAAATATTACTTTGCATTTATGATTTTATGTTTTGCAAGTAAGAAAAAGATTTTTATAAATTTATTAAATTTCCTTATTTCCTTCCCTATACAAAAATTTGATGCCGTTTCGAAAGAAACGGCTTTTTTTTTATTATTACTAAACATCAGATTATTGCTCCATTCGGACAAGTCGCTCATTTTACTATCGTTGCTAATATGAACGTTGCCGTTTAACGTGAGGACGTATGCGGGAAGAAAACAAGTAAAATCTGATTGGGTGAAACCCAACAACGGTTTTAATCCAACAAACTCAACTGTTTTGACTGGGTTAATAACTTTTTCAAAAAAGATTTTCTGTGGTATTTTGTAACGCCATATTTTAATATTGCTTCTTGATGTTTTGGAGTTAAGTATCCGGCATTGTTTTCCCAGTCATATTGTGGAAATTCTTCATGCAATTTTAACATATATCTATCACGAGTAACCTTTGCTAAAATGCTTGCAGAAGCAATTGAAGCGGATTTTGAATCTCCTTTTATAATATATTGTTGAGAATATTCGTAATTTTTTATTAATTTGTTCCCATCAACAACTGTCAGTGATTTATCTTTTTCAAAATTTGCAATTTGGTTAATAACACTTTCGCAAGAAAGTTTCATTGCTTTTAGCGAACAGTTTAATATATTATATTTCTCAATCTCGTCAATTTCAACGCATACGACTGAATTAATTGTATTTTTGGCTATTATGTCAAAAAGTTCTTCTCTTGTTTTTGCAGAAAGTTTTTTTGAATCGTTTAGTTTTGAAAGTTCTTTTTCAATATCCGGATTATTTATATAAACCGCAGAAGCAAAAACTCCGCCCGCAGCAGGACCTCTGCCGGCTTCATCTGTGCCAATCACAAATCTTACATTCAAGGCTTTGTCAAAATTAAACAGATTATTTTTCTTCGAGTTCATCAAGGATAAATTTTCCTAACTTACCATCACGAAAATATTTTAAAACAAAAATTGCAGTTCTTTCAATATCTGGTTTTGAACCTGATACAATCCAGTTTCTGCTTTTTGCAATTTCTTCTAAAGACAAAGTTTCTACTTTATAATATTCTTTTAATTCAGCCTCGTATTTTTTTGCTAAAATGTTCAATAATTCTTGAGCAACTGTTTCGTTATCATAAGCATTTTCCGAAACAGAGTTTACGAAAGCCAATTTTGTTGCGGCTTCTTGGTTGTCTTGTCGCATAGGAATAATTCCAGGCGTGTCTAATAAATCAAGGTCTTTGTTTATTCTAACCCATTGTTGTTGTCGAGTTACGCCTGCTCTTGCACCGACTTTTGTTTTGGAAGTTTTTGTTAATTTGTTGATAATACTTGACTTACCAACATTTGGCATTCCAACAACCATAACTCTAGCGGGTCTTTTCAATAAACCCTTTGCCATAATCGCTTCTATTCTTGGTTGTGCAAGTTCTAAAATTTTTTTTACGATTGGTACTAAATCTTTTGAGTTTTTTGCATCTGTAATCATAACAGGCATTTTTGTTGATGCTTTTATTTTTTCAATAAACAACTTCAATTCTTGCTTGTCTGCTAAATCCGCTTTATTTAACAAAACTAGGCGAGGTTTCCCGCCTAGTAATGATTCAATATTGTTATATGTACTGCTAAACGGAATTCTTGCGTCTAAAACTTCAATTACAACATCGCAAAGATTAAGTTTTTCTTTTAGTTGTCTTTCTGCTTTCGCAATATGTCCGGGATACCAGTGAATATGACTATCTTTTTTCAATTTTTTCCTTAATTCTTGTTGCTTTGCCTGAACGTTCTCTTAAGTAGTATAATTTAGCACGTCTAACATCACCACGTCTTAGAACTTGGAATTTTTCGATTCTTGGTGAGTGTACTAAGAATACACGTTCAACGCCAACACCTTGGAATACTTTTCTAACAGTGATAGTTTTGTTTAAACCTTCGCCTCTGTCTTTTATGATAGTACCTTCAAATGCTTGTGTTCTTTCTTTGTTTCCTTCAACGATTCTTACGAAAACTTTTACTGTATCGCCAGGATTCATTTGAGGAATTTCTGCTTTTTTAAAGCCGTTTTCTAAATTTTCAATAATCGGATTTTTCATTTTTCCATTCCTTTATATTCTTTTATTAATTCTTTTTAGTGCAAAAATACGGGTTTTCACAAACCTGTAAATTAATCATATTTTAAACATAATCTAAATTCAAGTACCTACTTAAGATTTGTTTATATTTTTTTTTCTGTTATATTATAGTTATCAAAATTTAAGGAGAATTTATGTACAGTTTAATTTTAGCGGGTGGTTCAGGTAGTCGTTTGTGGCCTTTATCAAGAGAATTATACCCAAAACAGTTGTTGAATTTGAATATGGAACAAAGTTTGTTACAATCAACTTATCAAAGACTGGCATGTTTTACTCCGTCGAAAAATATTATTAGTATTACCAATGTAAAACATATTTCTAATGTAAAAAGTCAGTTGCAGGAATTTACTTCTTCTCCTGTAGTTTTGGCAGAACCTGTTGCAAAAAATACTGCACCGGCAATTGCTGTGGCTGTAAAATATATTTCTTCTATTTCCAAAGAAGAAGACCCTGTAATTTTGGTTGTTCCGTCAGACCCTCTAATAAAAGACTTGGGCGGATTTAAAACTTCTGTTATGCGTGGTGAAAAACTTGCAAAACAAGGCTATATTGTTACTTTTGGTGTAAAACCAACATATCCGGAAACAGGTTATGGTTATGTAAATATTACTGAAGAAAAACTCGAAGACGGCTATAAAGTTAAACAATTTGTTGAAAAACCTGATGCCGAAACTGCTCAAAAATATTTAGATGCTCAAACATATTTTTGGAATAGCGGAATGTTTATGTTCAAAGTTTCTACGTTTATGGAAGAATTAAAAAATGCAAATTCTGAAATTTTTAGCAATCTGCAAAATTTCGATTTTTCAAAATCTTCTCAAATTCCGTTTGTTGAATTTGATAAAATGCCATCAATTTCTATTGATTATGCAGTAATGGAGAAATCTGACAAAATTGCTCTTGTAAAACTTGAAAGTGATTGGAATGATTTAGGTTCTTGGCAATCAATCTATGAAGTTAGTGAAAAAGATGCAAATGGTAACGTTTTTGTTGGGAATATTATAGATGAGGGTTCAAAAAATTCTTACGCATATTCTTCTTCAAAACTTGTTGCAACAATTGGTTTGGAAGATACTATTGTTGTTGAAACCGAAGATGCAATTCTTGCTTGTAAGTCGGATAAAACTCAAGATGTAAAATTGATTTACGATAGATTGAAAAAAGAGAATGATTCTGTTCATAAGGTTCACAAAACTGTGTATAGACCTTGGGGGTTCTATTCTTGTATTGCAAATGGCGAGGGCTATTTGACTAAGAAAATTCATGTAAACCCTGGGCAAAAATTGTCTATTCAATCTCATAACCACAGAGCAGAACATTGGGTTGTCGCAGTTGGTGAAGCAACTGTTTTAAAAGGTGATGAAACTTTAAAATTGACTGTCGGACAATCTGTAGACATTGCAATTGGAGAAAAACACTCTCTACAAAACCTTTCTGACGGAGATGTGGAAATTGTTGAATTACAAATCGGTGATATTTTATCTGAAGACGATATTGTAAGATACGAAGATATGTACGGTAGAGTTTAGTTATAAAATTTTAACGGCGGTTCAAGATAAATCTTGAACCGCCGTTTTTTATTGTTGTTTGTTAAAAGTTTTTATATTCAAAAGAATAAAATATTCATCAGTCCTATATCCTATAATAAATGGGTGATGTAGGAAAAAGTTATTTGTAAGTTTGCAAACTTTTTGTATCGGCACTTCATTAACGTTGCCGATTTGCTTTGAGATTGTTCCATTAAGACTATTGTAATAGCAAACAAATTCGTCATTTAGATTTAGTGGAAAATGGTTTTTGTTTAAATCCAAATAATAGTCTATTTTTTCTGGTGAATACTTTTCAAAAAGGGTTACTGCTTGACCTTGAACCGGAATAAAAATGAGGTCGTATTTGTTGAAATCTTCAGACTTCATTTTTTCAATTGTGTTTATATCAAATGGTTTGCCTTTAAGTTGATATGTTTTTATGAATAAAATACTTTCTGAAAAACTTGGTAAGAAAAGCATTTTGTATTCTCTATCAGAAAATTTTGAAATAATCAAAGAGTTTAAATTACAAGCCTCATCAAGTTTTTTGCTTCGTCTATCGTATTTATAGCAAGGTATTTTTGAACGAAATTCTTGAATTGTAGTTGGTTCTTTTATTTGGTTTTTTACTAATCTTGCAAAAGGTCGTCCCCATAAATGAGTTGAAATTACGATAAAATAGAACATTGCGATTAGAATGTAGAAGATTTTTAATACATTTTTGTTTGATTTTATGTAAGATAATGAAATTATTGGCAATGAAATTATGATAAAACAAGTCAAAAATCTTGTGTTGTAAGTCATAAATGCAATTGTGTCAGATAAAATTAAGATGTTTAAAAGTAATGCTAATGCAAAAATGAATTCGGTGAAAACTTTTCTATTTTTGTTCCAAAGCGGTCTGAATAAGCCTTTGATAAAACAAGGTAAAACCAGCAAAAATCCAAAAAGTCCGCACCCCATAACAGGTTCAATTAATGTTTTGTTGAAAAATCCTGTACCACAATAAATTCCGTTTGGTACGTTGTTAACTTTTAAAGTTGTCAAAATTTTATTTTCTAAAGCGATAAGTTTGTCGCCAAAGTCAGGTGAAATATTTATCCCCGAAAAATCGAAAAATAGGAAGAAGTGTTTTACTAAATTTGCAATTAAACCTTTAAATCCTGAAAGATTTTTATGGGCAAGTATTGCACCTGATGTACCCATTAAATTTCCGTAGTTAATCAGGTTTAATATGTAATTGAACGATGAAAACGCAATAAAATTAATAATTCCAAAGCCTATGAATTTTAAAATTGAGGTTTTGTCTTTATTTAGATAAGAAAAATATAACAAAATTAAGCCAACGGCAGGAATACAAAGTATTGCAGGTGTTTTTATACCAATAGAAATTGCATAAGCGAGAGAGGACATAAAAAGAGTTGTACTGTTAGATTTATTTTTTATCGCATCAATAAATAAATAAATTGATACCAAAATCAATCCTGCAACCATTAAATCTGTTTCTGTTCCTGAAACCATAACAACAACTGATGCGAAGGAACTCATAATCATCAATGTCCAAAGGGTTTTTCTCATTGAATATCCAAGGAATTTAAAAATTCCGTAACCGCTAACCAAAATTAAAAGATAGCAAATGAACGTAAAACTTCCCAAAAACAATTGTTTTTTAGTGAATAAAAGTACCCACATATAAAGAATTTCTGAGTTTATTGGAAAAGCCGTAATTCTGATGTCAGTAACGTTGAAATGGTTTAGAGAGTGGTTCATTACCCAATCAAAACTTCTTACAACGTGGTATGAAAAAGCATCTCCTGAGGTTGCAGGTAACAAGATGATTAAATATATTGATACAAAGACGAATATTGTCCAAGAAAAAATCAAAATCCATAAAGATTTATCAAGTTTTAATGCGTTAAAAAGTTTTTTTGAAAAATTTGCAAAATGGGGTTTCCAAGTCGGTTTTCCATTTTTTTTCCATAAAATAAATACAACGACAAGGCAAAAAATGTTTGTTAGTAAAAAAGGAAATTCTTTTATACTTTGAAAAATTGACAAAACTTCGCTTGTTGCAACTATTTGAGCGAAAGCGATTAATAATGTGTAAATAAAGCCTTTTACGGCATCAGATTTTGCTAAAATTGATGCAACAAAATAACTTGATACTAATATAAAAATTAACGATAATATAAACAGTATCATTTTTTACCTATAGAGGAGTGTAATCTGAATATACAAGACTTGCCCAACTTGTAAAGTAACTGATTTGAGTTGCCGAAGCAGGTTTTATGTAAATCTTGTATTGATGTTCCGGCGGAATACTCAAAGCATTTTTGATTGCCGATTGAATAATCGATGGGTGAGTTATAATGATAACTCTGCCTCTAAGATTTTGTTCGATTACTTGAGAAATAATATCGTTAACTCTTTTGTTGAATAAATCAATATCTTCACCACCTTCAGGACAGAAGTTTTGCGGTGTTTTATGTAATTCTTCCAACATTTCCGGATATTGTTTTTCAATTTCGTCAAAAGTTAATCCGCTCCAAACTCCACATTTTCTGGCGTAAAGGTCGTTTATTGGTGTAAAATCCTGCTTTAATTCGTCGGCAAGAATTTCTGCACTTTGAACACAGCATAATGCAGGACTACAATAAATATTATCTGTTTTTAAGCCTCTTTTTTTAACAAAATCGGCTATTTTTTTTATTTCCTGATAACCATTATCGTTAAGTGGCGGGTAATCAATTTTGTTTGTTAATCTGTTTTCTTCAGAATAAATAGTTGAACCGTGTGCGATAAAAGTTATTTTACATTTTCTTTTAAACATATCTTCCCCTTTAGGTAATATTATAGCATAATATATTGAAGTTTTAAAATGTTAAATAATGTAACAAAAGTTGCCGGCATGTCAAAAAAAACCGCAAAAAATATTTTGATGATGTTTAATTGTCGTATAGGTAGGAATATCAGTTTTTTGCATGCTTAAAATTAATCCAATTAAAACAAAGGGAATTTATGACCAAAAAGGGCTACAAGTGCGTAAGCCTGACTTTTTTGTGTCTGAAAATCCTATTAAAACTACCTTAAAAACTGATATTTTCCAAAAACAAGCAAATCTTGAGAATCCCTTAAAAACCCCATCGCAGAACTTTTTTGCCTTGAATTTTACAGGGCTTAAAAAACAAAATAAATACGAACAAGGTAAAGAGATAGCATCTGATATTAAAAATTCTCTGGATAAAAATGTTGGCGGTGTTTCCGGCCAAGCATTTAAAAATGCCTATAATAAAATTACAGACAAGAACGTTATTCCTACAATGAATGCCTACAATAAGATTTCACCGAATGAAACCTTGATAGGTGCGATTTGCAAAGAGAGAGGTAATTCCTATAAAACACGTATAGATGCTGTCAGGGGTATAACTGACAGGTTGGTTTCTCTCGGTGAAAAAACGGGTGTACAAACAGAACATTACAAAGAACATTTCGATGCTGAATTAGACAAGCAATTTGATACGATTTTGCCTGTAAAAGTTAAGCAATTGGATAAAATTTCAGGTGCTTTGGCTCAAGCGATTGAAAACAAAAATAGTTTAAATCAAGATGAAAAAACTTTATTAAAAAATGCAAAATTAAACGATACTCAAACCTATACAACAGAAATTTTAACAAATTCTGTTAAAAAAGCACGAAAATCAATGGAAGAACAAGCCAATTATGATGGTTGGTCTGCAAAAATGGGTGAACAAATTAGAAAACTTTGGAATTCTGAAAACCAAAAAGAATTGGTTCACGATGACATCAATACTTTTGAAAAGCAAGTCGGCGACTTAAATAAACTGGTTGGAACAAAAGATTACAACAAAAAATTTAAAGAAATTTTTGATGTGGATTATGATCCTGAATTAATTGCAACTTACAAGCAAAAAGAAGATAAGTTTATGGTTGCATCTATTTGTGCAGGAGTTGAAACTAATTTTAAAAATTCAGTAAAAGATTTGTTGGATAATAAATCATTAAAAGACGAATATTTTTACCCAACGTGTATGACAACAGGGACTATACCTGTATTGAAGGAAAGAAAATCTGATAAATATGAAAGAAATATAAATGCTTTTGCAGAGTTTGTTGGCAAAGGTAATGTTGAAGATGGCAGAAAACAAATTGAAAAAACAATGAGGGATTACAAAATTAAGGATAATTCTTCGATAGATGAAAAGTATGCTGTACTTCAAAAAATGGCAAATAAATATGCAAGACGTTTGCACCAAAACACTCAAAATGCAACCGGTAAAAAAGATTTGGCAGAAATGAAACGTGAATATGACAATTCATATTATTCTGCATTTGGTGTTAAAAATGATGTTGCAAAACGAGTTGAAGATTATAGAGCCTCTCAAATGTGGTCAGAATTATTACTTCAAGACGGTTTATTGTGTGCCGCATCAATTCCGTTTTGGATTTGCACTGCGGGTACAGGATTTATTCCAACTTTAAAAATTGCAGCATTACATTCAGGTGCTGACTTACTTGTATATGGTTCTGACAGATTATCTTCAAAACAAGGTATGACCGAAAAGGATATTAAAGAAATCTTGAAATGGTCTGCGGTTGATGGTGCTACTGCATTTGCAAACCAAATGACTTATAGAGGTATTGAAGCAATAACTTCACCGATTGCAAAAATGTCAGGTACAGCGGCAAAAGTAACAGATTTTGCATTGTGTACGGCTTCTGATGTCGGTATAGATTGTGGTTTTGAATATTTGGCAACAGGAAAAGTTACTTTACAGGGTGCTGTTTACTCTGTATTATTCTCTACAACCGGTTATATTATTGATATGAAATTGGACGATGTTGCTCGTAAAAAAATGTCTAAAAAGGCTTAAAACTCATGTGCGACACATGTTTTAGCATGTTAATCTTTGTAACAAAAAGTAGTTTTTTTGACGTATTTCTTAAGATTTTGGGCAATTTTTGTACTTTTCCGACGTTACATAACATGTAATTACATTTTTATAGTACTATTTTTTATTTTTGAGGAAAAATGGCTAGCGATCAACATTTACAATTAGGTAAAAAACAACAAGTAACATTTAATATGGGACAAATTAAGTCCGGTATTACTGTTGAAGAATTTAAAGATAATGAAACTCTAACAAGTATCTTTAATTCTTGTGATACAAACAAGAACAATGTTTTGGACGAAAATGAGGTTCAAGATTTTAAAGATAAGTTAACTCAAGCCGCAGGTGAAGACCAAATTTTGGACGAATCTGAGGCTAAAAGACTTTTAAAACAAGAGCAAGCCGCTCTTAGAGAAAGACAAAAAGCACAAGGTCTGCCTGAAACTAAAACAAAAGTTAAGGCAGATGACTTGTATAATTTTGCTGAGCAATGGCAAAATTGGAGTCAAAATACAAAGGTTAAATCTTCTGTAGTTGACGGCGACAAACGAATTATAACTTACGAAGACGGTGGTCAAGAAGTTATAAATAAAGACGGTTCAAAAGTTATTACAACAATCAGCGGTGGAATTAAAACTACTCAAACAAGAAATGCTGAGGGTAAACTTGAAAAAGCCGTAATTGAAAATGAAGAAGAAGGTACTGTTGAAACTCTTATTTATGGTGAAGACGGTAATTTAAAAAATCGAGAAGTAAAAAATACAAAAGAAAATTCAACAGAAACAGTTGAATATCAAAATGGCAAACCTGTATCTTATACAAAGCAAAAAGAAGGTTCGCTAGAGCAAGTTGCTTTTGCTGAAGATGGTAAAACTGTAACTTCACACACATTAAAAACCGATGGTGCTTTTTATGAAATTGGTACAGAAGGTTATGCTAATGGTAGAGTAACAAAAGAAATTATCGGTGAAGGTGAAGAACAACAAGTTCTTGAATACAACTATACCGGTGAAAATGATTTTACAAAAACATTAAAATATCAAGATACAGAAACAATTTCTGTAATTAAAGATGGAAAAATTGTATCTTTAGATGCAACTCAATATGATGCAGACCATAATAAGGTTCAAAGTGTAAAAGTTTCAGAAAACGGTACAAAAACAGTTTCTTTGTACAAAGATAACAAAGTTGTTTACGATTCTGTAACTGACCCAAAAGGTAGAGTAATTGAAACTCAATACAATGAATCAGGTCATAGGTTGATGCAACAAATTACCTCTCCAAATGGTCAAATTCAAATTGCAGAATATGACGGTAAAGGTAATACAAGAGTTGTTGTTCAAAATGGTGAAACGATTGCTTCTATGGGGCAAAAATTCAACCGTTCAACTCAACAAATGGTTGCTATAAATAAAGGACACGTTTACAGAGATTCTGACGGTAATCCATATTTCTTAGTTGGTGATGATGTAAGAGTACAAGGTGAATTTCCGGCAAACCATAGAGGTTTAAGAAATAGAAATGGTGCTGCGGCTGAAATCGCTGAATATACTGCACAAGAAGAACAAAGAGTTGCTGCTCGTTTACAAGGTAAACAACAAAAAGCCGTTACTGTTCAAAAAGATTATGCAAACTGGTATAAATTTGCCGCAGACCAATTAAAATCTGAGGGTGTTGCAAATCCAACAAAAGAACAAATTAACGATAGAACAAATGAATTATTATTGTTAAATCCAAACGTTGAAATTCCTAAAAAAGGAACAAAAATTGTTGCGATAAAAACAGATAAAGAAATTCAAGTAGAAAAACAAAAAGAAGCACAACGTCATGCAAAAGCCGTTCAAGCCGGTGTTGTAAATGGTATGGTTGGCGATTATAACAAGGCTATGACAAGTTTCAACAACCAAATGAAAAAAGACGGTTGGGCTGCTGATGTTGCTGATGCTGTTTCATACATTTGGAACAACAATTGGTGGTCAGCAACAGGTAACACTGCAAGACAAGTAAGACAAGATTTAGCAACATATAGAAATCAATTAGAAGGTTTAAGAACTGCTTATAGGCAAGGTGATGCTCAATTTAAAGCAAAATTTAAAGAAACCTTTGGTGTTGAATATAGCCAACAAAATGTTGAAGCATACAATGCTAAAAAACAAAAATTAGCAGATGTTTCAACTGCTGTTGCAACAGAAAAATCTGTTACTGCCAGAATGGATAAATTATTCAAAGATGGTAATGCTTCTGCTGTTCAAAAAGAAATACAAAGTTTGTTAGGTTTGTCAGACCAAGATATGGGAAAACTTAGACAAAAATTGAAAAGTGAAGGCAAATCTTTGGATATGAACTATATGCGTAGTTTGTATTCTGATATTAAAAAAGGTTTAGCAGAAAACACTAGAAAAGCCTTAGGCGGAAAAACATTACAACAATATCAAAATGAAATGAACTCTGCATATAGACGAGCATTTGGTAACAGAAATGATATAGTTGAAAGAGTTGAAAATTATAATGCATCTCAAGATACAGGTGCTGCCGTTGTTAAAACAACTACAAAAATTGTTGGTTCAGCAGTAATTGCTGTTGCAACCGGTGGTTCTGCCTCTGGATTATTGCTTGCTGCGGTTGGTTCTTCTGCATTATCATTCACTGTAGATGCTACAGATATGATGTCTGACGGTATGACTCACAGTGGTAGCGAATATTTAACTGCGGGTAAAAATGCTGCAATCGACGGTGTTGGACAAGTTGTAAGTGGCGGTATGTCTAAATACTTGAAAGCCGCAGAAGTTGGCAGAGTAACAAGATATACGGTTCAGGCAGCAACTGATTTAGGTGTCGATATGTCTGCTGAATACTTACAAACAGGTGAAATGCACTTGTCAACTGCAATTACTTCTGTATTATCATCTGTTGGCGGTGAAGCCTTAGGTGATTTCTTAGAAGCAAGAGCGATGAGAAAAGCAGGAGATTTAGGACCAATTGATGAGGGTGCATTGGCACGTGAATATGGCTCTGTTGATTCAGGCTGGTTAGGTGGTGCAAGAGGCACAGAAGCAATCAATCCTGAACATTCGAGATATTCATATCATGTATCTTCAAGCCAAATGGGTGGCGGTACTCGTGCAAACGTTCATGGTGTTGAAGTTCAACTTGATGCCCCAACTGGTATAAGTGTAGATATTTCATCTACTCAAAGACGTGCAATTCAACAAGATGTAGCAAGTCTTGGCGTTCCTGGTCGTGAATTTAATCAAGGTTTAGAAACATTAGAAGCAATTCAAACTGCCAGAACTTCATATACTCATAGAGCCGATGGTGTTATAGAATATGCCGCAACTCAAGGTATGGGACAAAAAGCAAGCGGTGTTGCTTCAAGAAGTGCAGTTACAGCCCCAGGTAAAGAAAATTGGCGTGCCGATGCCGGTATGAGAGAAGATGTTTACCATACACTATCTCAAAGAGGTATCATTGGAGATTCTCAACTGGTTGAAGATTGTGGTAATTTGGCAGGTAAGGCTTATGGTAAAGATAAGGCTTATAATGGTTGGAACATCGCAACTGATTCCAGCGGTCAATCTTTAACAACAAATTTAGATAACGGTTTTCATGCAAAAGCATATGAAAAAGACGGTCGAGTTGTCATTGCTTTCAGAGGTTCTGATGACGTTGGCGACTTAACTTCAGACTTTGCGATGATGGCGGGCAAAACTCCTGAACAATTAAACAATGCTATTGAATTTGTTGAAAGAGTTAAAAAACAATTCCCTGATGCTCAAATCGTTGTAACAGGACACTCTTTGGGTGGTTCGTTAACAGAAATGGTTGCATCTAAATTTGACGATGTTGTTGGCTTAACTTTTGATGCTGTTGGCACAAAAGGTATTGTTGATGCAACAGGTGGTGCATTAAAAGATAATCACAATACTGTAAACTACATTGTTCATGGTGATGTTCTTTCAAATGCTGATGCTCACGTTGGTCAAACTGTTGTCGTAAGCAATATTTCTAAAGGTAATGAACTATTAAGCCCTCATGCAATAGGAAACTTTATGGGTAATAGTTCAGCCTTAGAAGGGGTTGAATCAGGTATATTAACAAGACATGTTGCTGCAAATACTAATCCTGATGCACCAAGTTTATCTTCATTAATCAGCAAATCAGCAGACGGAACGGTAACTCTTGATAGTAAACAATTTAGAGGTATTGCAGAACGATTTGAATATGATGTAACAACTTTAGGCTCAGATTTAGATGCACTTGAAACTCAGATAAAAGCCTTAAGCGACCCTCAACAAAGAGCAACTTTGCAAAGTATGATTGATGCTCGTAGAGTTGCAATTACTGAAGGTGCAGATATTAGAGCAAATACAAATACATTGAGAACTTTGTCAGGTGATGAAGTAAATGAAGTTCTTGCAAGAGATTATGGCTTCAAAGAACCTGGTTTCTTAGGTGGTGATACTCCATCTGCTGAAATTGTTACTCGTAAACCAACTAAGTTTGTTCGTGTATATAATGACCAATCTTCATTTGCAAGAGGAACTTGGTTAATGCCTTATGATGAGATTGTTGGAAAAACTCCGGAACAAATTAAAGACTTCTACGCATTACCGGCAATGCCTAAGTATATTGTAGAAGTTGAAGTTCCTGCCGGTACTAAGATGTTTACAGGTAAATGTAACCCTCTTGAAGGCTGGGGTAACGGCGGAGGTACTCAGTACTTTATAACTGATAACTTCGAAATTCCAACAAACTTTGATAAAAAACGTCTTATCAAAGGTGCTACAAATTAATAATTTATAGAAAGAAAATCAATGGATATAAATTTTGTAGATAATAAATTGATATTACCAACTTCAAAACTTGCATTTAAGTATAATATTTACAGTGTTGCAAAGATTAAAGGTGGCGTTGTTGTACTGCTTGACATTCCAAACGATTCAGATGTTACGGAAAATCTTTATGCTATTGATTTAAACGGTCAAAAACTTTGGAAAGTTCAATCAGTAAAAGAAGTTAATCCAAAAATTACGAAATTAAGTCCATATGTAGGAATGTCATTATTGCCAAACGGTAATATTTCTGCGACAACATTTTATGGGTTGAATTACGAGATTTCTGCCAAAGACGGTAAAATATTATCTTCAAAAATGGCTAAGTAAAAAATTGACTTTATTTTTAAGTTGTTATATCTTTTTTATAGACGATAAGAGGTATTTGTATGGCTTTAGAAGTTTTATGTAGAAAAAACAATCTGTTTATAAACGGAAAACCGATGAAATTTGATTATGAAGTCGGCAATGCCTTTGTTGTGGATAATAAAATTATATTTTTGTTGAGAATTCCAAATGGCGACCCAACTTTAAAAAATATTTATTGTTTAAGTGAAGATTGCCAGTTTTTATGGCAAGTACAATCTCAAGTGGAAGCCTTTCCTGAAGTTAAAGAAGAACTTCCTTTTGAGGGAATGACTTTAAGAGAAAACGGAAATATTTCAGCCTACGATTTTTTTGGACGTGATTTTGACATTGATCCGATAAGTGGTAAGATTTTAAGTTTTAAAGTAACAAGATGATATATTTTTGTAACATGTTTTAGATAAAACATGGTTTTGAGGCAATTTTTACTCAATAAAATGTTTTATATAAGTATGAATATGAATGTTTCTCAAATTGGTTTTACTGGTAAAACATCTTCTGTTAAAAAAGCAGAACAACCTAAAGGCACAAATCATGTGGTTGCAAATCAGACTGATGTTGTTTCAAAAGATGGTAATGAAGCATTGAAAAATGTTGCTCTTGCCGGCTTAAACTTGTGTCGTACGATGTCTGTTCATCAAAATGGAAGCGATTACAAAATTGAAGGTAAATATAAGGTAATTGGTGAAATGCCAACAAAAGAAGCAAACGCAGAGTGGGCTTCAAGAGGTTATTCAGACAGTCCTTATAAAGATGGTCAAACTGCTCAAATTATTGAATTGACAGATAAAACAAAATTTGTAAGAACTTATGATAAAGAAAATTCAGGCATGTACGGTTCATGGGTTATGAAATATGACGATATTAAAGGGTTATCGCCAGAACAGATTGCTGATAAATTTGCATTACCTCAAGTTCCAAAATATATGTGTGATGTAGAATTTCCTGCGGGTACAAAAATGAGAACCGGTGAATGCAATCCTCTTTACGGCTGGAACGGTGGCGGTCAACAATTTGACCTTATGGGTGCAAGAGTTGGCGAATTTGGTAACGAACGTGAAATCGGCAGAGGTGCTAAATAATTTTTTAAAATTATTCTCAAAGTATATACAATAGGGTAGATTGAAAAATGATTTTTTGATTTACCCTATTGTTGTAAGAAAATGAGGATAAAATTATGAGTGAAAAAATTAAAGAGTTAAGAGTTAATACAGAAAAAGCAATGAATTATTTTGCAAAAAATCTTGCGTTCACTTTAGGTCCGGTCGAATTGAAAGAAATGCTTGAAAAAAATAACATCAAATTGATTGATGTTAGAGCAAAAGAAGACTACGATATTTCACATTTGCCAAATGCAATAAATCTTCCGTATTCTGAATTGAAAGAAAATATGGAAAGTTTGTCAAAAGATGAAATTAATGTTGTTTATTGCTATAACCACTTATGTCATTTAGGTGATAGAACGGCATTCCGACTTGCAGAAGCGGGTTATCCTGTTATGGTTATGCAAGGTGGTTTTAAATCTTGGACTGAAGAATTTCATTTTGCTGTCGTACAATAAAAATTAAAAGTTGAAAAAACTTAACAAAAGTGTTGTCAATCAGTTATAAAGGTTGACAATACTTTTTGCTTGTTGTTATATAGATAGTACGACACTTAGTTGAATTTTTGTGCTGAAGAATTCAAACTAGGAATTAGACGAAATAAAAGCAAATTTACATATAAGGAGAAATTATGCCAACAATCAATCAACTTGTACGTCGTGAACGTAAAAAGTTAGTAGACAAAACAAAATCACCGGCATTAATGGAATGCCCTCAAAGACGTGGCGTTTGCACAAGAGTTTATACAACAACTCCTAAAAAACCAAACTCAGCACTAAGAAAAGTTGCAAGGGTTAAATTAACAAACGGCTTTGAAGTTACATCATATATTCCAGGTATTGGCCACAACTTACAAGAACACAGTGTTGTTCTTATCAGAGGTGGCAGAGTTAAAGATTTACCTGGTGTAAGATATCACATTGTTCGTGGTACATTAGATACTGCAGGTGTTGCAAATCGTAACCAATCAAGATCAAAATACGGTGCAAAACGTGCAAAAGGAGGTAAATAATGTCAAGACGTTCTAAACCAGCAAGAAGAATTCCTGCTGCTGACCCATTATATAACAGTGTAGACGTATCAAAATTTATTAACAGAATTATGCGTCGTGGTAAAAAATCTTTAGCAGAAAGAATTTTCTACTCAACAATCACTAAAATTGAAGAAAGAACTAACGAAAAAGGTTTGGAAATTTTCCAAAAAGCATTAACAAATGCAACTCCTTTATTAGAAGTTAAAGCACGTCGTATCGGTGGTTCTACTTATCAAGTGCCACTAGAAGTTAAAGCAGACAGAGGTTTTGCGCTTTCTTCATCTTGGTTAATTGCTGCTGCTAAAAACAGAAGCGGTAAATCATTTATCGACAAATTAACAAGTGAATTAATCGATGCTTCAAACGGTGCAGGTCAAGCATGCAAAAAACGTGAAGACACTCACAAAATGGCTGAAGCAAACAAAGCATTCGCTCATTACAGATACTAATTTTAAAATTGGTTATAATAAAAAAGAATCGCAGAAATGCGGTTCTTTTTTGTTTTGTTTGATGTATTCATGTTTACGTTTTGTCATTTTATGGGATAAATAATTGTTTTTAAGATGTTTTTTGGCTAAAATAAAGATATTATGATAGAAGTAAAAAAGATTAAATTAAACAATTTTGAAATTGGTGGAGATAAGTTAACAATTTTTGCCGGACCTTGTGCAATCGAAAGTTATGATTGTATGGCAACAGTTGCAGAAAAACTCAAAGAGGTTTGTGAAAGATTGAATATTAATTATGTGTTTAAATCTTCTTATGACAAAGCAAACCGCTCTACAATTGAAGGTTATAGAGGCTTAGGTATTGATAAAGGCTTAGAATATCTGGCAAAAATTAAAAAAGAATTTGATGTGCCAATAGTAACTGATGTTCACTTACCTCAAGATGCTCAAAGAGTTTCAGAGGTTGCTGATGTTATTCAAATCCCTGCATTTATGTGCAGACAAACAGATTTGTTAGTTGCGGCCGGAAAAACAGGAAAGATTGTTAATATTAAGAAGGGTCAGTTTTTAGCACCTCAACAAATGCGAGCGTTGGCTCAAAAAGTTGTTGATTCCGGTAATGATAAAATTTTATTTACGGAACGTGGTGTAACTTTTGGTTATAACAACTTGGTTACAGATATGCGTGCAATTCCAATTATGCAAATGTTAGGGTATCCTGTTGTCTTTGATGCTACTCACAGTGTTCAAATGCCCGGAACAAACGGTTGTTCAACAGGTGGTGATAGAAGATGGGTTCCGATTTTGGCAAAGGCTTCAATTGCAAGTGGCGTAAATGCTTTGTTCTTTGAAGTTCACCCTGAACCTGAAAAAGCGTTGTGTGATGGTGATAATATGTTACCATTGAAAGATGTTGAAAAATTATTTAAGGTTTGCAAAGATATTTTTGATTTAGTGAGAAGCGAAGAATGATTTTAGAAACAATAGTTACAGGCATGATAGAAAACAACAATTATCTTCTTATTGATGAAAAATCAAAAGATGCGATTCTTATTGATTGCTCAAAATTTGAAGAAGATTTGTTGGAAATGTTAGATGAGCACTGTGCTAATTTGAAATATGTTTTGGTTACTCATGGACATTTTGACCATATTTTGGGAATAAATAAACTTCACGAGGTTATGCCTGAGGTTGAAATTTTAGCACCAATTGAGGATAAGGACTTAATCGAAGATGTGGTTGGGTTTGTAAGTACTTTTGTTGGTAATGTTGAAGATGTAAAAGTACCTTACATTACAAAATATATTGATGAAAATTCTGAAATTTTTATCGGTGATGAAAAAATTAAAGTGATACAAACTCCCGGACATACAAAAGGCGGTGTTTGTTATTTTGTAGATAATAAGTTATTCTCAGGTGATACAATTTTTGAGGGTAGTGTAGGTAGAACAGATTTACCTGGCGGAAGTTATCAGCAAATTCGTCAAAGTGTGAAAAATATCTTGGAAATGTTTGACGATAGTGTTAAAATATACCCGGGACATGGAGATTCAACTTCTGTAGGTTTTGAAAAGAAATATAATCCAGTTTTATAAAAAAGGAAAATAGGGACATGAAAGAACAATTACAAAAAATTTATGATTCTGCAAAAGCAGATTTAAACACAGCACAATCAATTGCAGATATTGAAGAATTAAAATTGAAATATTTAAGCAGAAAAGGTGAATTGAATTCGATTAAGAAAAATTTGAAAGACCTTTCTGACGAAGATAAAAGAGTTGTAGGGGCTTTTGCAAACGAAGTAGCAAACAAACTGGAAGCAGAAGTAAAAGAAAAATATGATGAATTTTACAAAAAAGAATTAGACGAAAAACTTAAAAAAGAAAAAATTGATGTAACTTTGAGCGGTAAATTTGTTCAAATGGGACACGTTCACCCAATAACACAAACAATCAATGAAATTACTGATATTTTCCACACTTTAGGTTTTTCAGTTGCTCCTGACAAAAACTCTCCGGAAGTTGAAACTGAATACTTCAATTTTGACATGTTAAATTTCCCTGCTGACCACCCTGCAAAAGACATGCAAGATACATTCTATACAAATGTTGCACCAAATGTTCTTTTAAGAAGTCAAACTTCAGGTGCTCAAGTTCGTACAATGGCAGATTCAAAACCTCCAATCAGAATTATTGCACCTGGCAGAGTTTATAGAAACGAAAATATTAACTCAAGAAAAAATAACTTCTTCCACCAAATCGAAGGTTTATACATTGATAAAAATGTTACAATGGCTGACTTAAAAGGTGTTATGAATGAATTTTTGAGATTATATTTTGGTGCATCAAGACCAACAAGATTTAGAAGCAGTTTCTTTCCATTCACTGAACCATCAGTTGAAATCGATGTTGAATGTATTATGTGCAAGGGTAAAGGTTGCAGAACTTGTTCAGGTACAGGTTGGTTAGAAATTCTTGGTGCAGGCATGGTTGACGTAAATGTATTAAGAGATTCAGGAATTGACCCTGAAGTGTATAGCGGTTTTGCTTTTGGTATGGGTGTTGAAAGACTTGCTATGCTTAAATATGCAATTGATGATATTAGATTATTCTTCAATAATGACGAAAGATTTTTAAGACAATTTTAATTATTAAGGAGTAAAAATGGTTAATATTATAGATTGCGTTAGAAATGTTGCATCTGATAGATATGCAATGATTAAAATATTGATTTTATCAATACCTGCGGTAATTGCAACTTATGCAACTTTAAGCGGACAACAAATTGTTAGCGGAATTATCAATATTGTGTTTGGGGTTGTTTTTGCCGCAATATTTTTTGAAACAATAAGACGTTCTTGTAATGCAGAACCGATGTTACTTCCATCGTTTTTAATGCCAATTAGAATGTTTTTAACTTTAGGACTTGCTATAATCGCTTCAATCCCATCTGTTATTGTATGTTTTGGATTGTTTTTATTGTTTAGTTATATTTTAACTTTATATCCACAATTAGCATCAGAGCAAGAGCAGGTCTCTTTGTATATTATTGCTTTTATTTTTTATACATTGATGATGTCAATATACTTTGCCGGAGTTACTCAATCTTTAGATACAGGCAAGGTTTTAGACTCTTATAACCCAATGAAAGTTTTAAGAGCATTAAAAACTTTTATCGTAAATTTGTTGTTTTTTGTAATTCAAGATTTTTTGGTAGTTGCAGTTTTTATTGTATTGCCGGCAATGATAATTTTTTTCTTAAGTGGAAAAAATCCAACAAATTTCTTTATGATTTTATATCTATGTATGGGGTTTGTTTTTAATTATCTTGTGTTCGCTGATTACATCGGTCAAACAAAAAAAGATTCTGAAAGCCCTTACGAAAGATTATTTTAATTTTGACGGCGGAAATTTCTTCGAAATTTCCGCCGTTTCAAAAAAGAATATTTTTTAAAAATCAATTGGACCAAATTGTTTTAATTCTTCAAGTTTATTTAAAACTTTGATTTTTGCATGCTCAAATTTTTTTCTTTTAGTATTGCTTTTTGAATTTTTAATTTTTACATCTAACAATACAATTTCTTCATCTAATTTTCTAACTTTTTGTTTGTGTTCTTCTTGTTTTAAAAAAATCCAACCGGCATATCCGCACCCATCGGGTATCGGTGAAAAAGCACTCTCTGGTAGTGTCCCGCCACATTTGTTGCAGTGTAAACACAAATATTTTGGAAGTTCTTTTTGAAAATTATTCATACCTCAATTATAACAATTTTTTTTATAAAAAAACTTTGTTAACATTTCTTAATAAAGAGCCTGAAAAGGCAATTTTTACATGGTTTTAGACTTTATATATATGTAGGTAAGGTTAAAATAAATAATATTTTAGGTTAGGTTAATAAAAGATGCAAAACGTATCAAAGTTTGTAGGTAATACTCCAAGTGTAAATATTTCTGTAAGCACACCAAGTGCCGGCTATATGTCAAAACCGGCAACAATGTCGCCAACAATGGTATTGAATAATGGTTGTTATCCTGCGGCTTATTATATAAATTCCTTTGCAATGCCGGCGATAAATAAATTAAATCAAGTAGCATTGGAAAACCAAATGAAAGGTATAAACAAAGCCAATGCAGAGGCAAACTTACAAGGAGCACCAAAACCTGTTGATGATAAAGAACCAATTCAAACAGTTCAAAAAGAACCACAAACACCAACAGGAGTTCAAACAAATTTAATAAAACAAGAAGTAGAAATTCCAAAAGAGTTGGTCGAAGCAATTCAAAAAATCGCCAAAAACACTTCTTCAAATCAACCAAAAATGGAATTGACTGACCACTACGTAAGAAACTTAGAAAGTTATTTAAATTCACAAGATACAAAATTAAGATTAATGGCGGGACAAGACGTAGTAGCAAGACTTCAAGAAGATACAGATAGAAAAGATAATCCGGCGTTAACAGCATTAACAAACAAAATGTTACAAGATCCTGAGTTAAGCATAAGAAGTCTATCATTAGCAGCCTTAGAGGCAAACTTAATAACAGGTGATGATTTTACAAATCAGTTATTAAAACAAATGTCAAAACAAAAACATGGCTCACAAGAGGCAGACATAGCAGATAAAATATTATTAAGAATGCCTCAGTAAAACAAAAACAAGCAAACAAGTACAACGAAATTATTAAATAAAAGGAAATAAAACAAAATGTCAATGGCAATTCAAAACCCAACAGTCGCAACAGCAAATGCTAAAAAGTTTAATTTTGGCAACGCAGTTGCAAAAACAACAGGTTACGTAGGTTTGGCAGCAGTTGTTTATGATGCTCACAAATTAGGTAAGGTAAGAGCCGGTGAAACAAGACGAGAAGCAATTGCTAATGCCGGACTTGATGCCTATATGGATTCGAAACAAATAAACAAACCAAGTTGTTTAATGAGTGAAATTCAAAACAAACGTTTTGATATGGAAATGAAAGGTCAATTGTTTAATAAAGTTAGAAATTTCTTTAATTCAGCAAAAGGTTATGTGAAAGGTGTTGCAGAATCGTTAGTTTCAAATGTAGTTCCTCTAGCATTAAGTGCAGTAACCATTTTGACAAAAGGAAAAGTTTCAAAAGTTGCAGCAACAGGCTTGGCAGCATACGGAGCAGTTGATGTAGCAAGAAATGCTTTCGGTGTAGGTAAAGAACATTATTTGAAATAAGTAGATAGAATATAAAACGGGCGATTTTGTTGAAAACAAAATCGCCCGTTTTATATATCATTAAAAATATCTTCGGCTTCGTCAATTTTTCCCATGTAGATGTAAGAACAAGCAACAAACATTTTAAAAGGAAAAATAAGAATTTTCAAAAATAGATAAAAGATTTTTTTTTAACATAATAACCCTTACATAATATATATAAAATTAGTGTAGATTAATTTTAAATGATTAGCCATAATAATGTCAAGTAAAAGTAAGGGTAAATTTTATGGAAAGAAAACTTTTCAGAAGTGGAAATGGTTGGGCATTGTTTATGCCACAGACTATTTTGCAATTGCTAAAAGTCGATCCATTAACAGATAAAGTTGAATGTGTAATGGAAAATGACGTATTGAAAATTAAAAAGGCAAAAAAAGAGCAAGAATAATTTTTCAAAGAAAAGCCCGAATTTCTTCGGGCATGTATCTACATAATGCAATTCTATTTAATTTTAAAGTAAATTCTAAAACATTGATAGTGTAATTTTTTCTGCTAATTCGTCTGTAATGTTGCCAAATTCTGATTTTACAGTTGAAAGTTTAGATGCGAACTTTTCTTCAAAAGTTTTCATTGAAGCAGAAATTCTATCGGCACTTTCCTTGTTAACATAGGCTTTGACGTTGATGGCTCTCTTCATTTGAACAGATGTGGTGGTTGTTGCAGACATGTATTTAAATACATCATCCGCAGAAATTTGTTTGTTTGTAGTTGGTGTTGTTTGCGAAGATTGTGTGTTGTTGTTTTCTTCTTTAACGTCAGTTTTAACGTTGGTTTTTGCTTGTTGAATACTAAGCAGTTGTGATTTGATTGCATTAATAGACATATTGACTCTCCTTATTCTCTTAACACAATCTATTTAATGGTAGTTTTTTAAAAGTCAATATTTTGTTTAAATTTTTTTATAAAAAAGATATAACACTTCATTGTGGTATGCTTGTGTTTTGCTGAATTTATTTTTAAAAATCAAACAAACTCTTATAGATTAAATAAATCATATTATATAAGAGAGAAAAATCTTGTGATAATTTCGTTATTGTATAGATTTAATTTATTGTTTATGGTTGAATTAATCAAAAAAAAATGATAAATGTAAATAAATGTAAAAAACACTTTCAAATTGTCGAAAATCAACTATAATCATTAATAGAATAGAATAGAATAGAATAGAATAGAATAGAATAGAATAGAAGTATTGCGACCTTTTAAAAAAAATGCCATAATTAAAATATATTATTTTAAGGGAGCAATTTTTATGAAAAAGATATTTGAATTAATAAATCAGTTGTGTAATTCAGTGCTTATTGTTGCATCTGGAAATATAAAAAGAGGTCATAATAAAGGGAGGATGTCGTTCTCGAAAGTTGTTGCATTTACTTTAGCCGAAACTCTAATAGTAATGGGTGTTATCGGTATAGTGTCTGCATTGACTTTACCAAACTTGAATTCATCAACCGGTGAAAAAGAAAAAATTGCTAAAGTTAAAAAAATATATCAAAACTTAGAGGACGCATTAGGTCGTGCTCAATCTGTTTATGGACCTATTGATGAATGGTTTCTTAACGATGCTAATGCGACTGCTTACAATCAACGTTTTGCAGAACGCATGACTGAATTTATGAAAATTTCAAAAAACTGTGGTACTAGTGGTTTAGGTTGTTTTTCTAGTGGCAAAGAAAAAAGTTTGTCCGGTGAACAAGATAGTAACACTGGTATTGTGGCTTTGGGGTATCCAATGTTTTTGTTAGCAGATGGTACTGCGGTGAATTTTAATATATCTTCGAAAGATTGTAATTCTTCTCGTAATGATATAGAAGATGTTTGTGGAGGTATGTATGTAGATATAGATGGTTCAAAGGGTGCAAATACTCGTGGAAAAGACCTATTTCTGTTTGGTGTTACAAAATCAGGTATTTATCCCGAGGGATTAGGTATAACTGGTAATTTTTCTGTTGATGGATTTTTTCACTCTGCATGGATTATCAAACACGATAATATGGACTATCTAAAAACAACAAAAGGTAAATGTTCAAATGGAAAAGTATTAGATTGGACAACAAACACTACATGTAAGTAGTTTATAACATCTCTCTTAGTTTTTTTAGTTGGTCTCTAATTTCGGCTGCACGTTCGAAATCAAGTATTTTTGCTGCCTTGTGCATATCTTTTTCAAGTTTAGATATAAGTTTTGGCAAGTCTTTCTTTTCTATTCCCAAATCTACCATTTCTTCTGCAACAATATCTTCAAGGTTTCTATAACTTGCAACAAGTGAAAGCAGATTGTTTTCGATAGGTTTTTTGATAGTTTTTGGAATAATTCCATATTTTTTGTTATGTTCAATCTGAATTTCTCTACGACGTTCTGTTTCATTAATTGCTTTTTGCATAGAATCGGTCATATTGTCTGCATACATAATTACTTCACCGCAAGAATTACGAGCAGCACGACCGATTGTTTGGATTAAACTTGTTTCTGAACGTAAAAAGCCTTCTTTGTCTGCGTCCATGATTGCAACAAGCGAAACTTCAGGTATATCAAGTCCTTCTCGAAGTAAGTTTACACCGATAAGAACATCGAATTCGCCAAGTCTTAAATCTCGTAAAATTTCAATACGTTCTAAAGATTGAATTTCGCTGTGCAAGTAGCGAACTTTTATTCCTTCTTGCAAGAAATAATCGCATAAATCTTCTGCCATACGTTTTGTAAGTGTTGTGATAAGAACTCTTTCGTCTTTTTTTGTTCGTTTTTCGATTTCCGCTTTCAAGTCTGGAATTTGTGATTCGATTGGGCGAACACTAATTTTAGGGTCGACAAGTCCTGTTGGACGAATAATTTGTTCAACAAATTGTTGAGAAGATTTTAATTCAAATTCCGCAGGAGTTGCTGAAATATAAATCTTTTGACCAACTTTTGCATAAAATTCTTCATTTTTTAATGGTCTGTTATCCTTTGCACAAGGTAATCTGAAGCCATACTCAATCAGGGTATCTTTTCTTGCTGCATCTCCGTGCGACATTCCCTTAATTTGTGGTAAAGTTACGTGAGATTCATCTACAACTGTTAAAAAATCACCTCTGAAATAATCCAAAAGAGTCGCTGGTGCAGACCCTTTTGGTCTGCGTTCAATAATTCTTGAATAGTTTTCAATGCCTGAACAGTAACCCATTTCTTTAATCATTTCTATATCGTATTTTACTCTTTGTTCAAGTCTTTGTGCTTCGATAAGTTTATTTTGAGTGTTTAATTCTGCAAGTCTTGATTGAAGTTCTTGTCGAATAAGACTGATTGTTTCATCGGTATCTTCGTCGTAAGCAAGGTAATGCACTGCCGGATAAATTACGGTTTTTTCGACGGTTTCAAGAATTTCACCTGTTGTTGCATCAATTTTTACAATTTTTTCGATTTCATCGCCAAAGAAATAAACTCTTGTGATAATTTTTTCGTAAGACGGAATAATTTCGACAATATCCCCTCTTGCCCGAAAGTTTGCACGTTCTAAAACTAAATCGTTTCTTGTATATTGAACACTTACCAAGTGTGCCAAAAGTTGTTCTCTGGAAATTTCCATGCCGACTGAAAGTTCAATAGAGCCTTTGAAGTAGTTTTCAGGAAGTCCCAAACCGTAAATACAACTAACTGATGCCACTACAATAACGTCGTTTCTTTCATAAAGACTTCTTGTGGTATTGTGGCGAAGCCTATCAATTTCTTCGTTGATACTTGCAGATTTTTCAATATAAGTATCAGTTCTTGGTATGTATGCTTCCGGTTGATAGTAATCGTAGTATGATATGAAGTATTCTACTGCGTTTTCAGGGAATAATTCTTTAAATTCGTTGTAAAGTTGAGCCGCAAGAGTTTTGTTGTGAGCAATTATTAGTGTTGGCTTCTGAACTTTTTCAATAACATTGGCAATCGTAAAAGTTTTGCCAGAACCTGTAATCCCAAGTAAAGTCTGCGAGTCAAATCCTAAATTAATTCCATTTACAAGTTGTTCAATGGCTTTTGGTTGGTCGCCTGATGGCGAATATTTTGATACGAGTTTGAATTTGCGTTCCATAACTATATTTTAAACCATAAATATAAATTTTTATATTAATAAATTTTTTATTTTATTTTTTATATAAAAAGCAATCCTTGTCGTGTGAGTATATTACGCCGATTGCTTGCAGATACGAATAGATTATTGTTGAACCGACAAATTTCATTCCTCTTTTTTGCAAATCTTTTGAAATTTTGTCTGACAATTCGGAATGAGTTTTGCCTGTTTCGTAAAATATTTTACCACCAGTAAAGGTTTTTAGGTATTCTGAAAATGAGTTGAATTCTTTTTGAATTTCTTTAAAAATTTTTGAATTATTTATGCTTGCTTTAATTTTTAATTTATTTCTTATAATACCTTTGTTTTTGCATAATTCGTCAAATTTTTCTTTACTGTAATTGCAAATTTTATCAATGTCAAAATTGTCATAAGCAAGTTTAAAATTTTCTCGCTTATTCAAAACGCATTCCCAAGAAAGTCCTGCTTGAAAAGATTCAAGGATAAGCATTTCATATAAATATTGTTCGTCAAAATTTTGAACACCCCATTCTTTATCGTGATATTCAATGTATTTTGGATTTTTTAGGTTGCACCATTTGCATCTGTTCATTGTTATTTTCCGCAACAATGTTTGAATTTTTTACCTGAACCGCAAGGACAAGGGTCGTTTCTTTTTGCATTTGAATAATCGATATTTGAATGATTTTCGTGTTCTACAACAAATCCAAGTGTGTTCGTAAAAACTTTCGAATTATATAAAATTGTTGTTTGCGACAAAATTTTATGAGCAACGTATTCGTATTTGTATTTTACAAACATTTCATTCAAGGACAAATGTTCGTTCATAACTGAATTTGCAAGGTCTAGAAAGTTAGGGTGTTTGTCGTAAATTCTTTTGATGATATTTGTTGAAATAGTTGGTGAAGTTACAAAATATTTTATGCAATCTTCTGCACCCTCAATATTTTCAGTAGAATTTTGTTCTAAAATTGTTAAAAGAGTTTTGTAGAAAGGAATAATATATAATCCAAAGTCTTTGTCATATACAATTCCTGCATCATAAACTTTTTTGTGCGAAGAAAATCCGTCTAAAGACTTTTCTACAAAATTACTGTAATCATTTTGCAAATCTTTAATTTCAAAATATTTTAAAATTTCAGGTGTTTCCAGTTTATTCTCAATATTTACCGGAGTTCCCTTTTCTACAAAATCGTTAAACTGTCCGATAATTTCATCTGCGTGTGTACTTGTCGTAATAAGTTCATCGGTTTTGAATGCTTCAATAAATTTTGAATACATAAATTCGATATTTTTTAAAATTTCTTGTTCTTTTTCCTGATTGTTTTCATAAACAAGGTATGGTTCTTGAATGATTTTTGCCATAGCGTAACGCATTGCATCTTCTGATTTGCTTGATGATAAATGTCCTGACATTTCAATTATGTAGAAATTGTTTTTGTATTCAAAAATTCTTGCAACGATATATTGACCAACACCAATTCCTCTAAAATCGGTCATTTTTGTTGTAATATTTAGATTATAATTTTTTTCGTTAACCAAATTGTAAACTTCAAAACCATTTTTGATAAGTCTTTTTATTTGAAAAATTGAGGTAAAGGATTTTTCCATTGCATTAGAAAGTTCAGTACCTTGAGTTTCGTTATAAAGCATAATAGGATTTTGTTGTAAATCAGGAATTGAACGTTCAAAAATATATGTTATGTAAAACTCTTTTAGTTGCTCGTCTGTTGCATCATACATGCCGATAGTTTTTTTGTATTCCGTAAAATCTTCTTTTGTTTTGTCGTTTTCTTTAATGAAATTATAAATATTTTCTAATGTTTGATGAATTTCACCATTAATTGTTTGTGTTTCCATTTTTTACCTCTTGTTTTATAAGATTATTAAACTTTAACCAAACTAAAAAAACAATACCGACAGTAGAGGGATTTTTTCATGTTATATTTATATATATACATGTAAAAATTAAACAAGAGGTTATGATGTTTGATAATTTAAGTGAAAAATTACAAGGAATAATTAGACAACAAACAGGCAAAGAACTTACACAAGATAATATGCAAGAGGCTTTGCGTGAAATAAGACGTGCTTTATTAGAAGCAGATGTTAACTTGCGAGTTGTAAAGGCTTTTATTTCAAACATCAAAGATCGTGCAGAAGGTGAAAAGGTTTTAGAGGGTGTTGATCCGGTTCAACAATTAGTGAAAATTGTTCATGACGAATTGGTTGAATTGTTGGGGAAAGAAACATCACCACTTAATTTAACAGGACACCCAAGTATAATTATGATGTTAGGTTTGCAAGGTTCAGGTAAAACTACGTCAAGTGCAAAATTAGCAGTAAAACTTAAAAAAGATGGAAAAAATCCGTTATTGGTTGCATGCGACGTATATCGTCCCGCAGCGATTAAACAATTGCAAACTTTAGGTTCTGAAATAGGAAACGAAGTTTATGCAGAAGAAGGTGTTACAGATGTTCAATCAATTGTAAGTCATGCTTTGGATTACGCAAAAGAAAAAGGGTTTAATGTTGTAATTCTCGATACAGCGGGTCGTTTGCAAATTGATACAGATATGATGGCAGAACTACTTTTGATTGATAGAATTTTTAATCCTCACGAAAAATTGTTGGTAATTGATTCTATGACAGGTCAAGAAGCCGTTAATGTTGCAGAAAATTTCGATGCTCAATTGAATTTAACAGGTTTAGTTTTAACAAAATTAGACGGCGATTCTCGTGGTGGTGCTGCTTTGAGTGTCGTTTATTGTACGAAAAAGCCGATTAAATTAACAGGTACAGGTGAAAAAATCCACGCACTGGAAGATTTTTATCCTGATAGAATGGCGACACGTATTTTGGGCATGGGTGATATTGTTTCACTTGTAGAACGTGCTCAAGAAGTTTTTGACGAAAAAGAAGCAAAAAAATTAGAAGAAAAAATGAAAAAAGCAGAATTTACTTTCGACGATTTTCTTTCTATGCAACGTCAAATGAAAATGTTTGGTTCTATTGACCAAATTTTAGGCATGATTCCAGGCATGAATTTGAAAAAAGAAGACAGAGATATGATTTCTCATGAGGGCGAAAAACAATTAAAAAGAATAGAAGTGTTTATTCAAAGTATGACACCTGAAGAACGTTCTAACCCTCAGTTATTGAATTCAGGCCGTAAAAAAAGAATTGCTCAAGGTTCTGGGATTCCACTTCATGACATAAATATTTTTATTAAACAATTTGAACAAATGCGTACAATGATGAAAGGCATGAATCAAATGAAAGGCATGTTTGGAAAAATGGGCGGTCTGGGTGTTCAAAAAATGATGCAATCTATGCGTAATTTTAGATAATTTTCAAATTTATCTAAATAAAAGATAGCCTTAATTTCTTATTATAAAGAGTGTGTTAATTTGCCGTAAATTTTCTTAATCTATAATTATGAGATTAGGTAAATTACAATACAAAAAAATGCCACTTGATGAACTTGTAATTCTTGCTCAAAAGTCTGACTACAAAGCATTAGAAGAACTTATAAAGCGAGAACAAAAGTCAGTATTTGCAACATTTGCCTATTTGCACAAAAAAAATGATAATGTTTACGACCTTACTCAAGAGGCTCTTTTGCGTATGGCAAAAGGTTTACCAAATTTAAAAAATCCGAAATTATTTAAAAGTTGGTTAAATCATATAGTTATGAATTTATTTTATGACAGTTTGCGAAAATCAAATCGCATGCCACAAATTATATCCATCGATGATAACGAGGAAAAAGGGGATAAATATATTACAAATCCACAAAATTATATTCCTGATAAAAAATGTAAACCACTTGAAAAGTGTCTTTCAAATGAACTGGATAGGCGAATAAAGCAAGAAATGTTGCAGTTGCCGGAATATTTCAGAGTTCCTATTGTTTTACGTGAACTTCAAGGACTTTCGTATGACGAAATTGCAGAACTTACGCAAACCAATGTTGGTACAGTAAAATCTAGAATTTCAAGAGCGAGAAACCGTCTGCAAGACGGTCTAAAAGACTATATATAAGGAGAATTTATGGATAATAATTTAACATGCAGTCAGGTGATTGCACTACTTTCTTTTTATGTGCAAGGAAAAACTAATTATCAGGTAACAAATTTTATTCAGGCACATTTGGCAAAATGCGAATCGTGTCGAAATAAATATGAAATGATGACGAAAGTTTTTAAAGATTTTTCCGAGGCAAAAAATAAAATTGATGAGGTTGAATTACCAAAAACAACAGCAAACTCTTGTTGTGTTGGGTTTAAAGAAAAAATGTCCGCATATTTGGATAGTGAACTTTCTGATGATGAAAATGTTCGTTTTAAAAAGTTTGCAATTTCAAATGCTTATGTAAGACAGGAATTAGAGGATATGTACAAGGTCAAAAATGCATTAAATACTTCGTTTGAAAAAACAAAAAATGATTTCAAAGAAGATTTTTCAAAGGATATTATCGTAAAACTTGATATGGAAGACACTGTCTATATGCAAGAACCGATTTTAAAAATCGCATCAATATTTATATTCTTATTTGTATTTTTGTCGGTTGGGTTAATCGTTGTTTTTTAGTGTAAAAAAATGAAAAATATTGCACTGCAACACAACGCAGGACCAAATGGCATGTGAAATACTCCGTCATTTTCTTCTTTTGGAGTGTTGCCCTCAATAGTGTCCTTTATCATTGCATCGTTGATTTCAGCGAGATTTTTAGGTAAAGATGTAATAACTCTTTGACCTAACCAGATTCCACTTGCAATTAACAAAATGTTTAAAAATATTTTTACGAAGAATAAATCTGTTTTTGCAAAGTTTAAATATCCGCTGTAAATCAATGTTATTAATACGAACACGCAAAATGCCGTTAACGTATGAAAATCTTTTTTGTTGATTAATTTTTTGATGAATAAAGGAACAAACATTAAAACTTGTATTGCAATAGCAATAGTAATTATCAGTAAAATATATCTCCAGCCAAAACATGCCCCTAAAGCACCCGCAATGAATATATCACCGATTCCGATAACCATAGTTTTAAAAAATAAATATCCTAAGCCTAAATAAATTCCGATTACTCCAGCCCCAAGAATTAAGCCCAAGATTGAAGCCGAAAATGATGAATGGAAAATCCAAGTGTAACCGTCATAAAGATGTCCGAAATTGAAAAAGTTATAAATTAATCCAAATGTGGCTAAAACGTAACTGTGAACATCAAAAGACACATGCTCTTTGATGTCTGTTGTTGAAATAACAATGAATAACGAAATAAAAATTACTGTGAAAATAGTGTTAAAACTATATCCGAATTTTACAAAACTCATTACGAATAAATATCCTGTAAGTAATTCTATGATTGGGTATTGAATAGAAATTTTTGTTTTACAGAAAGCACATTTTCCTCTTAGAAATATGTAAGATAAAACAGGAATATTATGCCACCATTTCAACGGAGTTTGGCAGGTCGGACATTTTGATGCAGGAAAAACAATTGATTCTCCGCTTAATGCTCTTAATATTACGACATTCAAAAAACTACCAATGCAAAGTCCAGTCATGAATACGAACAAGGCTATTACATAATCAAATTCTGTCATTTCAAACATGATTATTCTCTTTCGTAATTACTTTTTTCAGTAATAATGTTATAAATTTCTGCTAATGCTTTTTTTAATCGTCTTGAAACCTGCATTTGTGAAATTCCAAGAATATCCGCAATTTCACGTTGATTCAAGTCTTCATAATAGTTTAATTCAACGACTTCTTTTAGGTTTTTAGGCAATTCTTCAATGGCATGCGTCAACATCATTTTTTCTTCGTATGCGTTCAAAAATTCTTGATAATCACCTGCCGGAATTTTGTCCGCAAGCGAGAAACAGTCATCTTCACTGTTTGTATAAGTTTGGTCTAAAGAAATTGTGCTTTTTCTTCTATCAACTTCAATAACGTCATTGATTTTCTTTACAGGTAAAGACATTGCTTTGGCAATTTGTTCATTTGTAGGGTTTTCAATGCCGTCTTCTGATAACTGTTTAATAACAGTATTAATTCTGAATGCTAATTCCTGAATTTCTCTAGGGGCTTTTATCATTGAGGCTTTATCACGCAGATAGTGTCTGATTTCTCCTGTAATCAGGTAACTTGCGTAGGTTTTGAATTTTGTGCTAATTTCAGGGTTAAAAAATTCGATGGCTTTAATAAGTCCTAAAGAACCAACTTGAATCAAATCATCAACAGGGTCAGTTGCACGTCTGGCAAGAGAGCAGGCTATTTTTTTTACAAGAGGCATTGTTGCAACAACAATTAAATTCTTCAATTGTTTTTTCTTTTTTTTATCTGTTGAAGTCTTGTATTCTATGAGCCAATCATTAATTTGAATGGTTGCTTCATCTGTAATTGTCAAAATTGCCTCAAATTCTATTTTAATACCCTACAATTTAATTATAGCATGAAAAACATGTAACGAATTATTACAAATGTGTCATGAAAATGGAAATTTTTAGCAAATTTTTTTTTGATGTTTTTTAATATTCACATAGTAGTGTTTATATATATATTTAGTGTGTAAAAAATTTAGTTCACTTTATAAAAAAATAGAAAGGCATTCTAATGAAATTAGAAAAAATCCAAAATCTGCAAGTCGTATCAAAACCACAAATGCAACAAACTGTAAGTGTTAGACCAAAATTAACATACGAACCAGATTCGGTGTCGTTCTCTCGCAAAGCAGAGGACAAAGTTATTGCAATGAAACGTGAAGGCAGTGCTTTACATGTAGCATTCACCGGTAAATTGCAAAATCCAATGGAAACAAAAGCAAATGAAGACGCTCCTGCAATCCAATTCAGAGTTCGTGGTGTATCAAAACACCAATTAGGCTCAGAAGGTGCTAGTGCAACAGCAGAAGATGATTCTGTTATTCAATTAGCAAATAGCAATTGGAAAGAAGGCGATAGATTAAACGTAAAAGAAACAAAAACTCGTAGAGGTAAATCTCTTGAATTGAGCCACCCAAAATTTGGTGCTTTAGGTTCAGTTCCTGATGAAATGGCAGAAGTTTTGATGCCATTACTTTCAGGTAAGAAAAGTGATTATCACTTTGAATTATCAAACGTAATTGCCGGTACTTCAAAAGGTGCTCCAACAATTGGTTTAAGAGCAGTTTTGAAATACACAGGTGAAGATTCAAAAGAAGCAAAAAAAGCCGCAGATGTATTTAACGGTTTATTAAATTCAGATGACCCTAAAATTTCAAAAGCCGTAATGGTTTACCAACCTGAAAAATCTCCTCAACAAGTACTTGAAAGAATTTTCGATGTTGAAGGTAAAGAAAACGGTTTAGGTCGTGTAAAAGAAGTTAAAGATGCAATTACAAATATTTCAAAAGAAATTAACGATCCAAAAAATAAACGTATTTTAATTCTTGGACACTGCAAACCTGATGGTGATACATTAGGCTCAGTAATTGCAATGAAAGAAGCATTAAAAGCAGCATATCCAGATAGAGAAATTGATTGTGCTGTAGATGATAAAATTCCTGGTTTATTCCGTGATAAAATGCCTGGTATTGAATCTGTAAAACGTCCTTACAATCCGGAAAAAATTGCAACATTGGAAAAGAACCTTGAAACATTAAAATCTCTAAAAACTGATACAGCAAAAGAACAACAAAAAGTTCTTGAAAGAGATTTAGCAGAATTGAAAAATCCTGAAAACTTGTTTGACGCAAACCCATTAAAAGGTAAACCTAAAAAACAATATGACTTGGTAATGACAATGGACATTCCAACACCAACTCGTTTTTCAGGTGCATTCAAAGATTATATTGAAGGAAGTAAAAAACAAATTTATATCGACCACCACCCTCA
>CAKUZB010000009.1 GCA_934717745.1 uncultured Candidatus Melainabacteria bacterium | reverse complement strand
AACCTTACGTTATATATATCGGCTAAAATCATGATTACTTTAGGGTTTTAGCATGTTTTGTTACATTTGTTAACATAAAAAAATAAGTGCAAATTGATGAAAAAATACATTTTCAATTGCGTATTGTATTAAAATTTACACGAGAAGTTATAAGACCTTCATTACTAACAAACTTATTGTTCACTAGAATCATAACCAAAAGATTTTAGGGTTTTGTCTTTTTTACGCCAATCCTTTTCGACTTTAACCGTCAAATCCAAATAAACTTTTTTTTCAACAATTTCTTCAAGTTCTAATCGTGCCTGAGTACCGATTGTTTTTAGTAAAGAACCATTTTTACCAATTAAAATACCTTTTTGACTTTTATGTTCACAAAAAATTGTTGCATAAATTTTATCAATATTTTCTTCTTCTTTATAATTATCAATAACAACTGCAATTGAGTGTGGAATTTCATCTTGAGTATTCAAAAGAATTTTTTCACGAACAATTTCAGAGGCTACATCACGCATTGTTTCTTCTGTCAGAACATCTTCCGGATATAACAAATCGCCTGTTGGAAGTTTTCTGTAAATATTATCTAAAAGAGTATCAATATTTCTTCCTGTTTTTGCGGATATTCTCACAATTGGGAAATTTTTTTCAAAAAGAGTTTTGTAACTCAGAATATTTTCTTCAATTTTTTGTTGTTTTTTAATTTTATCAAGTTTGTTTAAAACAATAATTACAGGTTGTTCTGCTTTTTTTATTATGTTTTCAGAAATCCATTTATCTCCTTTACCGGCAGGTTCTGAGCCGTCAACTAAAAACAAGATGACATCACTATCCGGCACAGCAACTTTTGCCTCGTCAAGTAAAAATTCTCCTAATTTATTCAAAGGTTTATGCACCCCAGGAGTATCAACAAAAACGATTTGACCTTTTTCGTTTGTCAAAATACCTTTTATTCTTTTTCTTGTTGTTTGAGCCTTATCAGTTGCAATAACAATCTTTTGACCTAAAATTTTATTCAAAAGAGTTGATTTACCAACATTTGGGCGACCTATAATTGTTACAAATCCGCTTTTCATAATTTAAGGATAACATAAACAAGGGATTTTTCCTTAAAATATACACTAAAGGCAGTATTTTTCAGAAAAATCGTATATTTTTTATAATAATAATGTTAATATTAGACTAGGAGATTGTAGTGCAAAAACAAGTAATAAGATACAGCCTAATAATTGCAGTATTATTGTCGTTTACATCGAACGCCTTTTGTGCCGATGCAAATAATGAACTTGTAAAAATGGATTTTAATCAATCTGCCGACGGCTCTGTGAAAGTCAATATCTACACAGATAAACCTTACAAAGACCAAATTATTGTAAACAAAAAGCCAGATAACAAATATGTAATTTTATTACCGGAAACGGTAAATTCATTGAATGTTCAACCTGATATTTCCGGCGTATCAAATTTGAATAATGTCGATGTAAAAACACAACAATATTCTTCACTTCCGGGAAAAGGGTATACAAAAATTACAATTGATAGTAAAAAACCTGTGAACCTTGTTCCACAAGCATACGTTACAACAAAACTTTCACCAGAAAGAAAAACAAAAACAAGACCGTATGTTTCACCTCAACAAGTTCAAATGACAGTTCCGCAAAGGGTTTTACATCAACAAAGACCAATTACGAACCACGATTTTACTCAAGCATACGAACAACGTCAAAGAAATGTTTCACAACAACCAAGTTATGTAGCAAGACCTCAACAATCACAACAAACTTTTATCAGACGTGAAACTCAAGCACCTCAATATGTTCAGCCGACAAGACAACCGGAACAAGTTGTACAAACTGTTGTGCAACAAACCGGCACACAACAAGTTGCTGAAACTATTTCAACACAACAAGAACAAACTTCACAAGAAAATTTAGACGATAAACAAAATGTTCAAAATGCTCAAGCCGTTGATGATGGCTCATTATCAGCAGATGATGACGACATTACCGAAAACGAATTGGCATTTTTCAAAAAAATTATAAAAACAAAACAAAAAATTATACACAAAATTAAAAAGTTACTATCTGTAAGAATCTCTTTCTCTTCTTTCATGACTGTATTACAATTTATATTGTTAGTCGGATTGATTAAAGTTGTTGGAGATTTAATTAAAAAAGTTCAAGAGCCAAGCGACAGACCCGCACAACCGGTAACTCGTCGTTTAATTCACAACAATGATGAAACTTTTGAACAAGCATATCCGTCATATTCAAATATGGACGTGTACAACACGAACAGAAGCAATTTTGAAGAAGACAACAAGGAAGGTTTCAATGTAACTCCGTTATCAACTCCAATGAACTTTACAAGTCCACAATCAAAAGTTCAAAACAATCTTTACGCAAAAAGTAATTATCATCAACCGCAACCATTTTCTGCACAAAGTGATTTTTACAAACCTTTGAGTAAAATTAGCGAGGAAGAAAAAATGTCTATTTTTGACGAAAATGCAAACGAAATAGAAAAAAGAATTTTCAAAAATCCTTTAACATCAATAAGTCAACAAGACGAAGAAACTTTATTTGACGAAAAAGAACCGGCAGAAGAAAATTCTCCATTTAATGATGATAAATATTCTATAAACGAAAGCAACGACTTTTTCAATTATCAAAACTCTGACGAAAACGAAGAAGATTTCTTCATTTTTGAGGACGAAGATGAAAATGAAGACGTTGAATACCAAGAAGACTATGTCGATGAAGATGAAGAAGATGATGATGAATACGAATATGTAGACGAAGACGAAGAATATTCTGATGAAGAAGAATATACCGACGAAGACGGTGAAACTGATAACATTGAAGAAGAACCTACACCTCAAGAGGCTGTAGACCCTTTTGAACATCTGTCTGTACAATCAAAATACGTAATCGATTCAAACAGAGGCTTTGCTCAAGTAAATGTAGACGGAATTAACGCATTAATCGGCTATGTCGGTTCAAAAATCAGTGTTATAAGAAAATTCAAAGAAGAAATAAAAGGAACAATGCAAGTTAGATTAAATGAGCAACCTGATGCTAATACTATGATTTACATTATCAAAGTAGGTAGTTTTAAGACTTTGGTTGAAGTTAAGCCTGACAGCATAAGACAATTATTGGACTTATAATTTTATGAAACGATTTGTCGTTTGCTTGTTTTTATTAATTTTTATATGTACAGGATGTACAAAATCTGATAATAAGACCGTTTTAAAGTTTTCAAGTTGGGGTTCGCAATCTGAAATTGAAATTTTAAAACCTATAATCTCTGATTTTGAAGCAAAAAATCCTGATGTAAAAATTGAATTTATGCATATTCCACAAAATTATTTTCAAAAAATACATCTTTTACTTGCATCAAATTTAGCACCAGATGTAATTTTTATAAACAACTTAAATCTACCGGTTTATCAAAATTATCTCATGGATTTGACAGAATACGCAGACAAAAATATCTTCTTTGAACAAACTCTGCAATCTATGAGTGTGAACGGAAAAATTCTTGCTATTCCTCGTGATGCTTCAAACCTTGTTGTTTATTATAACAAAGACCTTTTTAAAAAATATAATATTAAAACACCGACACAAGACTGGACATTTGAAAATTTATTAGATATTGGTTTAAAATTCAAAAAACACGACATTTTTGCAATAAGTTTTGATGAAGAACCTTTATTCTATCTACCGTATTTAATGAGTTGTGGCGGAGGAATATTATCTGATGATTTAAAAACCGAAATAATCAACACATCTCAATCGCAAGAAGGACTTCATTTTTATGCAGATTTAAGAAACAAATATAACTTTGCACCCAAAAAATCGCAAAGTGCAAGTGCAACAATGGCACAATTATTTTTGCAACAAAAACTCGCAATGCAACTTTCAGGTCGTTGGCTTGTACCAAAATACAGAGAATCTGCATTTTTTGATTGGGACATTATAAACTTTCCAAAAGGAAACATTGGAAGTATAGTTCCAATGGACACTTCCGGTTGGTCAATATACAAAAACACCAAAAACAAAGATTTAGCGATAAAATTTGTACAATATTTATCTTCAAAAGAAAACATTGAAAAAATGACACAAAGCGGTTTAATCACACCTGCAAGAATTGACGTAGCAAATTCTGAAAGTTTTTTGAATGGCAAACCTAATTCATCAAAAATCTTTCTTGATGTAATAAAAACGTCAAAACCAACTCCTGTATCAAAAAATTACAGAGAATTAACTGACGAATTAAGTCGAAAACTCGAACCGATTTTCAACAATTAATAATCTTCGTCTTTTACTTTTAAAGCATCTGTTTTAAGGTTTATTTTACCATCTGATTCGTGCAACAATGTTCTTGCAACGGCTTCAGGATAAAAAGAAAAACCCTTAACTTCGCCACAATTAATACGTCTGATTACCTCATCAATGTATTTTTGAGTATTTGTTACCATTTCAGGGTGGTCGTCAACCCATTCCGGAAGCGGAATACTGCTTCTTTCGTGGTTGCAACCGCCACATTCAAGCAAATAATTTCCGGGATTATTTCTACCGCCTGCTGAACGTGGGTGAATATGCTCAATTGTACCAACAGAAAGTTTTACCAAACGTTCGCCGATTTCTTTGTGTCCTCTTTGTGCATATTTTACAACAAACGCACTTACATCATTTTGAGAAGTTGGCATTTTTTCTGCCTCTTTAAGCATTTTTTCGTGAACTTCAGGTTTAGAAATTTTTCCTGCCAAATCTTCAACATCAGAAATAAATGTTTTTCGTTTAAATTTTATTTCTTTATCAGTAGAAGATACCATTTTTCTGGTTAAATCTGTAACTTTTTTTACTTCTTCTTGCTCTTTTTTCGGCAAATTTTTTGAAATTTCATCTACATTATCAAGAATTTTATTTTGTTTTTCTTGAAGAATTTCCAATTGAGGTTCTAAATTTTTATTCAAAAGTTCTCTAAAATTTGAATTTGGAGTTTCTTTTGCCCACCCCTTTAACAAGTTGTAGCACTCTTTTTCAACAGGGTGCATATATTTTTCATAATTATCCAAAGTCTTAATCGCTTGTTCACTTGTTGCACCCAGACCTTTTGTAACCCTGCTCATATCTTTTTGAGTCATCATTTCAATACCACAGCAAGGGCAAATAATATTACCTAATGCTCTAACAGGTTCATCACCTTTATAACCCGTAAATGAAACATATGCCGGTGCCAAAATATTTGTTTTTGGCGTAGATTTTTCAAAAGTATCCGGTTTCGTCGCAAAGTTTATGTGAAATTGCGGTTGAATATTTGTGTTTTTTTCAACTTTTTTTGGTGCTAATGTAGAAAATAATTTTACTGGTTGTAACATTTTCTTTTACTTATCCTTTTCCTTTTTTAAGCAACTAAGTTAAGACTTGTTGGCTGTGTAATTTTCTTTTTGTTTGAGCCATTTTTAGAATATCCGGCTCTTTTTGCTTCTTCTTGTTCAATTCTAGCCCTTTCAGTTTTAATTTGGGCTTTGCTTAATTTTAATTTTGATGTATCTAATTTTATTAATCCATTTGATTCTTTTTCTAATGTTTCTGCAACAATAATCGGATAAACACGACATCTTTTTAATGCTTGACCTTTATTAATTTTTTCGATTACTGCGTCCATATATTTTTGCATATTGTCTTTTATTTCAGGATTTTTAGTAACCCACTCATCAAGCGGAGTGTTCTTTCTTCTAATATTCCATTCTCGACTTGCATAAATATAATTTGAATAAATATTTTCACCACCCTTTGTTTTATTTTGAGGGTGTCTTGGTTTAATATGTTCCAATGAACCGACAGACGGTTCTACAAGCGAAATACCTATTTGATATGGAGTTTTTTCTAATTTTGTTTTTGCATCTTTTTGAGTAAATTTAATAATAAATGAACTCATATTATCATGAGCACGAGGTAATTCTTCTGCTATTTCACGCAAACCTTTTACAGACTCTTGGTCGTCCATTTTTTTAGTTATATTCTCAAATTTCTCCATAAATCTACGTCTGCGGAAAATATAATTTTCATCTTGTTTATTAATAATGTCAGTTGCTTCGTTTACAAGTCCTACAACTCTATTTGCATCATCTTTTTTCATATTTTTTTGCGAATAATCTGACATTCTGCCTAAAATGTCAAATTCTTGTTGTTTCAAAACTTCAAGATAAGTTGGTCGAACTTTATTCAACAACTGACGCAAGTTTTTGTTAGGGTCTTTTTTGCTTAAATCTTCCAATAAATTAAACACCTGTTTTTCTACAGGGTGCATTCTATCCTCGAATGGCTTCAATAAATTGATTGCGTCTTTACTTCTTCCACCTAAATTCTCTTTGTTTAAATGAGAAATCTCTTTACCTTGAATAACTCGTGTTCCACAATAAGGACATGGCACATCGCCAAGTTCTCTAATCGCTTTTCCGACTACAGTATTATCAACAGATGTAAATGAAACATTCGCAACTGATTTTGAATGTTCAAAAGTATCTCTTTGCAATCCTGACATGATTAAAGGATTCGTTTGATATTTTGCAAACGAAGGCATTTGAATTCTATTCAAAGACACACTAACCGGATTAAGCATACATATACATGTATCCTAAAGATTTTTTATTGCTATATTTTAGGCATGTTTTAATAAATGTTTACAAACTTTTAAAGTTTTTTCAAAACTTTTTCTAATCGTCTTAATTTTTCTTTGTCTGTACCTAAACCACACAACAACATTGTTGATTTTTCGTTTGTTTTTTCGTCTTCAATTCCGTTTTCAAAAAGTTTTTCAGAAAGTTCAAAACCTGAATATTGTCTGTGTTTTATAACAATTTTTGTAATATCACCATCAAAAAATTCAACATTTGAGCAGTTTTTCTTTAAATTTTCAATATTATCAATTAACATATCAATTTTTTGTCTACCTTTTTTTGAATTTAAATAATTAATATTTTTTTCAATTGTCATAAGCAAGGCATAACTTGGAGAAGTTGTTGAAATTTTCGAAAGTGAATTTCGCATATCGATATTTGTATTTGTATGCAGAAGTGCAGTAGGATTTAATCCACCAGCCGTTTTGTGTAAAGATTGAATCGTAAAATCTGCAATTTTTACTGCACTTTGAGGAAGTTTATCATTAAATGGATACAATGCACCATGAGCCTCATCTACAATTAAATAAGAATTATATTTTCGACAAATCTCTTGCATTTTTTGAATATCACATACAACACCCTCATAAGTTGGAGAGGTTATAATAACCGCTTTTACATCATTATTTTTTAAAAATTCTTCCAGTTTTTTAGGCTCTAAAGGTTTATCTAACCCCCAGATTTCATCTTTTTCTAACTGATAAAATATTGGATTTGCCCCCGCAAGTTCAACTGCATTTTTGTGGCAAGGGTGAGAATTTTCCCAAATCAAAACCTTTTCATCTTTGTAAACACAAGAAAGAACAGCACATATAATTCCGCTTGTAGAGCCGTTTGTCAAAAACAAAGTTTGTTGTGTGCCATAAATTTCAGATGCATGTTTTTCCGCATTTTCTAAGGCATCTTGAGGATTGTGAGTATCCGTTTCAGAAATATCATGTTTATAAAATTGCTCAAATTTAGAAGTTATAAAAAAACTTTGACTATGACTTGGAGTTGTAAAGCATTTTGTTCTATAGGATTTTCTAAATAATTTTATAAGACTCATTATTCTTTACTTTCAGTTTCAAAACCGTCAATCAAACTATCTACATCTGAAGAACCCACATCTTCTGAACCACTTTCTGAAGCATTTAAACCTTCTTCTTTAAGAATTTCTTCTAAAAGATTATTTGCATAACCCAGATTGGTACTTTTTACCGATTTTGAAGATTCCATAGTCGAACCGATTAACCAACCCAAAACGTACATAACACCAACTGCCGGAAGAACAGTCGGGCAAGAAGCAACAAGTGAAGTATAATTAATTCCACCATTTATAAACAACGAGCCTGCACCAAAAATTAGCAAAGAAATGCACGCAAAAAACAATGCAGTATTTTGTTTATATTGAATTTTCTTTCTTGCCATTATTTATTTTTTGCTTCCATGTTTTTGTTCATACAATATTGAATCAATGTCATTTTATCAACATTAACTTGGTTGACAAAACGTCCTGATAATAAAAATTTACCAGTATCTTGTTTTTCCATACGGATTGGTTGCAACCAACAATATACAGTTTCACCTTCATCTAGTTTAATTTCAATTTTGTATTCTCTGTCCAAATCAATAGCATTATCGGTTGTAAATTTCAAACCACCCGCAGAAAGGTCAACTGTAGCAATATCATATTTTTTATCAAGTTTATCAACCATTGTAGTTTCTGTAATAAATTTGATACGAGTAAATTGTCTTCTTTGTAAAAATCTATGCTTAATTGGATTAGCAATAAATAATTCATTTTCGGTCATTTCTGTTGGGTAAGATTTAAAGAACAAAATACCATTTGGAGTTTGTGAATAAAACTCACAAATATAATCAACTTTCAAACCGGTTGTTGGGTATTTCATTTTCATACGAAAACCCTTTTCTGATACGCTTGTTACTGAACCTTTGTTAGCAAAATTAAAATCACTTGGAACAATTGTTACATTTTGGTCGATTTTTACAAGTTCATTCATTTATATAACCTTTCTATACATTATTTTTAGTTACTCTTACAACCCCAACGGATTTTGTTTTAACGTTTTGACTAATTTCATTATACGACATAATTGAAATTTGTGGGTAATAATTTTCAATTAAATTCCTAAACGCACGTCTGATTGGTGAAGAACACAATATAACAGGTTGACAACCATACGTTGTAAGTGCTTTTTGAATTTCATTATTAATACTGCTAAACAACAATTTTGAATAAGTCGGATTAATTGTCAAACTTTGAGAATCAGGACTGATGCCCTCTGCCAAAGTCCTTTCAACGTCCGGCGAAATTGTAATCGCCATAAGTTCACCATTATCCGCAACATTCTGTCTGCAAATGCTTCTTGCAAGAGCCTGTCTAACTTTTTCAGTCAAATAGTTGTAGTCCTTACTAAATTTAGATTGCAAACTTATAGTTTCTAAAATTGTTTTTAAATCTCTTATAGTAACTCGTTCTCTCAACAAGTTTTGAGCAATTTGTTGAATATCTGTAATTGTCATATCCTTCATCAAATCATCAACGTAACTGTCAGAAACTTCTTTTCTCAAGTTATCAACAAGTTGTTGAACATCATTTCTTGTCAGAATTGCTGCCGCATTTTTCTTGATAACCTCTGTCAAGTGAGTAGAAACAACCGCAGACGGACTTACAACTGTGTAACCATAAGCCTCTGCATAATCTTTTTGGTCTTCTTCGATCCATAATGCAGGAAGTCCAAACGCAGGTTCAATTGCACTAATACCCTTAATATTAGGGTTGTCATCTCCGCCCATTGCATTCATTGCAAGACTTCTATCAGGATAAATTTCACCAGCCTCAATAGGGTCGCCTTTTAACTTGATTTGATAAGTATTTGGCGATAATTGAAGATTATCTCTAACTTTAATTGACGGTAAAACAATACCCAAATCCAAAGCAGTTTGACGACGGATTTGAGCAATTCGTTCTAATAAATCTCCACCCATTTCAACATTTAATAATGGGACTAGTCTATAACCAACTTCAATTTCGATAGTTTCAACCGCAAGCAATTCCATAACACTTTCACGAGTTGCTTTTTTGTTATTTTTTCTGCCTGATTTTTCTGCTTTTTCAGCGGCTTCTTTAAGTTTTTGTTCTTCCTCTTTTGCTCTAAGTTTTTCTGTATACTTGTAATAAGCCCAGCCACCTGAACTTAGACCTATAATAAAGAATGGTAATGTTGGCATGCCCGGAACAATACCCAAGAACATTAACAATCCTGATACAACACCCAAAACTCGAGGGTCTGAGAACATTTCTTTACCAATATCTTGAGATAAAGATTCGTCTTTACCACTTGCACGAGATACAATCAAACCTGTTGCAGTAGAAATTAAAAGTGCCGGTAATTGAGAAACCAAACCATCACCAACCGTTAAGATTGTATATGTTGTCAGTGCTGTTTGAAAGTCCATTTTCATCATCACAAGACCGATTATGAAACCACCAACAATATTGATTACAGTGATTAAAATACCAGCGGTAGCATCACCTTTAACGAATTTTGAAGCACCGTCCATAGTACCATAGAAATCGGTTTCTCTCTCTAATGCTTTTCTTCTTCGTTTTGCTTCTTCCTCATCAATAATTCCGGAATTCAAATCTGCGTCAATACTTAATTGTTTACCGGGCATTTTATCTAACGTAAAACGTGCTGTTACTTCAGCAACACGAGTTGCACCACCTGTAATTACCATAAAGTTAATCAAAACCAGAATTACAAATATTACAAAACCTACAACGTAATTACCGCCTACAACAAACTCCCCAAAAGCATTAATAACATTACCGGCTTCACCATATAATAAAATCAACCTTGTTGAACTAACGTTCAAACCTAATCTGAACAAAGTTGCAATCAACAAAACTGTAGGGAAACTTGAATAATCAAGTGGTTCTTTTGTATACAAACAAACCAAAAGAATGATGACAGATAATGAAATATTTATTGTCAAAAGAATATCCAGTAAAGCAGGTGGCAAAGGCAATACCATCATTGCAACAATAAATACAAGCCCAATGGCAAGTGATATATCGCTATTTTTCAATAATTCTGAAATTTTACCGAAATTCATTTATTGTTGTTACCTTACCCAAGATTAACTGTTATTTTTTTTGTATACGTATGCAAGAATTTCTGCGACCGCTTGAAACATTTCTGATGGTATTATATCACCAATTTCAACTAAAGAGTAGAGGGTTCTTGCAACAACCCTATTTTCAACGATTGGAATATTATTATTTTGAGCAATCTCTCTTATCTTAAACGCAATAAAATCAGCACCTTTAGCCACTACATAAGGAACTGGTTTTACACTTCTATCGTATTTTAGAGCGACTGCGTAATGTGTAGGATTTGTTACAACTACGTCAGCAGTCGGAACAGCAGACATAATTTTTTGTTGTAAAATTTGCATACCAAAGGCTTTTATCTTACTTTTAATTTTCGGATCACCCTCAGTATCTTTGTATTCGTCTTTAACTTCTTGTTTGGTCATTTTAATTGATTTTTCAAATTGGTAAGTTTGAAATTTTAAATCTAAAAAACCGATAATCAAAATTGCCAAACACATATTCAAAAACATTTGTGCCAAAATTGAGCCGATTGTACCAAAAACAACCTCCGGTGTAGCACCTAAAAGTGCATATAATTCGTCTAATCTTGAATGAACAACCGAATAACCGCAAGCACCGACAATGATAATTTTCAAAAGCGATTTCGCAAGTTCCATAAGTTTTTGAGGCTCAAATGGATTTATTAATTTCTTCAAATTGTCGACCCATTTTTTAGGCGAAACATTTTCAAAATTTGGTTTAATTTTATCTATCGCAAAAATTTTTCCAACTTGCATTCTTAACGCAACAATTGTTAAAATAAAAATCGCCAACATAAACGGCAACACTGCTTCCGCAGTTATTCGCATATAAGGAGCAAGAGTTCCTATTAATTCGCTTGTATCATAAGTTGCAGGATTAAGATTAGTAAAAGAATGGTACATAGCAACTCTCATACGGTTCGTCATCCAACCGGAAAAAGCCCCCAGCATAACAATTCCGATAGTAATTGTTACTCCGGACATCAAATCCTTGCTCTTGGCAATATTACCTTTCTCCCGCTCCTTACTTCGGCGACGAGGGGTGGCTTCTTCGGTTCTGTCTGCTCCGTCATTTGCCATTGTTTATCTTAATAACCCTTTCTGCTAAAAAATAGCCGCTATTTCTGTTAAAACTTTTTCAAGAATAACTCTTGAATACTCTGTTATCGGACGCATAAATATCATACAAAGCAAAAGTCCGACATAAACTTTTAATGGCATTGCTACCATAAATATGTTCATTGTTGGCATTAGTTTTGAAACAAAGCCAAGTAAAATATCTTTTATCAACAAAACACTAAAAATTGGCATTGAAATTCCAATAGCAATCGTAAACATTTGACCTGACATATAAATAACTTTTTGCACCAAAGCACCGTCAAATATAAAAGAATAGCCTATAGGAACATGTGAAAAACTGCTATATAATGCCGAAAGCAACCATTGATGAGCATTCAGCCCAATAAATACCATTGTTATTAACAAAGTAAATGCTTGCGAGATAATAGGTGATGTAGTTCCTGATGCTGGGTTTAAGGCTTGGCTAATAGACAAACCCATCTGAATAGAGAACATATTTGCACCCAGTTCTGCTGCCATAAAAACTAAATTCGCACAAAAACCAATAATATAACCAATTGCAAACTCTTTTATCATTACAACAGTCAATCCAATGACATCGTGTGGAATCATAAACTGAGTATGTCTTTGCACAAACGGATACAAAATAAATGCAATAAATCCGACCATCCAAACTTTTACCTGAATTGGGATTGGATAGGTAGAATAAAGAGGGGCAGCCATGAATAAACCATTTATTCTAACAAAAACTGCCATAAAAACTAAGATATTCGCCGGTGAAAATATTTGTAATAAATTAAAATCCACAAGCACCTCTTAAATTTAACTAATCAATCCCGGAATCATATCAAAAAATTCGTTTACTGTTGAAATCATCATATTCATCATCCAAGGCATAAGGATAATTAATGTCAAAACTCCAATGATAATTTTTGGAACAATTGTCAAAGTTGATTCTTGAATTTGCGTAATCGCTTGAAAAATACTTACTGCTAAACCAACAACAACCCCAACAACTAATACCGGTGTGGCTAATTCCAATACCAGCACAAACATTTTTTGAAGAAGTGTTATAACTATATCTTGATTCATTTATTTCCTCAATTCTAAGATGCCGCAGCAAATCCCTCGACTAACGATTTTATAATCAAATACCAACCGTCAACCATTACGAACATAATCAGTTTAAATGGCAGTGCAATTGTCGTTGGCGGTAAAAACATCATACCCATTGAAACAAGTACACTTGAAATTACAATATCAATTACCAAAAATGGTAAAAATATTACAAAACCAATTTTGAATGCCGTATTCAATTCACTGATAATGAACGACGGAATTAAAACATAAGTCGGAACATCATCAATGTTTCTAGGTTTTTCAATTTTTGCCATTTTAATGAACAACGCAAGTTGCTTTTCGTCTGTTTGAGCAAACATAAATGCTCTTACAGGCTTCAAACCTCGGTCTAGTGCGGCTTGTTGTGTAATTTGATTATTCATATATGGTTGAATTGCAGTTGTATTAATCTTATTGATTGTTGGTGCCATTACAAAAAATGTCAAAATTAATGCCAAACTGATTAAAATTTGATTTGGCGGTAATGACCCTGCACCTAATGCTTGACGAGTTAACGCCAATACAATCGCAATCCTCACAAATGCTGTTGTCATAATAAAAATACTTGGTGCAAGAGTTAATATTGTCAACCAAATAAGAATTTGAATCCCATTCGAAAAATCCTGCGGAGTATTTGCTTGTTGCATTCCGATATTAATATTCGGAAATGACAATGCTGCACTTGCAATCGGTGTTGATAACACAAACGCAAATAGCGTAAATAATACCTTTTTCAGCATGTTTTTATTCATTTTATCCCTATTTTCTTTATTTTTGTGATAGTTTTCCACTTATAGTCTAATCTATCTTTGTGATTAAGGCTATTTCTTAACTTTTGGTAACATATTTTTAGACATTTTTAATGGTAATATTAAATTTTTGAAATTTTGAGGTTGAGCAAGTGTTAAAAATACGATATAATGATAACAGTTACGTTTTAAAAAGAGAAATTAGGAGATAGACAAGATGAAAAGATTTTTTGCGTTCACTTTGGCTGAAACCCTTGTTGTAATAGGTATTATTGGGATTATATCAGCCTTAACTTTACCCAACTTAAATAGTTCTACAGGAGAAAAAGAAAAAGTCGTTAGCCTGCAAAAAACATATTCAGAATTAATCGAAGCGATTTCTCGTGCAGAAATTGTTTACGGACCTGTTGGAACTTGGCATCTAGCCGGAAATTCCGACAACACAAATTCAATCGTAGTTGAAAGAATTAGAGAATTTCTAAAAGTTTCAAAATTTTGTGGAACAACAAACCCTGATAATTGTTTTGTTTATAAAATTCAACAAAATAACACAATGCCAACATTTATTCTGGCAAGTGGTGCTTCAATTTTATTTTCCGGAGTTTCTAATAATTGTCAAAAACTAAACACTACTGACGTTTTGAACTATTGCGGAACATTTCTTATAGACGTTGACGGTCCAAATAAAGGAAAAAATGTTCAGGCTTTTGACCAATTTGACTTCATTCTAACTGAAGAAAATGGGCTTGTTCCAAGGGGTCGTGAAAGGTCTGATTACAATACAGCAACCTCTTGTATAGGATGGCATGGAGAATGTGCTGAATGGGTCATGAACTATGGTAACATGGATTATTTAAAAACAGATTCATCAGGCAAATGTCCTAACGGAAAAATTTTGAGTGCTACAGTTACAAGTTGTAAATAGATTTCAAAAATTTAACATACGAAAAAATCGGCGATTGATAAATCAATCGCCGATTTTGTTTTTCTATTTAATTATTTTGTTTCAGTTGCGTATACGCTAACTTGTTTTCTATCACGTCTGTGCGGTTCAAATTTAACAACACCGTCAATTAATGCGAACAATGTGTCATCTTTACCGATACCTACGTTGTTACCTGGATGGAATTTTGTTCCTCTTTGGCGAACGATGATGTTACCAGTTTTAACTACTTCACCGCCGAATTTTTTAACGCCTAAACGTTGTGCTTCGGAATCACGTCCGTTACGGGTAGAACCCATCCCCTTCTTATGTGCCATGTTTAACCTGCTTTCTAATTATAAACTTTGTATTACTTACTTACCTTATGCTTCTGTTGTTTCTACTGTTTCAGCAGATTTTTTTGAAGCAGTTGTTCTGATTTTGTTAATCATAACTCTTGTGTATTCTTGTCTATGACCACGTTTTACACGGTAACCTTTTTTAGGTCTTTGTTTGTATACAATAACTTTTTTTGCTTTGTCATGACCTAAGATAACGCCTTCAGCACTTGCGTTTTTTACGTATGGTTGACCAACTTTTGATTTTTTGCCATTTACAAGCATAACCACTTTGTCAAATACGATTTTACTGTCTTTTTCACCTTCAAGTAATTCTACGTCTACGTAACGACCTTCTTCTACTTGGTATTGTTTTCCGCCTGTTTCTACTATTGCGTACATTTTTAAATCCCTTTCTTTTTCAGGAATCGTAACTGTTTTACAGTTTTTATGAACGATTTACCTATCTAATATACTATTTGTGTATTCTTATTATCTATCGCTAAAATTATACTGTCAAGCATGATTTAAAAGAATTTTTAACATTTTTTGCACAACCTCTGCTCAACAAATACGCCCTCGCATTAAACGGCAACATTCACAATCGCAACGAAAACTCAACGTTTCCGTTGACTCTTGTTCACCTCTCGCTTCGCTCGTGCCTCTGCTCGGGCTACTCAAATATTCTTTTCCAAAAAGAACGTTTTGAATCTTCCAAATCTGCTACTCTTTTTGCAAGTTTTTTATTATCTGCAATTAATTCTGCGACTTGTTTTGCTAAAATTTCGTTATCCTTTTTATAAACACCCGCCTCAACAAGTTTTTCTGCAAATTGAGAAGTGTCAATATGATTTTTTATATCGTCTGTAATTTTTGATGCAACTGCCTCTGCAAGCATTTGCAATGTCTGATTAGTAACGTTCAATGTTACATTTCTAACCTCAGGGGCTTGAGATTTAACCTCCTCTAATGCGGTTGATTTAATTTCTTCTTCTGTTTGTTCTGGCATTTCAAGAGGTGTTTTATGTATACGATAACAAATTTGCTCATTGTTGTACCCTTGAGATTTTAAACTTATACCCTTTTTAAGTTTAAAAATTGCAATATCATCATAAAAAATTGTACCGTCTTTCGCTTCATAAATCGGGTCAATATTCCAATCTCTGATAAAATTTTCCATAGAACGAGTATCAATATAATAATTATCTGCGTTCAATTTTCTTAAAACATCTTCTTTTCTGTACATCGTATACCTTTAGTAATTTTTAAGTTTTCTTTGAATATCTCTATTTTGAGTTTTTTTAGTCAAATCTTCTCGTTTATCGTAAAGTTTTTTACCTTTTGCTAAACCAATTTCGAGTTTCGCATAACCTCTTGTTAAAAAAACTTCCAGTGGGACAATTGTATAACCTTCTTTTTTGATTTTTCCTTCCATTTTAAGGATTTCTTTTTTATTTAGAAGAAGTTTTCTGGTTCTTTCAGGTTCGTGATTATACCTGTTACCTTGCTCAAACTTTGAGATATGACAATTATACAAGAAAACTTCGCCTTTTTCAATCTTTGCAAAACTGTCTTTCAAATTTATTTGCCCTGCTCGAATTGATTTAATTTCTGTTCCCGTCAAAACAAGCCCCGCAATAAATTTATCAAATATAAGAAAATCGTGAAACGCTTTTCTGTTTGTTGAAATAACTTTCTTATCCATAGCAAAATTATACTCTAAATTCTGCAAAAATGGAATAAGTTATATCAACTAAAATTTTTAATTTTACTAATCAATAAACTTATCTAAACTTATTTCAATATTTGAAATTTTTGTATATCAAATTTCTAAAGAATTTTCTATATCTCTAGAATTTAATTCATCTATGCTGTTATAAACACAAGTTTTTAAAACATTTGTCAAACTTTTAGCCTCACAAACATCTTGCAAAATACTTATTAAAAAATCTTTTTCATCTTGTTCCATAAATTTATATTAGCACAAACACGTACAGACAGAACGTATATTTAATGTTTATTTACGTACATACTATACGTATGAATGAAAATGTTTATGTAAAACTTGGTCAAAACATTAAAAAATATCGCAAGGAAACTGGACTTACCCAACAAAAACTTGCAGATAAAATTGATATGGGCATTAATTTTATCGGCAAAATTGAAGTAGGTTTTTCAAAACCTTCTCTTGACACCATAATTAAAATTGCAAATGCATTAAACGTAAAGTTGAGCGATTTATTTAAGTTTGATTAGATTTTCATACTTTGAACCTTGCCAAGAATCACGTCTTGTAAGTTCTGCATCAATTTTATTCAAACACTCAAACTTTTTACCAATCCATTTTGGTTCTACAAGTGTTGATTTTAAACCACTTCCGGCAATTCTATGTAATGTAGTTTCAGGTGGTAATAATTCAATTGCATCACAACAAAGGTTTACATATTCCATTTCGTCCATAAACTCAAATTCGCCACGTTTATACATTTCTGTTAATTCTGTACCTCTAAGACCACAAATCATATGAAGTTTAAGACCGTCAACCTTTAATTTCGCCAACAATTTGATTGTTTCCATCATTTCTTCATGGGTTTCCCACAAGCCAAAAATTACATGCACGCAAGTGTTTATGCCACGTTCTTTAGTCTTTTCATAAGCCCTTAAGAAACAATCCAAATCATGACCTCGATTAATTCTTTCAAGAGTTTTGTTATGCATTGATTGAAGTCCGTATTCAATCCAAGTTTCCCATTTGTCTTTATAACCGGCAATCAAATCTAATTTTTCTTCATCAACACAATCAGGACGAGTGCCAATCGAAATTCCGATAATATTCGGGTGGTCTAATGATGCATCATAAATCGCTTTTAGTTCTTCAACCGGTTTATATGTGTTTGAAAAAGATTGAAAATAAGACATATATTTAACTGCCTTAAATCTTTCGGTCAAATAAGTTGCACCAAAATCAAGTTGTTCTTTTATTGACATATTTGCAGAGTGAGATTGAGAAAAACTTCCACCGGCATCGCAATAAATACAACCTTTTTTGCCGTCTTGTCTATTTGGACATGAAAAACCGGCATCAAGAGTTATTTTATAAACCTTGACACCGAATTTTTGCTTTAAATATTCGCTAAATTGATTATAGCGTTTTTCTGTACCGTTGAAAAACATAACTTAATTTGATTTTGTAAAAAATTTTGTCTATTTTTCTTCGTCTTCTTTTGTAATTGGGTAAACATAGTGTTCACCACAGTTTGGGCATACAACTTCTTGTTGTTTTCCGTCTTCAAGAACTGCTACTTCAAATAAAGTTCTGCAACTAGATTGAGTACATCTGATAGCCCAAGTTGGTCTTACAAGTCTTGCCATTTTTATTTTCTCCTTTTTTCTAAATCTTATCACAGTAAACAAAAATTGTAAAATAGATTAATTAGCAATAAATTAAAGCATTTTATTGCTGATTAAAAGTAAAAAGTCTGTTGAATTTTGAATTTAGAATAAGGGTTGAAAATTTTTGAAAATAAGTTATAATATAAATATAGCAGGTGGCTATCGGTTTCACCGATATTTAATACCCTGTTTCAGTTATGAAACTAGCACTAGGATTGCAATTATAAGTGCTAGTTTTTCCATTTTAAATAATAAGGATATTACAAAAAGGATTATTAGCATTTTTGCTTTTACCATAGGCATCACCCCTTTCTTGGTGTAAGAACCACCATTTAAAAAGGATTTGGGTAACCACCTGCTAAATCAATTTTTCAATGTACTTGCCTTTTATTTTAACATGAGGCACAAAAAAGTCTGTACATTAAACTAATGATATTTATAACAAAAGGGCGAAGCCGTGAAATGGCTTCGCCCTTTTTATTATTTTATTTTTCTTGATGTAAGGCGACCGATTGAAAATCGGTCGCCGATAATTAACTATTTTGTAGCGTCAAACATTTGTTTAATACCGTCAACTGAACTTAAAATACCGGTTGCTTCATAAGGCATATAAACAACTTTATTGTCTTGACCGCTTGTAATTCCTTTTAATGTTTCCAAGTATTTCATTGCAATTAAATATTGATCAGGTTTACCTTTTTCACCAATTGCATCGATAATCATTTCAATCGCTTGTTTTTCACCTTCTGCTTCCAAAACTCTTGCTTTTGCAATACCGTCTGCTTTAAGAATTGATGCTTGTTTTTCACCCTCTGCTTTATTAATTGCGGCTTCTTTTTCACCTTGTGCTTTTAAAATTGCAGATTGCTTTTGACCTTCTGATTCAAGAATTACTGCACGTTTTTCACGTTCTGCTTTCATTTGTTTTTCCATTGCTGCTTGAATATCCGCTGGTGGATTAATATCTTGCAATTCTACACGATTAACTTTAACACCCCATTTGTTTGTTGCTTCATCTAAGATTTCTCTCAATTCGTGGTTAATTTTATCACGAGAAATAAGAGTTTCATCTAAATCCAATTGACCAACAAGTTGACGTAAGTTTGTTTGTGTAAGTTTTTCAATTGCATCAATTAGGTTTGTAATTTCGTAAACTGCTGATTTTGAATCAACGATTTGGAAGTATAACAAAGCATTAATACTGATTGTTACGTTATCTTTTGTAATTACATTTTGTCTTGGAAAATCGTAAACAGTTTCACGTTTGTCAATTTTTGTCATAATTTTTGTATATGAATAAGTTTGACCGTCAATACCCTTTTGCGAAATCTTCCAAGTAATTCCACAAGGAGTATCTACGAACGGAATAATAAAGTTCAACCCCGGAGTAAGAGTTCTGTTGTACTTACCCCAACGTTCAATAATAACTTCTTCCATTTGTTGTACAATGACAACCCCTTTAATCACATAAACTACCGCTAAAACAAGTAGCATTATTAACCACATAATTTTCTCCTTATTTCTTTTTAACGTACATTACTAAACTTTGATTTTTAACTATTTCAACTTCTGAATTTTCTTCAAAAACCTCATCGTCAATTGAACGTGCTTCCCAACGTTCGCCATATATTGAAATTGCACCTGAATTTTTATCAATTCTTTTCAAAACTTTTGCCAATTTACCAATATATTTTCCGTCGATACCGGTTTCATCTTCTTTAGAAGTTTTTTGATATTTTGCCAAAAAAGGTCTGAATATTAATAACGACAATATTGACATTACTGTAAATGTAATTGCCAAAACTGTTGTAGAAGTTATCCATACTGCAACAATTGCCGTAATAAATGCACCGATTGACATACTCAAAAAGAATGTAAACGGCACAAAAATTTCAGTTATTAATAGAATCAAACCGACACATAAGCATAATTGCCATACTGTCATTAATTTATTCTCCTACAACTTCATTCATAGCGTTAACCATAGCATCAATATCGATACCATGAACTTTTGCACCTGCTTCTAAATTTTCAAAGTGTGCTGCGGCACAACCAATACAACCCATGCCGAATTTTTGAAATACTTCAACGGTTTCAGGATAACTTTGTACAATATCCATAATACCCATTTCTTTTGTAATTTTTGCCATAATTTTATACTCCTTTTAAAAAATATTGACTTTTAAAAAATTATTATTAAACACATTATATAACAAATAAGAGAAAAGAGGAATAAGATTATGGAACAATTTTTGAAAGATTTTTTTAATGACAATTCTGTTTGCGTTGGATTATGCGATTTAAAAAGAAAAACATTGGACATGAAGCCGGAAGTTTTTGCTCAAGTAAAAACCCCGCAACCAAATCCACAAATTTATCAACAAGCATGTTATCAAACAAAACAAACATTCACACAACAACAAACTTTTGCACAACCTCAACCACAAGTGCAACAAAAGCCTCAAAGACAAACTTTGGCTCAAAAATTTGCAGCACAACAACAAGCATACGCACAACAACAAGCATACCTTGCACAACAAAGACAAAAATATGCTCAAGTTCAACAAAGTATTGAACAAGCACAACAACGCCCTGTACAACAAAAACCTGTTTATTCTGAGGCTAAACCTGTTTATGTAAACCCAAATTCTTACATTCAACAAGCACCTCAACAACATTCACAAACAAAAATTATAGTGAACGGAAATATGAAAAAGGTAGTATCACCGGCAGTTCCTGCAAGATACATGTAGTGTTAAAAGAAGAAAGGCGGATTTGCAAAGCAAATCCGCCTTTCTTACCGTATAAATCTTCTAAAGAATATGAGAAAATGTCATGAAGTAATCGTTAATTACATTCAAAAGCATTGGCATAATCCAAATCAAGATTGCCGCACCAAAAACAGGTTTAAATAGGAATGATAATTGGAAAACGTTTACTTGAGGTGCAGTTTTTGAAATTACACCAAGAATAATATCTTGTCCTAAAGTTGCCAAAAGCACCGGAGATGCTATTTGAAGCCCCATATACAAAACATTTGATGACATACTAATCAAATAATCCATATTTACAATTTTTGCCAAAGGCACACTTGTAGAATATATAGGAAAAATATCAAAACTTCTTTCAAATGCTTGAAACAGCCAATATGCACCACCTATTTTCAAGAAAACTACAATTCCTAAAATACCAAAGAATTTGCCCAGCAAAGAAACTTGGCTTGATGTTGTTGGGTCTAAAACCATTGCAGAAGATAAACCCATTTGCATGTTAATCATATCACCACCAGCCTCAATTGCTGCAAGGATTAGTTGAGCCATATAACCAATCATTGCACCAACAGCAAGATTCAAGATAATTGACAATAACAAATCTCCATGTTCAGGCATACCTTTTGGGTGTAATAACATTATAAAAATTATAGTTAACAAAAAAGCCAGACCGACTTTCACCAAACTGGGAATTTCTTTTCTGTTCAAAACAGGGGCAAATCTAACAAAACCCATCATTCTGGCAAAAATGATTATTCCCGCACTCATATTTTCAACAAATCCGGGAATCAGGGAATTCATTTGCAGGATAAAAGTTTCCATACCCTAAACACCCTCCATATTTGAGATTTCATTAGGCACATCAAGAGATATAACCTCAAATAAATCTGAATCTGTTTCTACAATTGTTTTATCTTTTTTTACAGTTACATTTATTACTAAGTTTTGATTATCTACTATCACACTTAATTTTGCAGAACCCAAAGAACGAGCCTCGATAATTATAGTATCTCTAACATTATCAATAGTCGTCATAACATAAGAATTCACAATAGAATAATCACTTGAAGTTATTTTTTTTACAGGTTTTTTGCTAAAAATTACATAATTTTGATAAATCGGAAAAGCATTTTCAGAAATTAAATATTTTTCAATTTTGTTTACGTTTTTTAAGTAATCGTTATTAACTGCCAAACTTGTATTTTGACAGCCTAATAAGATTAATGAAATTGTAAACAAACAAATTTTTTTCATCAACTTTACCTATTATTATTTTGTAAAATTCTTGAAGTTTCCATTAAATCAGTTTTTGGTTGCATAACCCCCGGTGCTTTGTCATAACGTTGAAAAGTTTTTGCTTTTTGTCCCAAAGAACTTGGTTTACCTTGAGTCATACGTTTAAAACTGTCTTTGTCAGGTTCTTTAAAATTTTCTTTCATTTCATTCGCAAAAGGTCTTGTGTATTTGTAATAATCAGGTGGCAAAACGTAACTGTCATTTTTAGGCACAACATTAAAAGCAAGAGCCATACCGTCAGTGAATAAGTTTGTCAAAATTCTAACAAAACCAACCCCGCCAATAACGATTACCATAAATACAGCCAAGATTTTTGGTGCAGCGGCAATTGTTTGTTCTTGAACTTGAGTTACTGCTTGCAAAATACCGACAACAAGACCAATACCGGCGGCTACAAGTACGCAAGGCATTGATATTGATAACATTACGACAAATCCTCTTGCCATATATTCCATTAACATTTCCATAAGCGTTTTTCCTTTTTACTAGTTATAACTTTGTACAAGCCCCTGAACAATCAATGCCCAACCGTCAACAGCAATAAATACAAGCAGTTTAAACGGTAACGAAATAATTGTTGGAGATAACATGAACATACCTAAAGCAAGCAAGATGTTCGCTACAACAAGGTCTAATACGATAAATGGCACGAATACGATAAAACCAATTTCAAATGCAGTTTTTAATTCACTGATAATATACGCAGGTGCAACTTGCCAAATTGTTAACTCATCAGGAGTTTCAGGTCTGTCATTACCCGATAATTCAACAAAGAAAGCCAAATCTGTTTCTCTCGTTTGTTTTAACATAAACTCTTTTAAAGGTTTTGAACCTTGTTCAATCGCAACAATCAAATTTTTTGTTTGTTTGTAAGGTACTTGACCTTGTTCATAACATTGTTGAAATACAGGTCCCATTGTATAGAATGTCAAAATCATTGATAACCCAATAATTACAATTGATGGTGGAACTGATTGAGTACCCATCGCAGTTTTTAGCATTGAAAATACAATAATAAATCTCAAAAAACTTGTCATACAAGCAAAGACAAAAGGTAAAATCGAAAACATCGACATTACCAAAAGCATTTGTATAACGGGATTTATATCTTTAAAAACGTCTGCCATACTTCTTCCTTCTTACTTTTAATTCATTCTTTGCAAATCAAAGTTTGCTTTGTCTATTTCATCTAATTCAATCGCCGAACTGTCGTTCATATCTAATTTTGAGATTAAAGTTGTTCTATCTAAATCACAAGCAATTAAAAATTTTTCTTTACCTGCACGTACAATATATAATGTTTTTCTGGGCGAAAGTCCAAGAACATCTTCAACTTTTAATAAACCTTTACGTTTTGTCGCAACCGCAGTAGATGCAAATTTTTTATAAACAAATAAGGCAAAGCAAATTAAGCCTATCATTGCCATTGTATATACTGCGAAACTTACTATGTAATGTCCCATTTTACCTCGTTTAACCTAAATATCTTCATCTTCTAATTCAAAGTCGCTGTAATCAAAATCAGCATCTTCACCAACTTGTTCTTGTTGAACTTGCTCAGGCATCATTTCATCAACATGTTCATCATCAATCTCGTGAGGTGGCATTTCATCGTTCATATATTGTTCTTGAGGCATTTGCTCGCCCATCATTTGTTGTTGAGGTTGAACGTCTAAAGGTTTTGGCTCAGCAAAAACTTTATTGATTTTTACGCCATATCTTTCATTTACAATAACCAATTCACCGGTTGCGATGACTTTTTCCTCTACTTTCAAAGTAATATTATTGTTGTAAACAGAACCTACATCAACAACAAGACCTTGTTCAATATTTTTCAATTCGCCAAGCGAAACCTTTACTTTATCAAATTCAGCACCCATTTCTACCTGAATGCTATCCCAAAGATTTTCAGGCAAACTTTGTGTCATATCTTCATCTCCTTCACTATTATCTACAGAAATTATTAAGGCAGGATTTGGAGTAATTCTAATCTCTTTTTCATAGCCTTTATAGCAAATAATCATATTTTGAATATTGCTGTTATCTAATACAACAATGTCCTCTGGCTCAAGACTTTTCAAATCTCCAACAGAAAAACTTGTTGTACCAATTTTTAAATCAACTTCAACCAAACTGTGGCTGAAAAATTCTAAAGAAAATTTAGATTCTTGACATTGAACTTCTTCAGGCAAAACTAATTGACTTGGAAAAGACACAATAAATTTACCCGAAAGATTTGTTTCAGAATCTTTGACAAAAAATGTCAAATGCGTAATATCAAATTTTCTACTTTGATGTTGTCCCAAATTATTGAAAGACGATGTTATAAAGTTATAAACATTATCGTTAAAAGCAGTTATCAATTTTGCTTCAAGTTCAGTAATTTTATTAATATCAAAATTCTTTTTAGGGCCTAAAGCGTTTGTTAAAATCGTATTTACCGCCTGTCCCGAACATCTTATATACATTTCAGTTTGCGGGTCAATTTTAATTTTGGTTACGAAAAAACTATCCTCTTGAAATAAAACGTTTAAATTTTTACTAACAGAAACTAATTTAATTTCAAGATTTTTAGCCAAAAAATCACAAGAAGCATTCAAAATCGGATTGGTAAAAAAGTCGCAATACCAATTGAATTGTCTAAATAATTCATCTGAAGTTGTAGTTAATGCTTCTGTCATTCCCCAAATAATTCCCCAGTAATCATATTATTACCCGTATCTAGCATAAGTGTATAAGTCAAAAGTAACATCATATATTTAGAGGATATTTTAATAATTTTAGAAAGTTATACATCTTGCACATTTTGTTTTTTGTAATAAAATTATTCGTGTAGATAACTTCATAAAAAAGGAGAACTCAAATGAGTGAAAGAAAATTAGTAGGAACAGGCGAAATGTTCAAAAAAGCATTGGCTGGCGGTTATGCTATTGGTGCTTACAACGTAAACAACATGGAAATTCTTCAAGGTATTGCAGAAGCAGCAGAAGAAACTCGTTCACCAATTATTTTACAAGTATCAGCAGGTGCAAGAAAATATGCTAATCAAACATATTTAATCAAATTAGTAGAAGCAGCATTGGCAACAACTACAGTTCCAATCGCATTACACTTAGACCATGGTGCAGACTTCGAAATTTGTAAAGCATGTATCGACGGTGGCTTCTCATCAGTTATGATTGATGGTTCAAGATTCCCATTCGAAGAAAACGTAGCAGTAACTAAAAAAGTTGTTGAATACGCTCACGAAAGAGGAGTTTCTGTAGAAGCAGAACTTGGTAAATTAGCAGGTGTTGAAGATGATGTTAAAGTATCAGATAAAGATGCTAAATATACAAATGTTAAAGAAGCAGTTGAATTTGTTAAACAAACAGGTTGTGATTCATTAGCAATCGCTATCGGTACTTCACACGGTGCTTACAAATTCAAAGGTGAAGCAAAATTAGACTTCGACAGATTAAAAGAAATCAAAGATGCTTTGGCAGAAGCAGGTTACCCTAATTACCCAATCGTTCTTCACGGTTCATCTTCAGTTCCTAAAGAATTTGTTGAAAAATGTAACAAATTCGGTGGTAACTTACCTGACGCACAAGGTGTTCCGGAAGATATGTTGAACTATGCATCTAAACATGGTGTTGCTAAAATCAACATTGATACAGACTTACGTTTAGCAATGACTTCAACTATCAGAGAATTCTTCATTGAACACCCTGAAAAATTCGACCCACGTGAATACATGGGACCTGGTAGAACTGCCGTTAAAGAAATGGTAATGCACAAAATGAGAGATGTATTAGGAACTGCCGGACACGCTGATGACTAATTCATAACTCAAAAGTTATAATCACTTAACAAAAAAGGTTAAATAGAAAAAATCTATTTAGCCTTTTTTATTGCAAAAATACTACGTTATTTCAATAATCTAAAAAATAAAAAGTGTTCTCTTTACATTAATGTTAAAATAATATCAAGATGAATAAAATTTATGTATTTTTATAATATAATCATGTTTATAAGATTAGTGAGGAATTGAAATTTGAAAAAATCAGGTTTAACTACGTTTATATTTGGTGCGTTAATACTAGGTATTTTATTTGGTTGGTTATGTCCAACTTTAGCCGTAAAAACAGCACCTTTGGCAAAAATCTTTTTAAACATGATTAAAATGATTATTGCACCATTATTATTCTCAACTCTTGTTGTTGGGATTGCAGGACATGGGGATATCAAAAGTCTTGGTAAAATTGGTTTAAAAACAATCATCTATTTTGAAATTGTTTCAACAATTGCATTGGTTATCGGTTTAGCAATGGGTAATATTATGCAACCGGGAGAAGGTTTTGGTACAGTTATTGCAAGTGCTCATGATATGCAAGCAGCACAACATATGGCAACAATCAATCCAAACAATTCTATAAGCGACATGATTATTGGAATGTTCCCAACATCTGTTGTAAAAGCAATGGCTGACGGCAACTTACTTCAAATCGTAATCTTTTCAATCTTCTTCTCAATTGCAATCTGTGCAGTTGGTAAAGCAGGAAAACCTGTTTTAGACGTATTAAATTCAACTGCAAAAATAATGTTTAAATTCACAGAATACGTTATGTATTTTGCACCAATAGGTATTTTCGGTGCTGTTTCTTCAGCAATCGGTGCAAACGGTATCGGCATTTTGAAAAACTATGCAAAAGTAATTTTCTGTTTATATTCAGCAATTGCAATCTTTATTTGTGTTGTATTGTACAGCATTTGTAGATTTGTAAGAATACCTTTCTGGTCATTTATGAACGCATTAAAAGACCAAATTTTATTGGCATTCACAACAACCAGTTCGGAAGCAGCATTACCAAAATCAATGGAGATTTTGGAAAAGTTTGGTGTTCCAAGAAATATTGTATCATTCGTAATGCCTACAGGTTATACTTTCAATCTTGACGGTTCTACACTTGGTGTTGCAATGGCAGTTTTATTCTCAACACAACTTGTCGGAATTAACTTAAATCTTGAACAACAACTTGTAATTATGCTTGCATTGATGTTCGCAAGTAAAGGTATTGCCGGTGTTCCTAGAGTATCGTTAATTGTACTTGCCGGCACATTAACTACATTCAATTATCCGATTATCGGGGTTGCAATCTTGCTTGGTATAGACCATATCTTAGATATGGGTAGAACAACAACAAACCTTATCGGTAACTGCGTTGCGACTGTTGTAATCGCTCGTTGGGAAGGTCAATTTGATGATGAAAAAATGCAAAGATATCTTTCTAAAGGTAAACGAAGAAAACAACTTCTGGCATATTTTGCATCTAAAAAAACAGAAAAAGAGGAACACGAATTAATTACTACTAGATAAAACACATAAAGGATAATTTAAAAAATGACCGAAAACGAAAAAAAAGAGTTTAAAGATACTCTTAATTTACCAAAAACCACATTAGAAATGCGTGCAAACGCAACAAAAAAAGAACCTGAAACACAAAAATTTTGGGAAGAAAAACATATTTACAACAAAATGCTAGAAAACAAAGATAAAGCAAACGCTTTCATATTGCACGATGGCCCTCCATATTTAAGTTCTGAAAAAATCCATGTTGGTACAGCATTAAATAAAATTTTAAAAGATATTTTAATCAAATACAAATCTCAAAGAGGTTACTATGCACCTTATGTTCCCGGATACGACGGACATGGTTTACCTATTGAAAATAAAGTTGTAAAAACTATTGAAGGAGGACGTAACGCAGTTACTCCTACTGAATTAAGAGCAAAATGTAGAGAATTTGCACACAACAGTTTGAAAGGTCAAGAATCAGAATTCAAAAGACTTGGCGTTTTAGGTAATTGGGAAAATCCTTATTTGACAATTAATCCTGAATACGAAGCAGAACAAGTAAGAGTTTTCGGAGAAATGTATAAAAAAGGTTACATCGAAAAAGGTTTAAAACCTGTTTATTGGTGTGCCTCTTGCGAAACTGCATTAGCAGAAGCAGAAGTTGAATATGCAGACCATACAGCAACTTCAATTTACGTAAGATTTAAATTTGATGATGAAAGTACAAAAACTTTAAAAGAAAAATTTGATTTCTTAACAGACAAAGATATGTATGCGGTAATTTGGACAACAACTCCTTGGACAATTCCGTCAAACTTAGCAATCAGTGTTCACCCAAGATTTGAATATACATTCTTTGAATACAACAATGATATTTATTATGCAGCAACAGAATTGTTGGCAAACTTCTTAAAAGATGTTGACTGGAAAGAAGAAAATATCAAAGTTTTAGGTACTTGCAAAGGTCAAGACCTAGAAAACTTAACTCCTGTTCACCCATTGTATGATAGAAAATCTCCAATTCTTTGCGGAGAACACGTTACACTAGATGCCGGTACAGGTTCTGTTCACACAGCCCCCGGACATGGTTTGGAAGACTACGAAGTTTGTTGCAGATACAAAATCGGAGTTTACTCACCTCTTGATTCAAAAGGTATTTGGACTGAAGAAGCAGGCGACTTAGCAGGTATACCTTATTACAAAGGAAATTCTATTGTAATCGACAAATTAAAAGATTGTGGGGCATTGCTTTCTGCCTCTGACCTTCAACACAGTTACCCACACTGTTGGAGATGTAAAAAACCTGTAATCTACAGAGCAACTCCACAATGGTTTGTAAAAGTTGAAAAATTCAGAGATAAAGCATTAGAAGAAATTAAAAAAGTTAAATTCATTCCTGCATCAGGTGAAGCAAGAATTTCAAACATGGTTGAGGGTCGTACAGATTGGTGTATCTCTCGTCAACGTGCATGGGGTGTTCCAATTCCTGTATTCTATTGTGAGGATTGTGGCGAAGTTATTGTTACAGATGAAACAATTGAACACGTAGCAAAAATGTTTGAAAAAGAATCTTCAGATGCTTGGGTTAAATATTCAGAAAAAGAACTTATGCCGGAAGGATTTGTTTGTCCAAAATGCGGAAAAACTCACTTCCGTAAAGAAAACGACATTATGGACGTTTGGTTTGACTCTGGGGTATCTTGGAGAGCAGTTGTTGAAAAACGTTCTGATGAATTAAATCACACTCCGGTTGATATGTACCTAGAAGGTTCTGACCAACACAGAGGTTGGTTCCAATCTTCATTATTAACCTCAGTTGCAACACAAGGCATTGCACCTTATAAACAAGTTTTGACACATGGTTTCGTATTCGGTGAAGACGGAAGAAAAATGTCAAAATCTTTAGGTAACTATATTAGACCTGATGATATTATAAAAAATTATGGTGCTGACATCTTAAGACTTTGGGCAGCATCTGTTGATTACAGAAACGATATTAAAATCGGTGATAATATCGTTAAACAACTTGCAGAAATATTTAAGAAAACCAGAAATACTGCCCGTTTCTTAATCGGTAATTTATTTGATTTTGAACCTGAAAAAGATTACGTAGATTACAAAGACCTTAAAGACCTTGATAAATTTGCACTATATAAATTATATCAATTAATAGAAAATGTAACTGAAGCATTTGAAGGTTATGAATTTTATAAATACTTCCAATGCCTACAAAACTTTGCGGCAGTTGATTTAAGTTCATTCTACCTTGATATTGTAAAAGATAGATTATATACATCAGGTAAAAAATCACTTTCTCGCAGGGCTTGTCAAACAGTGTTGTTTGAAATTTTACAAGCATTGGTTAGAATAATCATGCCGGTAATGCCTCACCAAGCAGAAGACATTTGGCAAAATGTTCCTGAAAATCAAAGAGGCGGATTAGACAGTATTTTACTTTCTTCTTGGCCAGAAATAAAAGAAGAATGGAATAATCCTGAACTTGAACAAGAGTTTGCAAAAATCTTAAAAATTCGTGAAATCGTAACAAAAGCGATTGAACCATTAAGAGCAGATAAAAAAGTTGGAAGTTCTTTAGAAGTTGCGGTTTATGTAAAAGATGACACAAATAAAGACTTGTTGAAATCTTGCGAAAACGAACTTTGCAATATCTTTATCACATCTCAAGCGGTAGTTGCCGATGAAAAACCGGCAGACGTATTGAATGAATATACAGAAGAAAACACAACTGTTTGGGTTACAAAAGCAAAAGGCGAAAAATGTTGCCGTTGCTGGAAATATCGTGAATTAAACGCAGACGGCATTTGTCCTGATTGCCAAGATGCAATTAATGAATAATTAAAATTAAACAAAAATCGGGCGGTTGATTTTATCAACCGCCCGATTTTTTATTCTTTGTATTTTTTACTATTTACAACTTGTTACAGGCGGATTTGCCATAGCATTAAGAGTTACATTACTATTTTTACATTTACCGTCAGTGCCTGCTTTTAGGTAATCCATATTGTCATAATTAACGACCCAAGCCGTTGCATCTTCCCCTTGACCTGTTGTTAAAAATCTACCAATATAAATATTACTTGGTATACTAATTGGATCACCGTTTACATTACCTTCTACAGAAAAGACATCATATGCTATTTTATTTTTTCCTTTTGGACCATCTATGTTAAAGTAAACATAATAACTACCAGAAGACATTGCAATAGCAACTGATGTTCCATCTGCTAGGACAAATTTATAAGCAGAACCATTAGTATCTGGGTGAGTTATAGTACTTAAACCACTTAAATAAGTTACATTTGAATTAGAAAAACATTTTTGATTTGTTGTAACACCGCAGTTTTTAGACACTTTCATAAATTCAGTTACTCTATCACCAAAACGTGTTGCTTGAGCAGTTGTTGTTGAATCATTTATGAACCATTCGCTAACAGGTCCATAAACCGCTTGAGCACGACCGATTGCATCTTCAAGATTTTGATAAATCTTTTTAACTTTAGCAACTTTTTCTTTTTCACCGGTTGATGAATTCAAGTTTGGTAAAGTCAAGGCTGAAACAATACCGATAATACCCATTACAATAAGAGTTTCCGCCAATGTAAATGCTATCATCTTTTTCATAATCAATACTCCAAAATTTATTATACGCTTTTCATTATAACAAATTTTAAAACTTGTCGCAATACGGCTATTCTAACCTATTCTATCAGATTAACGATTATCACTGATTTTGTCAAAAGTACCAGCCTTTTTACAAACATTTACATTTACATTTACATTTTACATTTTAAATTTTAAATTTTAATCATATTGCAAAATCATCTTTTTAGATGGTTGAAATGATTTAAAAAAGTATTAATATATTAACAGCAAAATGGATTAAGAAGATAAAGGAGCAATATATGTTCGGTTTAGGTTCAGCAAGTAAAGAAGACGTTTTAATTGTAACTGAAGACTACGAAGTTAGAGGTACAGTTTTCAACATAGGATTTTCTAAGAAAAATCGTTTTTTAAGCGATTTGTTAAATAAAGCAAATAAAAACTTTATCGCAGTAAAAGATTGTGAAATCACATATAAAGATAGACAAGGTGAAACTGAAAAATTAGACTTTTTACAACTAAATATGCGTTATGTAATTTTGATTAGACCTTTGAAATCTGAAGAAAAACCAGATTACGTTCCACCTGAAACAAATATTTAATTCAAAGATTTTAAAAGTATTGAAGAGATTTCATCAACAAAGGAATTTTGTTTGAAATCTCCTTTTGTTATGAAATTTTCTGCACCTAAAGAAACACATTCTTTTTTAGTTTTTTCATCTAAAAGCGAACTCATCACAACAACAGGAATTTTTGCATAAGTTTCATTGGATTTTAATTTTGACAAAAACTCTATGCCATTTATTTCCGGCATTTCAATATCAGTTATAATCAAATCAAACTGAACATATTTCATTAATTTCAATGCTTCAATCGGATTTTTTGCCGTTTCTACGTAAAAATTCACAGTCGTTAAAATATTTTTTTCCAAAGTTCTTATTGTCAAAGAATCATCTACAATTAAAATCTTTTTATTTTTCAAAAATGAATTTTTATCAACAATTGACGGAGTTTTCACCATTTTTATAACAGGCGAATGAGTTGCATTTTTCATCAAATCCAATGCGTTCAAAACCAAACAAGTTTCGCCCGATGCAAGAGTTGTTACACCTGAAATATTTTTTATTTTGTGCAACGGAGGTTCTAAATTCTTATGCAAAATTTCTTGCTCACCTAACAGTTTATCTACAATAATTCCAACATTTTGATTTGCAATTTCTAAAATTAAAATTGTTTTTAACACAGATATTTCACTTGTTTGAGAAAGTCCTAAAATATCAGACAAATTAAATAACGGAACATTTTTATTATTATAAAGTAAACTTAATTTATCCTGATTTTGAATAAGTTCCTCTTTTTTCTTACAAATAATCGTATTTATTGCAGACATCGGAATTGCAAAAGTTTGACTGCTTGTTTGAATAACAAACGCAGACATTGTTGCCATTGTAACCGGAAGATTAATCTGAATTTTTGTACCTTTATTAAATTCAGAAACAATATTCACTGTACCATTAAGTTGTGCAATTTTAGATTTAACAATATCCATTCCAACTCCACGTCCTGAGATATTTGTAACCTCATCACCCGTTGAAAATCCGGCAAGAAAAACTATATTAAAAATTTCTTGTTCGGACATTGTTTCTATTTCTTTTTCTGTATAAAAACCTTTACTTACAGCCTTTTCCTTAATTTTTTCGATATTAAACCCTTGTCCATCATCAATTACCTCAATTTGAATATGATTATCTTCAAGTTTTGCATTAATTTGAATATGACCAACAGGGTCTTTACCCAATGCCACACGACGTTCAGGGATTTCGATACCATGGTCAATAGAATTTCTAATAATATGAATCAAGGGATTTTTAATTTCTTCAATAATTTTTTTATCAGCACTCGTTTCACTGCCTGTAACTTTTAATTCAACTTGTTTTCCGCTTTCTTTTGCAATATCACGAACCATTCTGCCAAAAAGATGAAAAACTGTCGCAAGTGGTAAAATTCTTATATTTTTAACCATTGCACCAAAATCATCAATTAATACACGCATTTTCATATCATCTTCGAGATTTGCTCGTTGAAGTTGATTAAAATCAGCGACAATAGATGTCAATTTTTTATTTTGTTCTAACATTAATTCAATAAACTGTTTAACAAAAACATTTGAACTATCCATTTTTAAATCTGATTTAAAGTTTTTCTTATCATAAAGTCTTATGTGTTGCAAAATTTTTGAAAAATCCTTTTGCCATTCTTCCAAATCTCTTGCTACACTTGAAACTTTACTAAATCGCTTCGTTGTTTTTATTTTTGTTGAAATCAATTCGCCAAGTTGATTAACCATTGCATCGAGTTTAGTCGACTCAACATGAAGTGTTTTTATTTCGCCTGAATTCAATATTTTTGAAAAATCTTTCAAAGCCTTCGTACTAATTTTTTCGCTATGAGTTTTTTGAATTTCATTATCTTCACTTTTTGCAACTTCTAAAGATGTTGTATCTACAGGATTTGAAAGTTCAATCAATTGTTTTACAACATTTAATTGTTGAATTAACAACTCAATATTTTCACTTGGATTTTCCTTATTCGCAAATTTAAAACAATAATTTGCACAATTCATTAAGACCTCTAATTGAGAGTCCTCTAGCGGAGTAGACACTTTTTGAATTAAATTCAAAATGTCCAAAATCTTATTCAGTAAAGGCGAAATTTCAACATTTTCGTATAATTCTTTCAACGATTTAAATTCATTAATCAAATCCGAAACATATTCTGTCGAATTTGACAATGTTTCCATTTGTTTTTTTATTTCGTTAAAATCATTTTTCTTAACCTCTTTCAAATTCACTGTCGGAATTTCTTCTACAACCTGAACATTTGCGGTTTCTTGATTAAACTTTTCAGCACCTCTTTCATAACTTTTACCGCTAAACGCATAAGCATAATAATCAACTACGGGCAAATCGTTATTGTGGCATAGGTTTGAAAGTTTTGTAATGACCGTATCTGCCCTTTGTTGAAGTTCTTCAACCTCTTTATATGTAAGTTCTGTATTGCATTTGATAATAACTTCCAACTTTAAATTTATAGTTTCAAGTTCTGATTTTATATCAAAATAATTGATTTTTTTAAAATGCTCAATAAGTTCTGAAGTTCTTTCATAAATTTTATGAATGCAGTCGTTTTCAATCTTTTCAGTTAATTTGACAATATTTAATAATGTGTCTATCACCAAATAATTAATTCTATCAATGGTTTTAAGAAAATAATCAAAATTAAATTCGTTATTTGTGGGAATTTCTTCATTTTTTTCTTCTTTTTGAGTTGAATTTGCAGAAATTTCTTCAAGCAAATTAATTTGAGTATTCACCTCTTTTTCAAGATAAATTTCTTTTCCACTTTCTATTGATTGAGAAATAATTTTTGAAATCAAATCGACGGATTTATAGATTATATCTGCAATTTGAGAGTTCATCTGCAATTGATTTTCTTTGGCTAAACCCAAAATATCCTCAATTTTATGAGCAATATTTTGAGTTTTTGAAAACCCAATCATTCTTGATGCACCTTTTAAACTGTGAGCATCTCTAAAAAGAAGCACTATCAAATCCTTGTTTGTGGGAGATTTTTCCAGTTCAAGCAAAGTGTTATTCAATCGTTCGATGATTTCTTCGGACTCGGCTCTAAAAATATTTAAGATTTCTTTTAGTTCATCGTCTTGAAAATCCATTATTAACCTTATAAGTCTTGTTTTTCTTCACTTTTTAGTTGTTTGAATGCTCCGTCTAAAGTTTTTAAAAATTCATTAATTTCTTCATTTAATCCTAAAATTGTTGCATTAAATTCTGTTGAAAAGATTTTTTGAGTATCTTCTGTCAAAGTTAAAACATTTTTAGAGATTGCTTTTACGGTATTTGAAATCTCATTGATATTTGCTTTTGCTAAATCAACACTTTTTGACATAACTTCAATTTCTTTTGAACTTTCTTCGGTTGCCATAATTGTTGAATGAGTGATATTTTGAACATTATTAATAAGAGAAGAAATTTTATTTGTCGCAATTTTTGATTCATCAGCAAGTTTTCTGATTTCACTTGCAACAACAGCAAAGCCTTTTCCATGTTCTCCTGCACGAGCAGCCTCAACTGTTGCGTTTAAAGCAAGCATATTTGTTTGTTCTGCAATATTTTCAACAATTCCAATATTTGACACAACTTGTTGATTATATTCGGATAATTCTAAAATCAAATCTGCAATAATCTGAACACGTTGCTTTAATACGTTCAAATTTTCAACATTATCTCGAATTGTTTCATATTCTTTATCAGCATAATCAATTGATGCAGACACCTGCTCTGACAACTGTTGAGAGATTTGCGAATTTTTTTGAGAAGTTTCTTTAATTTCTTCAAATTTTACAGAACAATCTTTTGTCGTTTCATAATAAACATTAAAGGCTTGTTTTTGTTTTTCTAAAAGTTCTTTAATTTCTTCAGAAACCATTGAAATTTTCTTTGATTTTGCAGAAATTTCAGATTTCAAAGAGTTTCCAAACCAAATATTTAATGCAAAATGAATTAATATAAATAATACAAATAGCCCTGCAAGGATAGTAAATGTAAGAATTGCATTAGTATTATAAATCTTTAATACTGCAAAAATCATAAAAATTACAACCAACATAACAATGTCAATTGAATTTTTTATAACAAATTTTTCAAAAATGTTAAAATTTAGGTTGGTAAACATTTATTCTCCTTATTGCTAAAGTTTATAGTATAATTATAATACAAATATTGGATATTAAAAGTTATGGCAAATAAGATTCTACTTGTAGATGACAGCAAAACTCAATTAGACGTAATAAAAACCCATTTTGTAAAAAGTGGGTTTGAAGTTGATGTTGCAGAAAATGCCTTTGAGGGATACCACAAAATTTTTAGTTTCATTCCTGACATAATTTTATCCGATATTATTATGCCCGACCTTGACGGCTATCAATTTTGCAGACTTTTGAAAACAAACAAAATTACAAAGAAAATTCCAATAATCTTGTTAACCGTTTTAGATAAAAAATTAGATAAATTCTGGGCAAAAAATTCCGGTGCTGAAAAATTTATATCTAAAACCGCAGACTTTGAAGAAATAAAACGTCAAACACTTGAAGTTTTAGAGTCATCACAACTAACAGATGCAGATAAAAAAAATATCAAAAACAATGTTCCATCGCAAATTTCAATGAGCGAAAAAATAAATGACATTTTAAATTCTTTATTAATGCAATCAATATTTTTGAACGAATTTAGAAACCTTGGCGAATATTACACGCAAGAAAAAGTACTTGTAAATAAAATGTTTGAACTATTTTCGACATTTATTGATTATGATTTTGCAGGAATATTTTTCAACAAACCCGACCAGTCAGCAAAAAATATTTTATATTTTGACTTGAAAGATAGAGCCGTATCACCTTTTGTTATAGAAAAATTTAAACGAGAATTTTTCTCTCAAATGCCTACAGAAAAAACTTTCAATACAAACGATTTTATACACGAAATTACAAGAGAAGACCAAAATTCAGACAAAAAAATTATTTCACCAAACATAATCAAAACTGAACACGTATTACCTTTCTCGTACAACGGCAAACTTCTTGGCGGAATAGGTTTCTACTCAAAAGAAGAAATAAACTATAAATCTTTCAAATTTTACGACGAACTTGAAACAGAAGTTTTAGCACTTCTAAAAATGAAAAATTTATATTCAGAAGTTGAATTTTTATCAATAACTGATGGACTTACAGGACTCTATAACCGTAGATATTTTGAACACAACTTGGAACGTGAATTTTTACGTGCCAAACGATACAAAAACAGTTTAAGTATGGCAATGCTTGATATTGACTTTTTCAAAAAGGTGAACGACACTCATGGACACCAATACGGCGATTATGTACTTAAAGAGGTCGCAAAACTTTTAAAAGACTCGTTCAGAAAAACCGATATGCTTTATCGCTACGGTGGTGAAGAATTGGCAATAATAATGCCTGAAACTTCGCTTGAAAATGCCTCAATTCCGGCAGAAAGACTGCGTGAAAAAATTCAAAAACACGAATTTATTTATAACGGAACAAAAATTAACTTAACAGTAAGTATTGGTGTTTCTACAATGAACGACTCTTTTGGCAATCAAAAAGAAATTGTCAATGCCTCAGATTTGGCTCTTTATCATGCTAAAAATACGGGCAGAAACAAGGTAGTAACTTATAATGAACAATTTAACAACTATAAATAACCTTAATTACGATATTCAACAAAATATCTATTTTAGAATTGGCAAAAATTCCTATGCCATACCTTTAAGGAACGTTTTAGAAGTTATGAAACTTCCAAAACTTGATTATCCTCAAAAATTACCTGCAAATTTTGTCGGAGTTTTGAAGGTTAACAACTTAGTATTAAATGTTTTGGACATAAGGTTTTACCTTGATATAAAAATCGAAAAATATTCAACTTCTAATAAATTAATTATCGTAAAAACAGATGAAACTCTTTTTGGAATAATTGTTGATGAAATTATTGATATTATTAATTTTGAAACTGTAAACATCGAACATTTACCGTTTATTACTGAAAATCAAATAATTGAAACTTCTTATAACGTAAATGGCGAAAATATCTTAATAATCAATACTTATGCACTGGAAAGAATTATAAAAAACGGCTATCCTGAAAAAGATATTGATATTACAGACTTGTTTCCAACAGACAGCACCTCTCTGGAAATATTTAAACAAAGAGCAACAAGTCTTTCTCAAAGATTAGATTTGGCTATTACAAATAACGTTTTTTCAGATAACAAATTTTTGTCTTTCGTACTAAATAACACTACATATTGCATAAATTTAAAATATATAAAAGAAATCGCAAAAGCCGAAAACATTATCCCAATACCATGTTCGCCGGACTATATTGAAGGTCTTATGACTCTAAAGGGAGATTTCGTTACAGTAGTAAATCTTAAAAATTTTCTAAATTTTACAAAAACAGAATATTCAACAAAAGCCAAAGTTGTTGTTATTGATTCAAATGAATACAAATTAGGATTTTTAATTGACGAAATCAACGATATTTTAAACGTAAACGAAGAAACCTTAAACAAAAAAGACATAAATTCGGAAAATTTATATATTGAAGCAGAGATTATTGAAAAAAACAACGTAAAATTTGTTTTAAATATGGAAAAAATTCTCTCTGACCCTAAAATGTACATTGAAGAAAATTAAGAACACAACAAAAACGACAAGTTCGCAAACTTGCTCTTTTTTTTAATAAATATAGAAAATCTTATTCTTCGTATTTTCCGATTGACGAAACGCTTTGTTGTGTTTGATTCATACTCGAATTTGCTTTGTTAACAGTTGTGTTAACTTTACCGACAAAGTCTGCGGTTTGGGATATTATCCAGCCACCGGCAACAACAACAATCAAAGCGATTAACCATTTTGGCATCTCTGGCATATAATCTCTCCTCTTTGACATGTATTATTATAACTCATTTTTTGACTTTCTTCAAGTATTAGGGGAAATTTCAAATAAATAAAGGCGGTTGATTTCATCAACCGCCTTTATTTATTTGAAAAACTACATATTTAACGGATTAAATGGACTTAATGGATTAAATGGATTTCTCCAATCGTCATCATCGCTTTTATTTGTATCCGAACTACTTGAACCAGACGAACCTGATGAAGCGGAACTACTTGGATATGGGTAATAAGGTCCTGCTTCTACCGTAGATTCACTGATTTTTTGTGCATTTGCTTTATAAATAGTAATGTGAGAATCATTGTGGTTTTTAATTTTATAAGTTGAATTTTTACCACGTTCCAGTTGCGTTCTGTATTCCTTGTATTGTTGAGGCATTTTCATTTCAGGCTTTTCAAACTCTAAAACAACCTTTAGAATATTTTGTTGTTCTTTTTTAGGGTCTTTTGACGTTTTTGAAAACTCGTAGGCTTCACTCATACCTTTAATTGTCAAATTCGTTTGAGCAAAAGTTTTAACGGCATCAACATCAAGTTCACCTTTTTTTAGATATTTTTTAATTTCTTTTCTATCTTCCTTGTCAAAACGAGGAAAGCCTTGATTATTTTTTATCTCCTTAATTTCTTCCATTTCTTTTGTTAAAGAAGATTTAAAAATATCAGGAAACCAATTGAAATCCCGTTTTTGAAGTTGTGGTTGTTGTTTTACCGGTTCATTAAGTGGATTAAGCACAACTTGAGGTGTTTTTTTTACAACCACCGGAGAAGTTATTCTCGGAGTAACCGCTTGAATTGGCATAAAATTCCTTCCTTTATTCTTTTTTTACTTTACCACGAAAAACGCCCCTAAAAATAAAAATTGTCCTTGCTTAAACAAATTTTTACAAAAATATATAGTTTATTTTAGCGGATAGAAACAAACTTTATTGCCTCGTCTTTTGTATTAACATTTCCCTCAAATTGAGCCTCTTTCAAGCGTTCTATTAATTCTCCCAGTTCTTTTGACTGTTTTAAACCTGTCAATGCCATAATTTCTTCACCTGAAAGAAGTTTTGGTAAAGGTTTTAAAGACTCTCTTACGTCAAGATAGTATCCTAAAAGTTCTTGCAAACCTGAAATATTATTCTTAACCATTTCTTCTGTAACTGCTTGTCCACGAGCAGAAAGCCTATCAGACATTGCTAAAATAATGTTATCAATTACATTTGAACCCATTTTTCTAATATAACGTAACTTTGTCTTTTCACTTAAACCCTCTGTTGATATAACATGCGACGGATAAATATGATATTTTATCATATCAGAAATATATTCAATTTGTTTTTTCGAAAATTTCAAATCTCGCAAAATTTGCGGACACATCTCTGAACCCAAATATTCATGTTTTATAAATCTATGACGTCCTGTATCTTCTTCAATTGTCCAACAACTGAATTTACCTATATCGTGCAAAAAACCGGCAAGTTTCAAATGAGCAAGTCGTCTAAATCCCCCAAAATCAACACTATCAAGATGCTTTTTCACATCTTTATTTGCAATTTTATAGAAATTTTCAATTTGTCTGACAGTTTCCATTGAATGACCTATCAAAGGTAAGTGGTGATGTGTATTTGGCGGAACTTTTTTTACATCGTTAAATATAGGTAAAATTTCGCACAACAAATTACATTCGTCCATAGTTTTCAAGGCTTTTACTGTATAATCGCCGTCAAAAAGTTTCATCAATTCGTAATTTACACGTTCTTTTGCCGGATTTTTTATTAATTTATAATGTTTTTTTACTATTTCTTTAAGTTCTTCATTAATATCAAACCCCGTTGTAGCCTGAAACCTGAAAATTCTCAACAATCTCAAGGAATCGTCTTCAAGATTTTTTTCTGAAATAATATTAATTTTTGATTCTTCTAAATCTTTAAATCCGTTAAAAAGGTCTATAAATTTTTTATCTTTCAAATCAAATGCAATAGCATTCATTCGTAAATCACGTCGTCCCAAATCCTTTTCTACAGAGTTTTCTATAGGATTTGTTATGTCAATAAAATTAATTTTATCTTTTAATACAAGACGATAAATTTTATTTTCTTCATCAAGTGGAACATAAGTAGCATCAAGTTTTTGAGCCAAATTTTGTGCGTAAATTTTTGCATCTTCATCAACAACAATTATATCTTTATCAAAATTCTTTTTACCCAAACAAAAATCACGAATAACTCCACCTACAAGCAAAACTCGTATGTTTTTCGAAAAATTCATAATTTTTTGAACTAATTCATCATCAAGTATTCTATTTGTTATTTGTGAATTCATAAATAATATTTCCAAGTCCAACAATAACCGCTGTTTCTGCTTTCAATATCAAATCGCCTAACGATAACATTATAATACCACTTTTTTCAAACAATTCAAATTCTCGTTTTGTAAAACCACCTTCCGGACCTACAATCACAAGAATATTTTCATCTGTTTTTATTGGATTTTTAGAAAAATACTCTTTCATAGACAATTTATAACCACGTTCACAAAAAGCAATTATTTTATCAAATTTGTCATCATTCAAAAGATCTTCTAAAGTCTTAAGTTCAAAACAATTTGGGACAAATGCTCTTTCGCATTGTTTTGATGCCTCGTACATAATTCGTTGCCATTTTGAAAGTTTTTTTTCAATCACAGATTTTGCAACAGAACAATTATCGCTATAAACGGGATAAACACCATTTACACCCAATTCTGTTGCTTTCTCCATAACCAAATTTTGAAAATCACTTCTTAAAGGAACTTGTGCCAAAAAAAGATTAAAACCTAATTTATTTTCTGACGGATATTTTTCTTCAATCAAAACTTCAATAGAATTTTTCGTAATTTCAGTGATTTTACCCTCGTATTGAATACGATTTTCGTCAATCATTCTGAGTTTTTCGCCGATTTTAGCACGCAAAGACCTTGCTATATGTTGATAATTTTCTTTATCGTCTATCGTAACAAGGTCATTGTTTATATTTTTTGTATTAATAAAAAAATGTGGCATATTAATAATCTGATTGGACAGAATCATCTTCATCTCTTAAAGAAGATAAATCTGCACTGTAAGTTGAATCAAAGTCCTCCGGTAGCATATCAGAATCCGGCCATACTGTTTCGTCGTCAAAACGGCAAGCACTCATATTTACAGAAGCAGAAAAATCAGAATTTGATAAATCACTTTCTTCAAAAATACAACCAGCCATATCTGAATCATTGAAAACGCAATAATTTACTGCTGCATAAGAAAAATCAGCCCCAGGCAAAATTGCATCTGTGAAATCACATTCAACAAGGTTTGAACGTGTAAAGTCAACAGAGGTCAAATCACAATTTTGAAATTTTACTTCTGTTAAATGAGAATCAGCAAAAGAACTTGAATTTAAGTCAACATCAGTAAAATCAACCTCTGTCAAAACAATGTTTGAAAAATCAACTTCACTTAAATCAACTTCTTCTTGGTCTTTTTTCCAATTGTTAAATTCTTCAGGATTTTCTTGAATTAATGTAATCAACTCGTCTTTTGTATAGTTTGCCATTGATGTCCTTTTCTCCTATTATAAATAATCTGTTATTCGTGTATTAAATTCATTTGCATTCCTAAAAGTACTGCCTGCGTACGATTTGAAACTTTTAATTTTTTAAAAATACTGTTCAAATGTGTTTTCACAGTAACTTCTTTTAAGAATAATTTTTCAGCAATATCATGATTGCTTGCACCTTTTGCAACCATTGATAAAACCTCTGTTTCCCTTTGAGTTAACGGTTCAATCGGTTCGTCAGAAGTAAATGTTATATCAACATTTTTTGCTTCTTTTTTATTCCAATTAGAACGCCTTAAAACTGCTTCAATTCTTGCAAGTAAATTTGGAAGAACAAAAGGTTTTACAATATAATCATCAGCACCAATTTTTAAACCGGAAACAATTTTTTGTTCTTCACTTACCGCTGTAATCATAATTACCGGCATCATTTTTGTTTTTTCGTTTGTTCTGATTGCCTTTAAAGTATCCCAACCGTTCATATTTGGCATCATTACATCAAGTAAAACCAAATTTATGCTATCAGGATTTTTTTGCAAAATTTTTAATGCCTGAATACCATCATTAGCAACTGAAACTTCATAACCGTACATTGGAAGAGCATCTTCCAAGTATTTTGGATTATCATCGACTATTAAAATTTTTGCTAATTCTGCTGTCATAAAACTTTTCCTTAAACAATTTTATTCTTAATTGCTTTTAAAGCGGCTTGTAATCTATCTTCAACTTCCAGTTTTTGCAAAATACTTGCCACATGGGCTTTTGTTGTATTAACACTTACAACTAATTCGTTTGCAATATCTGTGTTGCTGTAACCCTCTGTAATCAATTTCAAGATTTGTGCTTCTCTTGTTGTTAGATTATAATCAGTTTTCTTTGGAGTATCCTCATACGATTGGTTGGTTGTTACGGCTTTCAAAACAATATGCGAAATAGTCGGGTCAAACCAAGCCGCACCGTCTAGTACAGATTTTACAACACTAACAAGCCTTTGAGGATTAATTTCTTTTGAACAATATGCGTTTGCACCGGCTTTTATACTATTTAAAACTTCTTTTTCGTCATTATGAGAAGTTAAAACAACGACTTTTATATCTTTTTCCATAGAACGGATTTTTTTAGTCATATCAATGCCGTTCATATTTGGCAAACCTAAATCCATAATAATTAAATCAATATCATTTTGTTCAACAATTTCTAAACCTTTTTCGGCAGAATCCGCTTCAAAAAGCATACCCAAAAACTCTACGTCATTAAAAACAGTTTTTAGAGCAAATCTTGTAAGTTCGTGATCTTCAATTATTAAAATATTCTTTTTTTCTGCCATTATAAATTTAACTCTTTCTGTGCTTCAACACAATTTGGATTAAGTTTCAAACATTTTCTGAAATACATCACTGCGGTTTGCATATCATCTTGATTTTTATACAACAGACCTTGATAATAATAATACCTAAAATCATTTTGGTCAATATAGAATGCTGTTGCAAGATAATCTTGAGCAAGAGCAAAGTTATCTCTTGATAATTCGTGTCTTGCAAGCCCTAGCCAAGCATCAATGTACATAATATTCAAAGCCAAAGCCTTTTTCAAGTATGTAAGTTGTTTAAAAGGTTCAATCATTGCTATATTATAATATGCTTCATATTCAGTTGAAGATTCTTTCAAAACTTTTTCAAATAATTCTTTCGATTTTTTTTCTTCGCCTAATCTTTGAAGAGTTTGAGCAATTTTTACATCTGAATGAATTGCATATTCTTTTGTTTTACCTGCTTTTTGATAATCTTTTAAGGCTTTTTTATAATTTTGTTGTGCATAATTTATATTACCCAAAGTCATTCTTGCTTCTGGATTATTAGAATCTTTTTTAACTGTTTTTTGAGCAACATCTTTTGCTTTTTCGTATTCTTGCATAGACAAGTAAACTTTACTCATTAAAGCATTAACTTTTGCATTATTTGATTTATTTTTCCCTAAAGCAGTTTGCAAAGTTTTAATTGATTTACCAAAGTTGCCTTCATAATAGTAATAATTACCTAAATGGTAATTTCTTTCCCAATCTTTTTTGGCACATTTGTACAAAACATATTCTTCAATCGAATTTACACGTCTTTGAAGTTCCGCCTCTGTCAAATCTTCTTTTTTAAGTTGATTTACAACTTTCATTGCTTCTTGAGGTTTCATTCCGTTTGCCAAAATTTTTGCTTCCAGAATTTTATAATTCATGTTTTGCGGATTTTGAGTTACTGCAACTTGAATATATTGTTTTGCAATCGCCAATTTATTTGCTTTATAACCGGCAAGAGCAAGGACATAATTTGCATAATCAAAATTTTCCAATAAATCACTATTTTTAAGCAATTCCTCCATTGTTTCTTTGCTTTGCTCATTAAACATAATATTTGCGTATGCTTCGGCTAAATAAATTTCTTCATTATATGGAAGTCTTTTCTTTGGATAGAAAAACTTTTGAATATTTTCTACGTGATTTTTTGTAATTTCAGCATCTGCCATTTTTTTGCAAGCATAATTTGATAAATAAAACAAACCGTAATCAGCAAGTTTGCTTGCCATTAAAGTGTAACCAAAATCATTTGTTTCTACATTATCTAAAACAAACTTGTAATCATCGTAAGCGGCTTCTACATTGCTTTGTTTAAATTTATCTGTCGCTTGAATAAATTCATTAAAGGCTTCAATTTGAGATACTACAATATCAAAATTAATCGACAATTGAGATACTTTCATTGACGGGTCTAAAAGATTAATCGTCATTTTATCAAAATCATCGCCGGTTGATATTTTTTCCGCAAAACAAATTTGCGAAGAAGCCATCAATATTATAACAAGTGTTGTTAAGCACTTTTTAATCATTCTCTGTGTCCCTTACTATTTGACCATAATAATACGTATTAAATAGACTGATAAAGTTTTGTTGCGTATTATCCAAAGTATCAGGTTCTAATTTTAAAGTATTATATAAATCATTCATTGTGTACTGTGATAAAAATTCTTCGTCATCTTTATTCAATTCAAGATGATTTTCTGTCAAAAAGACTTTGATGATACTATCGCAGTGTAAATTCATAAACACCTCAACAACCTCTTTATCAAAGTGTGTACCTGAATCTTTTAACAAAATGCTCATAACTTTTTCGATAGGCATCTTATCACGATAGTGTCTTTTTGATGTAATCGCATCAAATACGTCAGAAACCGCTAAAATTCTACCGCCAAGAGGAATATTTTTTCCTGACAAATCTCTATAGTAACCTGTTCCGTCAAATTTTTCGTGATGAGAACAAGCAATTTCAGTAACTTTTTTGAAATCATCTGACATGTGAATTTTGTGCAAAATGTCATGTGTAATTTGAACGTGAGATTGAATATGACGATATTCTTCATCTGTCAATCTTCCTTCTTTTTGAAGAACAGAATCTCTAATACCGATTTTACCAATATCGTGAAGAATTGCGGCTTTTTCAATAATGTTAATTTCATTTTCCGGAAGATTCATTGCACGTGCAATCAATGTTGAATACATTCTCACACGGCTTGAATGACCGGCTGTAATCTTATCACGAGCATCGATAGAGGCAGCAAGAGTTTCAATAAAACTATCAAATACAATTTTTTGTTCTTCCAACATTTTTTGCTGAGTTTTAAATAACTGAGCATTTTCTAATGCGATACCAGCAGATGAACCGATTGCAACCAACAAATCTTCATCTTCATCAGTAAAATATCCCTCAAGTTTATTTAAAACTTGAAACGCACCAATAATTTTTTGTTGCAGGTTCTTAATTGGCATGCACAAAATTGTTTTTGTTTTATATCCGGTCTGATAGTCAATTTCAGGATTAAAACGTGAATCATTATAAGCATCTTTGATGTTAATTGTTTCACCTGTTTTTACGCAATGACCCGCCAAACCTTTGTCTGCCGGAAAACGAATTTCAGAATCTTCGCCCAAAGCAACTTTTGACCAAAGTTCATTATGCTCTTTGTCTAACAAAAATACAGTACATCTGTCTGCTTGAATTGCACCTTTTGTTTCTTCGGCGATAACTCTAATCAATTCGTCAATATTAGTTTCTGCTGAAACAGATTGACCAATTTTCACTAACGCAACCAACGGGTCTTTTTTGTTTGATAACAAACCGCTTGAAATAGATTGAATATCGTTCAAATATTCTGTAATTAAATCAAGCAAATTAAACTCGTCTTCTTTAAATGCTAAATTTTTTGCGTTAATAAAGTGTAATTTTGCTAAATCATAATTTTTTTCAAATTTATTTATTAAACCAAAAATATACTCAACAAAAAGTTTTGCACGATGACTTTGAGTAAAAGTTGCAAGATATTTTGCATCTTCTAGCAAGTTCAAGGCTTCTTCGTAAGCACTTTTGTCTTTTAAGTAAAGCAAAACACTTTCCAATGCAAGACAAACTGCTGTAGATGAACCGTCATTAGTTTCTTTAAATGTCGGTTTTGCTTCATTCAACAAGTTTTCGCACATTGAATAGTTTTTTTTATTAAATTCTTTTATTGCAGTATTCAATAAGTTTACTGAGTATTCTGCCTCTTGGTTTTCTGTTAAACCTACTGTATTCATATGATTACCTTTATAATTATTCTATTTTTATTGTACAATATATATTGTAATATTTCAAAATATTTTTTTAAAAGAAGAAACGGAGATACAAACTTGAACAAAATAACAATCTTAATTCCGGTATACAACGAAGTTGATACCTTAAAAAAAATCCTAGAAAAGGTTGAAAACACTGATTTCTGCGGACTAGAAAAAGAAATTATTTTAATTGACGATTATTCAACTGACGGAACAAAGGAAATTTACCCAACTTTACCATATAAAGTTTTGTATCATGATGTAAATCAAGGTAAAGGTGCAGCACTTCGTACAGGTTTAAAAGAAGCAACAGGAGATATAATTATTATTCAAGATGCAGACTTGGAATACGACCCTGTTGATTACAAAGATTTAATTCAATTAATTTTAGATGACAAGGCTGATGTTGCATACGGAACACGTCTAAATGGCGGAAAACCGTCAAGAGCATTTATGTTCCACCATTTACTTGGAAACAAATTGCTTACGTTCGTAACAAACATTTTATACAACACAACTCTAACTGATATGGAAACTTGTTATAAGGCTTTCAAGGCTGATTTTATAAAAAATGTAGAAATTAAGTCAAACAGATTTGATTTTGAACCTGAAATTACTGCCAAAGTTTTGAAAAAAGGTGCCAGATTATACGAATTACCTATTTCTTACTACGGCAGAGAATATGCAGAAGGTAAGAAAATCACTTGGAAAGACGGCTTCCATGCTCTTTGGGCTTTGGTAAAATTTAGGTTTACCGACTAATTTGAATATATAGCAAGTCCATGATAAATTAATTTCCAGATAGGAGTGAAAAATGAAAAATTTAGTAGTTGGTGCAGGTTTAACCGGTGCAATTATTGCAGAAAGAATTGCAACAATGCTTCGAGAAGAAGTTACAGTTATTGATAGAGCATCACATGTTGGTGGAATGCACTATGATTACGTAGACAAAGAATCTAACATTATTGTCCACGCCAGACACGTAAACTTTTTGCACACAGAAGACAAATACATTTGGGATTACCTATCAAAATTTACAAATTTATTACCTACAACTTTCAGACCGGCAGTTAGAGTTCAAGGCATAAATGTTGATATGCCGTTATGTTTAAATACAATTGAACAATTATTTCCAGAAGATTTTGCAAAAACTTTAATAAATAAATTAATCGCAAAATTTGGTTATAATAGACAAATTACTCTTGCTGAAATGTACAGAAAGATGGACGAAGACTTAAAATTCTTATCTAATTATTTCTACGAAAACGTATTTAAGCCATATACAATGAAACAATGGGGAATAGAAGAAGATGCACTTCCTGAATGTGCAGATACTTACTATCCATTTTACATAAGCACTGATAATAGATATTACAAAGAAAAATATGTTGCCATGCCGGAAAATGGCTGGACACATTTAATTGAAAATATTTTAAAAAGCAACAAAAACATCAAACTTAAATTAAATACAGATTTTGCAGATATTAATCCTAAGAAATTTGATAGAATTTTCTACACAGGTTCTATTGACGAATACTTTGATTATAAACATGGCGAATTACCATACAGAAGTGTAAAAATGGAAATCGAAAACAAGATTACACCAAATTGCTACAATGGAACATATAACTTCCCATATGATTATGATTTCATTCGAGGTAACTTCTTTGCACATATTTTAGATGACAGAATTTACAATAAAAACAAAGAAATTCTTGGTAAAGAATACATTGAAGAGTTTGAATTGGGTAAAAATGAAAGATTTTATCCTATACATAATGTCGTTTCAAATGAAGTATTTGCAAAATATTTAGAAGATGCCAGCGACCTTGAAAACATCTTCTTTGCGGGTCGTTTGGGCGAATTTAAATATTATGAATCAGACGAACTTGTAAGACGTGCATTTGAAACTGTAGCCTCTTTGATGAATTCAAATTTTGTTGAAGAAGACGTTATAGTCGTTGAAGAAGAACCTTTAGAGGAAAGCGATAACAAAACAGATGAATACGAAAATTAACGAAGAATACCTTTCTTATATCGATTATTTAAAATCAATCGATTTTGATAGAAAATTAGAAATTTTAAGAGATAAATACGCAGACAAAAAAGTTGTACTTTTTGGTGTTGGCTTACTTTTAGACGCAATCCTTGATAACTACAATATCAAAGATTACCTTAACGTTATCGGTATAAGTGATTCTCGTATTCAAGATGACTCGATAAAAGAATATAAAGGGTTTAATCTATACAAACCGCTTGCTCTTAGAGCGTTAAATTTCAGTGTAATTTTAGATACAAACATTTTATTTGAAAAAACTTCAAAATTTTTAAGAAGCAATTGTTATGTAAAAAAATCTGTAAAAATAGAAAAATTAATTCAAATTCCTTTTACAGAACATTTTAAAAACTTTGTTTATAAGCAAAAATCTGTTTTTGAATACTTATTAGCAAGCAAAAATATTTTTACAACAATTCAATATTCATTTAGTTGCACAGCAGAAGAATTAATTTCAAAAGCAAACTATATAAAAAAATTAACAAAGATAAAAAAATCTGATAAACCAATTAGAACTGTGTTTATATGCTCTGATATTGCACACACAGAATTTATGGGATTGTATAATTTATTATATTTTGACAAAGATTTTCAAGTGTTCCCAATCATCGTAATTCAAGACAACTTGCTTGAATCTGAAGATATTGACGAAGCCAGAATGCAAAGATTTGTCGACTTTTTTAACAGTTTTGATACAAAAGTGATTGACGGTATTGATAGAGAAACAAAAGAATTGGCTTGTATTCACGCATTCAAGCCCGACTTAGTTTTTTACCAACATCCAATTCACATTAAAGACGACTTTAATCCTCACAAAATGTCAAAACAAGCCCTAACTTTCACTATTGAATACGACGTTAGAAATGAAAATTTTGAAACTTTAGGCTCAGATTATTATAGAAAACAAGTTTCAAACATATGGAAAGTGTTTATAAACAACCCTGAGGACAAAAATTTATTCACAGAATACACAAATACAGCAAACAAAGACCTTGTGAAAATTGTGAATAAAAACATTAACACAGGCATAATAAAATTCTTGAAAAAAGAATTAAAACGCTAACTATTTTCCTAAAACTTCGTCAGCAGACTGCTTGAACAAGTTAACCCATTCATGACATTTTTGAACGTCTTGTGTTTCAATAGTTCCGCCACTACGGTTCTCGTGTCCGCCTGCAATCAAATCAGGGCAAGATGTTGCTTTAATATTATCAATTATTTGTTTTGCGTAATCCTCTTTTGTTTGAATGCTCATTTTGTAAATGCCGGCATTTGTAGGATAAAATACAGCAACAGCATCTACATTACCTTTTTCAAGGGCATCTTTTCTATATTGTTGAAGAACTTTTGTTGAGCGAACTGTATCTTTGCCAAGTTCTTCCCACTCTTTATCTTGCGGTGAGATTTCAATATAAGCAAATTTGCCATTGTTTGAATATTGTGTTTTGTTTTTTAAAGTTTTAGAAAAAGAAATCTCTTTATCTGTCAATTTTGTTTTGTCTGCAAAATGTTTTAAAACAGTAAGTTTATCAAAAACATTCATTTTATTTAGAACATTTTTCATAACTTCTCTTGTATTGCCATTATCATTAGCATTTCTGGTAACACGAATTTGTCCAAGTTTTCCAACTTTTGTAATACCGTCTTTTGAAGTGTCATCATACATACCCGCAAACAATGAACGTGCTTCTTCTCGTGATGTTTTGTGTCCTATAGCATCAAAAAATCTTGAAATAATTGCACAATTTGATTTTGCAGAAGAATCAATGTAATAATCTTTTGCATTTAATTCCGGCATTTTTTGATTTCGTGCGTATGCTTGTGTAATTTTATTATAGTCTTTTACCACAACTTCCGGATCATTGTGGTGGTCAAATCCAACAATATTTGAACCATAACTGTTAATGTAATTCAAAACATTATGCGGAACTCTTGTTGGTGAACTAAAATCTACGCATAAAGCCATATCGGCTTTTTTAGTATTATCCGATACGTCATTTGCTTGAATAATATTAAATTTTTTCACATCATATTGATAATTTTCTCTACCACCTGATACAACAAGTCTTGGTGTAATTCCTTGACCTTTCAAGTACGAATACATTGCTTTTGCACTATTAAAAGTATCCTCATCACTTGAATTGTGGCAGAAAATATCAACAGTTTTTGCTGTTTTTAATTTCTTATCAATATATTCAGCACAATTTTTTGGCATAACATTTGCCGTAAAATTTGGCTGTATAAAATTTTTAGAACTATTAATAATCATTTACACACAAAACACTTTTATATCCATGTAAAGTATTTTGAGGCAAGAAAATTGCTTTATTTTAAAAATTTATTACAAAATTATTGAGCCGACAAAGTAAAAATGTCGTAGATTTCTTGGTCTGAAAGTTCTGTGATAATCTTTTCACCTTCGTAAACAGCCATATCTGCAAGTTCTTTCTTAGATTTAAGCATTTCATCAATTTTTTCTTCGAAAGTACCAAGGGTAATAAGTCTGTGAACCATAACATTTTTGTCTTGTCCGATACGGTATGTACGGTCAGTTGCTTGGTCTTCAACCGCAGGATTCCACCACAAATCGTAGTGAATAACGTTTGTTGCACTTGTTAAGTTCAAACCTGTACCGCCGGCTTTCAATGACAATATCATTACCTTTGTGTCAGGATTACTTTGGAAATCCTCAATCATTTTTTCACGTTGGTTAACGTTCAATGAACCATGGAAAAATACCGGAGTTGTTCCGCATTCTTCTTCAATAACATGAACCAAAATATCGCCCATTTCTTTATATTGAGTAAAGATAAGAGTTTTTTCATCATTATTGATAATATTTTGAACCAACTGAATACATTGTTCCATTTTACCTGAAGATTCTTTGTGCATATCGCCTGATTTTAAGAATTGATATGGGTGGTTACAAATTTGTTTCAACGCAGTAATAAGTTTGAAAATGTTACCACGTCTGTTAATTCCGGTAAATCCACTGATTTTTTCCATCATTTCGTTCAAAGTCTTTTCATAAAGAACTGCTTGATTCTTAGATAAGTAGCAGTAATCGTTAAGTACCATTTTTTCAGGTAAATCTGAAATAACGTGTTTGTCTGTTTTCAAACGTCTTAAAACAAACGGTGATACTGACAATTTTAATTTTGTTGCACGAGATGTTTCTTTAAACCTTTCAATAGGAATTGCATAACTTTTTTGAAATTCTCTCAATGAACCTAAATATCCACCATTGATAAAATCGAAAATACTCCATAACTCAGTCAATCTGTTTTCAACAGGAGTACCGGTCATTGCAATCTTAACATCTGATTTTAAGATTTTAACCGCTAAAGTTTGTGCTGTATCCGGATTTTTAATATTTTGTGCTTCATCAACAATAATCATTCCCCATTGATGTTTCTTCAATTCTTCAACATCAATTCTCATAATTGCATAAGTTGTAAGGATTATATCAAAATTAGTATCTAATTTTCTTTCCAAACCATGATAAGTTGTCGCTTTCAAATCCGGTGCAAATAATTGAAGTTCTTTCATCCAATTACCCATTAATGTTGTTGGACAAACAACAAGCACCGGTTTTTTAAGTTTACCTTCTTCTTTCAATTTCAAAATCAAACTGATAACTTGAATAGTTTTACCTAACCCCATGTCATCTGCCATACAACAACCAAAACCTTTTGAAACATTTGTCCACAACCATTTTAAACCTGTTTGTTGGTAAGGTCTTAATTCACCTTTCAAACCTTTTGGTGGAGTAACTTCTACAGGTTTTGTAAAATCTTTCAAGATATTTGCAAATGCTTCATCATAATCAAAATCATATTCTTCCAATTGACCAGACATAGATGCGTGAATTAACTGCATTCTAGTCATTTTGCTATGATTTGCATTTGAAATTTTATCGATTAATTTCTTACTTTCTTCTTCGTCAACTAAAATGTATTTGTTTTTATATTTAACTAAACCTTTAGAATCTTTTATCAATTCTTTAAATTCTTCCAAAGACATTTTTTCGTTACCAAGAGCAATTTCATAAGAAAAATCAAGAATATCATCTAACGATAAAGAAGTTGAAGATGTTGTGTTAAAAATATCCAACAAGTCGTTTGAACGAGAAGCCTTCACTTTCGCATTAATTGACGCACGTGGAACAACAACATTAACCAATTCATCAGGAAGAATTACCTCAATTTGAGCCTTTTGAAGATAATATGCAGTTTGCGTAATTATCTTATAAACTTCACCCAAATCTAGTGTCAATGATAATTTTTCTTCGTCTTCAAATAAAGTTTCAAGTTCCGGCATATAACGAGTTGCGTAATTCAATTGTTTTTCCACAATTCTTGCAATATCTGAAGAATTTACACCAAAAACCTCGTCTTTTACATACAAATCATCAATTAAAGCATCTTCGCCTGTTTTTCTGTTCTTAATATGAACTTTTAATTCAAATTGTTCGTCATTCAACTTATTAACCTTGAAGAATGGAATTACATCGTATTTTCCAAGATATAATTCATCAAACCATTGAGCAAAGTTTTCTGCGTAATCATTGCCTTTCATCAAAGATTTTTGTTCTAAATCTTTAATCAAATAAGTTCCGGATTTTACATCTTTAAACTTATAAGCCTTAATGCCTAAAAATTTGTAGATAACGTAATTTAAGTAGTCATAGATAAATTCAGTTACAAAATCTTTAGGTTTTTCACCTTGAATGAACAAATCCTCAGGAATATTTTCTTCAAATTGGTTGATAATTCTTGCAAGTTGATTATTTGCAATAATTGGCTCATAAACAATCCTGAACATTTGTCCACGACGTTTTACTGTCGGAATAAAATACATTTTTTCAATAAGTTTCATAACAAATTGAGTCAATTTATTCAAATAAACAAATGTATAAGATAAGTCTTCAAAGTCAACTATTTCACCAAATCCGCCAAAGTAATCCAAAACTAAATCTTTTGGCAAAGCATAACCAACTTTTGTGCCTAAAACACTTGAAGAACAACGGAATAAAGACCCTTTCGATTTCAAATAATATTGAAAATTATTTGTTGGAGTTACAAAAAATGACAATTTTGAAGCATTATTTACAATGTAAAAGTCAGTATTTCTAACAGGAGAATTTGGACTTAAAAACACTCCGGCAAATTCATCTTCAACAATTTGATAAATCAAACTCAAAGTGTAACGAAAATCTTTATTTTTAAATCCGTTGGGATTTTCGCTCAAATTGAAAAATAACTCATCAACATTATTTTTTTTAAAAGATAAATCTATGTCTAAACCTTTTACTGCTTCTGCCATTTTAAAAATCCTTATTTAATTAAAGAGTCGCAATCCATTTCTTCAGGCTTTTTAATTCCCATAAGTTGTAAAACAGTAGGAGCAACGTTGCATAATGCACCATCAGATTTCAATTCAATATCTTTGTCCGCATTTATTACGATAAATGGAACTTCATTTGTTGTATGTGCTGTATGAGGTTTACCTGTTTTTGAGTCAACCATCATTTCAGCATTTCCATGGTCTGCTGTCAACAACATTGTAACACCGTACTCTTTACATCTATCAGCAATTTTACCAACGCATTCATCAACAACTTTACAAGCCTTAGTTGCGGCTTCAATAACACCTGTATGACCTACCATATCAGGATTTGCAAAGTTTACAAGAATAAATCCGTATTTTTCATCATCAATTGCTTTCAATACATTGTCGCAAACTTCATAAGCACTCATTTCCGGTTGCATATCGTAAGTAGCAACTTTTGGAGATGGAACTAAAACACGAGTTTCGTGTGCGTTTGGTTCTTCAATACCACCATTGAAGAAAAATGTTACGTGAGCATATTTTTCAGTTTCCGCTGTTCTAAATTGGTTTACACCGTTTGCTTCTAACACATCGCCTAAAATATTTACCATTTTTGTTTTTTCAAACGCAACAGGGAAAGTAAAAGTTTCATCATATTGCGTAAATGTTACGTAGTAAATATTTTTTCTAACCGCTTTTCTTTCAAAACCGTCAAAATCTGCAAAATTAATTGCTTTAGAGATTTCTCTTGCTCTATCAGGACGATAGTTAAAGAAAATAATTGCATCATTATCGTGAATTCTTGATTCTTCACCACCGCAAACAATCGGTTCAACAAATTCATCTGTAATTTTGTTATCATAAGATGCTTTTACACCTGCAATAGCATTTTCAGTCTTGTTACCTTCTCCTAAAAGTAAGCAGTTATAACCTTTTTCAACACGTTCCCAACGATTATCTCTATCCATAATCCAGTATCTGCCGATTACTGACGCAATTTGAGGAAGATTATATTTTTTTAATTCATCTTCTACAGTTTGTAAGAAAGTGCAAGCACTTGCAGGAGGAGTATCACGACCGTCTAAAAATGCGTGTACATAAACTTTTTTAAGACCATTATCAGCAGCCATTTTGATTAATGCTAATAAGTGGTTCAATGATGAGTGAACACCACCGGTTGAAACTAAACCATATAAGTGTAATGCTGAATCATTTTTCTTTACATGTTCGACAGCATTCATAAATTTTTCATTTTTAAAGAAATCCCCGTTTTTAATGCTCAAATTAATTTTTGATAAATCTTGGTGAACAACACGTCCTGCACCTAAATTCAAATGTCCAACTTCACTATTACCCATTTGACCGGCCGGCAATCCAACATATTCACCATCTGCATGAATTTGAGTATATTTTTCTGTATCTCTCAATCTATAAAAATTAACAGGATTTGCTAATTTAACCGCATTTGTTGAGTCTGCTTCATTTGTAAGTCCCCAACCGTCCATTATACATAGTAAAACACGTTTTGACATATTTTAATTCCCCTTAAACTGTATTTTTATCCAACCAATTTTAACAAGAACATACAGAGTTTTCAATATACAAAAATATAAAAAACGTCCGTAATATTTGTTAACATTTTAGCAATTTTTTCAAAAAAAGTGTTTTAATAATAATATAAACGAAAGGATTTTGGACTTTGGAATTTACAACAATTAACAATCCATTTAAATTAAAAGGTATTAACGGTGTAAACCCTTTCCAACCTGTATCTGCTGTTAAAAAAGCAGGTGCTGACGGTGGCAACCCATTCTCAATGGACAATGCTTACGTTGGTTTAGGTATCAAAGACGGAGAACACCAAACAAGTGCAGCACAAATGGGTAAAAAAGCAATGCCTATGCGTCAAATCGGTATTGCATAATAAAAATTTTAAACAAATAACGCAAAAAAGGTCGGAAAATCCGACCTTTTTTGCGTCTTAAACAGTTTTAAACATTAACCACTAATCACCAGCATTATCTACATCAAGTTTTGGGTCTTTTTTAATTGCAATAGCAAGCATTTCTTGTGCGGTTTTAAAATCACCTTGTACAACTTTAATTCTTGCGTATCTTAAATAACATTTTACAATATAAGAAACACCAACAGCATCTAAAATATCACCACCGTTTTGGTTACAAAATTCAATAACTTTATCGTAATAAGTTGATGCTTTTTCATATTCTTTTTTCTCTAAGTATATATTTGCTAAACGATAATAATATTCAATTTCATTCGAATTAATTTCAATTGCTTTTTCGTAATCACCAATAGCATCAATACCCATTCCCATGCGGACTTTTGTTAAGCCTCGCATTCCCCAATACGTATCTTCATTTGGGTCTAATTCTATCGCTTTTGTATAATCTTTTATTGCATCTAAATATTGACATAAATCGTACTTAACCGCAGCAAGGCTACTATAACTTACCGCACTTGGATTAAGTTCAACCGCACATTTGTAAGCCTCTAAAGCCCCTTGTTTATCATTTATTGCTTCTTTCGACATACCTAAGTTGCAATAATAGTCGGCTCTTGGAGAAAGTTCAATTGCTCTGTTCAAATGAGATATTGCATCATCATAATAACCTAACTTAAATTCAGCCAAACCTATAATTCCGTAATAATCGGCTTTTTCATCAATTTCTAAAAGTTCTTTTATTGTTACAATAATTGAGTCGTATTTTTTTTCACCCAAATCTTGAACAATTTTAGTTAAATATGCAACTATTTTTTCGTCTTTTTCTTTTGCGTCCATAATTTAATACCAGTTATATTATTTTTTTATATTATAACACACATTTTACTAAAAAAAAATAAAAGAGCCTACCTTTCGATAGACTCTTTTTATTTATATTGTTTACAATTTACTATTCAGTAATTTTGTCAACAACACCAGCACCAACTGTTCTACCGCCTTCACGGATAGCGAATCTCATACCTTCTTCGATTGCTACTGGAGCGATAAGTTCAACGTTCATTACAACGTTATCACCAGGCATTACCATTTCGCCTTCGAATTGGATTGAACCAGTTACGTCAGTTGTTCTGATGTAGAATTGAGGTCTGTAACCAGGGAAGAATGGTGTATGACGACCACCTTCATCTTTTGTTAAAACGTAAACGTTTGCTGTGAATTTAGTATGTGGGTGGATTGAACCAGGTTTTGCCAATACTTGACCACGTTGAATATCAGTTTTATCAACACCTCTTAACAAAGCACCAACGTTATCACCTGCTTGACCTTGATCAAGAGATTTTCTGAACATTTCAACACCTGTTACAGTTGTTTTTTTAGTTTCGCCTAAACCAACGATTTCAACTTCATCACCAACTTTAACAATACCACGTTCTACTCTACCAGTAGCAACTGTACCACGACCTGTGATAGAGAATACGTCTTCAACTGGCATCAAGAATGGTTTGTCTAAATCACGAACAGGTTCTGGGAAGTATGTATCTAATGCATCCATTAATTCCCAAATTTTATCAACCCATTTATCTTCACCACGTTTAATTGATGGATTTGCTTGAACTGCTTCTAATGCTTTTAAAGCAGAACCGTGGATGAATGGAATGTTATCACCATCGAATTCGTATGAAGAAAGAAGTTCTCTAACTTCCATTTCAACTAATTCTAATAATTCTGGGTCATCAACCATATCACATTTATTTAAGAATACTACTAAGTTTGGAACACCAACTTGTCTAGCAAGTAAGATGTGTTCACGAGTTTGAGGCATTGCACCGTCTGTTGCTGCAACTACAAGAATTGCACCGTCCATTTGAGCAGCACCTGTAATCATGTTTTTAACGTAGTCGGCGTGGCCTGGGCAGTCAACGTGAGCATAGTGTCTAGTTGCTGTTTCGTATTCTACGTGAGCAGTAGAGATAGTAATACCTCTTGCTCTTTCTTCTGGAGCAGCATCAATTTCATCAAATTTTTTCAATTCTGCTTGTCCTGCTGCAGCCAATGTTGCAGTGATTGCTGCTGTTAAAGTTGTTTTACCATGGTCTACGTGCCCAATAGTACCAACGTTAACGTGCGGTTTGGTTCTTTCGTACTTTTCGCGTGCCATTTTAGTGGTCTCCTTTTTTTACTTATTACTAAACTAACTTATTGTAATACTAAGTTGTAATTCTATTCTATTATATCAAAAAATCTTGTCAACTGGTTTAATAAAGTTAATTATAGACATTTATTTATAAAAATAAAGGGCGACACCATTTTAAACCGGTGTCGCCCAAATATTATACATTTTAACTATTTCAAGTCTTTATATGAACCTTTTTGCATATCTTGATAAGTTGTATGCAATAATTCATGTGCTTTATGAGAACCCGCTTTTTCTAAGTTTTCTTTATAAAGTCTTATTACGTCAGGATTTTCATGTGAGTGTCTTAATTCAGAAGTTTTATCTTCTGCATATAAGCCCTCTGCACGTTCTTGTTTAACTTTAACGTCTTCACAACTTCTTGGTTGTCCACCACCATTTACGCAACCTCCAGGGCATGCCATAACCTCTAATAATTGGAAGTTTGCTGTGCCATTTTTAATCTCCTGAATTGCTTTTTCGGCTTCAACTAAAGTTGAAACAACTCTTACAACAACTTTTGTACCTTTAATATCAAGTTCAACTGTTTTTGAACGAGAATTTTCATCAACACCACGCATTTGTGTAATGTCATCACTTGAAATGTTTTCGCCGGTTACATAGTAATATGCAGTTCTTGCCGCTGCTTCCGCAACACCACCAGATGCACCAAAAATTGTGCCGGCACCTGTGTATTCACCGAATGGAGAATCTGCTTTTTCATCTTTTAATTTTTTGAAGTCAATTCCGGCTTCTTTAATCATTCTGCCAAATTCCTGAGTTGTTAATACATAATCTGTTTCAAATTTATCATTACGTCTTAATTGTCCTCGTTTTGCTTCGTATTTTTTAGCAGTACAAGGCATAATTGAAACAACTACCGTATTTTCTTTTGTATATTCTTCATAATATTTTGGCAATAATTCTTGAACAATTGCAGACATCATTCCTTGCGGAGATTTGCAAGAAGATAAATGTTGCAACATTTCAGGGTGTTGAGTTTCTAAATATCTTACCCATGCCGGACAGCAAGATGTAAATAGTGGCAACTTACCGCCATTGTTTAATCTGTCAAGAAATTCTGTTGCTTCTTCAACAATTGTTAAATCAGCAGAGAAATTTGTGTCAAAAATTAAATCAAAACCGATTTTTCTTAATGCTGAATAGATTTTACCAATAGAATTTTCACCTGCATTCAAACCAAACATTTCACCGATTGCAACACGAACAGCAGGTGCGACTTGAACAACAACTTTTTTGTCTTTATTGTTAATTTCGTTCCATACTGCATCTACATCGGATTTAATTGTTAAAGCACCTGTTGGGCAAACTGCTTGACATTGACCGCAGAATACACAGTCAACTGATGCTAAACTTCTTCCATTCATAGGTTGTACAACTGTCTTTGAACCTCTATTTGCAAAACCTAAAACTGCATGACCTTGAAATTCTTTACACGCTCTAACGCAAGCACCACAAAGAATACATTTATTTGGATCTCTAACAAGCGATGGATTAGAACTATCAATTTCTAACATGTCCTCTTTTTTCAAAGTCGGATATTTAATACTTCTTACACCATATTCTTCTGCATATTTTTGCAAATCACAATTACCTGATTTTTCGCAAGTAGTACATTCTCTATCATGATTTGCCAATAATAATTCCAAAATTGTTTTTCTGATTTTTCTAACTTTTGCAGAATGAGTAAAGATTTTAATACCTGCTCTTGGTGGCATTGTACAAGAGGCTTGAATACCTCTACCCTCTTGCTCTACAACACACATTCTGCATGCACCGAATTGGCTTAATTCAGGTCTATCACAAAATGTTGGTACGTTGAAACCATTGTTGCGGATTACTTCTAACACCGTTTTTTCATCTGTAAATTCAACTTCTTGATTATTTATAAATAATGTTTTTTTATCACTCATTGATTTTATCCTTATACTTAAACTAATTTAAAACGATTGCTTTGAATGGGCAATTTGATGCACAAGCACCACATTTAATACATTTTGCTTGATCAATTTTATGTGCTTGTTTAACTTCACCCTCAATAGCACCAACCGGACAATTTCTTGCACATTTTGTACAACCTTTACATTTTTCTGCATCGATTGTATAAGATTTAAGAGCCTTGCAAACACCGGCAGGACATTTTTTGTCTTTAATATGAGCAATATATTCATCTCTAAAATATCTCAATGTTGAAAGAACAGGATTTGGTGCAGATTTACCCAAACCACACAAAGAACCCTCTTTAATAACTTGTCCCAATTCTTCTAGCGTGTCCAAATCTTCCATTGTACCTTCGCCTTTAACAATTTTTTCAAGGATTCTCAACATTTGTTTTGTACCCTCACGACAAGGTGTACATTTTCCGCAAGATTCGTGTTGTGTAAAGTTCATAAAGAAACGTGCAACTTCAACAATACAAGTATCTTCGTTCATTACAACCAAACCTCCGGAGCCTACCATTGCTCCAACTTTTGTAAGTTGGTCATAATCCATTGCCATATCTAAATGTTCTTCTGTTAAACAACCGCCTGATGGGCCACCAATTTGAACTGCTTTGAATTTTTTACCGTTTCTGATACCGCCACCAAGGTCAAATACGATTTGTCTTAATGTTGTATCCATAGGAACTTCAATCAAACCTGTATTGTTAACTTCACCTGTTAAAGCAAAAGTTTTTGTTCCTTTTGAAGTTTCTGTACCCATTGAACTAAACCATTTTGCACCTTTTGTAATAATTAAAGGTACATTTGCAAATGTTTCAACGTTATTCAAAAGGGTTGGTCGTTTAAACAAACCACATTCAGCCATGTGAATATTTTTAGGTCTTGGCATACCTCTTTCACCCTCAATTGAAGCGATTAATGCAGAAGATTCACCGCAAACAAATGCACCTGCACCTTCTTTAATATGAATTTCGAATGAGAAATCAGTTCCCATAATATTTTTACCTAAATAATGACGTTCTTCAGCATCTGCAATCGCTTTTCTCAAACGTTTAATCGCAAGAGGATATTCTGCACGAACATAGATATAACCCTCGTCTGCACCAATAGCAAATGCAGCAACAGCCATACCTTCTAATAATTTATGCGGGTCGCCTTCCATTACAGATCTATCCATAAATGCACCAGGGTCGCCCTCATCACCATTACAAATTACGTAAGATTTTCCGCCACGATGCTGATAAACACTTCTCCACTTTCTACCGGTCTGGAAGCCTCCGCCACCTCTGCCTCTTAAGCCTGAATCTTCAATTTCTTTAATTACGGCTTCTTGGTCTTCTTCTGACAAAACTTTTGCCAATGCTTCATAAGTTCCGACTGCAATTGCTTCATCAATCGATTCAGCATTAATATGACCGCAATTTTTCAATGCTGTACGAGTTTGTTTTGCATAGAAGTTGATTTCTTCCGGTCTTTGAACTGATTGTTTTGTTGCCGGATCAACATATAAAAGCCTTTCAACAGGTTTTCCGCCAACAATGTGAGAATTGTAAATTTCTTCAACATCTTCGACTTTTACCTTTACGTAAGCAGTGTGCAAATCAGGAAGTAAAACCAAAACACCTTGTTCACAAAAACCATGACAACCTGTTGGAATTACTGTTAATTTATCATAAGAAGTAGCAACAGAAACATCTGCACCTAATTCTCTAAATTTATCCATTACGCTCATAGAGCCATTTGCAACACAACCTGTACCGCCACAAACTAAAACTCTGCAACCTTGTTTTTTAATATCTTCTTGAGCAATTTCTTGTTCTTTTTTAATGTCTATATTTAATTTCATTATTTATTTTCCTCCCCGATAATTGTGTCCAAAACTATGTTTATAGCATCAGATGTCATTTGAGGATAAACCTTTTCATTTATAACTACAACAGGGGCTAAACCGCAAGCACCTAAGCAACTTACAATTTCAAGAGAAAACAAACCATCTTCTGTTGTTGTTTTTCCATTTTTTAAATTCAATTTTGAATGAATAGCATTTAATACCGGCATTGAACCTCTTACGTGGCAAGCAGTACCGTCGCAACATTTAATTTCATATTTACCTTTTGGCTCTAATGAAAATTGAGCATAGAAAGTGGCAACACCAAATACGGTTGCTGGTGATAACCCTTCCATTTTTGTTCCAATGTAAATCATTGCATCTTCCGGTAAGTAACGATAAACTTCTTGAACTTTTTGCAAAATCGCAATTAAGTTAGACTTTTTGCCGTCATATTGAGCGATGATTTCATCTAATTTTGAAAAATCGATTTTTGATTGACTTCCGGTCATTAACCTCTCCTTTATTTAATAAAAACTACGTGGTTAACCTATTGACAGGTATTGTACAATTATTTCACAAAAAGATTCAAAAGCAAACATTTAACAAATAATAATTTTCTAAAAATTTGAACAATAAACAACCTGACACTTGACTTTTTTTTATGTGTTTTATAAGATTATCTTATGATTTATGGCGACATGGCCAAGTGGTAAGGCAGAAGCCTGCAAAGCTTTTATCCCCCAGTTCGAATCTGGGTGTCGCCTTTTTTTAATAAAACTTCCCTCGGGAAGTTTTTATTTTTATATAAACCTAATTAAGAGAAACTTTTCATGATAACAATCATCACAACAAGTTATAACTACAATGAATACATCTGTGAAACAATAAAATCTGTACAAGATCAAACTTTTTCAGACTGGGAACTTATTATCGTTGATGATGCCTCGACTGACAATTCTGTTGAAACTATTAAAAGTTTTTGCGAAGACAAACGTATAAAATTAATCTGCCACGATAAAAACAAAGGATTAAGGAAATCTATTCAAACAGGATTAAAATACGCAAAAGGAGAATGGATTGCCTTTTTAGAAAGTGATGATTTCTTTTGCACAAATACATTAGAAGAACGAATTAAAAACTGCCCTAATAATGTTGGTTTTATTTTTAATTCCGTTAATTTAACCGGGGAAAAAGATTGGATTGATGAAGTTCAAAAACAAGTTACAAAAACAGAAGAAAAACTTGAAAAATTACAATTTCCTTGCAATATGTTCAAATATTTTGACAAAAAAAATCCTATTTTAACTCTTTCTTCAGTAATGATAAAAAAAGAATTATTTACAGAAAATCTTTTAAACTCACCGGTAGATTCGCTTTTAGATTGGTGGATTTACATTAATTTAGCATTTAAAAATGATTTTTATTACCTGCCTAAAAAACTTACAAATTGGAGAATACATTCAAATAGTTACATCAAGAAGCCTCACAAACGTCATTTTTGCCTTGTGAATGTACTTGCTTACATCAATGTTTTCAAGAAAAATCCGTCGTTTGATTTGTTTTGTTTTATCGTAAAATGCTTTTTAGAAATGTGTCTTATCCGTTTGAGAGTGTATTTTATTGGCTTTATCAGAAATATTAAAAAACTTTTTGGACTAAAAACAAAAAAATCCCCACTTTTTGATTAAAAATTACAATTAATCTGTCAAAAAAGCAAAAATAGTTTTAAGCAAAAACCTTGTAACTATTCTCGATTTCATTTTTTTATTAGGTAAATGATTAAACACAATTTCTTTTAAAAATCTTGGTGCAAAATGTTGCATTGGTTTAATTCTACGAGTATATGAAAGGTTTTTTTCAATCATTTCAACTTGTTCAGCCGTTAAAAGTTTTTCCCAACCTTCAACTGTCGTGTGCAAAGAGTTTTTCAGTCTTAAAAGAGAGCATTTTATATAAGGAAAATCAGATTTTTTATAAAGTTTTCTCCATTTATAAACGGTTGGATTATTATATTTATAAAAATCTTTTATTGCATAATCGCATTCAAACCCACCAGCCTCTAATTCTGTTGTTAAGCCTATTTCATACTTTTCAATTACTATATTTTTATTTTCTTCTTCTTGTACTGAAGTTATAAAATCTTCAAAACATTTTGATTTAAAAACCTGAGGTCTTAAAACAAAGAAATAAGACTGAATATGTGGAATATAACAATCTTTTGTACGATTTTTAACAATTTTAAAGGCATACTTATTTTTAGTTAATCCCCAAAAATCACAAGGATTTTCTACCATTGAATTAAAAATTTTATCCAAAGGCTTAAAAGGTCCATAACAACTGTCGTTTACAAAAACTAATTCATCACAAAATTCAAGCAATTCATGATTTTTAGCAAAAATAAAACCTCTTTTATATGAGCCAAAATCATATTCTTTGTGAATTTCAGAAATTTTATGACAATCCAGTTTGTTTAATTCGCTTTGTGGCAAATCACAGCATGAAACAAATATAACTTCATTGCAAACTTTTTTCATTTCTTCAATTGCAAACAAAACATAATCATCAATAATGTTTTTTTCATCAAAATGTGCGTAAATACAGACTCTGTTCATTAAACTCTCAAATAAAAAATAACGACCACTTCGACCTTTCGGCAAATCGAAATTTTTCGATTAAGCCAAAAGTGAGTGATGTACAACTATCATATAAATACGAGGAACTAACCCCGCTCCCAAGATTATTTATACCTATATTATAAAACACTAAAAAATAAAAAAGTCCTAATTTTATTGAAACATGACAATCTTTTTACATTTATTTTTGTTAAAATTCCCCTTTTCTTTACTATCACCGATTTTGCAAACTTCTACACTTATTCTTAAAAATTTTACATAAGTTTTGTTAAGAATTAGCAAAAATCTATTGCAACCATGTAGGCATGGTATTTTTCGGAATTTTTACTGAAATTTAACAAAATTAATGTTTTAAAACATTTTTACCTTTATAACCTCTTTTTAAAAATTATAATTATAAATATTTATGATAAAATATAAACAAAAGAGGATTTTATGACCAAAACAATACTAGTAACAGGCGGAGCAGGGTTTATTGGCTCTCATTTATGCGAAAAACTATTAAACCAAGGCGAATATGTTATTTGTTTAGATAACTTTTTTACCGGCTCTAAAAAAAATATTGAACATTTACTGGATAACAAACATTTTGAACTTATTCGACACGATATTACAGAGCCACTTCTTGTTGAAGCCGACCAAATTTATAATCTTGCTTGTCCGGCAAGTCCTATTCATTACCAATACAATCCTATAAAAACAATCAAAACCAGTGTTATTGGTGTTACAAACCTACTAGGTCTTGCAAAACGAGTAAAAGCAAGAATTTTACAAGCATCGACCAGCGAAGTTTATGGCGACCCTCTTATTCACCCACAAAAAGAAGAATACTGGGGAAACGTAAACCCTATTGGCATTCGAAGTTGCTATGATGAGGGTAAACGTGTAGCAGAAACATTAATGATGGATTATCACCGTCAAAATAATGTTGACACAAGAATTATCCGAATATTTAACACTTATGGACCAAATATGGCTGAACACGACGGCAGAGTTGTTTCAAATTTCATTGTTCAAGCATTAAAAAATGAAGATATAACAATTTACGGCGACGGTTCACAAACTCGTTCATTCTGCTATGTTGACGATTTACTTAATGGTATGGTAGCATTGATGAACAAGGACAACTATTTTGAACCGATAAATGTTGGTAATGACAGCGAATTTACAATTTTAGAACTTGCAGAACTTGTTATTAAATTAACAAATTCCAACTCAAAAATAATTCATAAACCATTACCATCAGACGACCCTATAAAACGCAAACCGGATTTAACAAAAGCAAAAGAAATTTTAGGTTATGAACCTAAAGTAAAATTAGAAGACGGCTTGAAAAAAACTATTGAATATTTTGCGAGCATACAATAATGAAAACAGAACTTCTTGCACCTGCAAAAAACAAAGAATGTGCGATTTCTGCCATTAATTACGGTGCAGATGCTGTTTATATTGGTGCAAATATGTTTGGAGCAAGACAAAACGCTTCAAATTCGCTTGCAGACATTAAAGAAATTGTTGATTATGCTCATAAATTTTATGTGAAAATTTACTGCACAATTAATACTATTCTTGATGATAAAGAGATTTTGCAAGCAAAAGATTTGATAAAAAAACTCTATGAAATTGGTGTTGACGGAATTATCATTCAAGATTTAGGGCTTATTGAATTAGCGATAAACAATGAGATACCTCCAATTCCGCTACATGCAAGTACCCAATGTGATAATCGAAATCTTGAAAAAATAAAATTTTTTGATGAAATTGGCTTAAATCGAGTTGTTATCGCACGAGAAACCTCATTAGAAGAAATTAATAACATCTGCAACAATGTAAAAACTGAAATAGAAACATTTATTCACGGTGCTTTATGCGTAAGTTATAGTGGTCAATGTTATTTGAGCCAAGCAATTGGAGGACGTTCGGCAAACAGAGGTGAATGTGCTCAACCTTGCAGAAAATTATACACTTTGGTTGATGAAAACGGTAAAATTATAGCAGAAAACAAACATTTGCTTTCGCTAAAAGATTTTAATGCAGAAAAACATCTTGAAAAACTCGTTAAATCCGGTGTTACATCATTCAAAATTGAGGGCAGACTAAAAGATGTTTCATATATAAAAAATGTAGTTGCATACTATAGACAAAAATTAGATAAAATAAGCAAAAAAAGTTCTTCAGGTAAAGTATTTTTAGATTTTGAACCTAATGTAAAAAAATCCTTTAACAGAGGTTTTACAGATTATTTCTTAGAAAAACGTAATGAAATTTTTAATTTTGATACACCAAAATCTATTGGAGAAAAAATTGGCAAGGTCGAAAAAGTTGGGGAAAATTATTTCACACTAAAAAACCATAATCTTCATGCACAAGACGGCTTATACTTCAATAATTCCGGCTGTTTGGTAAACAGAGTTGACGGAGATAAAATTTATCCAAACAAAATGGCAGGAATAAAAGTTGGTATGACTATTTTTAGAAATTTCGATTCGGAATTTGAAAAACAATTAAAAATTTCAAAAACTAAAAGACAAATTCAAGTCAACATTGAAATTCAAAACGATAAAATTATTGCAACTGACGAGGATAAAAATACGGTTTTTATTGAGATAAATTCCTCAGAATTTGCAAATAATCAAGAAAAAATGGCTCAAAATTTTGAAAAACAATTAAAAAAATCAAATGAAAGTGATTTTTATTGCAAAAAAATTTCAATAAACGCATCAAAATTACCCTTTTTGCCAATTTCACAAATAAATGAGTTACGCAGAAATTTATTCCAAAAACTAATGGACGAAAGGTTAAAAAAATACAAAATTCAAAAACAGGAATCTTTGCACTATGCAAAATTTCCGTACTCAGAAATGGATTTTAGAGCAAATGTACACAACAAATTTGCAAAAGCATTTTACGAAAAATGTGGTTGCAAAATTACAGAAAAAACAATCGAAAGTGGTGCTTCAATTAAGGATAAACCGCTAATGACAACAAAACATTGCTTAAAATATGCGTTTAATATGTGTAAAAAACCTGTCAACCTGTATTTGATTGACGAAAAAAATCAAAAATACAAATTAAAATTTGATTGCAAAAACTGTCAAATGCAAATTTTTATTCAATAACCTCCGGTTTTTTAACCGAATCTGAGAATAATTTCACCTGATATTTCGGATATTTGTAAGCATAAATATCTACAGACAAGTTATCCTTTTTATTTGTTCCGTTATAAGATTCCGAAGCACTTATTGAAATTGGTGGAGTTACAGTTCCGGCTTCAAAAACTCTTGTTTCATCAAAGATTTTTTGAGTTAAAGTTTGAAAAACTTTATTACCGTCTTTAAACACTGCTTTGATTGATAAATTTTCAATATCTAAACCTGAATTGTTTTGCAAAGTAAATTGTACGTTTACAATGTACTCTTGAGCGGCAATGTCAGTATTTACGTCGATTTTATTGACAGAAACAAACAAATCTTTGTCATATAGCAAATTATTTTTAACAAATGTTTTATAATATTTTGCTCTTTTTCTATAAAGTTCTGCCTCTGTTGAATTACCTTTAGAGTCTTCAATATTAGCCAATTTATTTATTAAATCGAAATAAACATCGTAATTCATTGATTGTGGAGATTTTTTGTGAACAAAAGATAACAACTCATAAGCCTTATAAGGGTCATTATCCATATATAAAAGTCCTAATTTATAATTTATTGAAATCAACTTTGGCTTCAAGTTATAGGCTTTTTCCAAAGTCATTATTGCTTCATCAATTTTTCCTATTTCAACAAACTTGTCAGCAAGTGCAATACAAGAATTTACAAATCTTTCTTTTACAACCTTCTTATCTTTAAAATTAATTACGTTATAATAAGAAATCGCCTTATCATATTTTATCGCTGCAAGTGCGTAATATCCTTGATTAAAATAAGAATCGCCTAACAAAGTATAGACATCTCCTTTAAATCTTATCAATTTTTTGTTTGGTTTTTCACCAATTTTATCCATTATTTCTTGTGCTTCTTGCAACCTGTCCATTTTTACATAAAGTTTTGCAAGTTGATAACTTGGTGCATAATCATAAGACAAAGATTTTTCTATAGAATTTTTAAATTCCTTTTCTGCGGAAATATAATCTCTTTTGTAACTGTACAAAATACCCAAACGCATATTTACCGCATAATTTTTCGGGTAAGTTTTTGCAAATTGATTATTTTTGTCAATTAAAATATCTACAAGATAAGACTCAAAAACAGCATCTACATTACTTTTTCTGGGATTTGCATCTCCTTTTAAAATAGTATGAATCATATAAAAAATGTTCAATATAACGAACATTACAACAATAAAAAGTGTTGTAAAAAATGTCTTCCAGTAATCTTTCGCATTTCCGTCAAAACGAATTATGGCTCTATTTTTACTCATCTGCCTCTCTTATAGAAATAGTTTTAATACCATCTACTTTTTCAACTTCTTTATATAAACATTGAAGCGGATTGTTGTCTTTTACAGTAATAACCGCAACAATTTTAGCCTCGTTTTCGCCGTCTGAATCAACTTTTTTAATTTCGTTTAAGTATGGAAATTCTTTGATAATATAATTTTGAATATCATTTACATTACTTTTGTCGCATTTTAAAGACAATCTTAAACGTTTATTAACAACTTTTCTTCTTGCCAAAATATTTCTTTCAATCCATTTTACACAAATTAAAACAAGAACGCATAAAACGGTTGAAATTATTGCAATATCATAATGTCCGCAACCACAAGCCATACCAATACCCGCAGCAAGCCACAAAGTCGCCGCAGTAGTAAGTCCATGAACTGTTGAACCGTTTCTCATTACAGTACCTGCACCGATAAAACCGATACCTGTTACAATTTGAGCCGCAATACGTGCGGTATCTCTTACCCCTGTTGCATTTGCGACAACTACATTATCACCATAAGCAAACGTTGGAAAACCATGAATGGAAAGCAATGTAAAAATACAAGAACCTAAGCAAACAAAAATGTGAGTTCTTAATCCTGCTTGTTTATTTGTTAATTCTCTTTCAAGACCTAATGCAAAGCCTAAAACTATTGCGGTCATTAAACTTATGGTATATTGTATCATAATTTCACCTATCTTACTTTACTTTTTGGGTCTAATACATCTCTTATTGTATCACCTATTAGATTAAATGATAAGACTGCAACAAAAATTAAAAATCCGGGAGTTAAAAGCCAAGGTCGATACAAAATATTTATGTATTCTTGAGCCTCTTTTAGCATATTACCCCAACTTGCATCAGGTTGTTGAATACCCAATCCTAAAAAACTCAATCCGCTTTCGGAAAGAATGTAACTTGGAACAGACAAAGTCATCGCAACAATAACGTAACTTGTTGTTTGAGGCAAAATTTCTTTGATAATAATTCTCCAATCTGAAGCACCAATCATTTTTGCAGATTGAACAAAATCTTGATTTTTAACTGACAAAACCATACCTCTTACAACTCTGGCAAAACCCGCCCAGCCAATCATCGCAAGAATTACAACAATTAAAATAAGTCTTTGCGTACTTGTCATATTCGACGGAAGAATTGCGGCAAGAATAATAAGTAAATAAAAACTTGGAATAGACATTATCGCCTCAGCAAATCTCATCATTAAAACATCGACAACTCCGCCAAAATACCCTGAAATTCCTCCATAAATTAACCCTATCGGGAACAAAACTATTAAGGCTAAAAAGCCTATTGTCATAGAAATTCTACCACCATACAAAAGTCTTGAAAATACATCACGACCGTTTATATCAGCACCTAAAAGATAAAGTTTTCCGCCATTATCAACTGAAATCAAATGTCTATCCATTCTCAAACAGCCTAAAAATACGTATTCTTCACCTCTTGCCAGAAATTTTATATAATATTTTTTACTTCTATCCAATTTAAAAATTGTTTGCATTAAATCGGCATCATAAGTTCGTTTATAATTGTATGTATAAGGTTTTGAAAATTTTCCATTTTCATCAATCGTAAATATCGGTGATGGCGGAGCATAAGACAATTCTCTATCACTATAATCCTTTGAATATGGTGCAATAAATTCTGCGAAAAATAGGCATACGTATATAAACACCAAAACAAAAAAGGCTAAAGTTGCGAATTTATCTTTAAATATACCGTTAAAAATATCTTTAATCATGCCAGTCCCCCTAAGCCTTTGCCCTAATTCGAGGGTCTGTAAGAATCAACAATATATCAGCAATTAAATTACCAACAACCAACATAATTGCACCAATCATCAATGATGCCATAACCAAATTAATATCAGATTTCATTACGGCTTCAAGAATTAATCTTCCAAGTCCAGGGTATTGGAACACGTATTCTGTAAGTGCAGCACCTGACAAAAGTCCTGAAAATTCAAAACCTAAAAGAGTAATCATCGGATTAACCGCATTTCTTAAAGCATGTTTAAAAATCACTTTAAACTCACTCAAACCCTTTGCCCTTGCAAATTTTACATAATCACTATCCAAAACATCTAACAAATTTGCTCTCATTTGACGTTGTAAGCCCGCCAATGATATTGTAAACAGTACAACTACAGGCAAAAACAAATGATGAGCAACATCAAAAATTTGATAAAATAAAGACATTTCATTAAAGTTATAAGAAGTTAAGCCTCCAACAGGAAACCAACCTGTTTTTACGGCAAAAATGAGTAATAAAATTGCAAAGAAAAACGACGGAATTGCCATTCCGATACTCGTTATAACTGTCAAAACTCTATCAAAAGGAGTTTTCCAATTTACCGCAGCCAAAATTCCAAGTGGAACTCCGACAGACCAAGTCAAAAAGATTACAACAAGAGTCAAAAGTAATGTGTTTGGTATTCTTTCCCCCAATTTTACCGAAACTTCTTCACCGGTAGTTGTAACTCCCAAATCACCTTGCACAAAACCTTTTGCCCATTTCAAATATTGAATCGGTAAAGGTTTATCTAATCCAAGGCGAATTTCTTCAGATTTTAAAGTTTCTTTTGAAATTGACGGATTTAATTTAAGTTCTGCAAGCGGGTCTACAGGACTTAATCTTATTATGAAGAAACTGATTATTGATACCAAAATCAATAACGGAATCGTTTGCAATATTCTTTTTAAGATATAAAACAAAATTTGCATTAATTCTTATCCTCATAAATTTCTTCAATATTATAAGTTATACCGGAAAGTTGCGAAGGATAGATATTTTTAAATTTCTTTCTCAAAGCAACAATTCTGATTGGAGAATACAAATAAATTATTGGTTTTTCGTCAAAAATTATTTGTTGATACTCGTCATAAAGTTTCTTTTGTTCTGCAAAATTCAATTTTAAAGGTGCAGATTCAAATATTTCATCTAAACGAATTTCAAACGGATACCTGTCTTCAATTTGACCCGACTCTGTTCGTTGATTAAACAAATGCAACGACCCCATTGATGACCAAACATTTTTACCGTCATAAGGTTCTAATGGAGAACCGGTAAGTCCCATAATAATCATATCCCAATCAAGGGTTGTTGTCATTTTGTTAACAAGAGTATTAAATTCAATCGGCTTGTAGTTAACATGCATTCCTAAATCTTCTAAATCTTGTTTTACCATAACTCCGATTGCTTCACGCTCTGTATTACCTGCATTTGTATATAAATCAAATTCAACACGATTATTAAATTTGTCATACAATTTATTATTTTTACCAAATTTAAATCCACCCTCTGTTAGAATTTGTTTTGCTTTTGCAAGATTTCTTTCATGACCTTTTATTGACTTATTCAAAAATATTGAATTTAAACTTTCCGGCGTAAACAAAGGTTTTGCAAGTCCATTTGCAATATTTTGAACCATATTTTTTCTATCTAATGAATAATCAATAGCCGTTCTAAAGTTTTTGTTTGTAAACCAAAATTGCTTTTGAGGATTTACGTAATAATTACCCTCAGAATTTTTGCGTCTGTTTAAGTTTAAAACAACAAACATAGTTCCGGTATCAGGGCCTAAATTGTAAATTTTATAATCAGATTTGCCTTCTTTTAACTTATAAGGTGCAACATTTGAACCTCTTAGCGAAATTACATCAATTTCATGACCTTCAAATTTTAAAATTTCATTGTTCAAATCGCCTACAATCAAGTAAATAACCTTATCCAGATACGGAAGTTTTTTGTTTTCCTTATTTACCATGTAATATTGCGGATTTCTTTCAAAAACAACTCTTTGAGCCGCAAGATACTCTTTTAAACGGTAAGGTCCGCTTGTAACAAATAATTCGGGGGCTGTGTTTGTTGAATAAAAACTATCAAACTCTTTTGCACCTTGCATTACAACAGATTCAAAAATATGTTTTGGTGCAATTTGAGTTGATAAAATTCTTACAAAAGGTGAGAAAGGTTTTGGAATAACGAATTTTACAGTGTAATCATCGACTTTATAAACTTTTGGAAGTTTTCCGTCAATCGTTACCATATCACGAATTGAAGTGTTTCCCAATCCTGCAAGAATAATTTTATTCCACGTAAAAACAACATCGTCAGCGGTTATCGGCTCACCATCAGACCAATTTATTCCATGACGCATATGAACAATGTATGTCATTCCGTCTTTTGTTTCGTAAGATTTTGCTAAACGAGGAATAATTTTACCGTCTTTTGGCGAGGTTGAGAAAAGACCGTCAAACATCATCGCTGACATTGTTGAAGATGTCGAATCTTTTGAAGTAAAAGGGTTAAATGTCTTTGGACCTTCACCAATTGTAGACAAAATCATCTTTCCACCGAATTTTCCAACAGGTGCTTGAGATTGCAACAAGTCCTTGCCTAAAATATTTATATTTTTAGGGTCTGCCGGAAAAGTAAATGTTGATTCTGTTCTAACAACATCATGCTTAAACTCTCGCTCATCAGAAACATCTTTTCTGATACACGCTTTACAAAATAAAAGTAAAATGATTATTATAAAAATTACGTAAAAAATTCGTTTCATGATAATAAATTAACACAAAATCAAAGAAATTTTTATAACCCAATTTGTTTATTTTTAATATTGAGCATAAGCATAAGCATTAAATTTCATTGAACCGTATTTTACCATTAAAAAATTATTGCCAACGTCCTCAATTTTTACGAAATTAATTTCATTTTCATCAAAATCATCTTCTGTTTCAACAGCAGTAAGTCTACCGACAACGTTGTATGCTTGACACAAGTTCAAATACACTTTGCCATTTGCTTTTACGCCAACAACTTTATAATGACCGACAGGAATTTCTTTATCTCCAATTTTTAACGGCACTGTAAGGTTTAATAACGGATATTGCTCATCAAATTTAGCAAGCATGTCTGATTCAGTAATTTCAGTATTTTTCATCAACATTTCGCCTGCTCTTTTATTTGCTCTTATTTTTTTAGCATTTTTTCTTTTTTCTAATTCATTTACAATAGCATCATATTCTGAATTTTTAATCATTTTTTGTCCGTCCCAAGCGTTTTCCATTTGAGATAATGATGCCCAATCTTGCCCAGCACCAAGTTCATCTGCAAGTACCGCAGATGAAAAAATCATCAAAATGGAGAATAGACAAGTTAATTTCTTTAGCATATACTATCACTATAATTATTTTTTATTAAAAGTAAACACGAAATAAAAAAAATACACCAAGGATAGTATTAAGAAAAAGGTTTTTATGTCAACTTCATTATTTGTTTTATTAATTGCTTTAATTTCAATAATTGCGTTAATTTATTTAATCATTATGATACTTTCGACAGGATCATCTTCAAGCCGTAGAGAATTACAAATTTCAAAAAAAGATATTTTAGAACAAGCAAATTTACTATTTAAACAAAAAAAATATAAACTTGTTGAAAAATTAGCAACAACTTATCTTAACGTAAAACCTGAACACCACAAACTTAGAGCATTATTAGCAAAAACATATTATACAACTGACAATATATATGACGCAATCAAAGAGTGCATAACAATTTTAAACTCAGAGGAAAGTAATGTAGAGGTTCGTTTATTACTTGCAAAATGCTATAAAAAAATTAACCAATATGCAAAAGCAATCACAGAACTTCAAGAAATAGTTAAGCAAGATCCTGAAAATATCGTTGCAATAAAAGATTTAAGCGATATTTATTTGGAAACTAAACAAAAAGTTTCCGCTCTTAAAGTGCTTAAAAAACTTGAAACTTTAACTGAAAACAACCTTGAACTAATGCAAATTAAAACAAAACTCGCAGAATTAAACATAGAATTGGAAAATTATCCGGAAGCATTTGATGAATTGAACGAAATTTTGGAAATTTATCCGGAAGATACTGATACAAACAAAAAACTTATCGAATTATACATAAAAGTTCAAAACTACGAAAGTGCAATTGAAAATTGCGAAAAATTGTTAGAAACTAATGAAAACAACAGTTTGAGTCTATGGCTTTTAAACAATTTGATTAATTTATGCTATCTTGAAAAAGATGTAGAGAAAACTATGGCATATGCTAAAAAATTGTTAGAACACCCGTTCTCAGACAAAATCAAGACAAAAACATACATCGCAAAAATTCTTCTTGCCAGTGGTAAAGAAGAAGAAGGTATGGCATTGTTAAACGAATTGTCAGAAAAAAATAAAGAAAACATTGACATCAAACGTTTAATGATTCAAAATTACGAAAAAAACAACGATTTCGTGCCCGCAATTGAGTTATACAAAGAAATTCTTGACCTTGTAAACCCTCTTGAGGTAAAAGATATTCATACTGAAATGAGCAACTTATTCGTAAACTGGGCTAAATATTTGTTTGAAAAACAAGACATCAATGAATGTTTTAAAATTTTCACACTTGCAATGCAATACGATAACACAAATCCTGAAGTTTATTATGAATTAGGTCAAGTAAACTCGTTCATTAAAAACTACAACGAAGCAATTTTGCATTACAAAAAAGCAATTCAGATTAACCCAAAATCTGCAAAATATTATATGGCAATTGCAGACGCATACGAATCTATCGGAAACACATACGAACAAAAAGATTCTCTGCTGGTTGCATCTGATGTTTCTCCTGAAAACACTGACGTTTTATATAAACTTGCATTACTTTATGAAAATCAACATGATAAAACAAGCGAAAGAACTACTCTTGAAAAAATTCTTGAACTTGACCCAAGTCATATTGATGCAAAATATCAACTTGCATTATTGCTGGAACGTCAAGGAAATAAAGAAGAAGCCCTCAAATTATATAAAGAAATTGAGAGCGTCGACTTTAATTATAAAAATATTCGTGAAAACATTCAAATGCTTACTACAGAGGGTGAATCTCCTTCGCTTTAATGTGTTCCAAAATTGAACCGCCGATTGCTTCATTTGGGTCAAATGGTGCGTCTTTTTGAGGAACTAAAATGTTTGTAACCAACATTTTCATCAATGGTCCAAATGCATCCGGAACTAAAATTCTTCTGTAAACACCTGATAACAAAGATTGAACATTTGGAGAACGGTCTTCGTTAAAGCGGGAGAAAGAACCATAATACATTTTATCCATACCTTTTGTACCGTTTGCAATCATTCTATCTGCAATGTATAAACCTTCGCAAATTTCATCTTCTGTCTTTGCTTCACCTAACATTTTTGTCAATGTTGGAATTGCTTTTTCTTTTGCATTTACAAATAAATCCACCTTGTTTTGGTCAAATTCACAATAAGGTTTTTCTTTTGTAGACATTCTTGGCTTTTTAAATTCAACATCTTTTGGTAATTCAAAAGGTTTGTCGTCTTCTGCTGAAGTATTTTTTATAAATTCATCTTTTTCAGGTTGATTTAAACCTTTTCCAATTGGTTGAACTGCTTGAACTGGAGTTTTTTCAACCTCTGAACTTTTAAAAAATACTCTGCTGATTGGATTTGTGATTGCTTGTAATCTCATTTTCTTTCCTTTTCCTTATTCTAATTTATATTACTTTTTCAACTTACTTTGCTTTACTGCATCTCTAATATACTCAATTACTGCCCCACCGACTTCTTCATTCGGATCAAAATTAAATTTTGGAGGGTCAATGATATTGTTACACATCATTTTTACTAATGGCCCAAATGCATCAGGATTTAATGTTTTTCGATAAATTCCGGATAAAAATGTCTGAACATTTGCACTTCTTGAGTCATTAAAACGTGAAAATACTGAATAATAAAGATTTCCAATACCTTTCGTTCCACCGTCAATCATTCTGTCTGCAATGTATAAACCTTCTACAATTTCATCTTCGTTTTTTGCAGTTTGAAGCATATTTGATAACTTTGGAAGTGCTTTTTCCTTATTCTTAACAAAAACATCAACCTTATCCATATCAAAAATACAATAAGGTCTGTTTGCAGTAGGCATTTGGGCTTTTTTAAATCCTAAATCATCTACTAACATTAATCTTGCTAAATTGTTTGTTATTTTATTAACTTGCATTTTTATCCTGTTTTATCTTTATTTTTATTTTCAAATTCTTCTTTTTTATATTGACCGTAAGTTTGGGTCATTTGAGTAATTTTATTGTATAAATCATTTATAAAAGTCTTGACTTCAAACGTTCGTTTTTCTTCCTCAATTTCCTTTTCTTCGTCCGTTGTTTCAGTTGTTTCATCAACTTGGAACAATAATCTGACTTTTTTTCTAAAATTTGCAAGTGTTTCTGAAACTTTCTTTTCTATTGAATTTTTAATCTCGCCAAACATTGCATTCAATTTATCCTGAATATCAAAAACCTTTTGCCGTATGGCATCAAAAGATTTCATTACATTCGTTGGAATATTTTTCATGGTATTAAGTAATGGAATTAAAACTTTGTTAATCATTATAGAAACAGGTTTTGCAATAACACTTGGCATATTATTAGATACCATTACTGCAATCTGAGCCAACTTTTGAGAAGTATTCATCATTGTTCTCTCAAAATTTGCAATCTGCATAAGCCTGTTTTCATGAGCCTGAGCATTCATTTGCTTTTGAAGTTTAGCAGCACGCATCATAGCACCTATTGCTGCACATTCGTTCCAACTCATTTCCCCCGGTTTTGCAGAGAAATCGGCTTTCTTTTGAGAAGCACTTCCCATTCCGCCGGAACAAATCGGACATGCTCCATGTGGCAATCCATGAGGGCATGTTCCACTATTAACAGTATTTGTTTGTACACCTGCAACAGGCATTACTTTACACTTATCCTTATACTTCCTTAGGGTGCTGTTAAACTTATCTAAAGGGGTCGAAAATTATTCAGTTTTAATAATTAAGCCTTAACTTTGTATCCGAAGTTCGGCGATAAGTTACATGAAAGACCTTCCAATCTTTCCGGAGCATTCCGACTTTTACGGCTGCGGCACAGTTGAAGATATTCACTTCATTTCCTCTGAACCCATACTATAATAAACCTTTTTGACCGTCAATGGATATGTTAAGTTTTTTAAAATCTACACTTTTTATAGGGTTTAAAAAATGCTACAGGTGTTATAAAATGACAATATGGAAAATTTATATTCAAAAGTTCCTCCTACAAAATTGAGGAATAAAAATGAAAAATTTGCACCATCAAAAACCTCACCATTTTGGCTTTGGGTGGCAAATAAATTTTTCTACGGAATGCTTGAAAACAGATTTTTTGCTCTCCGTTATAAAAATGCTGAAAAAGTTTTAAATAGAGATGAAACTATTCCTACAATACTTTTTGCACCTCACTCAAACTGGTGGGACGGTATTGTTGGATATAATCTTTGTCGAAGAATTTTTAAAAAAGAAATTCGCATTATGGTTGAGGAGTTAAACCGCTTCCCATTATTACGTCGAGCAGGTGCATTTTCTGTAAACAAAAAATCTCCGCAAGCCTCTATGGCAGCACTTAAATATTCAGTTGAAGCAATTGGTGATTTAAATAATTTCTTATATATTTTTCCACAAGGAATTATTATGCCACCAAACTATAGACCTATCAATTTTCAAACAGGTCTTGCTTACATAGCACAAAACGCTGTAAAAAAATATGGCAAGGTTAACCTTGTACCTGTTGCTGTAAATTATATGTTTTTACGTGCAGACAGACCGGAAGTTTTAGTTGAATTTCATGACCCAATTATCTTAGATAATAGTAACATCGATAGAAAAGAATACACTCACTATTTAGAAAAAATAATGACAGACTCTTGCGATAAACAATTTAAAGAACTTTCTGAAGGTAAACTGGAAGAATATCAAACTCTATTCCAACAACCATTGAAATGGTATAGAAAAATTGAACAACGATTGAAAAAAATCGAAATAAAAGGTTCAGGAGTTTAAAAAAAAAATAATAAAAAAAGGCGAGATGTTTCACATCTCGCCTTTTAACCTTTTTCTATTTATTCAATCTAACCGATTGTTTCATCGTCAATTGAAAATTCAGGAGCACCAAACATTCCTTCGATTTCTTCAAGAATTGCTGATGGTTTTCTTGCTTGGTTTCTTTGTGCTGCACGACGTTGTGCTTCTTTATCCTTTTCTTCATTTGCATGAGTTAAGTGATAGAAACCTGTACCAGCAGGGATTAAACGACCGATGATAACGTTTTCTTTCAAACCTCTCAACAAGTCTTTCTTACCGTCTACTGCTGCTTCTGTCAAGATTCTTGTTGTTTCTTGGAATGATGCTGCTGAAATGAATGATTCAGTGTTCAATGATGCTTTTGTAATACCTAACAACATGTATTCACAAGTTGCAACTTGACCGCCATTTGCTTGAACTTCTGCATTTTCTTTTTCAAATGTTTGAACTTCAACCAATTCACCCGGAAGTAAGTTTGTATCACCGGCATCAACAACTTTAACTTTCTTAGTCATTTGTCTTACGATGATTTCAACGTGTTTATCCGCAATTTCTACACCTTGAGAACGGTATACACGTTGTACTTCGTCTACTAAGTATTGTTGTGCTACTTCCGGACCACATAATCTGATAACATCGTGTGGGTTCAAAGGACCACTTGTTAAAGGTTGACCTTTTTTAATTTTTTGACCATTTTGAACAACGATATTTGCATCGATTGCGAATTTGATTTCAGTTCTAGAACCTTCTTCATTTTCTAAATACAATCTTGGCATATCATCATCTGTTTCAATAACAGCAGTACCGTCTTCTTCAGCCAAAATAGCACAGTCTTTAGGTTTTCTACCTTCAAGTAATTCTTCTACTCTTGGAAGACCTTGTACAATATCACCTGTTTTTTGTCTTTCGTATACCAAAGTAACAAGCATATCACCACGTTGTACTAATGAACCTGCTGATACTTGTAACATTGTACCAGGGCTGATTAAGTATGGTCTGCCGGCACGAATTACAATTTCAGTTTTTGTAACACTTTCAATTTTACCTGAAACAGGTGCTCTATCTTCACCTTCAGTTAACAAATCGTCTTGTTTTATAAATTGACCGGCTTTTACAACTGCTTTTGATTTGATTGCAACTTTTTCTTCGTAATTATCACAAATCAAAAGTAATCTTCTTGCATCATCTTCTTCATTTTTAATAGATGCAATACCGTCATTCATTGCCAATACACAAGTTTTTGCAACAGGTGTTTTTGGATCAATTGATTCACCATTTTTAACTAATAGTTCTGTTTGAAGTGAATCGTTTAATTTTGAATTGCCTTCAATTTCACGACGTACGATTAATTTATCAAGTACAACAATTTTTAATGCACCTTTTGCATCAAGTTCTACCATACCTTTTAAGTGAGATAAGTAGCCTTGCATTTGAAGTACTAAACTTGTTCTGATTAATGTAGCACCGTCAAGATTTCTTACTCTTGCACCATCTTTGTATTGTAACTGAGTTACAGGAATAATATCAATTAATTCATCAGTTGTATCAAATTTAATTGACACGTCTTTTTGATTAATTTTGATTACTTGAACCGGTCTTACCAAAATTTGAATTGGTTGATTTGCAATGCTATCTTCATCTAGACTCAAAGATTCTTTTTCTTCATCCAAATCTTCAATGTCTAAATCTTCCATATCAGAATCCATAATTGTAACAATTGAAGTTTCTTTTGCTTTAATACCGTCAGCAATTAAAGTTCCTTTTTTGATTACTTCGCCTTCTTCAACTTTCAATTCTGAAACATTTGCAAGTTGGTGAATTTCACCAGGTCTGATTGTTACCTCGTGAATTACATCATTGTATTCTTTAATCTCAACAATACCGTCTAAGTGGCAGTATACGTCTTTTACAATTTCTGTACCGGCAGTAACTTTTGTTCCTGATTCAACCATTTTCAAAGAAGATTCTTTATTCAATTGGTGAACTTCTTCCGGAATAAATACAATATCACCTGATTTTGTAATGATTTGGTTTTCATCGACTTCTACGTCAATGTATTTGATTTCACCAGAAGATGAAACAGAACAATCATCACTGATTAATTCGGCAATAATCATACCGTTTTCAACTGTTGTATCAACAGGAGATTTAACAATATATTTTTCGCCAGAATCTTCAACTGTCCAAATTTGTTCTTTTTTAGTTTGTTCAAATGAAGCATTTGAAGGCATAATTGAAGCAATAACAATTGTTAATTCTTTACCTGAAACAATTTTTTTGATTTTTTTGCCTTCGAATTTAGTTTCTTCTATTTCAAGGTCTTCGCCAACTCTTACTTCACCGCCATGTTCGCAGATAGTAAGTGTTTCTGCCAATTTTTCACCTTCTTTAATTTTTTGTTCATCTTTAACAAGAATTTTTGAACCGCCAGGTAAGTTGTAAACATCTCCACCTAGAACCCAAACAACACCGCTCTTGTTAGCAGTTCTTGAAATATTACCTTGTCTGTCTTTCTTTTCATCTGCTGTAAAGTCTTGGTAAACAACTTCACCTGACATATCAGAAGTAATATCTTTTGTTGCTTTTTCTGTTAAACGAGAACCGTCCCCTTGTGATACTGGTTCGTATTCAGCAAGTTCAAATCCTTTTTCAATTTTTTGACCTTTTTTGAATAAGATTTTAGCACCGGCAGGAATGTGATATTTTCTTGATTTCTTTTCACCTTTAACTTCAATATCAGATTCAAGAATTAGAATTTGTACAACATCCCCATGACGTGTTCTAACTTCACGAGTTTTAACATCTGAAACGATTTCACCTGCTTCTTCAGCAGTTATGTGTTTCATAGCACCAGAACCTTTGAATACACCACCGGTGTGGAATGTTCTCATTGTTAACTGTGTACCCGGTTCACCGATTGATTGTGCTGCGATAATACCGATTGATTCACCAACATCAACCAATTTTTGAGTTGTCATTGCCCAACCGTAACATTTTTGGCAAATACCATATTCAAGTTCACAAGTTAAGCCTGAACGAACAGCAAGTTCTGTTAATTCAATACCTGAACGTTCAATTTTCTTGATGTCTTTTCTATCTAAAGTTGTGTTTGCTTCGATTAAAACATTGCCGTTTGCATCAACAATATCTTGAGCAATTGTTCTACCCAATAATCTGTCGATTAACGGAACAATACAAGTATCTCCGTCGTAGATACCTTTCAACATAATGTGTTTTTTACCGTGGCAATCTGTATCACGAATAATAACATCTTGTGCAACGTCAACCAAACGTCTTGTTAAGTAACCTGAGTCGGCTGTTTTCAACGCTGTATCTACAAGACCTTTACGAGCACCGTATGAAGAAATGATGTATTCAGTTACTGATAAGCCTTCTTTAAAGTTTGCTCTAATCGGCAAGTCGATGATTTGACCTTGTGCATCAGCCATCAAACCACGCATACCAACTAATTGTGATACTTGCGATAAGTTACCTCTGGCACCTGAGAATGCCATCATATATACCGGATTTAATCTATCAAAGTTTTTAACTACTTGTTCTGTTAATTTTGCTGTTGTTTCTGACCAAGTATCGATAACCTTTGTATATCTTTCTACTTCGGTAATTTCACCTTTCAAGTATCTATTTGTTGATTTTTGAATTTCTTCATCTGCTTCTTGCAACAATTGTTGTTTAATAGGAGGTACAGACAAATCTGAAATTGAAATTGTTACGCCTGATTTTGTTGCATAATGGTAACCCAAGTTTTTCAATGTGTTAGCCAATGTTGCTGTTTTTGCACCACCAAATTCAAGATAGATTTGTGCAAGTAAGTTTTTCAATGCACCTTTATCCATTTGTTTATTAATGAAATCTATTGTTTTCTTCTGTGTTGTATACATATTTGTCATTTTTTTACCTTTATATTATAAAATTGCGTTTCTTACTGCTTCGTTAAAAATAATTCTACCTGCTGTTGTTTCAATACGTTTACCTTGTTCATCACGAACAAAAATTTTGTCGTGTAATTCAATAACATTTGCTTCTAAGGCTGCAATAGCATCTTGAAAGTTGTAGAAATATTTTGTAGGTACCATATTTTCATCTTTAATAAGAGTTAAATAATACATACCCATAACCATATCTTGAGATGGTGTAATAATAG
>CAKUZB010000008.1 GCA_934717745.1 uncultured Candidatus Melainabacteria bacterium | reverse complement strand
GCTTTGCATTTGCAAAGCCCGCTTCTATATGTTACAATCCAAGTATGACTATTCTATCTGATGATAACGATTTTAAACAAAATTTAAAGAAAAATCCTGTTATAAAATCTCAAGTAATTGAATATGACAAGACTTTTGAAAATTCTATTCGTCCAAAATCTTTTGATAGTTATATTGGGCAAACAGAGTTGAAAGAGGCTTTAAAAATTTCAATTGAGGCGGCAAAAAGACGTGGAACAAATATTGACCACATGCTGTTTTACGGCCCTCCGGGACTTGGAAAAACTACTCTTGCGGGAGTTATTGCAGAGCAAATGGGTTCTGAATTGAAAATTACGTCTGCTCCGGCATTAGAACGTCCCAGGGATATTATAGGAATTTTGATGTCTTTAAAAGGTGGCGAAATTCTTTTTATTGACGAAATTCATCGTTTGAACAAAGTCGCAGAAGAAATTTTGTATCCGGCTATGGAAGATTTTTATCTTGATATGACAACAGGTAAATCTCAAACTGTCAAAACAATGAGATTACCGTTGCCAAAATTTACTTTAATTGGTGCAACCACAAAGGCGGGTGAACTTTCTGGACCTTTGAGAGATAGATTTGGTATTATTCACAGATTAAATTTTTATAATTTTGACGAACTTGCTCAAGTAATCAAACGAACAGCGAGTATTTTAGATATTAAAATTACCGAAGACGGTGCAAAGGTTATAGCAAGATGTTCAAGAGGTACTCCACGTATTGCAAACCGTTTGGTTAAACGTGTTTACGATTTTGCAATTGTAAAATATGATTCTGAAATTACAGAAGATGTTGCAAAAGAATCTTTAAAAGCCTTAAAAATAGATGAATTTGGACTTGATTCAACCGATAGAGCCTTATTAAATATGATTGTAGAAAAATACGATGGCGGGCCTGTTGGAATTAACACTCTTGCTGCGGCTTTGGGTGAAGATATTAGAACTTTGGAAGAGGTTTGCGAACCATATTTGTTGCAAATTGGCTTGTTGCAAAGAACTCCGCAAGGTAGAAAAATTTCACCAGAGGGTTACAGACATCTTGGAATAAAACAATTCTCTGCTCAGCAAAGTCTTTTTGAAGGTTAAAAGAAAAAATATAACTTTTTTAATATTACCTGATTTGATAATTGAAAAATTTAGATATACATAAAATAATCTTCAAAAAGGAGAAAATTTTATGTATTTAGAAGTTTTTAAACCGGAAGATTTGATTAATTATAACCCAACAAGTTTTGAACGAAAAGTTCTTTGGGAAGAAGACGATAGTAAAATTTTGCTGATTGCTCTTGAAAAAAATCAAGAAATGCCGGAACATTTTTCACCGATTGATGCAATGATTTATATTTTAAAGGGAAAAGTTGTGTTTTATGTGGAAAAAGAGGAATATACTTTGAGGGAAAAAGAAATGTTGTTAATTCCTGCCAAAACTCCACATAGAGTTGTTGCACAGGAAAAATCAAAATTTATAGTATGTAGACTATAAATAGGGATAAAGTCTAATATTTTGATAAAAAGGCGGTCGTTTCAGATAATGAAACGACCGCCTTAATAGTTTATTATGTAATTGTAAATCCTCAACTCTTTTGATTGCTCAACTCCCCTGCATTTGTGGGGGTTTTCTTTAATTTAAGTCTTGTCTGACCGATTATTATGTAAAAAATTTAACCATTGTGTTCATTAAATATATTTCAGGATATTACAAATATATGTATCAAAATAAGTACTGTTCTTAAATTAATTTCAATAAGTAACCTTGGAAAGATTTTGAAACAAATTCAGAATTACAAAACGATTTGTTTATCTGATATTTACTAAATATTATTTCAACACTGTTAAATCGGATTTTTCGACTTGAATATAGTCCGTACTTAGTTTTGCGGGTGATATATTTTTTTTGTTCTTGCCATGATAATCACTTCCGCCACTTATTAATAGGTTATATTTTTTTGCACAATCTTTCAAAAATGTTATTTCTTCTCGATTGTATCTTGAATAATAACATTCAATTCCTTTAATCCCTAGTGAAATCATGTGTTCTAAACGTTTTGGAAAATCTTTAAAATCAAGATGTGTTTCGCCCTCACCACCCAAAGGGTGAGCCCAAACCGGTATTGCACCGGCATCAACGATAGTTTCGATTGCTTCTTTTGTATCAAAATCTGCTTTTGGAGTTTTGCAAGCATCTAAATACATTTTCATTGCTGAAACAGGGTCGTCTGCTAACCCTCTATTTACCAAAATGTTTGCAAAATGTGTTTTTGTAACGCTATTTCTTGAGTTTAGCCAGTCCAGTTCGTCTTTTGTGAGTTCAATATTTAAAACATCTTTTAGGTATTTTACTCTTATATCAAATTTTTTACGTCTTAATTTTTTGCCTTTTTCAATTAAATTAAGCAATTTTTTGTTTTTTACATCGCACCCAAATCCAAGGATATGGCATTTTATTCCATTTGTAATACAAGTAAATTCAACACCTTTTATGAATTTTATACTTTTTGGTAAAAGTTTTTCCATTTCGTCGCAACCGCTAACGGTGTCGTGGTCAGTGAGTGCAAAAATTTCAAGTTTTGCGTCTTTAATTATTTTTGCTAATTCTGAAATCGTATCGCTTCCGTCTGAGCAGTTGCTATGTACGTGTAAATCAATTTTTGTCATTTTAAGCCTTTTTTAGAGTAATTAAAATATCCGGTTCAATTTGTTTGACTGTTTGAATTTTAAAAGTTTTGCTATCGGAAATTTCTGTTATATTTCGTCCTGAAAATGCTGATTTCGCAGAATTATCACCAATAATTTTTGGTGCGATAAATTGATAAATTTTATCAACAAGATTTTTTTCTAATAATTCACCATTTAAAATTCCGCCAGCCTCAACAAAAACAGACATAATTTTCATATCAAAAAGCGTTTTGAATAATTCTTCTAAATTTAATTTACCGTTTTCTTCGGAGCATTGAATAAATTCAACATTGTCAGGACATTGAGGGAGATTTTTTTTGCAAGTTGCAATATAAATTTTGCCTGTTTTAAAATATTTCATTGAAAAATTGCATTTCAATTCTCTATCCAGTAAAATTTTTGTTTTGCAATTAAATTCCGGCTCGTCAGCAAGAACTGTAGAAGATGTTGTCATCACTGCGTCATACAATTCTCTAAGTTTTTTACCTTTTTTTCTGGCATTTTCTGATGTAATCCATTTTGAACTGCCTGTTTTTGTAGAAATTTTTCCGTCAAGAGTTGTTGCTGTTTTTAGGGCAACGAAAACTTTTTTTTCTACCATATTTTTTATGAAAATTTCGTTTAAATCTTTTGCTTGTGTTTCTAAAACATTCTCAATTACTTCAATTCCAGCCTCTTTAAGTTTTTTTATTCCATTTCCGGCAACAATAGGGTTTACATCACGCATTGCAATAACGACTTTTTTCAATCCTCTTTCGACAATCAAATCAGCACAAGGTGGTGTTTTTCCAAAGTGAGAGCAAGGTTCTAAATTCACAATTAAAGTTCCGTCTTTGGCTTCGTCATTTTGTAATTTCAGCAACGCATCACGTTCCGCATGATTTTCACCATATTTATGGTGGTATCCTGTTGAGATTACATTGTCATTTTTGTCAAGCACAATACAACCTACAAGAGGGTTTGGCGAAACAAATCCTGCCCCTTTTTTTGCAAGTTCAAAACATTCTAACATATATTTTTCATAACTTTTCATATTTGTATTTTACACGAAATTATGATAAATTTAAACAAAAAGGAGATTTTATGGCATTTGATTTAACTTATTTAGGGCATAGCGGTTTTGAAATTAAAATTTTTGAACGTTCAATTTTGATTGACCCATTTTTACAGGCAAATCAAAATGAATATGATTATAGAAATGCCAATATTACAGATATATTTTTGACACACGGACATGCTGACCATGTCGGAAATTCAATTGATATTGCAAAATACTGTCGTTCTCAAATTACTGCAATTTTTGAACTTGCAAATATTTGTTCACAAAAAGGCGTTAAAACAGACGGAGTTAATTTCGGTTCTTGGATAGAATACGATTGGGGCAAGGCTCTTTTTGTTCCGGCTATTCATTCATCAAGTTATGACGGAGTTTATGCGGGTGAACCTGCCGGAATTATCTTTGATATAAACGGTGTAAGAATTTATCATGCGGGTGATACTTGCTTATTCTCTGATATGAAATTAATAAAAGAACTTTACCACCCTGATATAGCAATGCTTCCGGTTGGCGGACATTACACAATGGATATTGAGCAAGCAGGAATTGCGGCTGAATGGATTGGTGCAAAAGTTATTATTCCTATGCATTACAATACTTTTGATGCAATTTCTGTTGATATTGCAAGATTTGAAATGCTTTTACAAACACAAGGACTAAACTGTCAAATTATGCGTACAGGCGAAACTTTGCAATTCTAAATTTTGAAAACAGGACGACCTGAAGTTTCTGCAAACAGAATAACTTCATGATTTGGAATTTCTTGTTTTATTAACTTGTAGAAGTCTTTTACCAATATCATTTGCGTTTGCACGCAACTATAGTTTTTGTTTTGTAAATATTCTTCAAATTTTTCTGAATTTTGTATGTATTTTTTTGACTTTACAAATAATGAAAAATCCTTTTGACGTTTTTTTATTTCGTTGTGTGCAAAATTTAAAATGATGTCAAAATCGTATTCAAAACCGTTTGAAACAGTTATGTCTAAAATATAATTGTAGTTATCGTAAGTTTTTATTGATAAATATGCAAGCAAAGTTTGCAAATTTGAATCTTCTAGTACATATTTTAATTCGGTATTGTCGGTTAATCCTATAAAAAATTTATCGGTATATTCATTTTTTGTTTTTAAAAGTGAGGGTTTAAAATGTGTTATTAAAGAATCGTTGAAAAGCATTGCTACTGCTTGTGCATCAGAATTTTTAAAATGTCTGAAAGTATTTGATTCATAAGGTTTAAAATCTGTTGAATTTACTCTCCATAGTGATTCTGAGGCACATTTTCTAAATCCGCAACCATCGATAAAAAGTTTTAGCAATTCATCGTGAGATTCATCAACGGCAACAATAAAAGTTTGAGCCCCTTTTGCACCAAATCTTGCAACAATAACTTCTACAAGATGTTTTCCAATATCGTAATATTCTTTTTTGAATAAAAGTTTTGTAATATTGATTTTTTGAGGATTTCCACTTACAGGAATGACTGAAATCATTCCATGAATATTGTTTTCGTCATCTTCAAGCACATAAGATTCTGCCATAAATTTCATTTTTAGTGGAAGCCAATAATGAAATAAATCGCAAGAAGTGTTTATTAATCTTTTTGTAAATTTTTCCGCTTCAACATTGCCGAGAAATGAAATCATGTCCTTAACTCGGCTTTTATCTGACGGTTTCAATTTTCTTATAACAGTCATAAGTGCATTATATCTTTTTTAGACCATTATTTCAAGTAACACAAAATTATCTTTTGATTAATTTACCCAAAAATCCGTTTGGTTGTAAAAAATCAAGAGTAATTTCAATGTCTTTTGCTTCTTGCCATAATTTTACAATTGCACTTGAATTTTTTTTTACTTCGAAAATGTCGGCAATAAGCATTTTTTCGTTAAAACTGTTTGACAACATAACAAAAATCTCTCTATATTAACTACTTTCATCATAAAAATAACACGCAAAAAGCATGCTCAAATCCTCTATTTAGAGGAACAATATAATCTTTCTTTTAGTTTAACTTGATTTTTTATATATGAAGAAGTTCCGAATTTATTGAAAAATCCATATAGTTTTAATTTTGACATTTTTAAAAGTTTTCCGTCGCCACAAACAACAGTTATAGAGTTTTCCTCATGGTTTTTATCAATAATTTCACCAATAGAATAATTTTCTTTTTCGTTTTCTAGAATTTGTAATTCATACGGATTTGGGGTAAAGAATTTAGTTCCATATTCAAAATAAGTTTTACTCCAAGGGTGAAACGCTCTTATATGTGCGGAGATTTCTTTTGCAGATTTGTTAAAATCAAGCATAACGTCATCTCTAGTAACTTGAGGTTGGTAAGTTGCTCTGTCCTCGCTTTGGTCAACCGGTATAATGAAATCGTCAGCAAGCATATTTAATAATTCTGTAACTGCTGAACGAGCCGTTAAAACTGTACGTTCTCTTAATTCTTTACCGGTGTCGTTTGGTTTTATTTCAATTGTTTTTTGTAAAAGAATCGGACCTGCATCAAATTTTTCACTCATCAAGTGAAAAGTTATTCCGGTTTTTTCTTCGCCATTCCAAATAGTTTGTAAATAAGGGTTTGGACCTCTATATTTTGGCAAAAGCGATGGGTGAACATTAATCATCGCAATTTTTGGCAATTGAATAATATCTTTTTTTAATTTTTCTGCCCAAGTGCCAACAAGCACGATGTCAGGATTTAATTTTAACAATTCTTTTTTGAAGGCTTTTGAATTAGCACTTTTTGATTTGATTTCAGGCAAATTATAACTTTTTATATAACTATATTCTTTTGACGGCAAGAAAAAATCTTTCAATTTTTGAACAAATGTACAATTTTTTAATTTTTCATATCTTAAAACGCCAACAATCTTGCAATTTGCGTCGGTTGAGCCGATTATTAAGTTTGAAAGCATATCGCTATGCCCTAAAATTACAATTTTAAACATTCAATATCCTTTGTAATTTGTTCTTTTAATTGAGTTAAAGATTCAAATTTCTTTTCATCTCTAATTTTATCTAAAAAACTAACTTTTATAACTTTTCCATAGATATTTTCATCAAAATTAACAATATGAACCTCTAAGATTTTCTTGTCATCGTTTGTAACAGTTGGTTTTGTTCCATAATTTGCAATGCCGATGTAGTTATTGTTGTCAATTTTGACTTCGACTGCGTAAACTCCATTAGGAATTTGAATAATATCCTCAGGGAAAAGCAGATTTGCTGTATTAAAACCCAGTGTTCTTGCAAGTTGTTGACCCTCAATAACTTTGTTTTCTATATAAAATCTATAACCAAGTATATAATTCGCTAATTTTATTTTTCCGGAAAGTAAAGCCTCTCTAATTTTTGAAGAACTTACTATTCCGTCTTTAATTTTTACCGGTTCAATTTCTAAATATTCATAATTGTATTCATTTTGCATTAATTTTAAATAATCGCTATTGCCACTTTTGTTGAAGCCAAAATAGTGATTATAACCGGAAGTTATTGCTTTTGGGTGAAGATTTTCAATAAGACTTTTTAAATAATCTGAGGCAGTAATTTTGGAAAAATCTTCGTTAAAATCAAGTAAATATAAATAATCTACTCCTAAATTTTCAATTAATCGAATTTTTTCAGATTTTGTTAAAAGGTATTGTTTTTTCTTTTTTTTCAAAAAAACGGAAGGTGCTTCATTAAATGTTACAAGAGCAGACTTTATTCCGTTACGTTTTGCAAAGTTAACTCCAGCAGATATTACAGCCTTGTGTCCCTGATGAATTCCGTCGAAAAAACCAAGTATGACAGACAAATCTTTTTGCTTGTTTAACTCTGTGAAAATTTCCATATAAATATTATATTATAAATTTGATTAAAATAGTTACATGAAAAAATTTTTTTCGTGATAGAATTAGTTTAAGGAACAAACTCATGAGAATATTCGAGGTTAAAAATAACCTAGTAAAGATTTTTTATGAAACAAATGATAACTTATTTTTATCCGGTTTCGTAATGATTAAAGATAGTCGTGAATCCTATATTGGGCAAATCATGCATCTTGAATCAAGCAAACACGGTAATGTTGCTATTGCAAAAATTATTTTTAACGTTACTGAAGACGGAGTTATCACAACTTATTCCGGTACAATTCCTGCAATTAATAGTGCAATTTCAAATATAAATTCTATAGATTTTCTAAAACTTATACAAGGTCAAAATCCAATATTGATTGGTGAATTTATCGAAAACGACCTTTTAATTTCTCTTGATAAAAGTATTTTAGAAAATAAACTCGTAATTTGTTCCGAAAATCAAGAGAATTCTGATATGATGATTAAAACATTGAATCGTCAAATCAAAAACTACGGCAAAAAAACTATTATTATTGATACAGACGGTGAAAGTATTTTTGATAAAAATGCACTTGTAATGTCTGAAAATTTCCGTTTGCCAATCAACAATCAAATCATCAATTTTATTTACGAAAATGGTCTTGAATACAAAAGTGCAAGAAGTAAAGCAATTATGCAAGAAACTTTTCTTGAATTGAATTACTACCTTTCAAGTCTTGAAGAACCTTATATTCCTGTAAATAAATTTATTGATATTTTAGAAAAACAATACAATGAATCAAAATTGCCGGAACTTGTTTTGCTTAAAAATGCTCTTGTAAAATTCAATGAGGGTGGCATTTTTGCAAGAAATATTATGGAATACAAAAACTTGTTTGATTCTTTATTAAATGAGCAAACAACGGTAATTAATGTTTCTCTTGTAGATGAATCAATTCAAAGAGAAGTTATTTCATATGTTTACAGTCTTATACAAGAAATGTCAGAAGAATACTATGTATTCGTAAAACTAACAAATGGCAATTCTGATAAAAAACTTTTAAAACAAATATTCTCAACAAAAAATAAATATACAATTATAAATTGTTCCTATATATACAAATACCTCACAGAATTAAAGAAAATTTCAAAAGATTTAATTTTGTTTACTCCGTTGATGCAACAGCAAGATTTTGCCAGTTATAACACTTTCTTGTCGTCTTTAGGTAGGACAGAATTTGTTGTTTACGGTCAATCGACACAATTTATGCCACTGATAGTAAAACTTTCAGAGCGTGCAAAAATCATGAGCGTTGCTCCTCAAACAAGATTGACTCCGGAAGATGCTCAACGAATGGTTCAAAAACAACTTAAAGAGCAACAACAACGATATGAAACGGAAAAATTGCAAAAAGAAGCATATCAACAGCAACAACAGGCTTCTCAACAAATACTCCAACAACAAATGTCGCAAATGGTTTATCCTCAATTGATGCCAATGCAACAACCACAAATATTTTATCCGCAACAACCACCGGTGTATCCGCAACCACAAATGTTTGCACCAAATCCATATATGAATATGGCAAATCCTTATATGCAACAACCATACATGCAAATGCCTCAACCATATATGCAACAGCCTTATGCGACTCAGCAAATGCCTCAGACCGGCATGGTTCAACCGCAACAACAATCGATACAACCGCAACAATCTCCAATGATGCAAAATGTGGAAACTCCAATTCAAGGAACTACACCTCAAGCACCAAATGAAGTTGCACCACAAATTTTTAAATCAATAGAACCTCAAGAAATGCCTGTTGAAAATTCTTCTGCTCCAAGACAACAGGGAGAAATCATTGATGTTGGTGAAATTGAAGAACAAAATCAACTTACGGAAGACGATTTAGATTTAATTCAAAATGTAGATATGTATGAAAATTCTTCTCCTGAAATTGTGGAAGAAGAAAATTTTGATGCAACATTGCTTGATGCAACAGAAGATGATTCTTATTTAGATGAGATTCACCCTGATGAAGAAGTTGAAGTTGCACAAGAAAATGATTATGAGATTGAGGAAGAAGAACCTCAAGACTTGAAAACAAAATATAATATTACGGAAGAAAGTTTAAAAGAACCTGATACAGTTCCGGTATATCCGGCAAAAACCGGTTCAAACATACAGATAGAGTTTGAAAAAGGTGATTTGGTTGTCCATAAAGAATTTGGAAATGGACGAGTTGAAAAAATTATCAATTATGGAAACAAAAAACTCTGCTCGGTATATTTTGAAGGTATAGGTAGAAGACTTTTAGACCCAACTCTTTCAGAAATACAAAAAGCAAATTAATATTCGAGTAATACATGAAAAATATTGAGTCAAAAATTGAATACCCAAAGATTATAGCAAGGTTCTTAGAACTTTTGGTTTGGTTTTTAGTTTTTGTTTCAATTGTTACCGCTGTAGTGTTGTATAACTCATATAGCCACGAGCATTTTAATCGCTATCAAATCTTCTTTCAAGATGTTGATGGCATTATAGTCGGTTCGCCTGTAAGAATGCTTGGAATACAAGTTGGGTATGTAAAACATATAAAATTCGTAAACGATATGGTTTATGTGGATTTTATTATTAATCAAAAAGATATTGAAATTCCAAAAGGTTCAAAAATAACTGTTGAATTTAGCGGACTTGGTGGCTCGAAATCATTAGAAATTTATCCGCCAACTTACGAAATTTCAGATTTGTCTGCACCTTTGTATATTCAACAACCACGTAGGCTTGGTGCTGCCTTGAGCCTATTAAATGCTATGTTTGAAAAAATTGGGCAAATTACATATAAATGTACGTCTTTTGCAAATAAACTTGATACAAAAAGTATAAATAAAAATTCTTTCAGCGGAAATGAAGAAGAATTTTTGACAACGACAGATAAATGGCTTGATAAAAGATTAGAGAAAAATAGAAAACGAGGTATGAATAATGAATAGAGATTTAGTAAGAATTATTGAAAACCCTGTAATTTTACAAAATTTACGTACGATGCGTGATAAAAACACTGATTGTCAAGGGGTTAGAATTGCAACAAGAAAAATTACAAGGGTTCTTTTGTATGAGGCAAGTAAAAATTTACCGTTGGTAGAAAAAGAAGTTGAAACTCCGATTCAAAAAACAATTGTAAAAACAATTGAAGACGATATTAATATTATCATTTCTCCGATTTTACGTGCGGGTTTGATTTTTACAGATGAAGCAATTGATATTTTGCCACAAGCGTGTATAAGACATATTGGTATGTACAGAGATGAAAAGACTTTAAAACCTGTTTGGTACTATAACAAAGTTCCAATGGAAGCACCAAACCCAGAAAAGTTTTATATTTATATTACAGACCCAATGCTTGCAACAGGTAATTCTTTGATTGAGGCAATTAAACTATATGCAGACAAGAAAATACCACTTTCTCATATTAAATGTATCTGTATTATGGCTGCACCAGAGGGTATTGAAAATATCCAAAGAAGATTTCCGGAAGTTGAAATTATTACAGCCGCAGTTGATAAAGGGATTAACGAGAAAGGCTATATTATCCCAGGTATGGGTGATGCCGGCGACAGAATTTTTAATACATAACAAAAACGTAATAATCGTGTAAATTTATACGATATTGGGTTATAATAATTATATATTAGGGAAGGATTAGGTTTGAAAAAGACTGTAAGGTTTCTTTTGACATTTCTAATATGTAGTTTTGTGTTCGCAAATACGGCGAATGCAATCGTTGATGTGGATAAAAAAACTGAACAATCAAATCAACAAAATTCTTCAGAAAAGCCAACTAAAAAACGTTTTTTAGAGCGTGTAAAAGTTGATAAAAACGATTCTGCTGAGCAAAAAACAAAAGACGAAATTATTTTAAAAACTAATGCCGTAGAAACTAATGCGGAAAAACCTACCGCAAAAGTTGTTATTCAAGACGGCTCAACTCTTCATCTTGAAGATTGTATTGATATTGCATTGAAAAATAGCCCAACAATCAGAAAATACCAAAATTTAGTTACAGTTGCAAACTCTTTGTTAGGTCAGACTAAATCAAATTATTTTCCGTCTTTAGGCTTGGGAACAGGTTATACCGGTAAATATTTAAATGATAAGTCTGATTCGAATTTTGATAATTCTTATGGCTTAAATGCTTCAATTAGCCAATTATTATTTAGTTTTGGTAAAGTTGAATCTCGAATTAAAAAAGCAAGATTAAATAAAATTGCTGCGGACTTTGATTTGACAAATGAAATAATCAAAACAACTTTTAATGTAAAAACTAATTATTATGCAGTTCTTGCTGCAACTGCAAATATTAAAGTTCAAGAAGCAAATATTCTCGTAAACGAACGTCAATATCAACAAACAAAAGCGTATTTTGAAGAAGGTTTGAAATCAAAAATTGACCTTGTAAATGCAGAAGTTTATTTGAGTAATGCAAAATTGAATTATGTTTCAGCACAAAATACTTATGACTTGGCGGTTGTTGCGTTGAATAATTCAATGTATATAGACGGAACTCCAAAATATTCTATTGCGAAAATTGAAAGTTTTAATTTTGATAACAAATATGCTCAAGTTCTTTTGAAAAATACAAATCAAAATGACGTAAAAGCCTTTGAAGCCCCTGCTTTACCAGACGGTGCAGTTTATCAAACTTCAGTGCAAAAAAGTGAATTGATTAATCAAACTTATAATTATGTAAAATTCCCTTATACTTTAGATGAATCAATTGCTTTGGCAAAAACAAATAGACCGGATTTGAAATCTTATGTTGCTGCACGTGATGCATATAAAAAAGAATTAACATATCAAAAATTACAATATTTACCAGACTTAAAAGCCACCGGTTCTTATGGTTTTAATGCTTATAAAGATAATAATCAAACAAATAATTTTCAAATTAAAGGTTCACTTGACTTTCCAGCAATCAATGTAATGAATATTAAATACAGTATTGATGAAGCAAAAGCAAGACTTGATATTGCAGATGCTGCGGTTGACCAACTGGAAAAAGATATTTATTTTAGTGTACAAAAAGCATACGTAAATATGGTTCAGTACGAAAAGAAATTGCCACTTACAGAAGTTGCGGTTAAACAAACTTTTGAAAACTTAGAACTTGCAATGGGTAGATATGAAGTAGGTTTGGGCAACTTCTTAGAGGTTCAAGATGCGATTGTAAATTACAATCAGGCTCAAGAAAATTATGTAAAATTAATTTTTGATTATAATGTTTCAATTGCAAACTTAGAAAAAGAAATTGCAAAAATAGACAATAAAATTAACGAAGAAAATAAAGAAGAAAACCAAAATAAAACAAATAAAAAGGGTGCATAATGGATAAAAAGAAAATCGCAATAGTATCTATCATAGTATTACTTGTCATTGCCGTTGCAGTTAAAATGATTTCAGGTAAAGTAAATAAATATAAAACAGAAAAAGCAATTAATCACACGATTGAACAGGTTGTAGAAGCATCAGGTACAATTAATCCTGTAAATACTGTTAGTGTAGGTTCAACTGTATCAGGTTTGATGATGGAAGTTTACGTTGATTATAATACTCAAGTAAAAGCAGGTCAGTTAATTGCCTTAATGGATACAAGTTTATTTGATGCAAACTGTGCAAAAGCACTTGGTACTTTAACAAGTGCAAAAGCAGATTACGCAAAGCAAAAAGCGATTACAGATAATAGTTTGAAAACATATAATCGTTGTAAAAACCTTGTTGCTCGTAACTTTATGGCAAAAAGTGAATTAGATGCTGCACAAGCCGATTATCTTTCAAACAAAGCACTTTTGATGGCTGCACAAGCAAAGATTACACAGGCACAAGCAGATTATGATTATAACGCAAAATTACGTTCTTTTGCTTATATTCATTCACCTGTAGACGGAGTTATTGTAACTCGTGCTGTTGACCCCGGACAACCGGTTGCGGCAAGTTTTCAGGCTCCGGAATTATTTACTGTTGCAAAAGATTTGAAAGAAATGCAAATAGAAGTTAATGTTTCTGAGGCAGATATTGGTAAAATTAAAGAAGGACAAGAAGTTGAGTATACACTTGACGGTTATCCTAACGAAACTTTTGTCGGTAAAGTTACACAGGTTAGAATTTCTCCAACAACTGTTTCAAATGTTGTAACGTATACAGTTGTTGTTGGTGTTGATAATGAAGATATGAAACTTAAACCGGGAATGACAGCAAACGTTTCTATTATTACTCAAAAGAAAGAAAATGTTTTATGTGTTCCGTCGATTGCTTTTAAATATGCACCCGTAACAAAAGGCGAAGTTAAAAGATACGAAAAACAAGGCGTTTGGGTTTTAAAAGGTAGAAGGCCTGTAAGGGTTGAAGTTGAAACAGGAGCAAGCGACGATACTTATACTGAAATTACAAAAGGTGATATATACGAAGGTGATAAAATCATTGTAGATTCGGATAGTCGTAAGTCGAAAAAATCAGGTAATCGCAGTCAAAAACGACCAATGAGAATGTTTTAATGGCACTAATTGAAGTAAAAAATGTTATAAAAACTTATGCAACAGGTGAAGCCGCATTTAATGCTTTAAATGATGTTTCTTTGAATATTGATGAGGGCGAATTTGTTGCCATTATGGGTTCTTCAGGTTCAGGAAAATCTACTTTTATGAATATGCTTGGAACATTGGATAAACCAAATTCAGGCTCATATCATCTTGACGGAATTGACGTATTAAATTTAGACAGCGACGCACTTTCAGAAATTAGAAATGTGAAATTAGGTTTTGTTTTTCAGGGTTTTAATTTAATTTCAAGAACTTCTGCAATTGATAATGTTGAATTACCTATGATTTATAAGGGAATTGATGAAGAAACAAGACATAAAAAAGCAAAAGAGGCTTTGAAAATTGTAGGATTGGAACATCGTGAAAATCACATGCCAAATCAAATGTCAGGCGGTCAACAGCAACGTGTTGCAATTGCAAGGGCGATTGTAAACGACGCACCGATAATTCTTGCTGATGAACCAACAGGTAACTTGGATACAAAAACAAGTATCGAGGTTATGAATTTCTTTTGCGAATTGAATGAAAAGCATGGAAAAACAATTGTTTTGGTTACTCATGAACCTGATATTGCTGAATATTGTAAACGTGTAGTAAGATTTAAAGACGGAAATATTATCTCTGACGAGGTAAAAAGAAAATGATAGATTCAAAAACAATTTTAAAAATTGCAGTTAATTCTTTAAAAATTAATAAAATGCGTTCAGCCTTAACAAGTTTAGGTATAATTATTGGTGTAAGTGCAGTAATTATTATGCTTGCCGTTGGTACTGGTGCAAGGGAAAAAATTGCAAAAGATATGGATTCAATGGGTAGTAATTTGTTGATGATTCGCTCTGCTTCTGCAAAATCAGGCGGTGTCCGTATGGGTATGGGAACTCGTCCAACTTTAACATTAAAAGATGCACAGGCAATTGAAAAGAAAGTTTCAGGCATTCTTGCAATAGCACCATATTCCGCAGAATCAAAACAACTTACATTTGGTAATCAAAACTGGTCAACCTCTGTTGGTGGTACAACTGCTTCTTATTTGTTTATAAGAAATTATGAAATTCAAGACGGAAGAAATTTTGTTCCGGAAGATATTCAAAATACCGCAAAAGTTGCAATTATTGGTCAAACCGTAGCAACAGAACTTTTCGGCGACTTAAATCCGATACATAAGACAATTCGTGTGGGCAATGTTCCGTTTAGGGTTATTGGAATTTTGAAAACAAAAGGGCAGTCCGGTATGGGACATGACCAAGATGATTTAATTTTCATTCCTATAACAACTGCTCAAAAGAAAGTTTTTGGTACAAGTTTTCCGGGAACAGTTAATATGATTACTGTCAAGGCTCAAGACTCTGAAATTTTAAATCAAACTCAACAAGAAATTGAAGAACTTTTAATTCATCGTCATAATATCGGCAAACATCAAGATAATGATTTTGAAATAAGAAATTTGGCAGAAATGCAAGAAACAATTAAATCTTCTGCAATGGCAATGTCTGTTTTGTTGGGTGCAATTGCTTTAGTATCCTTGATTGTTGGCGGTATTGGTATTATGAATATTATGCTTGTATCTGTAACTGAAAGAACTAAAGAAATTGGTATTAGAATGGCAATTGGTGCAAAAGCAAGTGATATTCGTTTTCAATTTTTAATTGAATCCATATTACTTTCAATAATTGGTGGTGTGATTGGAATTATTGTAGGTGTTTTGGGTACGGGAATTGTAAGTTTAACAGGTGCAATGCCGGTATCTGTATCTGCATTTTCAATTCTTTTATCTTTGGGTTTTTCTGCAATTGTAGGGGTAGGATTTGGCTATTATCCTGCATATAAGGCTTCTTTATTAAACCCTATTGATGCTTTGAGATACGAATAATTATTTATTTTCTATTGATTTAATCCAATTTTGATTATTCAAATACCAATTAATCGTTAATTTTATGCCATCTTCAAATGTTATAGAAGGTTTCCAACCAAGTTCTGAAGTAATTTTATCGTTTGCTATCGCATAGCGTCTATCGTGTCCTAACCTATCTTCTACGTATTCAATAGAAGTTTCATCTTTGTTCATTTCTTTTAAGATTAAATGAGTTATTTCAAGGTTAGTTTTTTCATTGTGCCCGCCAATATTGTAAACTTCTCCGATTTTACCTTTGTGTAAAACAGTATCAATTGCCTCACAATGGTCGTAAACGTATAGCCAATCACGAATATTCATTCCGTCGCCGTATACAGGCACTTTTTCTCCTTTTAAAAGTTTTGAGATAAAGAATGGAATAAGTTTTTCAGGATATTGATATGGTCCGTAATTGTTAGAACATCTTGTAATTAAAACAGGCAATTTATAAGTTTCAAAATATGCTCTAACCATTAAATCTGCACTGGCTTTTGAGGCTGAATATGGTGAATTAGGCTGAATTTGAGAGGTTTCGTAAAAATATCCGGTTTTACCCAGTGTCCCATAAACTTCATCTGTTGAAACTTGTAAATATCTTTCAATACCGATTTCTTTGCAGGCTTGTAAGAGGTTTAATGTTCCTTGTACATTTGTTTGAACGAATATTTCGGGGTTTTTGATAGAGTTATCAACGTGGGATTCTGCCGCAAAATTTATGACATAATCTACTTCTTTGATAATTTTTCTAATCAAATCTTTATCGCAGATATTTCCTTGAATAAATTTGTAATTTGGGTTATCTTTTACGTCATCAAGATTTGAAATATTTCCGCAGTAAGTCAATGCGTCAAGGTTTATGATTTTATAATCTGAATATTTTTTTAGAATATGTCTTATAAAGCAAGAACCGATAAATCCTGCACCACCGGTTACAAGTAATTTTTTCATTATATTATTTCCTCGAAATTCAAATCTTTAAATTTTGGTTGAATTTTATCCTTTTCCGATAAAATCGGTTCAAAATCGATTTCCCAATCAATATTTAGGTCTTTATCAGACCAAAGAACTCCTCTGTCTGAATTTGGAGCATATTCTTGACCGCTTTTATAAATGATTTCGGCTTCATTAGACAAAACTACAAATCCATGTGCAAAACCTTTCGGAATAAAAAGCATTTGTTTGTTTTCTTCTGATAATTCAACTTTTACGTATTGACCGAAAGTTTTTGATGTTTTTCTTAAATCAACTGCAACATCGTAAATTTTACCTTTTACGCATCTGACAAGTTTTGCTTGGGCGTGCGGTTTTGCTTGATAATGTAAGCCTCTAAGTACACAACGAGAGGATTTTGAATGATTATCTTGTATAAAATCAACATCAATGCCATTTTTTATAAATTCAGATTTTTTATATGATTCCATAAAAAAACCTCTGTTATCACCGTATACAGTTGGTTTAACCAGAATTATATCTTCTATTTTTTGTTTTTCAAATTCAAATGGCATAGTAAAATATTATCATAAATTTAATTATTTTGTCCTAAATTGTTGATGTTGTTTTGAAACTTGGAAAAATATGTTGTTTTAAAAGCAGTGGCGATTTTGTTGAAAACAAAATCGCCACTACTTTTATTATTGAATTTATAGAACTATTTTTTTGCTGCTCTATCTTGCTCGATGATAAGTTTTAATGCATCAACTGCAACTCTTACTGCTGAAGTTGTATCTTCGCTCATTTTTTGGTCTAAGCCTGCTGCTTCTCTTTCTTGGTTCCAAATTACGTGGAAGCAAGAACCACAACGGCATTTCAATGCGTCAGCAACAACGAATAATGCTGCTGATTCCATTTCAGAAGCCTTAACACCTAAGCGTTTCCATGCTTCCCATTTTTGAAGAAGTTCATAAGAAACAGGCATTTTTGCCGGACTGTGTTGACCATAGAAAGCGTCTTTACATTGAACAACGCCTGTGTGAGTTGTTTTACCCATCGCTAATGCGGCTTGTCTTAAAGCAACTGTGATGTCTAAGTTTGCAACGGCAGGGTATTCAATAGGAGCATATTCCATTGAAGTGTGTTCAAAACGGATTGCACCTGTTGCAACAACGATGTCGCCTGATTGAACATTCAAGTCGATACCACCGCAAGTACCTGTTCTGATAAAGGTGTCAGCACCGATATTGTGCAATTCTTCCATTGCAATTGAAGCAGATGGACCACCAATACCTGTTGAACATACAGAAACTTTTTCTCCTAAAAGTGTACCTGTATAAATGTTGTATTCTCTGTTTTGTGCTACATGGTGAGCATCATCAAATAATGCTGCGATTGATTCGCATCTTCCAGGGTCGCCCGGTAAAATTACGTAACGACCTACATCACCTTCAACACAATGAATGTGAAATTGTTTTTCTAATTCTTGCATAATAAACTCTTTCCTTTTCTTATGTAATAAACACTTTAATGAATTAATTATATCATTATAAGGTCATTTTGCAAGTAAAAATTTTCTCACTTATTTAGCCTAAAAAAATGTAACAATAGTGATTTTTAGCAAATTCTATAATATAATGAAAATATTATTTTAAAGGAGCAAATATGAGAGAAGAATTATTATCAATAATTGAAAAAAATAGTCGTATTGATGTAAAAGAATTGGCTGTAATGCTTGGAACTGACGAACAATATGTTCTTGATGAAATTACAAGTCTTGAAAAAGAAGGTATAATTTGTGGTTATAATACCTTAATTGACTGGGATAAAACTTCTGTTGAAAAAGTAAATGCACTTATTGAAGTTAGAGTTACACCTCAAAGAGGACAAGGTTTTGACAAAATTGCAGAACGAATTTATAACTATCCTGAAGTAAAATCTGTTTATCTAATTTCAGGTGGATATGATTTACTTGTAACTTTGGAAGAAAAATCTTTGAAAGAAATTTCAGGTTTTGTTTCGGATAAATTGTCAACTCTAGACAGCGTTTTAAGTACAGCAACTCACTTTATTCTTAAAAAATATAAAGATTTCGGTACAATTTTAGAAAAAACACACGAAGACGAAAGAGAAGTTATAATACCATGAGCGTTCCAATTTCAGACAAAATAAAAAATATTAAACCGTCAGGTATAAGAAAATTTTTCGATATTGTAAGTGAAATGAAAGATGCAATCTCACTTGGTGTTGGCGAACCTGATTTTGATACACCTTGGCATATTCGTGATGAAGGTATTTATGCTTTTGAAAGAGGTAAAACTTTTTACACTTCAAATGCAGGTCTAAAAGGTTTAAGAGAAGAAATTGCAAATTATATAAGACGCAAACAAAATATTTCTTACAATACGGAAGATGAAATTTTAGTAACGGTTGGTGGCTCTGAAGCAATTGATATTGGTTTGAGAGCAATGGTAAATAATGGTGATGAAGTTATAATTCCGCAACCGTCTTATGTTTCTTATGCACCTTGTGCGGAACTGGCGGGGGCAAAACCTGTTTTTATTAATTTAAAAGCGGAAAATGAATTTAAACTGACGGCTCAAGAACTTAAAGATGCGATTACAGATAAAACAAAAGTGCTTATTCTTCCGTATCCTAATAACCCTACAGGTTCAATTATGGAAAGAAAAGAACTGGAAGAAATTGCAAAAATTATTATTGAAAATGATATTTTTGTTATGTCAGATGAAATTTATGGTGAATTGACTTACAAAGGCGAACACGTTTCAATTGCGAGTATTGACGGTATGAAAGAAAGAACATTGTTAATCAATGGTTTTTCAAAGGCTTATGCAATGACAGGCTGGAGATTAGGTTATGCTTGCGGTCCAAAAGAATTGTTAACTCAGATGACAAAAATTCACCAATACGCAATTATGTGTGCACCGACAATTAGCCAATACGCAGCAATTGAGGCTTTAAAAAATGGCGATAATGATGTTTTAGATATGAAAAAATCTTATAATCAAAGAAGAAGATTTTTGATGAATGCCTTTAAAGAAATGAAATTGGAATGTTTTGAACCGCATGGAGCATTCTATGTATTTCCTTGTATAAAAGAATTTGGAATGACAAGTGAAGAATTTGCAACAAAATTTTTAGAAGAAGAACACGTTGCGGTTGTCCCTGGAAATGCTTTTGGCGACAGTGGTGAGGGTTTCTTGAGAATTTCTTATGCTTATTCGATGGATACTTTAAAAATTGCAATGGAAAAATTGAAAATATTTATAACAAAATTAAGAAATAAATAATTTTCAAAGTTAATGCCCCGACAAACTTGTTTGTCGGGGCATTTCTTATTAATAAAATTAATTTTCTCTATATTTATCAATCCATTTTGTTGCTTTGATAAATCTAAAACCACATTTTCCGAAATAACCTTTTCTTGCTTGGTCAGGAGTTGGTTTTCCATGAAATATAACGATTTTAGCATTTTCTGGTTCGTTAGGTTGTTTTATCCAATTCATAGGGAATTTTTGCAGACAGCAACGTTTAAAACTTGGAGTCCATTCTTCAGGCCAGTATTGTAAAACTCCTCTTTCGTACATTTCATAAGATAAGAAGGCTTGTTCATTTTGGAAATGTTTTCTGATTGCCGTTCCCAGTCCATAGAAATGGTCTAAAATTTCAGGATATTTGCCAATTTCAAATCTGAAAACTGATGAATTTCCGATGATGTCATTTGGAAAATCCCAATCTTTAATAATTCTAAAATCTCCGTCAATTTCAAAGAATGGGTCTAAACTTTGTCTGATAACGATGTCTAAATCTAAGAATAAGGCAGTACCTGTCAAATCAGATAATTCTTTGTTGAAAACAGTCAATTTTTTCCACATTCTATCAGGAATACCCTCTTCATTTAAAGGTGGAATTGGGCGAATTTCAACACCATCGACAATACCTTCACCATCATCTGTAAAGCAAACAAATCGATGTGGAATTGTTAAATTTTTTTCTACCATTTTGTATAAACGGTTAACATATTCCGGTCCGAATTTTTTACCCCATTTCATACAAATTATATTCTTATCAATAGTCATAATTTACCTACAATCAATATTCTAACACTGTTTAAGTTATAACATCTTTGTGGGTATAAGTCAAATTTTAAATAAGTTTTACCGATTTTTAATGTATTTTAATAAAAAAGAAGAAAAATTCTTAGAGAACTTTTCTTCTTTTAATTATTTTTTGTTATTGTCTTTTTTGATTTGCTTCGGCTTCTGCCGCTTGTCTTGCTTTTTCTGCGTTTCTGCGGGTTATTTCATCATTGTCGATTGTCATTATTAACACAGCAACATCTTCAAAACCCTCAGGAAGTGCATTTTCATCAATTTCATTTGATACATTGAAAGTTTTATAATCGAATTTTAAATCAACCTTTTTCCCGCCGTAAGTTCCAGTCATAACTTTATCGCCGTCATGTAGTACTGCATGTTCGTTTTGGTATTCGATAGAGAAGGTTTTACCTTTGTATTTGCCGGTATATGTTTTTCTATTTGTTGTTGAAATTAATTTTTCGCCGGATTGCATTTCGATTGGATTTTGACCAATTTTACCTTTGAAATCTTTTTTATTAGACATTGATAAAAGTTTGCTACGTTCTTCTATATCAACTTTTTGATTACCAATGTTTCCGATGATTTGGTAACCTCTTTCTGTAATATTTTTTCTGCGTCTTAGATTGAAATCTTTTCCCGCAATAGAACCTTTGTAGTTTTCAAGAAATGTTCTTCTGATTTTACCGTCTGATTCGGGTGCTTTAGGAGAATTTGACGCAAATAATACAATGTCTTCTGAAGTTTGTTCAGTTGCTTCAGTCGAAGAAGTATTTGTTGGTTGTACATTACCTAATCCATTAATATTCATGCCCATAATAATTTCTCCTATTTATTTCTGCCTGATTTTTCTAATTCTGCTTGTGCCACAAAAATGAATGAGGCAACATTTTCAAAATCTTTTGGCAAGTTTTTTATTTTTAGTCTATCGTTATCAGTTAATTTTGCCGGACGTTTTTTTATGTCTACTCTTTGTCCTCCAAAGTAACCTCTGATAACTCTATCACCATCATCTTTGCTTGTATTATCTCGTCCAACTTCTACTTGGAAAGATATACCTTTATATTTGCCTTCGTAAATTATACGGCCGGCATGTGAAAATTCTTTTGATTTTGATTCCATTTCAAAATCATCATCGCCAATTTTACCAAAATAATGGTTTAAACCATTCATTGTATATTGAATTTCTCGTTCCTCAATATCAACATCAAGACGGCCAATTCTGCCTAAATATTGACTTCCCGGATCCCAACCGTTTTCACGTTTGTACATTTTGAAAGTGTTATTGCCGACTTTGCCATGATAACCTTGTTTATCGCCAAAAACAGTTGCTTCTCTAAAACCACCATAAGTTTCAACCATTATAGCAGATTTGTCATAAGAATATTTACGGCTATCAATTTCGTTTTCTGCCTGTAACTCACGTTGTTTTCTGTAAGACTTATCAGTTTCTTCAGTTCGACTTGTACTTCTTTCAGAAGTATAGACAAAGTCCTCATCAGTTTTATCTTTTTCGTCCATATCGTAATTTGAACTATCAAGATTTTCACGTTCGTTTTCTAGTGAATTATATTCTCTAGTACTAAAGCCAACTTGATTTTTTACAGGTTTAGGATTAGTAGCATAATTATACGATCTTGGAGTTTCTTTAGTTTCTTGTTTTTTAGATGAAGTTCCTTGATTTTGCTTTGGTTTTCCTATAGTGTCGTCTTTTTGGTAGTTTTCTAAGACTTCTTTTTTAATTTGCTCCGCCGTTTTTCCTTTTACGTCAATTTTATATTTTTTGATGTAATCTGAATAATTTCTTATTACCCTTTCACGAGCCTTTTGAGCCTTTTCTTTTTCTTCTAATGTTTTTTGGTAATTTGCTCTTTGTTTTTGTTCTTTGTTTAATTTTTCTGCTTTTTGTCTTTCTGCTTTTGTCATTTCAAAAGCAGGTCTGTTTGAAGCATTGTCTAACTTTGTGTTTTGTTTTTCTAACTCACCAATAACAGTCGGAATTTTTACATTAGTTTTATCTTTTGGAGCAAAAATTGTTGGCAAATCACCTGATTTTGTCGAATTATTATCCACAAAAATAGTTATTTCACTTGGTGTACCGTCAGTTTTTGCTGTATTTGTTTTATTATTAGGCTTTGTAGGACTATTGTCGCCGTTTACGTTCATGCCCATAAAAATTCTCCTATTTTGTCAACTCGTTAATTCTCTCACAAAATGCGTCTGCTGAAAGTTCTTTTCCTGTAATTTCGGTTAAAAGTTCGTTATCGTCTTTTGAACCGCCGTATTTGAAAAGATTTTCGTTTAAGTATTTTGCAGTTTCTTTGTTTTCAGTTAATTTACCAAGTTTTTTTGTTAATGCATCATATAATTGTGCTTTAATTAAAGAGGCTCTGAAATAGTTTTGATAATATGCTGGGTGAGATAAAAAGTGTGGAATTGTTGCCCATTCGTTTGTAGGCTCATCTTTTTCGCTACGTCCTTTGTATTTTACACCCATATCTTTCCATAATTGTTTTAAATCTTGATCAGGATTTTTGTACATATTTCGTTCAAAATCAATAATGGCCATACTTGAACCAACAAAAGTTGATTCTTCTTTACCTAAAGATTTTACGAATTTTTCGTTAACCTCCGGAGAAACTTTATCTTTTACAAGTCCTTCAGTTCTTGGCATATCACCCATCATCATTGCAACGGCTTCTGTCATTGTGCTTGTTGTATCTTGTTCAAGGTATGGTAATTTTGAATCAGTTTTTACAGTAAACACTGAGTGCCCAAGTTCGTGCATTAGCGTATCAATACTTGAAACGTTATTGGTTAAGTTTGCCAAAATTCTGGCATCTTTACCTGCTTCAATTGGGAATGAAAATCCATGTGTGTTTTTGTTTGCACGTGGAAATAAATCTAATTTAATAGGTAATTTATCAACATCGTATCCCATTCCGGCATATGCTTTTTTAGAAATATCTACAACTTCTTCTTTTGACTTGATTTGTTCATTTACAAGTCTTTCAGGGTCTTCACCTGCAAGGTATCCGAAGTGATAACTTTTTAAATCTTCAGGTTTTATTCCAAATGCTTCTGAAAGGTCTTTTTTGATACCTGTCATAACTCTTGCGTTCGCATCTTTTGTATTTTTTGCTACATCTGATAGAAGTTTATCAAGTTCTTTTGGTTTAATATCATAATCTTCTGAAATTTTGTAGTCAAAATAGTTGTCATACCCTTTTTTCTTCGCAAAATCATTTCTCATTTTTACTAATTCACGTAAATCTTCTGCAATTAAATCTCCTGATTCAATTTTTGCTTGAGAAGCCTTTTTACGTATTTCCGGATTTTTTTCCGTTTCCATGATTTGAGAAAGTTCAGCCTTAGAAACAGGTTTTCCGTCAATTTTCATAACGAACGAATTTAATTTTTGCGAAATTTCGTTTTCTTTTTCGCTCATTGCTTTAAGTTCTTCTTTAAACACAATACCGTCGCCGAAAGCACTCGTTAGATTACGTAATTGTTTTTGAAGTTTTTTGTCGTGAACTCCGCCTTTGTCGTTAATTTCTTTTAGTTGTGCGTAAATTTCTTTATTATCGTAAAAATCATTCGCTTTGTCTTGAGCGGTATTCATTTTGTTTAAATTTTCTTGAGAACTTTCTGTATAAAAATCCCAACAAGCAGCCTCAGAGTTAGACATAATCGGCTTCATGTCTTTTGAAATTTTTTCTCTTAATTCAATAAAGTTCTTTTCGTTTTCTTTTATATTTGAGGAAAAACTAACACTATCCATCGGCATAGGTTTTGTTTTAGTTTGAACGTTTTGATTGTTTGTAGAATTTACTGCCTTGTTTGGAAAAATCTTTATATTTATATTCATGTAAAATCCTTTCTTACGCATGTGATAAACGATGTAAAAATAATTTTTGCTATTATTTTACACTCATTTTAATAATTTGTAAAATTTGAAAAACGAAAATGCTTTATCCTACAAGTATTTTTGTTCGATTAGTTTCTTTAATGCTCGAGAATATGGAGATTGAGGCTCAAGTGCCAAAACTTTATCTAAAGATTCAATTGCACTTTTATATTCACCTAATTTCATTTTTGCAATTGCTAAATAGTAGTACGCATCAATGAATTTGTCATCTAATTCTGTGGCTTTTTCTAAATCATTTTTGGCTTCGTTTAGTTCACTTTCAGTTGGCTTATCAAATGCTAAAATTGTTTGTGCTCTGTTAAAATATGCATCAACCATTTTTTCATCAATTTCAATTGCGTGTCCGTAATTTTCGTATGCTGCACGTAATTGTTTTAAATTGTGATATGCTATTCCCTTTGAAAAATGTGTTAATGCGTGGTCGGGTTTTAATTCCAAAGATTTTTCCAAATCTTTTAGTGCTTCTTCAAATTTGCCCTGATTTGTTTTATCAATACCTTGTTCTAAGTAATATTTATAATCTTGTTCTGTCATAATATGTCCTTTTAATGTTTATAACATGTTCATTATATAATATAAATATACAACAAGGTAATACGAGGTGTATTTTGGCAGGAATTTTAAGTATTCAACTGAAATCGCTTATGGGCGATAAGGAAACTAATTTAAAAAAAGTAGAACATTATATAAAATTCAATAGAGATAAAAAGTTAGACTTGGTAGTTTTGCCTGAATTTTTTTCGACAAATATTGCTTATAAGGATTCTCCTGAAGACGAAAATGGTGGAGATACAATAAAATTTATTCAAGAATTAGCAAAAAAATATAATACAAATATTGTTGCAGGTTCTGTTGTTAGAAAAATTGATGAAAAACTTTATAATACAAGTTTTGCAATAGATAGAAGTGGTGAAATTATTGCAAAATACGATAAAATTCACTTATTTAATTATATGGGTGGAACAGAGGGAGAAAGAATTACCGCAGGAGATAAACTTGTAATTGCTCATTTTGACTTTGCAAAAGTTGGTATTGCTATTTGTTATGATATAAGATACCCGTTAATGATGAAAAATCTTGTAAAACAAGGTGCCCAAATTGTTGTACTGCCAACGGCATGGCTTGTTACTAAAGAAGTTTACAATGATGAACAAAGTAGAAAATATGCACAAGAAATGTGGCTTGCTTTGAATAGAACAAGAGCCTTTGACAATATGGTTTATTTGGTTGTAAGTAATCAAACAAAAGACACAAACGGCGAATGGTACGGCTTGGGATATTCTTCAATAATTTCTCCGACCGCTCAAATTATGGCTTACGCACAAGAAAAAGAAGAGGCAATTTATGCAGATGTGGATATAGATTCTGTGAAATATCTAAAATCAATATATCCAATTGCTGAAATTGATTAGTGAAAAGAAAGACATAAACTGCCAGATTGTTTAAAAATCAATCATCTATTTTTATCTTAAACCAATTTAACTCCGCAAAGTTGCAAAACAACACCAACAATTGCAGCGAAAATAAAGTAATATAGTGGATTTTTTTTGAATTTGAACGATAAAGCAAACAAACACAAGAACAAGATAAGTGCCGGTATGCTTGTTACATTGTCTTTAAAAAATCCAGCCCCCACAGCCGCTAAAAGTCCGCAACCCGCAGGTTTTAGTGAATATAAAACTGATTTTACCCAAAAATTATCGCTAAATGTTTTTAAAACTTTTGAAATAGCAACGACAAAAATGAATGACGGTGCTATTAAGGCTAGAGTTGCAATTACACCACCAACAATTCCAAAGGTTTGAAAGCCTGCAAATGTCGCCATATTCGCACCAACCGGACCCGGAGTAATCATTGAAATTGCAATCATGTTAGTTAATTGCTCTGTTGAATACCAACCATAAGTGTGTACAAGTTGATATAAGAATGGCATGGTTGCATATCCGCCACCAACTGAGAATACACCTATTTTGAAAAATTCAATTATCAAGTGAACAAGTGTCATCATTTTGCCCACCTCTTTTGAATTAATTTGTATGAAACACCTACGACTATTGAACCTAAGATTGCTAATACAGGTGAAAATTTAAAGAAAAATGATGATGCAAAACAGCCTAAAAAGATTATCCAAGTTACAATATCTGTTAAACTATTTTTCCACATTTCTTTGATTGTAAGGTATACAAGAATAATTACCGCAACACTTACGCCCCAAAAAATACTTTTAATAAAAGATATTTTTAAAAGAAAATCTACGATTAATGCGACGATTAAAATTGAAATTATAGGTGATGAGATAATTCCTAAAAGAGCAGTTGCAGCACCGCTTTTACCTCTTATTTTATATCCAACAAAAGCCGAAATATTTGCGGCAATAATCCCCGGAATACTTTGACTTATTGCATAATAGTCAGTAAGTTCTTCGTTTGTAATCCAATGATGCTTATTAATAATACTTTGTTGTATTAAAGGAACAATTACATAACCACCGCCAAGAAGTTGAATTCCAAGTAAAAAGAATTCAATATATAAATCTTTTAAACGTACCTTCATAATTAAATTATATAATAAAGTTAAAATTAAATCTTGAAAAAAAGATTTTTTTTGATAGAATAGAGTTATAAAAAAAGAAAAAGCGCGTGTAGCCCAGTTGGATAGAGCGTTTGGCTACGAACCAAAAGGTCGGGGGTTCGAATCCCTCCACGCGTAAATTTTAAAACTCTCGAGTTCATCTTGGGAGTTTTTTAGTGGAGACATTCGAACCCTACGGGTTCTACCTCTCAAAAACGATTATTAATCGTTTTTTCGGCAGAGTCTCCACGCGTAATTTAGAAAAGACTTCTCACAAGGGAGTCTTTTTTTTCGTGCAGGGTTCTCACCCCCGACGAGGTTCTTGTATTTTGACACACAGTTTGAGAAAAACAGACGGTTTGAGAATACTCCCTCAAATCCACTAAAATTAAAACTTTTTCGTGGTCGGAAGTCTAAAAATCAGAATTCTCAAACTGTACGATTTTGTGTTTTTTGTGTGTGAAATTGTTTTTTATTCCATTTTAAAAAATCAATGTGAAGGAACAGGACAATACAGAAAAGGGGAACTTGGCTTAAAGCCCGAGAACATAAAGTAATTCAAGAATATTTTAGGGTTGCAGAAAAGTCCGATATGTCCGATTTGCATCACTATTGAGTCCTAAAAAAGTCTAATTCTATATAGCAACATGCCTCAAAGGCTTATTTACGTAGGAGGATACCGATGGACTATTATAGGACTTTGGGCATTTGAAAAGTAACACAGGTTCCGGAAAGAATTATTTTTCTGTTACAAAACGGAACCTAAACGGAACTTTTTGCGGAACCCAAACGGAACTAATTTTTCCCCAAAAATTGTAAATCCAAATATTATGAAAATATATTTTTACAACTACACAGGAGCCCAAAGACTGTCAGGTGTTGTGGTATGGATTTTTCTTTCTGTAATTCGACTTAGCATTATTTGAGGAACAGTATTATCAAAAATAATTAAATAATGCTCTAATAATGGTGTTAAATATGAATATTTACCTTTCTCTATTTCATACCATAAATTTGGATAATATCTTACTATGATACTTAATCCATACAATATGAGAAAGTGGATTGCAATAATATCATTTATTTCATTAAAAATCGGGACTATATATGAAGATCCACAATAAGAACTTTTATGTGTTGGAAATTCGTCTTGCCAATGCTCGGATTTATGTTTCAAAAGACCAATGTATTTATCCCTATCGTATTCATCTTTTGCTTCTGAAAAAATAATATTACTTAAAATTGGTATTAAATTTTGCATTATTTCTTCATTATATTCCGTCGTATATATGTTAATATACGTTTCACCTTTTACTCGAGCATCAAAAATTGATCTTGGTGCTTTTCCTTCCTTCATTTCTTTGTGGACAATTTGTTCTGCAATCAAATCATTTTTTATTGAATGACCAATATGAAATGATAAAGGTGGTTGACCAATATATTCTTTTATATAGTCTGCCAATTCTGGTAATCTTCTAAATAATTCAAATAACGAAATTATATATTCTTTGTTCTCCTCATGTTTTTCAGGCATCTTACTAGGGCTAACTTCTAAAAGATATTTAGTATTTTTATAACCAAGATGTTCTAAGTATGTTCTAAAATATCCAATAGATCTTAAATATACTGAAAAAGAACTAATATCATTTTTATCTATCAATACTGTATTTAAACCATGTCCACAAGCAGTAGATTCTTGTATTTGAAGTAAATCTTTCTCGTTATTTAAAGATGATACCTGTTCTGCAATTGTTATTTGCAATAATGCATAATATCTTGATAATATCCAAGCATTCAGACTAGAGGTTTCTTGTTGTAAAAAACCAAGAGATGATTTTATTGCTGATGACAAGCCTTTAGCTTTTTTGTCAATAATTTCTTGCTTAATATTTGTTGAATTTGATTTTTCCCGTAAGACTCTCCGACAAATTTCTTCATCTTGTAATCGCTTTATTCTTATATGTAGTAATTCTTTTATATTGTCTGCTACATAGGTTTCATAGTTATTATCATTACTCATTTTATTTTTTATCCTTTTTCCCCTCAACATGTTCTTTTATTACCTTATAAACGTACCGTTGAGTTGTATCACAAGCTTTAACTAGCTCGATTATATTTCTTCTTGTCGCAGTATAGTTATCTATAATATACTGCTTTTTATATGGTTGATTACAGTGAGCATGGATTGAAAACTTGTCTCCTGCGGCATTAAACATCAATTTCTTAGTTGCTTCTAATCCAATAATTTCGCAAAGCAATTTTAAATCTTCTGTTGGAAGATTCTCTTCTGTTATGTAGTTTGCCCATACTGGTTCTTTGTTTTTAGAATTGTCTACCATGATATCCCTCTATCACTATTTACAAACGGAACCATTTTCGGTTCCGTTTAGTTCCGTTTGAAAAAAGTTCCCAAAATACTACAAAAATATTGCCTTTGCAATACCACAAAATCTTTGTTTTTGTAGGTTTGAAGTGGCACTTGTTGATATGTTTCGATATAGACACATTGACTACACTTTTCTGGAAACGAGAGTTAATGTGTGAAAGGAGAAAAATTATGCAAAATTCAAATGTAGACTGGATTACAACAAAAGAACTCGCTGAAATCAAAGGCATATCTGAAAGAGCAGTTCGCAAATCAATCGCTAAAAACAAGTATGTTATAAGGAAAAGTTCAAAATCTTATGAAATTTTAGTAACATCTTTGGAAGAAAGTGTTAGAAAAAAAGTAACAGAACGAAGAGAAAAATCAACGGCACTTGTTCCTATAAATTATGTTGTTCCTGAAGAGCAAAAGAAATTGGCTCTTGCAAAATATGACCTGATTAAGAATTGGGATAAATTCAGGAATGAAAAAACAAACAAAACACAAGCAGGAAAAGATTTTCTTGATGCCTACAATAATAATTGTTTATGCAAAAATTTATTTGTTTCAATAGGAAAAGTTGCTATCGGCACAATTTACGAATGGCATAAAAAACTTCGGGAATATAATGACGATTGGCATAGTTTAATCAATAATTACACATTTGGAGCCAAAACAACAAAGACATTATTAACTGAAGCCGAGAAATCAGAACTACTAAAAAATCTCTTACACCCAAACCAGTTAAATATTGGGAAAGCTATTAAATATACTAAAATGGCATTAAAAGGCAAGGGATATAAAAATTTATGCTGCGATTTAACTTACCGAAGATTTGCGAATAATTACAAGGCGGAACATTATGATGTTTGGGTAGAAGCAAGAGAAGGTAATAAAGCTCTGCACGATAAGGTTCTCCCATATATCACAAGAGATGTTTCAAAACTGGAAGTCGGAGATGTCATTATTGGTGATGGGCATAGATTAGCATTTTTTGTTAAGAATCCATATACAGGCAATCCTGTCAGACCAACATTACTTGCGTACCAAGATTGGAAATCCGGCGGCTTTGTAGGTTTTGAGATAATGCTTGAAGAAAATACTCAATGTATTGCTTCTGCGTTAAGAAATTCAATTATAAATCTTGGAAAAGTTCCTAAATTTGTCTATCAAGATAACGGTAAAGCGTTTAAGGCAAAATATTTTATCGAAAACGGAATATCGGGTTTATTTACCAATCTTGGCATTCAACCGATATACGCTAAACCATATAATGCTAAAGCAAAACCTATTGAAAGATTGTTCAGAGAATTACAAGACAGCTTTGAAGTTATGCTTCCTTCATATTCCGGTACAAGTATAATTAAAAAGCCTGCTCAATTAAGAAGAAATGAAAAACTCCACAAATCAATTTTCAAGGTCAATATTCCAACAATAGAGCAAGTTATTTTAGTTTTAAATGCTTGGTTGCAAAAATATCATTATGAACAACCTTGTCCACATGTTGAAGGTAAAACAATAGGTGAAGTTCTTGAATCAGGTAAGGGCGAAGGAGTTAATATTGAAACTTTAGATGATCTTATGATGGCTCGTGAAATCAAGAAAATCCAGAGAAACGGAATAAAATTCTTAAAAAACGATTATTATGATCCTGCTTTATATGGTTATAAGAAAAATGTAATTATAAAATACAGTTTGTTCAACTTGAATTCAATTAAAGTTTTTAAATTGAACGGAGAATTTATGTGTGAAGCAATGCGAGTTGAACCGATTAATCCATTAGCAAATTATATTGGAACTCCAAAAGATATTGAAGATTTAAAACAAAAAACAAAATTGAAGAAGCAATTAGAAAAACGAACAGAAACTGAATTTGTAAATCACTTAAAAAGAGCACAAGTACATAATCCTTTGTTAACGATGGATTTACCTGAGAAACAGGAAGAAGAAGAGATACAGGAATTACAAATTGAGGTTAAAAAACAAGTCGAGGAAGAGTACCAGAACGGTATTTTTCAGAACAACTATGACAAATATGATTATCTGTTAACCAAAGAAAAACTTACAAAAGATGAGCAGGAATGGATTGAAAAATATAAGGAAACTAATGAATATAACGATATCTATGGCGAAGACAAGGAGGTATTTAATGCACAAACTATTTGTTAAAACACGTAATGTAAAAAACTTTGTAGATTTAATGAATAAATTAATAGATAAATCTAATGAAGTTCCAAAAATGGGATTAGTTTACGGCGATCCCGGATTAGGCAAAACTCAAACTGCCGTATGGTGGGCAACAAGAAATGATGCGGTTTATGTCAGAGCCCAAAACAAAATGACCAGCCGATGGCTAATGGAAAAAATTGTTTTTGAACTTGGAGAATCCCCGTCAAGAAAAATGGCAAACCTTATGGAACAATGTATTGCTCATTTAAGGTTAAAACCTCAAGTAATTATTATTGATGAAGTTGATTATCTTATCAGCCGTTGCAAAATCGTAGAAACTTTACGTGATGTTCACGATTTAACAGGTGCTCCTGTTGTATTAATCGGTATGCAGGAAGCTAAAACAAAACTCGGTAAATACAGGCATTTGTATGACAGGTTATCTGAAATAATAGAATTTAAACCTTTTTCAAAAGAAGATATGGAGGTTATCGTTGAAGAATTATCCGAAATTAAAATAACTGATGAGGCAAAAGAAATATTTTTTGAAAAAACTAACCGCTTTCGCCAGATTATCAAAGGAATTTCATTACTTGAAAATTTGGCTGCGACAAACGGATTAAACAAAATTGATGTAAAACAAGTGAAAGGATTGAACATTGAAAAGTAGAGATTTAATAATAAAAACAGCAAGAAGATTAGATAAATTTAATCTTGATGAATTAATAGTAGTATCAGAACTTGACGAAAAAGAAGTTACGGAGATTTTATCGGATTTAGTTAAACAACAAATTATTTTGAAAAATAATAATACTTATTTTTTCAAAACTAAAAAGTCTGCTGAAATTACCAATAATGACGGGGATGAGACAATAAGCAAATTTAAACCGATAGTTATTGAGGAAGAGGAAGGTTACGAGGATTTTCTAAAATTTAATGAAGAAACTCAAAATCGTGTAAGAGCCTATGTGGGATTATTAAACTTAATTCACCAAGCTGGAACTAAAAATATAAATAAAGTTGTAGAATTGTTTAATGAAACATCAGGTTATCCAAGAGTTGCACCTTCAACTTTTACAAGAATCCGCAGGAAATACAGTCAATATGGTTTTAGAGGAATACTTCCTAAATACAGTAAGCATATAACTGCTGCTATTCCTGATGAAATATATACTTGTTTCAAAAAATATTATTTAACTAATGAAAAATTATCCGCTCAAGAAGCAATATACAGAGCTCAAAAAGAATTACAATCAGAGCAAAGGATTGAACAGCCTTATGCTTATAATTCCACCCCTTTTGTAAGAAAAGTAAGAACAGAATTTACAAAAGAGCAAATTGAATATTTCAGAAATAATATAGAGGCTCAAAAACCAAAAATGGAGACGATTCAAGTAAAAGAACCTCTTGATATGAAGTTTGAGAAAGCCGCATACATATATTTAAAACATCTGAAAATGGAAAACAAACTCGAAAAATTAATGCATGATAAAACTAATTATAAAAACCATTTAAAACCATATTTTGATAATTTATCAATAAGAGAAATAACGACAAAAGTTGTAGCTCAATTTAAGCAAAGTATGTTTGATAACGGATTTCAACTTGTATCAGTAAATATTTATATTTCATTACTAAAAAAGATTATAAGAACAGTTTGTCCGCAAACAAATAGCCTTGTAACAAGAGATAATAGCAAGGAAAAAGTCTATGCGGTTGATATGAATATTTTATCTGATGAAAAAATTAATGACTTGCTATCTATCTGTAGCAAAAAATATTCATCAGCATATCCTGTAATTTATATCTCGTTATCCACAGGAGCAAGTATTCCTGAAATATTAGCTTTAACTTGGGAAAGAATAAATTTTGAAGATAATACGATATTCTTAAAATATTTTCTATACAAACAACGTCTTGTTATGAATAGGTGCGGATCAACTATAAGAAAATTGAAAATTGATGATAGAGTTTCTAATATTTTGAAAAAGAAATTTGAAGAAATAAAACCTGAACCGCAAGATTTTGTATTTAAATTTGATTCACCCAAATTGCCTCAAGAATATATTGAAAGGGTTGTACTTAGAGGATTATCAATTCATCTTGGTATAGTAAAACTTCGTCCTAGCGATTTACAGCATAATTTTGTAAATATGTGCCTGAAGCAAAATGTTCCGCTTACTTTTATCCAAAAGGCATTAGGGTATTATGGTTTACCAAATTTTATAAGAATATACAAAGATTTAATCGCAAATTTGGATAACGGAAATTATAATCCGCTCAATAAAATATTAGGGAAATAAGGAGTAATTATGAAAAAACAAATGTTGGCAAATGATGCTGCTAAACTATATATTGAAAAATTAATGACATTAGAAAATATCGCTCAACGGTTAAATGTGAATGAAAGAACTCTTCGCCGTTGGAAAGCGGCAGATAAATGGGATGAAAAACGCTCAGAATATCTTAAAAACAATACGACTTTCCACGAGGATTTGTATAAATTCGGGAGAAACCTGTTGGATTCTATACAAAATGATATGGCAAAAGGTGAAAAGATTGAACCTGCAAGAATGTATGCGGTAACTAAAATTATGACAATGCTTAAGAATGTAAAAATCTATGAGGATAAAGTTACAAGTGAAAAATACATGCCGGAAGCAACAAAGCCTGAAGGTTTATCTCCTGAAGTTATAAGAGAAATTGAAAAGAAAATTTTAGGAATAAATTATGAGGATTAATTTTTAAAATCGTTTTTTAACGGTTTTAAATATATTCAAATGAGGTTTTATGTATAAATTACATTTACCCCACTTTAATCGACTGGTTGAACACTTTTTGAACAAGGTTTGTATTTAGGTTAAAAGATTAATTTTGCTATTTTAAAAATTTTACATACAAACACATTCTATTGAAAATTATCTTTAAAGAGTGATGTATGTTATAGAACTTTAAATAAAAAGACAAAGTAAAAATTTTAATGTATGATAAAGAAAGGAGATAAGAATGGCTTACGACTTAAGATACGGTGATTGTTTTAAACTCTTAGATGATATTCCTGACAAATCTGTCGATTTAATATTGACGGATCCACCGTACAATATTGCAAAATATTCTACAGGGAACATTGATTTACCCGGTCGTTCAGCACTTAATAATGACTTAGCTGATTGGGACAAAACAGAAATTGAACCACGAGAATTATTGGCAAATTTCAAAAGAATAATCAAACCCAAAGGAAATATCTTTATTTTTACAACTTATAATCAAATCGGAAAATGGCATGAAGTATTTGATCCTGAATTTGACACTTTTCAGTTTATGGTTTGGCACAAAACTAATCCTGCTCCCAAAATTTACAAAAATGGTTTTTTAAACAGTTGTGAGCTTATTGTTTGTATGTGGAATAAAGGTCATCAATGGAATTTTAGCAACCAAAAAGAAATGCATAATTTTATTCAAACTCCAATTTGTATGCAACCTGAAAGATTATCTAATCCTAAACATCCTGCACAAAAACCTGTAAAGTTGTTAGAACATATAATTAAAATTGCCTCCAATGAAGGTGATACAATTTTAGATCCGTTTATGGGTGTTGGTTCAACAGGCATTGCCGCTTATAATTTAAAGCGGAATTTTATTGGTATTGAACTTGAAAAAGAATATTTCGATGCAACAAATAAAAGATTTCAAACACACGAACGTAAGATGAAAGAATATGCTATGAGCAACTTCTAATCATTTCATTTAATTTTTCGTTCAGATTTATTTGACTAATTGCTTCATTGTATATCTTTGTAAATTCATTGAAATCAACACCTTCAGGTAAAATCTTGTTCCAAAAAGCAGAACCAACCAAAAACATATGTGGGTATTGCAAATATTTTTTAATAGAACCTGACCAATTTCTACCTTCTCCGTCTTTATGATATATAGTTGCGAAATATGGTTTTGTCTTTCTATAATTTAAACCCGTATAAATAGTTAACAGCTTTTTCGCATTTGACGGTGCATTGCTACTATCAAGATTTCCTCCGGCTTTGATTTCCATAATATTTAATTCATCACCATCCCAAAATGCTAAATCAACAGGCTTTGTATGAATTTCATTTGTGATTGGTAATGGTTGTTCTAATAATTCTAAAATAGTTTCATGGTTTACAGAACAACAAACTTTTCTTTTACTGTCCCCCTCACATCTTGTCATAAATTCAGTAATTCTGCCTTGTAGTTGAGAGTTACCCATATCAACATTGGAAACAATTATTTGTTCATGTTCGTTTGGATTTTGAACATTATGTTCTAAGTTATGAGGATTAACAATTTGTGGAACATTTTCTGCTCCATATCTTAATTTTGCAACTTCTTTCGCAACTTTTTGTATTGAATTTCCGCTTTTTGACTCAAAACTACTCACAAAAACCATATGAGCAGACATCATTGTATCTAATTCTTTTAATAAGAAATTATTTTGTTTCGCCTTAAAATTAGTTACAAAATCACTCTGAATTCTTGTAACCAGTGATGAAAATTCATCTTCTACTATTTGAAATATCTTATCTCTCATCGTTGTTTATAACCTCTTTTAATTGTTCGACCGTTATATTGTTTCTATGTATTATTTTGTGACAATTTGAACATAACGGAACCAAGTTTTTTCTTGCTTCTTCTAAATTCGTAATTTCACCATTTTCTTCATAAACTGAAATAGGATTTATATGATGAAATTCGATATAATTTTTACCATAATTACCATATCGTTCTTCAAAATCAAAACCACATACGGCACATTTGATTTCACCAATCTTGTTATAATAATCAAATGCATATTCTCTTAATTTTGCAGAACGTTTTCTTGTTTTAGTTACAGTTGTAACTAATTTACCTTCTGATATTTCATCTTCTGGTATGAAATGTTTTTTATTATCATTCAATAAATTGAGATTTGCACGTTTTTGAATCTCAGTATCGAAGTATCCACTATTAATATACTCATATTCTTCGTATTTATCCTCAAGAAAATCTAATCCTTTTTTAGTAATATAATATTTTTCATTTTTATATTCTGCCAAATTATCACGTTCAAAAGTCGAGTGAGATCTTAGATTACGAACTTTTTGAGAAAAATATGTGTCGTTTCTGCCGGGACTTATTTCTGCATCCTTACCTTTAGGCTGCATTATTTCTGTTAATATATTAATAAGCTCAGATGTGGTAGTACCCTCTTTGCGTCTTGAAAAAACTTTCAAAGAAGGAATTATAAGTTGATTTTCTGGTATTCGTTCTTCTGACACCATAACACCTACGCATATTGCAGTTGCTTATCTTTATTTTGTTTAAGAACAGCAACATTAGTTGTTTCCTTAACTTCTTTCTCAATAGGATAATTTGTAATTAATAAGTGCTTGCAATCTCTATTGTTACGACCTTTAAAACTAACCATATATGTCTTATCAAAACTTGTAATATATAATCCTTTATTGCTATACAAATTAGAAATAAAATCGGTATTTTTAATTACAAGCATAAATTTAGCCGGGCACTTATTGATTAAATAATTTGCCAATCGTTCCTGATCTTGTCTATCAAAAGCGTTATTAACATAACTGCTAAAATCAGTATCATACGGAGGATCCAAAAATATAAAATCATTTTTAGTGAGTTTTATTTTGTCTAAAAATTCTTCAAAATCTAAATTGTATATGTCTGTATTTACAAAATGAGATTGAAGTTCTTTTGATTTTATATAATCAATTTTTCTTTGAAAATTCTTTCTGTTATACGAAATTCCACCATAAGGAACATTAAATTCTCCGTTGGAATTGTATCTAAACATAGAAGAATAGCAATATTCACGAATAAAATAAAAATATTCGCTGTTATCATATTTATTATATAAAGCTCTTATAAACATATAAAAAGAGCCCTTTAAAGCACATTCAAAATTGTCATATATGTCTTTTTCAGAAAGCTTGCCTTTTTTATCTTCTAAATTTTTCATGCGAACTAATTTTGCACTAATATTACGCAATAATTCTTTTTCAAAAATATCATAATGTTTTAATAAATTAGAATTTAAAAGCCTTTTAAATTCAGTTTTATTCTCGTTAATAAAGTGTTCAATATTAGCAATGAGTTTATTTTTATCAATTTTATTCAATTTGTATTTTGAGTAAACAGTATTAAAAAACTCAATATTGCAGTCTAATATGTTTTCTAAACCTATCCAAACATCCTGTAGGGCTTGTAGGTTCCTTACAAAACTTTTATTTTTATATTTGATATTATTGTATAAAGAGGTCAATTCAACAGATTTGTCATTAATGAGCATGTCTTTATTTTTCATAGAAAAATATACAGCCCCTCCACCAATAAAAGGCTCAATAAAGCGAACAAAATTATCTGGTACATTTGGAAGAATGTACTTTAATTCCTGTTCCTTACCTCCAGCCCACTTAACTATGGGCGACAAATCTTTCACCTTTTCCATAAACAGATTGTAATCCAAACATAATCCTATAGCAATAACGTGAAGATAGATTAAGATCCATATAAAATGTTTGTTATAGAATAAAAATAACAGGAGTCGCTATGATAAAAAAGATTTTAATTAATAAGCTAGGACGTTTTAATAACTTTAACTTTAATGGGGTTGATGATTTTAAACGCTTCAATGTACTATATGGTTGGAATTATTCTGGGAAAACAACCTTATCGAGAGCTTTTATGGTTTTTGATAACAAAAAAATACCTGAATATTATGATGATGGATTTGATTTTACTTTGGAAAAAACTGATGGTAGTAACTTAAGCCCAAATTCAGAAACTGATAGAAATAATTTACAAACAAAAGTATTTAATTCTGATTATGTTGAAGATAATTTATTTTTTAAAGATACTGGAGCAAGTAATATTTTAGTTTTAGCTGATAATGCACAAGAAACAATGAATAAAATTGAACAACTTACAGGAGAAATAAGGTCTAGCATTGTAAATATTAATAAATTTAAAAACCAACAAGCAGAAAATAAAACTTATTTAGAAGATAGACGATCAAAAGAATCTCGTAAGATTAAAGAAAATTTACATTGTACATTTACAGCAAGCACATTCCTAAGTTATGAAAGAAAACTCAAGGAAGAAAATTCTATTGAAACTCATATAATAGAGAATGATGATGAATTATGTAATAAAAGAAGTGTTGCTATTGCAGAAAAAAACAAAGAAAACATTGAACAAATACCATTTTTACCAGAAATTGACATTGAAAAATTAAAAGAGTTACTAAATGAAACTGTTAATATTACTGCTCCTTTAACTCGATTATCAAATAATAAAGAAGCCGAAAAATGGGTAAGAGAAGGTTTAACTTTGCATAATAATACTGATGTTTGTTTTTATTGTGGACGACCATTAGATGAAATTATTATAAATGAACTCAATGCACATTTTGATAAAACGTATAATGATTTTATAACAAAAATCGAAATGCAACAAAATAACATAAAGCCAATATCCTCTTTTAATGATATTCTACCCGATACTACTAAATTCTATGAACAATTTGAAAATAAATATCTTAAAGATAAGGAACATCTTGAAGATTTGCGTAAGCAATATAATAAAGTTGTCCAACAAATACAACAACTTTTAAGTAATAAATTGAAATCTGTAACACACCCCCTCAACTGTGATATAGATTATGATTTTACAACTCTTAATTCTCAAATTAAAAAAATTAATGATGGTGTTATTAAAGAACACAATACATTTAATGAGAATTTTGATAAACAGAAAGACGCAGCACTAGAAGAATTATGCAGGCACTATGTAGCTGAAATAATCGTAGGAAAAGATTATATCAGTGCAGAAAAAGCAATAAATGATTCGGTAATAGGAATTGAAAAAACAACAAAAGAAATTGAAGAAAAAGAAAAAGAGAAAAAAGCATTAGAATCTCAAATTTCGGAAAGTGTAGCAGGGGCAGAAAAGGTAAATACAATCTTAAAAAGACTATTCATGGGAAAAACTGAAATTGAGCTAGCACAAAAATCGCCTATCGAAACCGAAAAATATATACTCAAGAGAAATGGTAAACCTGCTCACCATTTAAGTGAAGGTGAAAAAACAGCAATATCATTTGCTCACTTTTTAGCAAGTCTTGAGTCTAAAGACTTAGTAGATAAATATGGTGAAATAATCTTGTATATAGATGACCCTATATCAAGTTTGGATAACAACCATATTTACGCTGTATTTGCTGAAATAGATAGACTTCGACATGAAGATAACAAAAGAAAATACAAGCAATTATTTATTTCTACACATAATTATCACCTTTTTAGATTACTTACAGAAAGAGATGAAAAACACATCGGAGTTTATTATGTTAAAAGAAATAGAGACGATTCAGTTATTGAGAATTTTTCTAAAAGTATATTACAACAAAAGTCCGAATACACATTTTTATTCAATCAGATAAAAAAATATATAGATAATTCCAATGAGGATGACTATATAATAGGACATTTCTTAAGACGTTTTCTTGAAATTTTTGCAACCTATAAAAATCCAACAAAATGTGACTTAAGGACTAGAATATTGCAGATTGTTGATTTAAAAACTGAATATAAAACTAACGAAACATTATTACAAGCGGTATATAAAACAGTTAATGAAGAAAGTCATACATATATTACTAATGAAGTAATTAATAATGGTAGTATTAAAAATACAGCAGAAGCAGTATTAGAATTTGTAAAAATGGTTGACCCAGACCAATATTCATTTTTAGAAAAAACATTTATTTAAATTTCATATATTATTAAATACTGAAAGAATTTATAAAGTTAATTATAGTTGCACAAATTAAATTTTCTGAAAATTTCTGTTACTTTTTCTGGTTCCTTATGTTATTTTACAATCAACGTATTTTTGTATTTTAGCCTTATTTGATAATTTCAGCCAGTTTGAGAATTTCGGTTACGCACATTTTGAAATTTAACCAAATTTTGTAAAATTTTCAATTGATACGAAACCGACACAAAGATCGGAATTAGTGTTCCAATCGCTGTTTGTGTAAATTCTATCTTCAATTAAATTCCCGTCAATATCACATTGACTATTTTTAGGTCTCCACACTTCACCAATATCAGTTTTTACATTTATTGCTTTAAATGGTGCAAGAAAGCCATCGTCTATACCTTCTTTTAATCTATAAGTATAAACAGGTTCACCAAAATAACTTAAATTTGATGCATATTTTGTTTCTTTTGGTGTTGCAGTCATACCAATCTGAGTAGCAGAGGAAAAATAATCAAGAATTCTTCTCCAACGACTTTCTTCTTTTGCAGAACCCCTATGACACTCATCTACGATAATTAAATCAAAGAAATCTGGTTGAAATAATTTACTAAAATGTTCTTTGTCATCATCGCCAATAAGTTGCTGGTACAATGAAATTTAAATATCTTTAAATTTAAATTTTTGTTAATACGTTATCTAAACAATCGAATAAATGCAACAATTTTTCACAAGTAGGTAATAAATTTTCTTCTTTGGATTTTTTTTAGCGTTCCTATACAAAATCTAAATTCTCCTTATCTTTTGGAACAGCAAAAGGATCTGTTTCCGCAGAAGATATGCTATGAATTTCATCATAGTCTTTTTCATAATCTGATAAGATATTGTTATTTGTAACAATAGAATCTAAAAAGAATTTTGCTGTTACATATAAATTGATTATACATGTTCTAAGTTCTCCATTTTTGATTTTGCCAATATTGGAAGTATTTGAATTAAATACAGAGAAATAATCTGTTCCTACTGAATACTCATAATTCAAATATTCATCAGTATTACATATTTTTGGCACAAATTCATGTTCAAAAATAATTTTCAGAGCCTGTAGTTCTGTGATTAAGGCATTAGTAATTGCTTCCGCCTCTATATTTTGTTTTTTATCAAGTATTTCAAAATTATGTTTATGAGTTCTACTTGTAATTATCAAAGTTGATATTAATAAAATCACCCCTCAACGATAGTTCCTATTAATGAAGTTAAACAAGGAAACCATGGTGAAACAGTTATATTATAAAAATTTATACACATTTTTAATAATCCTTTCGACTGAAAAATAATTATTACTCATATTGCACCAAAATAGTATGATATTTCAAGTTTGTAATTTATATTTTTAATTTTAATTGCATATATAATTAATAATACTTAATATTACTTATGTAATTCATACATTATCATATAAAATAAAAATATACGAATTTTTAAGGAGATAGACATGACATTTAATGCTATTGAGCAGCACATAGTAGTAGTAGTTACAAATTATTTATTTAATTCTAATGTAGAATTTGAGAATGATGATAACTCAAAAATATACATGCAAAAATATGGATTAAACAAAATTTTACCTGACATAAAAACTCCTATTGGTAATATTCCTCCAAATATTGTTCAGCAAATGCAAGGAGTAATACCTATTGTAAATTATGAAGATGAAAACAAAAATTTAAGATTAACATATAATGATATTGATAAAAATATTTCATTTGAAGTTCAAAAAGTTAATGAGGACAGTATAAAGCTCTTAAAAGATACTATCAAAGATTTTATAGATATAAAGATGTCTGATATTAAAGCAATGGGATTGAACTTTATTTCTCTATATAACCTTGGAGATAAAAAACTAAAAATACTTAATAATGATATTGAAAAATATTTACCTAATTTCAAAAAAAACATTGCATTTCAATTAACTTTGTTATTGCAATTAGATGATTGTGTAGCAACATATAAAATAAGAAAAAAATCTGGTGGAGATGATACAAATGAAGACAGAATATATCAAATTGATGCTAATCTTCATTTTGATATCTCTTTAGGTCGAACACAGGAAAAAATCAATAAGATTAACAATATTACAGATAATATTGATACAAAATATTTTCCAATTTTTAGTGAAGAATGTAATAACATATTGGCAATGAATGATGGCAAGAAAGAAGAATGAATTAATTCCAAATACACAAGAAAATATCAACGGGTATTCTGATACAACATCTTCAATGTTACAAAAAGATGTTGGTTTTGAAGTGAATACTTCTTCTTCATATTCAAACAAAATTAATTATGAATTAATAGAATACAGAATGAAACAATTAGAACAAAATGTGGATGAATTAAAAGCTGAAATACAGCAACCAATATTTAAAAAACTTGAGAAGTACAAATGGGTTCTTGGAATAGTTGGAACTATTGTTATATCGATTATTGCGTGTATATTTAGATTATATAGTACAAATTTGGATAATAAATTTAATAATATTATGGAAAAATTGGATAATAATAACAAAATAATAGAAGCTCAATCAAAAGAAATTTCCGAATTAAATAAAAAAATAAATATCCTAGAATATGCAAACAATATCAATAAACAAGAACAAACTATAAATAAAAAATAATTTATACTTTAATCTCCATCTCATAGTTAATTTAATCTTGTACTAAGTGTTAAATTACAAAAGTATAAAAAAGGAAGATTTGATTAAAAAGTCTTTTTGCAGGAACTTTTATTAAATTTTAACTTCAATAATAATGTTATGTAAATTTTATTTAACTTTAGTTAAGTATGTAAAATATCATAACGAAATGTATAGTTGGAGTAAATCGTTTATAGATTAATCTTATGGGCAATTTTTATAAATTTTTATAATTTAAATGTATTATTTTCTGTAATAAATATTCCATGCTTTTAAAATTTAATGTATAATAATAAAATAAATAAGAAAAGAAGTGTGTAATAAATCACAGGTTTTTAAACCTAACTTATTTAGAAGTAAATTGAACCTTGGGACAGGAATTCGGGAATTAAAATATACAGTAAAATTTATCCTATTTCTGCATTTTTATACAAAAAAGGAGATTTTAAATGCCACAGTTAGAAAATGGAAAAGTTGTAAAAATTAAAGAAGAAGTTAATGTAACTTCAGCAGTAACTAAACCAGCATCTTTAAATTCTACAAAAAACCTTAAAATTGTTGATTTTGTTTCAAAAATCGCAGTTAATAATGTTAAAATTATTAAAAAAGATGGCACTAAAGAAGATTATAATGTTGAAAAAGTTGTAAACGCAGTTAAAAAATCAGCAGCAAGAATGCTTGTTGAATTTTCAGAAAAAGAAATTGAACAACTTTGCAATCGTGTAAATTTAAGCGTTTTGGAAACACGTCAAAACGAAATCGAAATTTTTAAAATGCACTGCATTGTTGAAAATGTTTTGGAAAGTATCAATCCAAAAGTTGCTAAAAGTTACAGAAATTACAGAGATTATAAAATTGATTTTGTAAATATGCTTGATAAAGTATATCAAGAAAGTCAAAGAATTATGTACATTGGAGATAAAGAAAACTCAAACGCAGATTCTGCTTTAGTTTCAACAAAACGTTCTTTAATCTTCAATCAATTGAATAAAGAATTATACAAAAAATTCTTTTTAACAGTTCCGGAATTACAAGCAACTCGTGATGGTTATATCTATATTCACGATATGTCTGCAAGACGTGATACAATGAACTGTTGTTTATTTGATGTTGCAAGCGTATTAAAAGACGGCTTTGAAATGGGTAATCTTTGGTACAACGAACCAAAGACATTGGAAGTTGCTTTTGATGTAATTGGCGATATTGTAATGGCTGCGGCAAGTCAACAATATGGCGGTTTTACAGTTCCAGAAGTTGATAAAATTTTAGCACCGTTTGCACAAAAAACTTTTGATAAAAATTATCAAAGATATATTGATATGGGTGTAAGTCCTGAAAAAGCAGACGAAGAAGCATTAAAAGATGTTGAAAAAGATTTCCACGATGGTTTCCAAGGTTGGGAATACAAATTTAACACTGTTGCTTCAAGTCGTGGTGATTATCCATTCATCACTATGTCAATGGGCTTAGGTACTGAAAGATTTGAAAAAATGGCATCAAAAATGATGCTAAGAGTTAGAGAAGAAGGACAAGGTAAAAAAGGTTACAAAAAACCTGTACTATTCCCTAAAATTGTATTCTTATATGACGAAAACTTACATGGAAACGGCGGTGAATTAGAAGAATTATTCAACGCAGGCGTTGAATGTTCTAAAAAATCAATGTACCCTGATTGGTTATCAATGACTGGTGATGGTTACATTGCAAGTATGTACAAAAAATATAAAAAAGTTATTTCTCCAATGGGTTGCAGAGCATTCTTATCACCTTGGTATGAAAGAGGCGGAATGAAACCTGCGGATGAAAACGATTCTCCGGTTTTCGTTGGTAGATTTAATATTGGTGCTATCAGTTTACACTTACCAATGATTTATGCAAAAGCACAAAAAGAAGGTAAAGATTTCTATGAAGTTTTAGATTACTACATGGAAATGATTAGAAGTTTACACAAAAGAACTTATGATTACCTTGGTGAAATGAGAGCGTCAATCAATCCTTTAGGTTTCTGTGAAGGTGGTTTCTACGGCGGACATTTAGGATTACATGACAAAATTAAACCAATATTGAAATCTTCAACTGCATCATTCGGTATTACTGCATTGAATGAATTGCAAGAATTGTATAACGGAAAATCTCTTGTAGAAGATGGACAATTCGCACTTGAAGTTATGGAATACATTAACAAAAAAGTAAACCAATTCAAAGAAGAAGACGGAAATTTATATGCAATTTACGGTACTCCGGCTGAAAATCTTTGTGGTTTGCAAGTTAAACAATTCCGTAAAAAATACGGTGTAGTTGAAAAAGTTTCAGACAAAGGTTACGTTTCAAATAGTTTTCACTGCCACGTTTCAGAACAAATAGGACCTTTACAAAAACAAGATTTAGAAGGTCGTTTCTGGGAACTTTTAAATGGTGGAAAAATTCAATATGTAAAATATCCTGTTTCATATAACACAAAAGCAATTGAAACTTTAATCAAAAGAGCAATGGATAAAGGTTTCTATGAAGGTGTTAACTTATCTCTTTCATATTGCGATGATTGCGGACACCAAGAATTGAATATGGACGTTTGTCCAAAATGCGGTAGCAAAAACCTAACAAAAATTGATAGAATGAACGGCTACTTGTCATATTCAAGAGTTAAAGGTGATACTCGCTTGAACGAAGCAAAAATGGAAGAAATTAAAGATAGGGTTAGTATGTAGCCACCCGAGCAGAGCAATGAGCGAAGCGAAAGGTGAACAATTATAAACGGAAACGGTTGGAATTTGCGTTTTAATTGTGAACGGTTGCGTTTAACGCGAGGATGGGAACGTCAAAACTAAAGTTATGTGAAACGCAAGCAAAATTTAATGGGTTTTGATTAAAAATCAAAACCCATAATTATAACAAAACAGAAATTGGAAAGAGATTAATGAATTACCACAATATTACAAAAGAAGATATGCTTAATGGCGACGGTTTAAGAACCGTACTTTGGGTTGCAGGTTGTAACCATAAGTGTCCGGAGTGTCAAAATCCTATTACTTGGGACGAAAATGGCGGTATTCCGTTTGATGAAGATGCAGAAAATGAACTTTTTGAATCATTATCAAAACCTGCAATTACAGGTATAACTTTTAGTGGTGGCGACCCTTTGTTTCCAAAAAATCGTTCTGAAGTTTTTAGATTAATTCAAAAAATAAAAAATCAATTACCTGAAAAAACAATTTGGTTGTATACCGGATACAGATGGGAACAAATTTGTAATTTGGAAGGAATTGACAATATTGACGTTTTGGTAGACGGCGAATTTATAAAGAAATTAAACGATAACAATCTTCATTGGGTTGGTAGTTCAAATCAAAGAATTATTGATGTGAAAAAAACATTGGAAACAGGTAATATTGTATTGCACGAAAGTTAATTTTTGTACTACTTAATTGACTGTCGGCATTGTATGTTATGCTTTTGGGTATTATTTGATAACGGTATCCTGTTTTTTATATTTGCATTAAAACTTTTGCCAAAATTTATAAAAAATCTTCTACCAAAAACATAAAATTTGTTTTCAAAATTTTAAATACGAGAATTGGATAATTAAAATTCAATGTGGACTTTAAAAAGTCATTACTTTCAATATATCTTTTATGTCAGAAGATGTCTTTTTGACTTCTGCACCTGAATATTTAATCGCATTATCAGGGTCTTTTAAGCCGTTTCCTGTTAAGATACAAACGCATTTTGATCCTGTTTTTATTGTGTTTCTGCATTTGATTAAGCCGGCAACTGATGCTGCACTTGCAGGTTCTGCTAAAACACCTTCACAACTTGCGATTAATTTATATGCTTCGATAATTTCTTCATCTGTTACAGAAGAAATTGTTCCTTTGCTTTCATCTCTAGCATTTTCTGCTTTTTCCCAACTTGCAGGATTACCTATTCTAATTGCAGTTGCAATTGTTTCAGGATTCATAATTCTTTCACCACGCACAATTGCGGCAGCCCCTTCTGCTTCAAAGCCCATCATTTTTGGTAAATTATCAATTTTTCCAACTTCTTTATATTCTTTATAACCTTTCCAGTATGCTGTAATGTTTCCTGCATTACCAACCGGAATAAAATGGTAATCAGGTGCTTGACCCAGTGCGTCGCAAATTTCGAATGCACCTGTTTTTTGACCTTCAATTCGGTATGGGTTTACTGAGTTTACAAGAGTGATTGGGTATTCTTCCGAAATTTTTCTTACTACTTCAAGTGCTTGGTCAAAATTTCCTTGAATTGCAATGATTTCAGCACCATACATCATTGCTTGAGATAATTTTCCCAGTGCAATATAACCGTCTGGTATAAGCACGTAAGTTTTTAATCCTGCTCTAGCACCGTAAGCCGCTGCTGAAGCACTTGTGTTACCTGTAGATGCACAGATTATGGCATTTGAACCTTCTTCTTTTGCTTTTGTTACTGCCATTGTCATTCCGCGGTCTTTGAAACTTCCTGTTGGATTTGAACCTTCAAATTTTAAGTATATTTCCGCATCTAAACCAAGTTTGTTTGCAAGGTTATCTGCTTTTATTAATGGAGTGTTTCCCTCGTTTAATGTTACGATTGGAGTATTTTCATTAACTGGTAAATATTCTCTGTATTTGTCGATTAAACCTTTATAGTAAGTCATTTTATACCTTTCTAATTATTAATTCTAATCATGCTTGCGAGTTGTTTTACGCAACTGTCATTGATAAGTTCTTTTTCTGTTTCTTTAATAAGTTTTTCATTGCAAAGTTCAGTTACAATAACGATTTCTGCTGTTCCATTTTCTGTAACTTCTTTCATTAATATTGTTTCAATATTGATTTTTTTATCAGCGAAAACTTTTGTTATTTCTGCAATACCGCCAACTTTGTCGTTTGCAATCATTCGTAAATAATATTTATTTTCTGTTTCGTCAATTGTTAAAAAATGTGCTCCTGAATCGTGGTTATGAGAGCAACGCATCATTGGTAGAATATAATCTGTTGTTCCTAATTCTCTTGCGATAGATAAAATGTCGCCTACAACTGAACTTGCAGTAGGCATTTCGCCGGCACCCGGACCTGATAAAGTGATTTTACCTATAGGAGTGCCTGTTAGGGTTACTGCATTTGTAACGTAATTGATGTGTGCGAGCGTATTTGTTTTGTCAACAAACATTGGGTGAACTCGAACGTCTATGTTCTCGTGTTCATCAATATTTGCATAAGCAACAAGTTTTATTTTGTATCCTAATTCGTTTGCGTATTTAATATCTTCTGCTTTAATTTTTGTAATACCCTCACGATAAACATTTTCAAGTTTTACACGTTTTTTAAATGTAATAGTTGCAAGAGTTGTAAGTTTATATGCAGAGTCGAAGCCCTCAACATCGCCTGTAGGGTCTGCTTCTGCGTAACCCAATTCTTGTGCTTCTTTTAAAACTGTTTCATATGACGCTTTGTTTTCGTCCATATTTGTTAAAATATAATTTGTTGTACCGTTTAGGATTGCTTCAATTTTTGAGATTTTATTGCCGGCTAAAATTGTTTTAATCGGCATGATAATTGGAATACCGCCAGCAATTGCTGCTTCATATAACACCACGACATTTTTTTCTTCTGCATGTTTAAAAATTTCTTCGCCATGTTTTGCAAGAAGTTCTTTGTTTGCAGTTACAACGTGCTTGCCGTTGTCAATTGCGGTCTTAATCAATTCATACGCAGGGTGTACTCCACCCATAAGTTCTACCACGACGTCAATGTCAGGATTATTAACGATTTCTTCTGCGTTTTCTGTCAAAATAGATTCATCTAAATTCTCAATATTACGTGGTTTTTTAATGTTTCTTACCGCAATTTTTACGACTTCAATATCAGGGAAATCTTTAAGAGTTTTGAAAACTCCGCCCCCAACTGTTCCAAGACCAATAATTCCGATTTTTGTTTTGTTCATTTATCACCTTTTCTCTTATATATTGTATTCTACAATATATAAGTTATTAGTGCAATTTATTATTTTATGATGCTTCCGTTTTCATCAAAGTGTATTCTTTTTAATACCTTTGTCATCTCAAAATCACCATAATTTTCTAATTTTTTAATTTCTTTTACAGTTTCTTCGTATAATATTATTTTTCCATTCTTGTAAAGAGTTGTTGCGGTCATGTTTCCAACTCTTTCAACGTCCATGTGATAAACGTTGTCAAACTGTTGTACCGGTTCATTCCAATTTCTTGCCATCTTTTTGTGTACCTCTTAATAACCATAACCCGATGATTTAATATTACTACTATTGTAGTAATATTGCAAGAGGTTTTAATATTTTTTAACAAAGTTATTAAATTTTGCATTAAAAAAAGAGCCTCGAAAGGCTCAATTTTAGACAATTTTAAACTATATTATCATTCTGATTTTGTTTTGGTATCTTTTGATTAAATTTATTCTGTTAAATTAATTCTCCGCTTATATACCATGTTTTTGCACCGGTAATTTTTACATTAACAAATTCACCTGTTAAATTTCTTTCGCAAGGGATATGAACAATTTTATTGTTACGTGTTCTACCTGTGATTACGTTTTTGCCTTTGTGGTTTTCAAAGTTTTCGATTAGAACTTCAAGTTCTCTGCCCACATATTTTTGGTTAGAACGTAAACAGCATTCCATATTTTTTTCGTTTAAACGTTTTAGACGTTCAGTTTTTGTATCTTCATCAATGAATTTGTCTACCCATTTTGCTGCAACTGTTTTTTCTCTAGGTGAATATGCGGCAGTATTTGAATAATCTAAATTCAATTCGTCCATTGCAGTAAGTGTTTCCAAGAATTGTTCTTCTGTTTCTCCAGGGAAACCTGCTATGAAGTCGCTTGTGATAGTTACGTCCGGAATTAAATTACGTATTTTTGTTGCAATTTGTGTATATTCTTCTCTGTTGTAACGTCTGTTCATTTGTTTTAAAACTTCGCTTGAGCCTGATTGCATTGGAATATGGAAGTATTCGCAAACTTTATCAAGTTTAACTGCGGTTTCAATTAATTTGTCTGTAATATCAGTAGGATAAGAAGTTACAAATCTAATTCTGAACTTACCCTCAATTGCGTTAAGTTCTGTTAAAAGGTCTGCAAGTCTGTATTCTTTGTCTTTGAAGTCTTTACCGTAACTGTCAACGTTTTGGCCTAAAAGTGTAATTTCTTTAAAACCTTGTGCTAAAGCATCTTTTGCTTCTTTGATAATTGTTTCAGGAAGTCTAGAACGTTCTCTGCCACGAGTGTATGGAACAATACAGTATGTGCAGAAGTTGTTGCAACCTTCTGTAATTGGAATCCAAGCATTAACGCCTTTTACACGTTTGATTTCAATATCTTGTTCGCCAAAAGGCTTATCAGGACATTCGCAAATACGTGTTTCACCATTTTCAATACGTTTAATTAATTCCGGTAGTTGATAAATATTGTGTGTTCCAATTACCAAATCAACGTATGGTGCACGTTTAAATATTTCTGCTTGTTTTTGTTGTGCAACACAGCCACTGAAAATGATTTTTATATCTTTTCCACGTTTTTTCCATTGTCCCCATGTGCCGATTTCACTAAACGCTTTGTCTTCACTTAATTGGCGAATAGAACAAGTGTTAATAATTAATAAATCAGCCTCTTTAGGCTCTTTAGTTTCGTCGTAACCCAAACAAGAAAGCATGCCTAACATTCTTTCTGTGTCGGATTTATTCATTTGACAACCCATTGTGTCGATATATACTCTTTTCATCATAAATAAATTTTATCATAAAGTAAAAATGTAGTATAATAAGTTTATGGAAAATAAGAAAAAAAAGAAGAAAAAATTTACGATTGATACAAAAAATATGGGTGTGAACATTGATAAGAACGAATATTATGAAATAATTTGTTCAAATTCTGCTCACCCTGAAGATGCGTTCAAACGTAATCGCAAATATTAGTTAAATTAATTACCTAGTTCTTTATAAGGTATGGTTATTAATAATATTATCAAAACTCTTTAGTCTCATCTCGCTTACGTAACCCGCAGTTGGCGGTTTCTTTCCATTACCATCAAACCAAAATACAAAATATAACAAAGTATATTCTGTATTTTGGTGGAGACGGTGGGAGTCGGTCTTGTTCGTTCGCGTTAAACGGCAATTCCGAGTTTTGATTTTGTGGTTATAGCATTATCAAAACTCTCCAGCCTTGGCTCACTCACGCAACCCGCAGTTGGCGGTTTCTTTCCATTACCATCAAACCAAAATACAAAATATAATAAAGTATATTCTGTATTTTGGTGGAGACGGTGGGAGTCGAACCCGCGTCCAAAATGGATAAAAATAAATCTCTACGAGTGTAGGCATTATTCTCTCGACTAAATTAGGAAATGTCAAACCTTATTCTCTAGTCAAAGGATTTTTAAGTGTTCCGCACCTTGATTGTTGTCTTGATACGGCTACAATCATCACCGCACTGCGTCTTGCATACCCGCTTTATAGTAATCGGCAAGATGGACTACTACAAAGGCTGAACAGCGGAACTTAATCTACGCTGCTAGAGTTTGTGCTCTAGAAAAATCAGCTACTACAACATTGTTGTTAGCACTTAATTTGTTTTGCTTGTTGATAACCGAGAACAGCACTCGGACTCGCAACCTATTCCCATCAAGCATCCTGTCAAAATCCAGTACGTCCCCATGAAAATATGTTATATATACATTATATATTTTTTTTCCTTTTTTTCAACCCTATATTACACTTTTGAGTAATTTTTTTTTAGAAAATATTGCCGTTTTTTCGGATTTTATATCTTAAAATCTATTAAATAATATTATTGTGGTATTTATGAAAGGATTAAACATGAAAAAATATGTAAAACTTATTAGTTATCTTCTTGTAATTGTCGGAGCACTAAATTGGGGCTTCATTGGTATCTTTGGGCTTGATTTAGTTGCCAAATTGTTTGGCGATATGACAATTTGGTCAAGAACTATCTATGTAATCATAGGTCTTTCTGCTCTGACTTCCTTAGCAACTATGGCTACAAGTGATGATACTTGTATTTAAAAGAAAGGAGGAAGATAACAAAATGGCACACTCGTTTTACTTGTTTTGGGTGTGCCATTGAAACGGCGACATTTGATTTATCAAATGTCGCCGTTAAAGTTTTAAAATTTATTTCAACCTTTTTAGTCTACTATGCAAACAAGTCCAGTCTTTTTTCTTGTTCTGTCATTTCTCGTTGTCTGCTGTCTTGAGGTTGATTATTTTTTGCTACATCTTCAGGTGTTTCACCCATTTCTCTTGGTCTGCTTGATTTTCCACGAGTAGGTGCTGATGCGTAACCTGCGGTTGCTTTATCGTAATTCGCTTGTTGTTGTTCTCTTGATGGAACTTCCCAAGGTTTTTCGCCCATTTCACGTCCACGATATTCGTGAGGTGCTGATTTTTGTTTTTGGTATTGTTGTGCTTTTGCCATATCTGCCGGTGTTTCACCCATTTCTCTTGGACGACCGTAAGAAGTACCGAATGATTGAATACCTGTAAACATTGAATTTCTCCTATATTTTCTATTAACTATCTACTAACCTTGATGTCCTATTAAAGCGTCGTGAAAATAAAAATTGCTTAAATTTTATAAAATGTTAACTAATTGTAACATGTCAAAAGCATGTCGGAGTATGGTTTTGGGCTATTTTATTTGGAATACACACTTTGTACAATAACCTCGAGCGGTATATACAACATTATCCTCAATGTCATACATTGTTTCTATTCTGACTTTCAACGGTGATTTGCATTTTGGGCAGAATAATTCAGTTTCCCCATTTAAAATTCTTTGTTTTAATACGTCTAAAACTTCCATTGGGACTTCTTCAAACTCAAAATCTTTTTCTAAAGCCTTAATTTCTTCTGCGGAACAGCGTAAACCTTTGGCTAAATTCTGTCTGACTGTTACTGATAAAAATAATTCTCGTCCTGCTTCTATTTCTTCAATAACCACTGCCGGAACGTTACATTTCTTTGACAGCCCGTATGGAGTTAATCCAAGAGCCTCTCTTTTTACTTGAATAAATTGTGCTAAAGTGTACATAGTTTCAATTATAGAACAAAATTCCCACACTTTACAATTGTTAAGTAATGTTAAGTAAATTGGTAAAAAAATAAAGTTATCTTAATATTTCTTCATAAAAGGGTTGAAATTTGTATATAAAAATGATATACTAAAGATATAGAGATTATATATTGTTTTTTGCAAGTGGGAGTCTTGCGTAATTAATTTTTTAAAAGTCTGTTATTAAAACCCTAAGAAATAAAATCCGCAAATACGAAGATATGCCTATCGTATGGCTTAGTTCGTCTGTTAAAATTTTCTTTTAATGGCTTACTTTGTAATGCGAAAATGTTGAAATTTGAAAAATAATCATTATAAAAAGAGAGAATAAGAAGAATGAGGAGAGATGCTTATGAAAAATTGTCCAATTGAAATGAAAAAAAGTTTTACAAACCCTGCTAAAAGTGAAGTTTTAGTAAATGAAAATGATTCAACATTGTCAGTTTATGTTAGAGAATTGGCTTCAATCAAATCTTTATCACCAATTGAAGAAAGAGAAGTTGCAAAACGTGCTGCTGAAGGCGATATGAACGCTAAAAAACAATTAGTGCAAGCAAATTTAAAATTAGTTATTGCTGTTGCAAAAAAAGCGATTCACATGTCAAATTTGCCAATGGTTGATTTAATTCAAGAAGGCAACTTAGGTTTAATGATTGCTGCTGAAAAATTCAACTGGAAATTAGGATATAAATTTTCAACTTATGCTAGTTGGTGGATTAAACAATCAATGTTTAAAGCAATTTCAGAACAAGGTCATTGTATGAAAATTCCTGTATATATTCAAGAAACTTTGTCAAAATTCTCAAAAGTAAAATCAGAAATGGAAAGAGAATACAATTGTCAAGTAAATACAAAAGATGTTGCTGAAAAAATGAATATTTCTGCGGACAAAATTGATACATATTTATCAGCATATTCAAAATCAATTTCATTGGAAGGTGGTTTTGAAAATGATAACGGCAAAGAAACTTCATTGGCAGACATTTTGGCAGATGAAAAAGCAAATGTTCATTCATCAGTAGAATTTGAAGGATTGAAAAATGACATTGAAATAGTTGTTTCAAAATTAAAAGAAAGAGAACAAGATGTTGTTAGAATGCGTTACGGCTTGGGCAATGTTGCTAAAAAAACATTAGAAGAAATTGGCAATATTTACGGCGTAACAAAAGAATGCATCAGACAAACCGAATTAAGAGCATTGAAAAAAATGAAAGTACAAGGTCAAGAAGTTTTATCTTGCTACATTGACTAATTAAAATAAAATAAAATTAATTGAGAGATTTTTAAATAGGATATTAAAAGAAAAAAGATATATAAATAAGCATCATTCATCATTCTTAAATAAAGAGTTGTGCAGATTTGCATAACTCTTTTTTATATTGGTGTATAAAGTAAGGCGGGCGGAACGCAAAAGCGTTCCGCCCGGTACACATCAAGAAGATAAAGGTAATTTTTTTAAACAAGTCCTTCTTTTACTGCTTTTACTGCTGCTTGGACTCTGTCGTTTACGCACATTTTTTGTAAAATTGAACAAACGTGTGCCTTTGCGGTGTGAACGCTTACGATTAATTCTTTTGCGATTTCAGTATTACTTTTCCCTGTAACCAGATGTTTTAAAACCTCGTATTCACGTTCTGTTAGTGGCACTCTGCCTTCTTGAGAAGAACTGTTTGCAAGAAGTCTTGTGTTTTCAGGTTTTGGAAATGAATTTAGTGCAAGTTGTGCTATTTCAGGGTCAAGCCAGCAAACACCATCGGCGACATCTCTTACGACGTCTGCTAATTTTGTCGGGTCAATATCTTTTAAGCAGTAACCTGTAGCACCTGAACTTAATGCAGCAACTACTTCTTCTTCTCTGTCGTGAGAAGTAAGTGCAATAATTTTTACTTTTGGATTCATTTCTTTAACTTTGATTGTCGCTTCAATGCCATTCATTCCTGGTAAGCCTAAATCCATAAGAACTACATCAGGGTTATATTTTTGGATAAGTGATAATCCCTCTTGGGCGTCCTCACATTCGGCTACTACATCGATGTCATCGTTAGAATTAAGAGCACATCTTAATCCGACTCGAGTTAGTTTAAAGTCTTCAATAATAACTACTGATGTTGTTTTGGTTGCTACTGTCATATTTTTTTCTCCATATTTTTCTACAGTTTTTTGAACTACAGTTAAATTAAAGTATATTTTTCGATGTAATGTAATTAGCCTGTTGAGTAGTCTTGGTTCTCGAGGTGTTTAGTATCCTTATGGCTGGTATGCAATTAGTCGGTTGGGTAAAATCGCTTATAAACATGTTCTTGATTAAATTTTTTTTCTATTATAAAATTGATTTGTAAGAAAAATGAGGTAAAAAATGGATCAAATAATCAGAGTTGCATGGGACTTAAATGAAAATACAGAAAACAGATATCAATTAGTATATGAAATTTCTGAATTAGCAAAAAAATTAGTAGACGAAAACCAAGCAAGAAAAGCAAGAGAAGATTTTGGATTTGATGAATATGGTTTTGATGGTTCTTACAAAAAAGAAAATCCTGTTGAGCACGCAATTATGGTTAAAGCGTCAGAAGCAGATGATAACAGACTTGTTGGTTAATCCAACAAGCCTTTTTAGTGTTTTATATATAATTTAGGAGATTTTATAAATGCAATTAAAAGAAACAGTTGATTATATCAACGAAAAAACAAATAACTTTGCACCTGAAATTGCTATAGTTTTAGGTTCAGGTTTGGGTGATTTTGCTGATGATTTCTGTGATATCGCACTTTCTTATGGCGATATTCCGGGATTTGAAGCATCGACTGTAAAAGGACACAAAGGTCGTTTGGTTTTTGCGACTATTGCAGGTAAAAAAGTTGTAATGATGCAAGGACGTTTCCATTACTACGAAGGACACCCAATTCAAAAAGTTGTATATCCGGTTAAAGTATTCAAAAAATTAGGTGTGAAAACTTTAATTGTAACAAATGCTGCCGGTGGTATTAATAGAGAATTTAACGCATCAGACTTGATGTTAATTACGGATCACATCAACTTCATGCACGTAAATCCATTAATTGGGCCAAATGATGAAGATTTAGGGCCAAGATTCCCTGATATGACAGATGTATACAAAAAAGATTTGCAAGAAATTGCAATGTCAGTTGCTAAAAAATTAGATATTAATTTGAAAAAAGGTGTTTATATGGCACTTACAGGCCCTAACTATGAAACACCATCAGAAACAAAAATGGTTGAATTACTGGGTGCAGACGCAGTTGGTATGTCAACAGTTCCTGAAGCAATGGTTGCAAATTATTGTGGTATCAAAGTTCTTGGTATCAGTTGTATTTCAAATGCAGCAGCAGGTATTACAGGTGAAGTTCTTTCTCACCAAGAAGTTATTGAGGCTGCAAATGCCGTTAAAGGTAAATTTAAATCATTATTGCTAGAATGTGTTAAAGCGATATAAATTTTAAAAGAATAAATTGTAAAGAATCGGCGAAGCCAAAGGCTTCGCCGATTCTTTTATTGTTTTTTAAAATATCGCAACTAGGTTTTAGGGGTTAATGTATAAAAATTATTTAAAATTGTAAAGAATTAAAATTTTAATCTGGAATTTTATTCTGTGTTGGAATAAAATTCTGATATGGTTAAGTTAAATGAAAAAGTGGAAGAATTAAAGAAAAAATTGATATTGGATACTGCCAGTGAGTATTTCAAGACTTTGGGTTATGAAAAAACTCAGATTGACAGGATTTCAAAAGATTTGAGTATCGGGGTTGGCACAATTTACGGTTATTTCACCTCAAAAGAAGGTTTGTTTATGGCGTGGTTGAAGTATGTAATTGATAATGCTTCTGCCGAAATGCAAGAATATTGTGATGTTGAAACAAATCCTGTACAAAAATTAAAAATGGTTGTTGAGTATAAGATTAAATATTTTGAAAAGAATAAAACTACCATTAAGGGTTATATGCAGAATAATCAGTTGTTTTTGAGAGGAATTTCTCGTAGAAAAGAACACCCAATGGCAAAGGCTTACAATTATTGTGCCGGAATTATTAAAGATTTGAAACCAATGGAAGATAATGAGGCTTATCTTTTGGCTGTAATTTTTGACGGAATTATAAACAGTTATATTGAATGTTCATTAGAAAATGACAATTTGTTTGAAAAGCAAAATGAAATTATGGAAAGATTTTTAAGATTAGTTGGAGTATAGATGAAAAAAATTTTAGAAGCAGTTTTAATAATTTTTTGTTTATTTATGTCCCCTGTGTTTTCGGCAGAAATTCAAAAAGCCGGTATTCAGAGAGTTGAATTAACTTTTGAACAGGCCTATGAGTTAATGTTAGAAAATAATAATTCGTTAAAGGCTTACAACGAATTAATTAAACAAATGAAGTATGAAAAACGTTCTGCGTTAGGGCAATTTGCACCAAAAGTAGGTTTAAATGCAACGTATTTACATTTTAATGATGATTTAACATTAACATCTCAAGGTTCAATGGCAACTCCTTTGGGTGCAATTTCATTTGGGGCTGAAACATTAATTCAGGATAAAAATGTATTTACTTTTGGTGGGGCAGCAGTTTGGAACATATTTACAGGTGGTAAGTTATTATCTAATCATGCAGCGGCAAGAGCAAAACTTGAGGCTTCAAACGAAAAATATAGAGAAGTTAAAGATAATTTAGTATTAGAACTTGTAAAAAGATATTATGGTTTAAGACTTGCAAGAGATGTTGTTGAGGTTAGAAAACAAGTTGCTGACGGTATGGAAAAACATTTAAAAGATGCAAGATTACTTGAAAAAGAGGGTTTAATATCAAAATCAGAAAGATTGCATGCTGAAGTTGCTTATTCTGAAGCAATGAGAGAATATAACGCATCCGTAAGAGATGCAAATGTTATTGAGGAGGGGTTAAAAACTCTGATTAAGGCTGAAGAAGCGAATTTGAAAGACATTTATATTGAACCGTCGTCGTTGTTATTTGTTTATAACGATAGCACAATTGATTTAGAAGCAATGAAAGCAAATGCTTTAGAAAATAATCCTCAATTGAAACAATTGCGTGCTAAAAAGAAAATTATGAATGCGAAATATCACGCAAAAATGGCTAATTATTCACCAACAATAAGTCTTATTGCTTTTGATATTCCGGCGACAAGTCATTTGTCAGAAGCAGCCCCAAGAGCGGGGTTTGGTGCTACTGCAAATTGGTTAATTTTTGATGGATTTTCTCGTTTTAATGACGTTAAAGCAGCAAATTGCGAACGCAAAATGGTAGATTTTGAACTTGAAGATGCACAATATAACATTACAAGTCTTGTAATTAAGCAGTATCAGGAATTAATGAAAAACAAAGAACAATATGATAGTTCTACAAAATCAATTGAGAATGCACAAGAGGCTTTGAGGACAGCAAATTTGGCATTTAAAGAAGGTTTTGGTACATCATTACAAGTAACAGATGCTCAAATGATGTTATCAAAAGTAAAAATCGACAGATTACATGCGGTGTACAATTACGACGTTAATTTAACAGATTTGTTAAAAACAAACGGCGATACAAATACAGTATTAGAATATATTAAAACATCAACACAAGAAAAATTTTAAGTGAGGCATAAATGAAAAACGTAAAACTTATAGCAATTATAGTAGTAATTCTTTTATTAATCGCAGGAACTGTAACAGTTTGCGTAAAAGAAAGTTCAATGATTTTGCAAGGCGAAGTTGAAGTCAAAACTATTGATTTATCGTCAAAAATTACCGGTCGTGTTGAAAAAATTAATGTTAAAAAAGGCGACAGAGTTAAAAAAGGTGATGTTTTAATAGAACTTGATACACCGGATATTAATGCAAAAGCAGAACAAGTTGATGCAACTCTTGCTTTGGCAATGGCTCAACAAGAAAAAGTCAATAATGGTGCTAGAGTAGAGCAAATTGGTATGGCAAAAGCCTCTTTGGACTTGGCTCAAAAAACTTACGAAAGATTAAACAGATTGCATAATGAGGGAGTTATTCCAACTCAAAAATTAGACGAAGCACACGCAAAATATGTTGCTGCAAAAGATAATTACAATATGTTAGTAACCGGTGCCAGATTTGAAGATAAACTTTCGGCACAAGCCAATGTTCGTAAGGCTCAAGGTGCAAACAAAGAGGTCTCTTCTTATTTAAAAGAAAATAAAATTGTTTCACCAATTGATGGTGTTGTTACAGAGGTTACTGTTGAAGAAGCAGAACTTGTAGGGGCTGGGTATCCTATTGTTACTGTTGTTGACGATAAAGATTGTTGGGTAACTTTCAATTTGCGTGAAGATTTACTTTCAAAAATTAAAAACGGAACTCAATTTGATGTACAGATTCCCGCAATTGGAAATCAACCTATTCCTGTAAAAGTTAATTACATCTCAGTTTTAGGTGATTTTGCAACTTGGAGAGCAACAAAAGCAAAAGGTGATTTTGATATGAAAACTTTTGAAGTTCGTGCTGTTCCGATTGAACCTGTCGAAAACTTGCGTGCAGGCATGAGTGCAATATTTGATTGGAAAAAAGTTAAATAATGGCATACTTCGATGTAGTAAAAAGAGAAATAAAAAGATTTTACAAACGTCCGTTAGTTTGGGCGGTTGCGTTCATAATGCCTTTAGTTATGTGTTTTTTGATTTGTTTAATCTTTTCAAAAGGTTCTCCAACTGATTTGCCGATTGCAGTTTTGAATGAGGATAATTCTGAAATCTCAAGAATGCTTGTTAGAAATCTAAATGCACTGCGTTCTTGTAAGGTTAAATATCAGGTTACAAGTATGTCTGAAGGGCATCAATTACTTACAGATGGTAAAGTTTATGCTTTTTTTGTTATTCCAAGAGATTTTCAAAAAAATATTTATCGTTTAAAACAACCAAAACTGGCGTTTTATTACAATAATCAAAGAATTTTAATTGGCGGAATTATTTCCAAAGATGTTAATTTAATGGTGCAAACAATGATGGTTGGAATTGATGCAAAAATGCGTAATAAACGTGGTTTACCTATGGACGAGGCGGTCAAACAATCAAATTTAATTAGGGTTGATGACCATATTCGTTCAAATCCGTTTTTCAATTATCAATATTTTTTGTCGTTGGTTGCGTTTGGTCATATTTTGCAAATTCATTTGATTTTAACCTCGGTTTGGGCATTAGGTACTGAATTTAAACTTGGAACTACAAAAGTCTGGCTAAAAACGGCAGACGAGTCTATTTGGATAGCCTTTTTAGGTAAAATGACTCCGTATTTTATAATATTTTTGGCTCTTTTCACCGTTTTGTATACGGTTTATTTCGGGTTTATGCAAGTTCCATATACAGGAAGTGTCCTTTTCGGAATTTTAGCAACGCTTTTATTTATAACTTCTTGTATTGCAATTAGTTCAATATTTGTAGGAATTAATGGTAATTTTAGATACGGCTTAAGTAATTCTGCTTTTTATGTAGCAATGGGTTTTGCTTTTGCAGGGGTAACTTATCCGGTAATGTCTATGCCACTTCTTGCGAAAATGTATAGTGCGACTTTACCGTTAAGTTATTGGGTGAAAGTCATGATTAATCAATCTTTAAGACAAATTCCTATTGTATATGATGTTAAATCTATAATAGCATTAATCATTTTAATGTCGCTTGGATTTTTGGCTTTGATAAGAATAAAATCTTTAGCGAAAGATGAAAAAAGGTGGTATCAACAATGATGAAGAAGTTTATTGGTATCATAAAAGAAGAATTTTACAATTTTTTCCATGATTCAGGTGCAATGCTGATTATGATTATCGGGGTTGTTGTATATTCTTTGTTCTATGCAATTCCTTATTCAACGGAAATTATTAAAGATGCACCCGTTGGAGTTGTAGATTTAGATCATTCGAATCTTTCAAGAGAATTTACAAAAAATCTTAATGCAACTGATTATACAGATGTTGTTTCATCGTTTAATGATATGAAAGAGGCTCAAAATCAGTTTTATGAAGATAAAATTAAAGGTTTTGTGTTAATTCCTAAAAATTTTGAAAAAGATATTTTGCGTGGAACTCAATCAACAGTTTCTGTTTATGCTGATACAAGTTATTTGATTATATACAAAGCAATTTATACCGGAGTTGTTCAAACAGCAGTATCCTTGGGTGCAAAAATAGAGGTTGGAAAACTCTTAAAAGCAGGTGTTCCAAAACAAATGGCAATGGCTTTAAAACAGCCTTTTGAATTTGTTCAAGTTCCGATGTATAATCCTGCCGGAGGTTACGAAACTTACGTATATCCCGTAATTTTGATACTTATTTTGCACCAAACATTGGTTGTCGGTATGGGATTAATGCAAGGTACAAAAAATGAATTAAAAGAAGATTATTGCAAAAAAGAGGAGGATATTCCACTGGTGGTTTTCGGAAGATGCACTACTTATGTGCTTTTATATCTTTTTTACTCAATAATAATATTTCTTTTTTATCCTGCAATATTTGTTTATCCAATGTCGTATAACATTTTTCCGCTATTCTTAATGTTGGTTTTGATGTATTATTCTGCCGGATTTTTCTCAAATACAATTTCTTATTTCTTCAAAACGAGAGAATCTGCACTACTTATTTTAGTTGTAACCTCACTTATTTTTATCTTTGTTCCGGGGTTAATTTGGCCTAGAGAATCAATTCCGCAATTTATAAATGTTTTGGCACTGTTTATTCCGGCAACATGCAGTGTTGACGGCATTATTAAAATAAATCAAATGAATGCAACTCTGTGGGATATAAGGTATGACTTACTTTGGGTGTTTTTCCTTTGTCTAATGTATTTTAAATTAGCATGCGTTATGATTAAAAAATCTAGTAAAAATAATAAAGGTTAATGGCAACCGCCACAACATTTTCCGCAACCGGAGTGGTTTTCAGAAATACAGGTTTTGCATTTGTCTGTCATTGTGCCGTTTTGAAGTGTTGTTTTACAACTTTTTACCCATTTAGGCTCTTTGCAAGTGCAACTTTCCATAAAATCTAAAAAGTGAACAAATTTCACAAGGACTTCTTCTGTCATTGAATATTCAATCTTTGTAGCGTTTTTTTCGGAATTTTCTTTATCAATTTCTAAAACATTATTCAAAAATTTTGAAATAGTATTGTGTCGATAAATTTTTAATTCTACGGCATCAATTCCCTTTTTTGTCAAAGAAATCGTGCTATATGGTTCATAATCTATAAATCCTTTTTTAGCGAGTGTTTTAATCGCCTCTGAAGTTGTCGAACCGCCAATTTTTAGGTATTTCGAAACATCTTTAACTTTTAATTGGCTGTTTTCTTTTGATAATTCAAATATCGCAAGTAAATATTTTTCTAAGGCTTCTGTTAATTCTTTGTTCATACTTTTATGAAATCAAAAATAAACAATTTTGTCAAATTTTATTGACATGAAAAAATGCTTGTTATTTAATAATAAATATATGTTATGGTATACCATAACATTTTGAGGAATGAAATTATGAAAATTTTAGTAGGAATGTCAGGCGGTGTAGATTCATCAGTAACAGCCTTGTTGTTAAAAGAACAAGGTCATGAAGTTATTGGTGCAACAATGTCGATTTGGGGTAAAGACGGAGTTTATAAACAAATTCAGGAAAAACTTGATAAAGTTTCACACAAAACTCATGGGGCATGCCTTGGTCCGGATGAAAAAGAGGATATTGAGTCTGCAAGAAGTGTTTGTAAGGCTATTGGTATTCCTTTTTATGTTTTTGATTGTGCAAAACAATATGAAGAAATTGTTTTGAAAAATTTTAGAGCCGAATATCTCAACGGACGCACTCCAAACCCTTGTGTATGGTGTAATGCTCTTATAAAATTTGACGTTTTGCCAAATCTTGCAAAAATTAACGGAATTGAATTTGATAAATTTGCAACAGGTCATTATGCAAGAGTTGAACAAGATGAAAATGGAAGATATATCTTAAAAAGAGGTGTAAATCACAAAAAAGACCAATCTTACTTTTTATATAGATTGAAACAAGATACTTTGAAAAATATTATTTTACCGTTAGGGAATTATACGAAAGAAGAAATTCGTAATATCGCAAAAAAATACAATCTTGATGTAGCGGAAAAGCCTGATAGTCAAGATTTTTATGAGGGAGATTACAATGAACTTTTACAAATTGATGAAAAAGTCGGAAACATTGTTGATGTTAACGGAAAAATTTTAGGTCAACATAAAGGTTTTTGGAATTACACTATAGGTCAAAGAAAAGGCTTGGGTGTAAGTTCTACAGAGCCATTATATGTTATAGAACTTCGCAAAGAAACAAACGAAGTTGTTGTCGGTTTTAAGGATAAAACTATGCAAAATACCTTGATTGCGACAAAAATAAATATGCTTTCTGTTGATAAATTTGATGAAAATAAAACTTACACTGCAAAGTTTCGCTCAACTCAAGAACCGAGAGAGGCTAAGATTCAATTATTAGAAAATGGTGATTTAAAAATAGAATTTATAGACATGCAAAAATCAATTTCGTTAGGTCAATCAGTGGTAATTTATGACGGCGAAATTCTTGTTGGTGGGGGTATTATTGACAAAACTATGTAATTAGTTTTCTTTGTAGTAATAAGTTACTTCAGCGTTAAGGTCTAATTTTTTACCATTTTTGTTAAATATTCCAAATTTCAACCCCATTTTTGCGAGTCTGTATAAAAGACTTACACCTAAAACTCCAAATCCATACTTGCAAGAACGAGAGAAATTTATTGAAGATGCTTCTTTAAAGTATTTTGTTGGGCAAGAAATTTCGCCAATATTGTATTTATTAAATAAAATTAAGGCTAAAATTTCGTTGTCAAAAATGAAGTCGTCATTACAACTTTCAAGTGGTAATTTTTCTAAAATTTCTCTTGTAAATCCTCTAAAACCAGTGTGATACTCGGAAAGTTTTTCTTGCAAGAAGAAATTTTCAAATGCGGTTAAAAACTTGTTTGCAATGTATTTGTACAATGGCATTCCGCCTTTTATTGCAGAACGACCCAACATTCTTGATGCAAGAACGGTATCATATTGTTCGAATGCCATCATAGATGCCATGGCCGGAATTAGTTTTGGGGTGTATTGGTAATCCGGGTGAAGCATAATAACAATGTCTGCACCGGCTTTTAAGGCTGCACGGTAGCAGGATTTTTGATTTGCACCGTAGCCTTTGTTTTCTTTGTGTACAATCGTTGTTATTTTCAAAGATTTCGACAGTTCCTTAGTATTATCTAGGGAACTGTCGTCTACTAAAATTATTTCGTCAACAAACTCTCGATAAATTTCGTCATAAGTTTGTTTTAGAGTTTGTTCTGCGTTGTATGCAGGCATTATAACAACGATTTTTTTACCGTTAAGCATTATTCTTCAGAAATAGCCTCAACAACAACAATTTCATCATCTTCGTCTTCTTCAACTTTATTAGTTCTGATAGAAGCCTTGTTAGATGATAATGATTTATCTTTTACTTTTTTAACTTGTCTTAAAAGTTTGTCAGAAAGTAAGTCGATACTAGCATACATAGATTCTGCTGTTTCTTCTAAGTGTAATTTTACTTTGTCTAAACTGCATCTAACTTCTGCAATATGTTTTTCTGCGGCAGCAGGGTTTTTAATAACTGATAAAATTACTTCAATACCTTGAATTTGGTCATAGTGAGTTGCCACTTTACCAATTTTTTCTTTTACATACGCTTTAATAGCATCTGTAATTTCAATGTTTCTTCCGTTAACATGTATACGCATTATTTGCCTCCGATAATTTATTTATAAGTTTAATGATAGAATACAAGAAACATAAAATAAAATCAATAAATGAGTTGATTAATAGTTGTTACTAATCTGAAATTATTTGTTGTAATTCTACGTTTGGAGTTCCTAAAACTCTCACTAATTCTAAAACAGAGGCCTTCATTTGACATTTTTGAGATGAGCCTGAAAAGAAATCTTTGTAGAAGCAGCCTTCACAATTGCAACCTCTTTTATAACAATCCAATGCAGTAGGTGTCCATCTTCTAACTGCAACTGCTCGTCCCATATCACGACTTCTAAACACTATTTATGTCCTCCAATTTTTTTCGTTTTAAGATTATGAAATATTATTTTATCAAGTTCCGGTTGAATACCATGCTTGATCACTACCCAAAAAGCAATAGATACTTGCTTTAGTTACATTGTAAAATTTCAAAGTGTATTTACAAGTGCTTTTTACCCTTATTTTCACATTTCGCAACAAAGGTTTAAAACATGCTGATAGACCATGTTTCAATGAAATCAATAACATGACTTTTGCACTATGACATGATTGTAGCCTTTTAAATCATGAAAACCCATGAGCGGTGCATGTTTTCATGGTTTAAAAAACAGTTAAGAAATGTAAATAATTTTCAAAACCCATGCCGATTTCAGCCGTTTGGGCATGCCTTTTTTTCAAAATCTTCTTGAACTTCATCTATATTTAAGGTATGCTTTTTTTGTAGAAATGTATAAATAGCAAAAGGAAGAAAACTTTGGATAAAGGATTTATTGAAGACGGTTTTATTGTAAACCTAAGCAACGCAAGTAATGCTGCTGAAGTTATCTATGAATTAAGTTCAATTCTTGATATGCCTGAAGCACAAAAAAAGAAGATTTGTTTAAAATTAGAAGGTATTGATTTAACTCAATCTCAATTGTTGAGTATCAAGGCTTTAATTGAATCTATGGAATCAACTTTGGAATTTGTTGATACTTCATCTGAAGCAACAAAAGAAGCGGCAAATGCTTTAGAAATTCAAATTTCAGAATTAAAAAATGAAATGGAAATTCCTCAAATTGAACCAACTGTTGAAGAAATGCAACAATTAACAGCAAAACCTGATTTGTTCAGTAATAATGATAGTGATTTTGCATTCCAAGAACTTGCACAAGAAGAAGGTTTGATTAAACCGGAAGAAATGAAAACTTATGCAACAATGGACGAGGACGAAACTCCTGATTTAAAATTGGAAGATGATGAAGAAGATGTTGAAAAATTACCAACATTATACTTAAATCAAACATTACGTTCAGGTCAAACAGTTACATCAGACGGTAATATTGTTGTTATCGGTGATGCAAATCCGGGTAGTGAAATTGTTGCAAGGGGCGACGTTACAGTTTGGGGTGTTTTGGGCGGAATTGCTCATGCAGGTTCAAAAGGTAATTCTAATGCCGTTATTAGAGCATTGAAATTAAATGCAATTCAATTGAGAATTGCAAATTGCTATGCAAGACGGGTTAATACTGAAAATGTTCCATTTGTTCAAAAATCACCATCTTTTGTTCCGGAGGAAGCGAGAATCGATGGAAAATCAATAGTTATAACAACAACATACGAAAGTAAGGAGAAATAATGACAGGTAGAGTAATCGTAATTACGTCTGGTAAAGGCGGTGTAGGAAAGACAACTACCACAGCGAATATTGGTACTGCTTTGGCAAAAGCGGGCAACAAAGTTGTTTTAATTGATACAGATTTAGGCTTAAGAAATTTAGATTTATTATTAGGCTTAGAAAACAGAATTGTTTATACAATTGTTGACGTTGTTGAAGAACGTTGCAAACTTAAACAAGCATTAGTTAAAGATAAGAAAAATCCAAATCTTTGCTTACTTGCAGCGGCACAAACTCGTGATAAAACTGCTGTTACAGGCGAACAATTAAAAACAATTTGTGAAGAATTAAAAGAAGACAACGATTTTATTATTATTGACTGTCCGGCAGGTATTGAACAAGGTTTTGAAAATGCGACAGCAGGTGCAACCGAAGCAATTGTTGTTGCAACTCCGGAAATGTCTGCGGTTCGTGATGCTGATAGAATTATAGGTCTTTTAGAAGCAAAAGAACATATTGAAAAATATAATCTTTTGTTGAACAGAGTTCGCCCAAATTTGATTAAAACAAATGATATGATGAGTGTTGATGATGTTGTTGAAATTTTATCTTGCAAACTTATTGGTATTATTCCGGAAGATACAGGTATTATTACTTCAACAAACAAAGGTGAACCTATTGTTAATGATGAAAAATCTTTAGCAGGACAAGCATATCACAATGTTGCTGAAAGAATTATGGGCAAAGAAGTTGAATTTTTGAATATTGATGAACCTCAAGATTTTATCTCAAAGGTTAAAGCATTTTTCTTAAATTTATTTAAAAAGGAGCAATAATCAATGAAATTCGACTTAAGTAATATTGGTGAATTCTACAAAAAAGTTGTAGATTTCTTTTCTAAAGAAGAAAAAGAAGAATCAAAAAACGTTGCAACAAATCGTTTGAAATTAGTTTTGATGCAAGATAGAACAAATCTTAATCCAAGATTGTTAGAACGTTTGAGAGGCGAAATGATTGATTTGCTTTCAAAATACGTTGTTATGGATAAAGATTTGTTAGAATTAAACTTTACTCCGGAAGACGACCAACTTGCACTAATGCTTTCTATTCCTGTAATCAGAGCGAAAGACGAGGAAGAAATCGAAGAAGCCTTGAAAGCAGAAGATGAAGAAAAAGAAAGACTTGCAAAATTGGCTGAAAAATCTGAAGAATTTGAAGATGACGCTGAAGATGAAGAAAATGAAGATGAGTTAGATGAAGAAGATTTAGAAGACGAATCGGAAGATATAGAGGAAAATGAAACTTCTGAAAGTGAAGAAATAGAAGAAAAAACTTCAGAAGAAAAAACTAAAAAGAAGAAAAAAAAGAAAAATAAAAAGAAAAAAGTTGAAGTTTCTGAAAATACTGAAAACGAAAAATCAGAAGAAAATAAAGAAAAATCTGATGTAGTTGAAGAAAATAAAGACGCAGAAGAAAAAAAAGAAAATGCAGAATCTGAAACAAAAGAAGAAACTGAAGAAATTTCTGAAGCCGAAGAAAAAACAGAAGAAACAAAATCAGAAGAATAACAAATAACAATAGAAATAATAAAAAAGGAACTTTTTAAAAGTTCCTTTTTTATTGAATTTATTTTTATTATAGATATGTAACAATATGTAAAAATGAAATTTAAAATGGCTGAAAGTTAACATACTTACGACATTATAGGAAATATATTATGATATAGTTTGGCAATTTTAAATATTCAGTTGTTTTATTTGAAGCACAAGTGGTAGGTAATTAATAATACATATAAAAGGAAGGTTAAATAAATGAATATCAAGCCAACAGTAGGCACTCAACCAAGTTTTCAGGCAAAATTAAAAGAAAATGATACTCTAAAAAAATTCGTTGAAAATATGGGTAAAGGTCAATATGCAGATTTTAAAAAGACTTTAGGCAGAATGGAAAATGTTTCAAAAGGTGATACTCTTGAACTTTACGAAAAAGCAGAACCAAAGAAAAAACCAAATGATAATCAATGGGTAGATTTTTACATTCGCAATCCTAAAAAAGAAGGTTCTGATATTAAAATTCATGGTGGATACCAATATGGAAATATGGCATTACCAGATAAATTGATAAAAATTTTAAAAGATGTTGTAACTCCAAAAACAAAAGAAACAGATATACTTTTAACAGAGCCTGCAACTAAAGACCAAAGAACTTTTGGTGAAAAAATAAGCGATTTCTTTTCATCTGGTCAAGGCGATACTGATCCAACGGCATATAGAAGTCTTTAATTAAGAATGAAAAAATGAAAGAATAAAACAAAAAAAGACTTGGTATTTACCAAGTCTTTTTTGTTTTTAAAACTTTCACAAATAAATGTAATTTAAGTCGGCAAAGAATATTTTTTGTTATTTATTTCTATCGAAAAATCCGGCAAGTTGTTTGTGTGGAATTACTTTTGAAATTGGGCGACCATGCGGGCATGTATATGGTTTTTCGCATTTTCTCCACTTTTTAATTAATTCTTGCATTTGAAAATAGGATAATTCTTGATTTGCTTTTACCGCTGCTTTACAAGAGGTTGTAATTAAGATATGTTCTTCTAATCCGGCTATATCTCCATTTAAGTTTTCTAAAATATCTGAAAGAATTTCTTTTGTATTCACTTTTGATAATAGTTGTGGAACTTTTTTGAAAGTTACTTCTTTATCAGATAAAACTTCAATTTCAAATCCAAAATGTTCAAATTTATCTTTATTTTCTTTAATTAATTGGGCTTCTGTTGGTGAAACTTCAATTACATCAGACAAAAATAGAATTTGTGATGCAACTTCTTTTTGCGATTTTAATTTTTCGTAAATATATCGTTCATCTGCTATGTGTTGGTCAACAATTTCAAGTCCTTCGTCTGTTTCAATTAAGATATAAGTCTTTTTGTATTGTCCGATAATTTTTTCGTCTTGTTCTATTTCAGGTTGTTCAACTCTGTTAACAAGCGATTGTTGTTGAGTTGTAGGGGTGTAATTTATTGTATTTTTTATTTGTTCATAAGAGGTTTTAGCAGGAATATCTTGAAGTGGCTTCATAAACACTTCTTGAACGGGTTTTACAGGGTTTAAATCGCTAACATAAACATCTTCTGAAGGTTTGTTTGTGTTAAACTCAACCACGCTTATAGTATTTGTTACGGGTCTTTCTGAATAATTTGAAAGAGCCATATCAATTCCTGCGTAAATAAAACTAAAAATTTGGTTTGTATTTTTATATCTAACTTCTTTTTTTGTTGGGTGAACGTTAACGTCAACATCTGTTGGTGGAAGTTCCAAATTTAACACTACAAAAGGGTATTTCCCTTTTGCCATAAGGTTTTTGTATGCTGTATCAATTGCTTTTTGAAAGATTGGGCATTTCACAATTCTTGAATTGATATAGATATTATATTTTTTGCTAGAACGTGAATAATCTGGTGTAGAAACAAATCCGGAGATTTTCAATCCTGAAAGTTCATCTGTTTTGTAAACTTCTTTTAAATGATTTACGACATCACGTGAGAAAATATCTTTGATTGTATTTTGCAAATTGTTCAATCCATTTGTTTTTAGAACTGTTTTGTCATTATTTTTAAGTTCAAAAGCAATGTTTGAATTAATTAATGCCAAAGATTGAACTAATTCTTGAATATATGAAAATTCTGTTTTTGGATTTTTTAAAAATTTTAAACGAGCCGGAATGTTGTAAAATAGGTCTTTTACGTTCATAATTGTTCCGACAGCACAACCAAATTCACTTGTTTTGACTTCTGAGTCTTGGCATTCAACTTTAAAACCGTGGTCATAGTCTTTTGTTCTTGTTGTGCAAGTAACTTTTGCGATAGAAATTATGCTAGAAAGTGCTTCTCCTCTAAAACCTAGAGTTTCTATTGCGTATAAATCGTCTACGTTTTTGATTTTGCTTGTTGCGTGTTTTGAAAAGGCAAGTAAAATATCGTCAGGGTGAATGCCACAACCGTTATCTGCAACACGAATATCTCTGCAATCGTTTGAAATTTCAATACTAATTTTTGTAGAGCCTGCATCAATAGCATTTTCAACAAGTTCTTTTACGACCGATACTGGTCTTTCTATAACTTCGCCTGCCGCAATTTGGTTAATTAAATTTTTCGATAATTGTTGGATTCTTGCCATGCCTATATTTTAGCCTAAAAATGTTTTGAAATAAAGTAAAAATATCATCTGATTTGTGTAGTTGTTTTTCTTAAACATCATCTTTTTATTTGATTTTATATTTGAAAAATTTTTATATTATTAAGACACAAAGAGGGACAGAGGATAGTAATTTAAAATGGTTAAGTCAAACTTGAAACAAGTACAAGTTCAAAATACTAATTTGAACGTTGTACAAACGAATCCGATTAAAACAACTGCTTATAGTGATATTAATTTGAATGAATGGAAAAATTATCCTGATGTTAAAACAGATACTTTTTGGCAGTTTCCATCAAGATTAAAATCGGGTGGACATTCAAATGAATACCATGGAAATTATATTCCGCAAATTGCTCAACAGTTATATCAACGTTATACAAAGAAAAATGACATTGTCTTAGATATGTTCTTCGGCTCAGGTACTTCCGGTATTGAGGCTATGAATGAGGACAGACGATGTATTGGTGTCGAATTAAAGCCTGAATTAGTAGAGCATGTAAGTCAAAAATTTACAGATAAGCAACTTGTTACAAGAATGAACATTATTTGTGGTGATTCTGCAAGTGATGAAATTGTTGACAAAATTCAAGCAAGATTAGAAGTTATGGGCGAGGAAAAAGCACAACTTCTAATTCTTCACCCACCTTATGACGATATTATTAAGTTTTCAGATAAAAAAGAAGACCTTTCAAATTGCGAATCAACAGAACAATTCTATGATTTATTTGAAAAAGTAGCAAAGAATGGTTATGACTTACTTGAAAAAGGAAGATTTGCTGCATTAATTATTGGTGATAGTTATAAAAATTCTGAAGTTCAGCCTTTAGGTTTTGAATGTATGCAAAGAATGAAAGATATTGGTTTTAAATTAAAATCAATTATCGTAAAAGATATTCAAGGAAATGACAGAGCAAAAGGAAAAACGGCTAATTTATGGAGATACCGTGCTTTAGCAGGTGGTTTTTCAATTTTCCAACATGAATATATTTTTATTTTTCAAAAAGTAAAATAAATTTTTGAAATTTTAATAAATTTCTCATTTACCCCAACCCACCCACATTTCACACACACAAATCAAAAGGTCAATTGCTTAGCAATTGACCTTTTGATTTTGGTTAAGTATTTTAATTTACTATGATGCTCCGCCGATTGATAATCCTGTGAAGAAACTGATTACCATTAAACCAACGATAATACAGTAATAAGCGAAGAAATTCATAGAAAATCTTGCAACAAATTTCAAGAAATATTTGATACAAAAATATCCTACAATTGCTGAAACGATAGTTCCTAAAACAATTCCAACCCAGTTATAAGTTGCAAGTTCTGCCGGTTGAATTTCAAGAATAGGGTAAAAAATAGATGTTCCAAGAATAATTGGAACTACAAGTAAGAATGAAAATCTTGTACTTGTAACTCTATCTAAACCTGCAAACAAGCCTGTTGCAATTGTCCAACCAGAACGAGAAAATCCGGGGAATACTGCAAGACCTTGTGCAATACCGATGAGGATTGCTTTTTTCATATCTAATTTATCAGAGTGTTGTTCTGCGTGTTTTGATTTGAATTCGCTGAAAAATAATACAAAACCGGTTAGAATTAGCAAAAATGCAACTAATTGCGGATATATTAATAATTTTTCTGTAATATCTTTTAGCGGATATGCAATTGCGATTGTGAAAATCGTGCCAACAATGATATATAAGCCCATTTGTGCTTCTTTGTTAGAAAAATCTTTTTTATACAAAGCACAAATGAATTCTTTTGTAATTGTCCATAATTCATTTCTAAAGTAAATAAAAATGGCAATCAGTGTTCCAAGGTGTAACATAATGCTTAAGAATGCTTGTTGGCTTGATTCTGGGTCAATTGGTGCACCTGTTAAAACAGAATATAAATTTGATGTGAATACAAGGTGAGCAGAACTTGAGATTGGCAAAAATTCACTCAAACCTTGAATAATTCCCATTATAATTGCTTGAAGTGTACTCATTATTCAGCCTCATAGTATGTTGCACAAGAACCTTTTGTTTCCCAAACAGAAACTTTATATAGTTCTACGTATGTTTCTTTCATTCTGTTGTAAACGTATCTTGCGATAAATTCACTGCTTGGACTTTCGTTTTTAAAATCTTCAATTTCGTTTAGGTCTTGATGGTCTAAGTCTGCAAGAACTAATCTTAAATCTCTTTTTAATGCTTTGAAATCAACAAGAATGTTACTTTGATCCAATATATCACCTTTTACTGTAACTTCTACAGTCCAGTTATGACCATGTTGTTGTTCGCATTTGCCACCCTCGTAATCTAACAAATGGTGTGCCGCTGAAAATTCTACTTGTGCACTAACTTCGTACATATTTAATCCTCCTATTATTTTCCTTCTGAAACGGTGTATTCTTTTTTGATATTTTGAGCCTCAAGAATTAAATCTGTTAATTCTCGAACTGCACCTTTTCCGCCGTCTTTTGATGAAATAAAGTTGCAAACGCTTTTTACTTCATCTACAGCATCATTTGGGCAACATTTTAAACCAACTTTTTCAAGAATACATAAATCCGGTAAATCATCGCCCATATAAGAAACTTGGTCGTATGTCAGGTCGTATTTTTTCATAATTTCTTCCAATGCCGGAAGTTTATATTTTTGACCTTGATATAATTCTGTAATGTGTAAATTTTCTGCCCTGTGTTGAACTGTTCCATTGTTTCTGGCAGTGATAATGGCTGTAATAAAGCCTGCTTTTTGAACTCTAACTAAGCCATGTCCGTCTTTTACGTTGAAAGATTTGTATTCAATACCGTTTTGGTCATAAGTAACTTCGCCTGTAGTCATTACGCCGTCAACGTCAAAGGCTAATAATTTAATTTTTTTTGCTTTTTCCCTTATAATGTCATTCATTATACAACTCCTGCTTTCAATAAATCGTGTACGTGAACAATTCCTTCCGGTTTACCGCTTTCATCTACAATCGGAAGTGCTGTAATAGAGTATTTTTCCATTAAATGTAAAGCACTTGCTGCAAATGAATTTGATTTTACGGTTTTTGGAGATTTTGTCATTGCATCTGCAACAACTAAATTTTCTAAATTTTTGTGTTTTAGTAAATTACGTCGAATATCACCATCTGTAAGAATACCGGTTAATTTACCAGAGTTGTCGACGATAATTGCTAAGCCTAATTTATGTTCAGAAATTATTTCTACAACATCTGTAAACAACTCGTTTTCTTTTGCAATAGGTAAATCCTCTTTTTTCATTAAATCTTTTACTCTGTGTGTAAATCCTTTGCCTAATGTTCCTGATGGGTGGAAAATTAAAAAGTCTTCTTCTGTAAATCCACGTCTTTCAAGTAAACACATTGCAAGAGCATCTCCAACGGCAAGAGTTACTGTTGTTGACGCTGTTGGTGCTTTACCCAGCGGGCATGCTTCTTTTTCAACAGAAATATCTAAAAATATATCACTTGCTTGACCTAATGTAGAATTTGGATTGCCTGTCATTGAAATTATTGTAAGTCCAAATCTTTTCAACAAAGGTAACAAATTCAACAATTCTTGAGTTTCACCGCTATTTGAAATTGCGATAATAATATCTTCACGTGTAATAATACCTGAATCGCCATGAGTACTTTCTGCCGGATGTAAAAAGTATGCAGGCGTACCTGTTGATGAAAGTGTTGCGGCAATTTTTGTTCCGATATGACCGGATTTACCCATTCCTGTAATAATTACTCTGCCTTTGCAGTTGTAAATTGCTTCGACGGCATTGTTAAATTGTTTTTCATCTAAATTATTTTTTGTTCTTAATATTGATTGTGCTTCAATATCTAAAACATTTTTTGCTGTATCAATTAAATTTAAGGTTTTCATGATTTCTCCCTTTTCTATATTATACAATAATCTCATACAAAAGTATTAAATTAATAAAAAAGTTCAAATTTTGTAATGTTTTAAACGATATTTTTAATGTAAGAAAGAGAATATATGTTACAAGCAAAGATACAAAATTATTCTGTAAATCCTATTGAGAAAAATCCCGAAAAAATAGTTGAAAATATTAAAAAGTCTATTCGTAAAAGTAAAACTGCGAATATGACGATTGATATTTCGATGCTGAATTTGATAGACGCATCAAAGGTAGCGACTATTGCTTCTACATATCATTTTTTGAAATTTGCCGAAGGTAGTATAAATTGGGTTGTAAACTCAAAAGAAGTCGAAAATATGATTAAACCTTTAAATCTCGGCAATAGTAAGTTTATTTTTTCGTGAATTTAATGTGTTTTTAATTCAAAATTGACCACTTTTATAGCCACTTGTCTAATTACAATTACTTTTTTAACTTCTAAAATAACAGTAAAAAGTAGGTGATATTATGACAGTTGAAAAGTTGTATTCAGTTCCAAAAAGTGAACTAAAAGAATTAAATAATTTGTTTATTGAATTAACTGCGAAAAATTGCAATCAACGTTGCAAATATTGTTATATTGATTTTCCTCTTTCAAGAACGGTGAAAGATTTTATTAATATAGATAAAATTAAACAGGCTCTTGAGGATACCAAAGGTGAAAATCTTTATTGTATATATCTTACAGGTGCAGAACCAATGTTGCATCCTGATTTCAATGCTATTTTAAGGCTTTGTTTAAAATCTACAAATGTTTGTATTTGCACAAACGGTTCGTTTTTAAATGAGAAAAAAATTCGATTTTTGAAGAAAGTCGAGGACGAATCTGATTATGAAATTATTTTTATGTTGCCTTTAGATAGTTACGACGAGATAAAAAATGATGACTTACGAGGACGTGGTGCGTTCAGACAAATTATTCATGCTTCAAAAATCTTGTCAAAATACGAATTTAATCCGATTTTTAACGTTACAAATTACTACAAAGAGGATAAAAAGACCTTAATTACTGAATTTAAAAAGGTTTTTGATAATGCAAATGTTTTTGTAGAAGATTGTAATTTTCAAATTAATGAATATTTTAATAAGTATTCAAAAGAAGAAAATTTTGTTGAAAAATTCCAAAATTTAGACTGCCAATCCGGTAGAATACTAACCGAAAAGGGTGTCTATGTCTGTCCGTTCTTAGCAAACGACCATAGAGGTAGAATGGGTGCAGATTTTTCTGACTATAGCAAAAAAATGTGCTTAGAAACTCAATATTGTGCCGTTTGTGCAAAAAATAAAGAGAAGATGTTTTCCATAAACTACAAGTACTTTGAAAGTTAATTTTCAAAGTACTTGTAGTTTTTTAATTCTTTATTTAAGGTTAAGGTGTTGGCGGTGGAGGTGCTTGCTCTCCTTCGTTTTGGTTTTGATTATCTTCGCCACCTTCTTTTTCTTTGTTTTCTTCTTTTGCAGTTTCTTCAGAATTTTTCATAGCATAAAGAGTTAGCGATAAATTTATAAGTAAAATTCTTTTATTTTTTTCGTATGGATAAATTTCAATGTTGTTGATATTTACCAAATATGGATATTTATATAAATCACTTATGTATTCTTTAAAATCTGTGTAGTCTGAAATAATTTTCATTTCTAACTTACAAGCAGAATAGTGTGCTTTATCACCCTTGATGAAAACATCTTCTTCAGGGTCGACAACTTGTCTTATAGAGTGAGTTTTGATGTGATTTTTTCTTGAAATTTCAATAATGTCATCTAAAAGTAATGCAAAAGTTGATTCTGAGTCTGTAGCCGCACCGTTTGGCACGTAGATTTTCTTTGTCATATCGTCAAGCATTCTTAATTTCTTTTTTCTGTCTGCTTTTTCTTTTGCAATAGACAATTGTCTGCTGATAGATTCAGAAACTTCCGATTGTGTTTTTACTTGACCAAATAAATCTATAGTTGAAAGAAATTTTGGCTGAATTTGTTTAAACAAAGCCACAGCAACGATAATAATCAGTGCTAGATACATTATGGCTTCTTTATATTTTTCAAGTTCTTTCATAAGTTTCCTTTACTAGAATTTTTCTATAGATTCAAGGTTTGCAGGCAAATTCTTTGGAGGTTCATTTTGACCTTGTTGGTCAGGTTGAGCCTGTTGATTTTGACCTGGTCCGCTAATACCATCGACCTGTGGTAATGCTAAGAAATCTTCAAATAAGAAACCACGTCTGCGTTTTTGTTGATTTGTATTATCTTTTGGATTTCCATTTTCATCTTTTTGTACAGCATTCAAATCGTCTTCGATTTTTTGAATTTCGTGTTCGCTCATATTTGTGATTTCAAATTCATAGAATTTTGGTTTAATGCTGTTTAAATCTTCAATTACAAGATTTCCTACAGAATCAGCAGACATTTCCAATTTGTTTAAACGCAAGTCTGAATTGATTACAGACATTTTTAAACCTTTGTAAAAATCATAAACTGCTTCTGCATTTTTTGCACGACCAATAATATCAATTTTGTCATTATCTTGTATTTTTAAGTATATTAACCATGTGTTTTCCGGCAAGTTTGCACCAATTGCGGTATAATAGATAAGTTTTGTTCTGTTTGATGCTTGAACTGTGTTAATTTCTAATTTTGCATCGAATTCATTTTTCTTATCAATATCTTCGTAGTTTTGTAATTCTGATTTGTTAGACTCAATTTGGCTATTGATTTCATCTAACTTTGCTTGTTGTCCTGTGCTTAAGAAGTTTAATAGGTATAAAATCAACAATGCCGGAATAACAATAATTGCCGCTGCAATTAAAGAGGTTTTTTTCAAGAAGGTTGAAGTTAATTCAATTTCAGTATTACCGACACGAATTTTTGGTGCAATATCTGCTGACATTTGGTCAACGTTAATGCCTTGACCTAACAAATTAAATTTGAATGGAAAGTCAACGATTTGATAAATACCAGAACCTACAACCTCAGGAGTTGTTTTTAAAATGACGTTTGGCAAGATGTTGTAAGATGCTTCCATAAGAGGACCTTGAACGTATTTGTTGCTTTCAAGGAATTTAATATTTCCGTCAAATGGAATTTTCATCGATAAAACTTCTGCTGAAACAAGGTCTGTTTCTGAAACAATGTACAAATAGTTTGACGGAACTGTTTGCAAGGTTAATTGTGCAGAAGAAATGATTGCATCATAAATTTCATCGCCAACGAAAGAACGAAGGGCAAGAGGTTCTTCTCTGTAGTCCATAACACTTCTTCCGTTCATTGTAATCATAGAGTAACTATTTGGATTAATAACCATTAAATTCCAAGTAGTGTTTGGTGCCATTTGTTCTTCAGCCAATTGATTGAAACTCAATGTTTTCAATAAAGAGTTAGGGGCTGATTCAACGGCAAGTAATGTACAACCAATTTCAACGCATGCCGCATTAATTTCATCTAGAGCAGATTGTTGAATTGCACCGTATAAAATTTCTCTATTATCTTTTCCGCCTGTTGGATATGCGTCAACCCAACTGATTACAGGGTCTTGACGTTTAAAAATGTATGAAGATTGTTCTACTTCGGAAATAATTGCACTTGTAACGCCTTCATCTCCTAAGTTTATCGGCAATGAAATTAAGCCGTAATGAACAGACGGTAATGTAAGAATAATATTGCTTTTACGACTTATTTTTAAATCATCAAATAAATCGCCTAAAACTTCTCTAAATCTATCGTAATCCGCAATTTCTCTTTTTGAGTAATCGTAATCCAATTGTTTGCAAGCATATTTTTCAATGACTTTTGTTTTTGGATTAACTTCAATCATTTCCAACCCAACAGACGGCGACATTGATACGCCGACGGTATTTTTGGTTGATGCACCCAATTGTGATAATAATTGATTTAACATATATGCGAATTTTAATTGTTTTTATTATATAATATCTTAGGAATATTATAATTTAAACATAAATTTACGTCAAATAATTGTGAAATGAGGCACTAATAATGCTAAAAGATGAAATCTTAAAACTTAAAAAAGAAAAGAATGCAGTGATTTTAGCACACTGTTATCAAAATATTGAAATTGATGAAGTTGCAGATTATGTTGGTGATTCTCTTTATTTGAGCCAAATGGCATCAAAAACTGATGCTGATATTATTGTTTTTGCGGGAGTTTATTTTATGGCTCAAACTGCAAAAATAATTTCGCCTCAAAAAAGAGTATTTTTACCTAACATGCAATCAGGTTGCTTGATGGCGGATATGATTAATTTGGAACAACTTAGAGAATTTAAAGCAAAGAATAAAAAAGTTCCTGTTGTTTGTTATGTTAACTCAACTGCTGAAGTGAAATCGGAATGTGATATTTGTTGTACAAGTTCAAATGCGTTAAAGATTGTAAAAAATTTAAATGTTCCGGAAGTTTTATTCTGTCCTGATACATATCTTGGAAAATGGGTTGAGGAACAATTAAAAGGTTCAGTAAAAGTTACAACCTTTAACGGTTTCTGTCCTACTCATTTGAGAATTACTCCGGAAGATATGACAGATGCAAGGGTTAAATATCCAAATGCTAAGATTTTGGCTCACCCTGAATGCCACAAAGAAGTTTGCAAGTTGGCGGATTTTGTTGGTAGTACATCTCAAATTATGGACTATGCGAAGAAAAGCGAGGATAAAACTTTTGTTATTGCAACGGAAAAGGGTGTTGTAGATAGATTAAAACGTGATTGTCCGGAAAAAGAATTTATTTTAATTAAAGATAATATAGTTTGTCCAAATATGAAATGTAATTCTTTAGAGGATATTTATAACGTTTTGAAAAATGAAACAAATGAAATTTTTGTTGATGAAGAAATTTCGAAAAAAGCATTATGTTGTATTGAAAAAATGTTAGAGGTTTGTAAATAATGGAAGACATTATATATGGTAAAAATGCTGTTTTAGAGGCAATTGAATCTCAAAACAGAGAAATTAACAAAGTTATAATATCTAACAATATTCATACTGATAACAAAATTGCTAAAATTAAAGAATTATGTCAGAAAAGAGGAATAATCTTTCAGTTTGTTGCGAAAGAAAAATTTTCTCAATATGCAGAAGTTAATCATCAAGGCATTGTTGCACAAATTTCACCTGTAAAATACATGGATTTAGACGAATTTTTATCAAAAGAGCATACAAATTCGTCAGTTGTAATGCTTGACGGTGTTGAAGACCCACACAATTTAGGTGCAATTATCAGAACTTGTGTTTGTGCGGGTGTTGATGCGATTATAATTCCGTCAAGACGCAGTGTACAGGTTAATTCTGTTGTAGAAAAAATTTCTGCGGGTGCAGTAAATCATATTTCTATTATAAAAGTCAATAGTCCGGTTAGTGCATTACAACAAATGCAAGAAAAGAACTGGTGGGTAATTGTAGCAGAAGCAGATGCGAAGGATAATTATTACAATGTGAATTATACAGACATGAATTTTGTACTTGTAATGGGTGCAGAGCATGCCGGAGTTTCAAAGTCAATAATTAAGTTGTCCGATTTTCAGGTTAAAATTCCAATGTTGAGAGATTTTAACTCTTTGAATGTATCAAATGCTTTAAGTATAATTATATTTGAGGCAGTTAAACAAAAGAATTGTAAGAAAATCTAATCAGATTTTACAAATAAGGAAAAAGTAATGCGTAAAAAATTAGAAAAATTTGATTTGTTAGATGATGAAATCTCTGAAGAGGGTGTGGATTTTCACCGTCTGCAAGCAGAGGACGATGAAGATGATATTCTTGGAAAGGTTGAAGACCCAAAAGTTCAAGAAAGTTTAAACTCTGTAAATACAGACGATTCTGTGAGAATTTATCTTCAACAAATCGGCAAAATTCCTATGTTATCGTCTGAAGAAGAGATTGATATTGCAAAAAAAATTAAAAATGAACATTGTGAATTTTCAAAAGATATTTTAGTAAATGCAAATTTGCGTTTGGTGGTAAGTATTGCAAAAAAATATATTGGTCGTGGTTTGTCTTTCTTGGATTTAATTCAAGAGGGTAATATTGGTTTGATGAAAGCGGCTGAGAGATTTGATTATGAAAAGGGGTATAAGTTTTCGACTTATGCAACTTGGTGGATTCAACAATCTATCACTCGTGCAATTGCTGATAAAGCACGTGCAATAAGGCTTCCTATTCACATGATTGAATCTTTGAACAAAATTAAAAAGACTACAATTGATTTAACTACTGAACTTGGAAGAACTCCTACAAAACAGGAAATTGCATATAAATTAGGTATTTCTGTTTCAAAATTAAATCAAATTGTAAAATCTGCTCAATCTACGATTAGTATTGAAACGCCGGCAGGTAACAGTCAAAAAGATGATTCTACAAAGATTGCAGATTATATTGTAGATGAATCTACAGCAACACCCGATTCTCGTGTTTCGCAAGAAAGTATGCTTGAAGATATACAAAAAATGCTTAATCAATTGATGCCAAAAGAAAGAGATGTTCTGATTTTGCGTTATGGTTTAGATAATAATGGTGAAAAGAAAACTCTTGATGAAATCGGTTCTCATTATGGTGTTTCAAGAGAAAGAATCAGGCAAATCGAAAATCGTGCAATTTCAAAATTGAAAAAAATGTGCAGAAATGAAAATCTTACAATCAATTTAAAAAACTATTTTGGAAATTAGTAAGATTTATTCGTATTCTTCGTCAACCCAACGTTTTGCATCAAAACGTAAGTCTTTGATGTTTAATTTTAGGGATTTTAAATAAGGTTCTAAACCTTTTAGTATTTTTGTTTTTCTAAGTAAAAGTTCTTGTGCGACAATTGAGGTTTTGCAGGCGATAATCATAACTGATTTTGTTGTCATGCCGTAAGGTTTAGAATTTTTTGCAAATTTTTCACCAACAACTTTTTTCCAAAATTTGAACAGATTACTTTTTGTTATCGCTTTTTTAAATTCTTTGTCCTCAAGAATTTTTGAGATAACGTTGTCAATTCCGTCAAAATCTGTGTATAATACCTTTTTAGTCATTTTTATATCACTTTTTGCTTTGTGTTATAATTAAGAAATGGAACAGTTAAAATTAAATGATAGCATAAAATCAGCAAAGAATATATTAATTATTTCTCATATAAATCCTGACGGAGATGCGTTAGGTTCAATGCTTGCTTTGAGAGATTTGATTTATAACAATTATAAAATTAAACCTGAAATGATGGTAGTTTCAAAAATCCCAAAAATGTATGAGTTTTTGAATGGAATAAAGGATATAAAATATTTTTCGCAATTTGATAATTCAATGGTTTACGATATGGTAATTCTTGTTGATGTTGCAGCGATGGACAGAATTTGCGATGCTCAAATTTTTTATGAAAAAGCGAAAATAAAAGTTGCAATTGACCACCACAAAACAAATAATTACAAAGCAGATATTAAATTTGTTGAAGGTGATGCAAGTTCTACCGGCGAGGTTTTATATAAAATTGCAAAAAATAATGATTGGAAGTTAGATGAAAATATCTCAGAGGCTTTGTATACTGCAATTTTAACTGATACCGGCGGGTTTAGGTTTGATAATACAAAGGCTGAAACTCTTTCTATCGCTTCAAAATTGGTAGAGTTAGGTGTAAAACCGTTATGGGTTTATAAAAATTGCTATGAAATGAAATCAAAAGATTTTGTTATGTTTCAGGCATATTGTATAAATAAGGCTGAATTCTCCGATGATGACAAGATTGCATATATTATTATTTATAAAAAGGATATTGAAAAATTTGGAAACGGAGATGATTTTACAGAAGGTTTGGTAGAAAGACTTAGAACTATTGATTCTACTGAAGTTGCGTTTATTCTTAAAGAAATTGATAACAAAATGTTTAAAGTTTCTATGAGAAGTAAAACTCTTGATGTTGCTGAAGTTTGCTCTGCTTTTAACGGTGGCGGACACAAATTTGCCGCAGGTTGTGTTTTGAAGTGTGGTGCAAAAGAGGGTGTAAAAAAACTTTTTGCTGAGATTAAAAAACAAGGTTTATAATGAAAAAAGAATTAATTTATTTAAAAAGATTAATAAAATCTGTAGTAAATAACGACTTTTTCGGAATGGCTTCAGAAATGAGTTACATGTGCTGTTTGGGAATTTTTCCATTAATACTTTTTCTGACCGGGGTTTTTGGTTGGATTGGTAAACACGATTTTATTCGTCCAATTTTTGGCTTTTTATCAAATATAATGCCGGGAGATTCAATGGGACTAATTGAAACCGTTATGCGAGAAGTGATTTTTTACGATAAGGGCGGATTTTGGGCAATTTTAGGTTTTGTAATTACGTTGTTCTTAACAACAAATATGGTTGCAATTATTGAAAAAGGGCTTAATAGAGCATATAAAATCGGCGAAACTCGTTCGTTTCTTTATACAAGATTTGTGGCATTCCTTATGGTTTGCGTAAATACGGCGGTTTTATTTGTTTCAATAAACTTAATTATCTTTGGTAAAGTTATTTTTAATTTCTGTGTAACTTATTTACATTTAGGACAAGATGTTGCGTCAATGTGGTTGTTCTTACGTTGGCCGATTGCTTTTTTTGCGTTGTATATCATGGCATTTTTGCACTATTATTTGTTACCGGATTTAAAAGGCTCAGAATTATTAAAATTAAAAAGTACTGTTCCGGGAACATTTTTTTTCACAATCTCTTGGTTGCTTGGTTCTTGGGGATTTTCAATTTACGTAAACAGTTTACATACATATAACTTTGTTTATGGCACAATTGGGGCTTTTGCCGTATTAATGGTTTGGCTTTACTACTCGTCAATTCTTATTCTTATCGGTGCTGAAATAAATTCGCAAGTTTATAACAGGCTGGGGATTTCCGCAAATGTCAAATAAATCTGCTTTGCATGTAAATTACGAATATATTGTCAAACTCGTTGAAGAAAATTCAAAAGTGTTGGATTTGGGTAGTGGCGATGGCTCTTTGCTAAAAATGTTAAAAGATAGGAAAAATGTTTATGGCAAAGGAATTGAAATCGACCCGAATTGCGTAATTGAAAGCATTCAAAAGGGTGTTAGTACAATTCAAGGCGATATTGATGAAGGTTTAATACAATTTAGCGACAAGGAATATGATTATGTAATTCTTAATAGTACTTTACAATCAACAGAAAAACCTCATTTTGTTATAAAAGAAATGTTAAGAGTTGGCAAAAAAGTTGTTGTAAGTTTTCCAAATTTTGGATACTGGAAAGTTCGTTTTTATTTGATGTTTAAAGGTAAAATGCCAATGTCTAAACAACTACCTTTTAAATGGTATGACACGCCCAATATTCACTTACTAACAATTAATGACTTTTTTGAGTACGCAAAGCAAAATGATATAAAAATTTTAAAAGCGATGTATTTTAGCAACGGTAAACAAAGAAAAGGAGTATTTGTAAAAAGAATAAGTTCTTTATTTGCGGAAGAAGCAATATTTGTACTTTCTAAATAGTGTATTGCTTTTTTAAAATCACTTTGTTATAATAGTTGCAGACATTAGGAGAAATCATGAGAAATATTATTATTTATACAACTAAAAAATCGTCTGAGATTAAGGATACTCTTGAGCATTTAGACAATATTGAAGAATTGCAAATTCGTGTAGAATTGTCAGAAGATTTAAAAGAATATGAATTATTAAATCCGTCATTATTAATTGTTGAAGATGTTCCAAACTTAAAAGATGTTTTAATGACAACAAAATTCAAAGTTCCTGTGTTGTTTGTTAGTGAACCAATCAACGACGTTACAATCAGAGCATTGAGTTATGATTATATCTCAACTCCAATTAACAAAGATATTTTGGTTGTAAGAATTAATTCATTGTTAAAAATTAAAGAACTTCACGATAAAATTGATGAAGTTTCTACAACAGATGAATTGACAGGTTTACATAACAGAAAATACTTACAAGAACGTCTAGATGCAGAAATTTCTCGTGCAAGACGTTACAAAACTCCATTGTCATGCTTGTTATTTGATATTGACTTTTTCAAAGTTGTAAATGATATGTATGGCTATGAATGGGGCGATGTTTTATTGAAAAACTTCGCAGATAAATTGAAAGATATGATTAGAAAAGAAGACGTTTTAACTCGTTACGGCGATGAAGAATTTATTGTAATTCTTCCAAACACTTCAGAAGACAATGCTTTCTTATTTGCAGAACGTTTTAGACGTAATATCGAAAAAATGGAATTTATTCCTGCCGGTGAAGAAGAAAGACACCCAATTACAGTTTCAGGTGGTATTTCAACTTACCCTTGTTTGAAAAATGTTGAAGAAGATGCAAATACAGTTATCAGATATGCTGAACATGCTTTATACAATGCTAAAAAACGTGGTAAGAATAAAATCGTTCAATTCTCACAAATTAACTTAGAATTTTAGGTTTTTAAGATATATAAAAAGGCGGTCGGTGATAACACCGACCGCCTTTTTATATGTTTATTTTATTCTTCAATAGGAATAATTTCGTAATTATATTCAGGCAATTCTTTTAATTTTTCTTCAATTTCAGGGAATGTTAAAAGACCTTCTGTCGCACTGAATTTTGAAACAACAGAACCTGAATTTACTGATGCATAAAGAAGTGCTTTTCCTAAGTCATTTTCATATTTGCTAAGTGTTGCACAAAGAGTTGATGCGAAAGCATCTCCTGCTCCCAGAGTAGAAACAACTTTTGACGGATAAACCGGACAGAAGTAAATGTTTTTACCTGTGTATGCGTAAGCACCCTTACCGCCGTCAGTTACGACAATTAATTGGTAATCTTTAACTTTTAATTTTTTCATGATTTTGATTAAATCAGGATGAATTTTTTCTTCTGAAAATTTTTCTTCTGATGTGTCAGGTCTGATTTCAATTTTTGTACACATTTGTGCTTCTTCTTTGTTCATAACAACAATGTGAGCATATTCAAGAATATTTTTCATATATTCAAATCCTTTTTTAATGCTCGAAGTTCCAGCATTTACGCAGATGTTTGTGTTATTTTCGTTGGCAAATTCTACAATTGGTTCTAAAATTTTTGTAGATTTACCATTTAGTGGTGCAAGATATAAGAATTTTGCATTTTTAATTGCATCAAAATTAATGTCTTCTTTTTTTATTTCTCCGTTTCCACCTCTGTGTGCAAGAACTGTTCTGTCGCCTTCAAAACTTACAAGGATAATTGAAAAACCTGTTGTTGTTTTTGAGGTTTGAACCATATTTGATAAGTCAATATTTTTATCGGCAAAGAAGTTTAAAACTCCTTTTGAATAAATATCTTTACCCATCTTGAAAATTGCAGATGTGTCAAAACCAAGATTTGCAAAGTTTACGGCAGTGTTAACTCCTCCGCCTCCAACATTTGTGTCAAAGTCTGTGATTTCAAGTTTTGAACCATATCTGTAACTCATAAAATCTGATTTTTTGTCAATTGAATGAACAGAAACGATGTTTGCATCATCGCACCTTACAAATACATCAATAGTTGCACTACCGATTGTTACTATATCAGACATATTTTATCTCCTTATTAATTTCTAACAATTCTTGCCGGAAAATTATGTTTTAATAATTCATTTGCTAATGACTGAGCCTTTGCTTCAGAATTAAATGAACCTACTTGCAAGGTATATGAACCGTGAATATTTTTGATAAATGGTGTTACTCCCAAACTGGATTCTTGCAAAATTGTTTGAGCGACTTTTGCTTGGTCGATTGAAGAATAACTTCCAACAACAACTTTTATTGATGTAGATGTTGTTGAAGTTTGCAACGGAGTTATATTTGCACTTGGTTTTGGTTGTGGTACAGTCGTTGGCTTCATAACCTTAACTGTAACTTTATCTTCTTCCTGAGCAGTAGTTTTATGTGTTGTAACTTCTTGTTTTACTGTTCTTACCGGAATTTTAACTTTTTCTTCTAAATCTTTTGTAAAATATTCGTCTTCATCATCTTCGTCAAAATTTGATTTTGCTTTTTCTTCCAATTTTTTTGCAATTTCAGAAGTGTCTTCTGATTGAATTGCTTTTAGGCGGTTATCAATAAAACCTTTAACTCCCAAACCTGTTTCTTTTGCGTCTGTTGCACTGTCTTCACCAATCGCAACGTCAACGTTTGGAGTCATGTGTCTTGCTGCACCAATGAAAAATACTAACATAATCAAAAATGTTGTTACAAAAACTGTTAATATATTTTGTGCAGTTACATCTTTTTGTTTTTTATATCTTTTTAAATTTTGATATTCAGGTTGTCTTCCAGTCATAAAATTTTCCTTTATTTTTAAGAATATTCTATATAAAAAATCCTTTACTTTCAAGTGTAAAAAAACGTTAATAAAATCTGTGCTAAAAACCAATGTTTATAGGTTTTTTAGAAAGTTTAATTTTTTGTGTAAACAAATGTAACAAAACAGGTTAAAACCCTAAAGAAACCATGGAGTTAGACCGATAAAAAATATGTAAG
>CAKUZB010000007.1 GCA_934717745.1 uncultured Candidatus Melainabacteria bacterium | reverse complement strand
AGGTCCTCGGTTCGATCCCGAGTCTTGCTATTTTTTTTTGCAGTTACATTTATTTATAGGACATTTTTTATAAATTAAAAGGACCTCTCGGATTGTTTTCACTGTGTTCAAACCCTCTCACAAAACTTAACATTTAGTTATAACTAGACATTTAATTTAATAAATATAATGTCTATGAATATTATTTTGAATATTAAAGACTTGCAAACTGAAATTGAGCGATAAAATAAGCCGAAATAAAGTTGGAAAAATTTATGTTATAATTGTACTATGATTTTTAATGCACTACTATTAATAGTAATTTGTGGGATTTTTTATTACGATTATTATAACAATAAACAAAAAATTATAGAAAGATATGGTAAACCAAAAGATTTTTTAGTTGTGTCAAGCCTAAATTTTCAATTCAGACCAAGTGCTATTAATCCTACAATTATTGCGATATACAATAACAAAATTTTAATATCTATTGGTAGTGAAAAAATTTTTATAAATAAAGAAAATTTTGTAAGTTTTGAAGAACCAACATTTTTTAAACCTTGTTCTATAAAATTTAAGGTTGATAACGTTTATAAAACAAGAAGCATTAGTTTTTCAATAATTAGCAAGAAGCAACTAAATAAAGTTAAATATGTATTAAATCAATTTTAAGTTATTTAATATGGAACACAACTAATTTTATATTATGTATAATTATACATAATACTTTTTAATTACTCATACATTTTCTCCAAATTCCCCCGTACTTTAAAATTTTTATCTACATAAATTACACCCAAACATCTAAATAATTAGCAATTGAGTGATTATTCAATACTGATTTTGAAAGTCTGGTTGTCTGACCAACATGTTTTGAAGAATTTGAAACAGGGTCGCCATCAACAATGTAGTTATAAACATTGTGATTATCCCTAAATTCAGATTGTGGTTTGTCTTTGATGATATTTTTAACACCAAAAGAATTAAACGTAATTGCGGTTGTATCTTTTTCTTTTGATGCAATCAACTCTGCTAAAGACCCGCCTAGAGAATGCCCCGTAACCATGATGTGAGCCTCTGGGTTTTGGGCTTGTATATCTTTAAAAAATTTGTAACCTGCATTTAACTGTTCAGGAACTTCCCCTTTTGCTAATTGTAAATCACTTACGAAGTCTTTGTAGTCATTTGTACCACAATATGCAATAAAAATTTCTTTATTTCGTTGATAAGCGACGGCTTTCAAGCCTGTTTCTTTATCATTAATTTTATTAACTGGCTTCCAACCACGAATTTTTCCGCAATTCCATTTATAAACGTCATTACATAACAGTGCTGCTTCTTGTGTTATTTTTTTGTTGTAGAAACAATCTTTTTCTTGCGAGTCATTTTTGTATTCGTCTTTTGTAAAATAATCCCATTTATCAGCAAGGATGCCCTTTGCACAATCACAAATGTTTGACATTGTAGGTGCAGTACCCTCTGATTTTGCTTTGTTATAATCTTTGATAACTTGATGTAATGCTTTCATAAAATGAAATGCTTCATCAAACTCAACTTTCGCTTGTTCTGTTTTCAATTCAGACCAAGTTGGCTTATCTTTGTCGAAAGTTTCTGTAACGAAATTTGACTTTTGCCTATATGAAATTGGCGTATTATTTGATATTACTGGGCTTATTGGCATAGTTGCTCGCACACTATAAATCTCTAACATGTAAATTAAGCAACGTAAAAATAAAAATTGCCCTAATTTGGGGTTTTGTGAATTTTTTTTACAAAAAATAAATAAAACAAAAGCATTTACAAAGCATTTAAAATTACTTTTCCATTTGTGGTACAATAAAATAAGGAGATATAGACTATTTATGAATAAAAAAGTTTTTGCGTTTGATTTAGGAAAAGCAAGCGTTGGATATTGCGTGAGAGAGGATTTTAATATAAAAACCGTCGGTTCAATTATTATTGACAAAGACCACGCAGAAATTTCTACAAATAGAGATAGAAAAAGAGCAAAAAAGACCATTGAGGCACATAAAGCAAGAGAGCAATTTTTCAAGAAATTGTGGCAAAATGCAGGTTTAGAAACTTTAGATAAAGAAGACGAACGTTTTAAAAAAGAATTTGGAAACAAAAAAGATAAAAATATTTATACATCTTGTCTTTTAAGAATTGCACTATTGCAGAACAAAAAACTAGAACAATGGCAAATATACAAAGCATTATTTAATGCATTTCAACGCAGAGGCTATGATGCCATAAACTTAGCATGGGCTAATACAAAAACTGACGATGATAAAAAAAATGCTGAATACATGGCAAAATATGCAAAAGAAAATAATGTTGAACTAATAAATAATGATGATTTCAAATTTCCTTGTTACTATGACGCAAAAAGATTAGGTTTGTGGAGTGAAGAAAATCCAAGTGAATTAAAAACAACTATTCCGCTAACCGGTTCTAAAAAAGTTAGAACAAACGGACTTGTTGCACCTAGAGAACTTGTTGAAAAAGAATTAAAACAACTTTGGCTTAATGCTCAAAAGCAATTACCACAATTACAAAATATAGATGCCGAATATTTTTTGTATGGAGATTATAGACAAGCATACGGTTCTTACGTTGTTAAAGAATTTAGAAAATTCAGAGGTACAAAAAATGATTGGCAAGGTGTATTAGGTCAAAAAATTCCAAGATTTGACAATAGAATTATCGCAAAATGTAAACTTCTACCTAAAAGAAACGTTTGTAAAGCAAATACCTTAGAAAATGTGTCTTTAGTTTTATTAATGAAACTTAAGAACTTACGATTGACAGATAATATAGGCGAAAAATTCTTATTATCACCAATAGATATCAAAAAAATTTATGAAAATTGGTTAATTAAAGCAAAAATTGATACAAACGAAGAAAAACTTGATACCACAATAACAAAAAAAGAAATTGAAACAGTATTAAATAGAAAAATCAAAGATAAAATTGATCCAATGAAAGCAAACATTTCTGGACGTTCTAGTTTTTGCCGTAGAGCCTGCAAAATTATGACAAAGATTATATTGTCTTGCGAATTATATCCACAAAACGTTGACATCACAGAATTTGTAGATAAACCAAATACACAAAATCCGATTACAATTGAAGAAATTAACACAATGATTTCAAAAATTGGAGATTGGAACAATTTATATATTCCTGATAATAGAGATGAAATGGCAGAAAATTCTTCAGATAACAGAGAACAAACTGACACTTTAATAGGTAATATAACAAATCCAATTGTTAGAAATCGTTTGCAAATTTTTAGAGATTTAATTTTAAATTTAAAACAAGAATATGGAACTCCAAATGAAGTAATTTTTGAATTCGTTAGAGATGGAGCGGACAATTCATTGTTTGGTGCTAAAAAGGCAAATGATACACTAAAAGTAATGAAAGAAAATGAAAAAGATAATGAACAAATTGTGTCAGAATTAAAAGATGCAAATGCTCTAAGTTCAGAAAATATTTTAAAACTTAAACTTTTGAAAAAACAAGGCTTAAAATGTATTTATTCTGGAAAATCTATTGGGATATCTGATTTTGACGCATGCGAAGTTGACCATATTTATCCACGTTCTATGGGTGGAAATGATGCTTTATACAACAAAGTTCTATGTTATTCAGTGGAAAACCAAAAGAAAGCAGGCAGAACTCCTTATGAATGGTTACACAACGATGAAAAAACTTGGTTCGATTTCGTTAATAGACTTGAAGCAATAAAAGATACATTAGGAAAAAAGAAATATGAATTATTAACAAGTAAACCTGAAGACTGCAAAAAATTAATTGATAGTTATAATGGACTTGCAGAAACTGCACAAATTGCTAGAGTTGCTCAACAATTTACAGCAACTATTTTTGGTTGGGGATTACAAGTTGAAGGAGAAAATCGTCATATATTTGTCAATAATGGTTCTTCAACCGCATCTATAAGAAGAACTTACAAGTTAAACAAATTGCTGGGAGATGATGTAAAGAAAAATCGTGATAATGACAAACATCATGCCCTAGATGCAATATGTATAAGTTTTTCAAGAGATTATAAATATAATAAAGAAAAGAAAGTTGATGAAATTGAAGGGTTAAATCCAGAAATTATTAAAGAGGCTATAAATAACCTTATGCCATATCCTTATGCAAACGATAAAACTTTTAAAGGAAATATAAAACCATTAGAAAGTATTTACGGAAAACGAGTAAAAAATGGCAATACATATCTTACAAAAAGAGCGGATATAACCTCACTTGAACCAAAAGAAAAGAAAATAAATAATATTTTAGATGATGATATAAGAAAAGATTTGTTAAATCATATAAATAACAAACCTACAAATCAAGAATGGAATGAATTATTAGCAAATTATACACACCCTAAAAAGAAAACTCATGTTAAAAAAGTTTTAATGATTGAAGCAAAAGGTCAAATAGAACTTGATAAAAACGAACGAGAAAGAATGGGTGAATATGTAGACTTTGGGACTAAAAGTGTAAAAAATCAATTTAAGCATTCAAAAGGACATAAAGGTCAAATCCTGTATTTTGACCCAAAAAATGCAGTAAAAGTTATGCCTATTTATGCTAATAAAAAGACACAAGATGTTAAAGATAAACTTATTGACATGGGTTGTAAACTTTACAACAAGGGAGAAATGTTCTACTCCGGTTGTCTTGTTGAAATACCAGAAGACTTTGAAGCAAATGTATATTCATTGATTGTGAATGAAAACGGCAAAGAAAAAAAAGTTTCATCAAAATCAATTGTTTCAAAAGGAATATTCAAATTAAGAACGATAATGTCAAATGGAGGTATTCGAATTGAAAATAATTCTGGAATTGAGATATTAACAAGCATAAATAATTTGGTTTATTTACATTTCAAAAAATATAAAAATGAAAAATAGCCATTTGGCTATTCTAATTTTAAAAAATATTGATATTATGGAGTATATGAGTTACCACATACTTCATTTAACTACACCAAATATAAAACTTTATTGTGAAAAAGGATTTTTATTTTGCAAATATGATGATGAGAGCGAAAATAAACTTCCTATTGTAGATATTCGAGCAATAATTGTTGCGACTCATCAAGTGTCTTTTACAAATTCTTGCCTTGCTAGACTAATGGAAAATGATATTGTAATTTTACATTGCAATAATCACTTCAAACCAATAGGTTGGAGTTTAGGACTAGATAGAGTTGTTCGAACAAAGGCATTTTTAAACCAAATTGAACAAAATGAAATATTTGATAATACACTTTGGAAAACAATTCTTTTTCAAAAAATGCAAAATCAAGCAAACTGCTTAAATTTAATTGGAGTAAAAGAACATAGCCTTGAAAAACTAATAAATCGCCCTCTAGTTAGTGAAGGTAATGTAGCAAAACAATATTGGCAAGAATATTTTAAAATTTTAGAAGTTGATACTATCAGAGAACACAAAAACGCAGAAACTTTTGAAAATTCTTGCTTAAATTATGGTTATGCAGTTATTTCTACTCTAATTTATCGCTCGGTTTTAATTCATGGATTGTGTCCAAATTTAGGAATACACCATAAAGAAAAATATGGTTCGACACCTTTTATTTATGATTTAGTTGAGCCATTTAGGGCATTTGTAGATTTTTATTTGTACAAATTTAAAGTTAATAGAGGTGGCGACTTTAAAAATAAAAAACATAAATCTTGGTGTGAATATTTAGCATTCTGCCTTAAAAATTATAGATTAAAAGCAAAAGGCTTAAGTTACAAAATCATTGACTATATAGAAATTTATGTTGAAGATATTACAAATGCCTTTATAAAATATTCAATAGAAAAATTAACACTTCCAAATATCAAAGAACAGTATTTATATATTGATAAACACAAAAATAGAGAATATGAAGAGCAAGTATAGAATGGGTTGGTTATTTGTATGTTTTGATTTGCCGGTTGTTGAAAAAGAAGAAATGCGACTTGCAAACAGATTTAGAAAAGATTTATTGAATTTAGGATACTTTATGCTTCAAAATTCAATTTATGTTCGTTCATGCGTAACTTATGAAAAACAAGAACAATTTATAAAAGCAATAAAACAGATAGCACCTTCAACGGGAAGTATAAATGTTATATACATAACTGACGCCCAATGGAGTAATTCTGTATGCATACAAAAATCAGATTATAATCGGTCTAAATACAAAACAGAAATGGGCAAAATTATAGAAAAACAGATGACATTCTGGTAATTTCATGTTAAAATTATAGATGTCATGTAGTATGTTATTTATTTTTGAAAGGGTTAGAGAATGAATTTATTCGTACATAGTAGAGGAATCAATTATTCTCTGTTCAATTCTGATTGGACTCTTAACTTAAAGTATGTTATGCAATTAGTATATCATAAATATATAAATTTGTATATCCTATTATAACATACTTTAAATTAAGAGTAAATCAAAACTAAATTCCATTATTTACTAATTCATTTACATTATAACATACTTTAAATTAAGAGTAAATCAAAACAATCCTGTCATTAAATTTTTTCATTTTTTATTATAACATACTTTAAATTAAGAGTAAATCAAAACATGTATCGGGCTATATTTTCCGCTTTTTGTATTATAACATACTTTAAATTAAGAGTAAATCAAAACAACGCTGTGCTCGTGGAGGTACTCGTTATAATTATAACATACTTTAAATTAAGAGTAAATCAAAACAAGTATCGCCTACTTCATATCTTACTGTATATTATAACATACTTTAAATTAAGAGTAAATCAAAACATGAATGTGATATACATAATATAGTTGCAATTATAACATACTTTAAATTAAGAGTAAATCAAAACGGTGGTTTAGGTTTACACACTGGACAGTCATTATAACATACTTTAAATTAAGAGTAAATCAAAACTTAGTAGATATAGAGATGTTCAGCCATTTCATTATAACATACTTTAAATTAAGAGTAAATCAAAACAGAAGAGAGTCAAGATCCTACTAAAATAGATTATAACATACTTTAAATTAAGAGTAAATCAAAACTCGTCTACGTCTGCAAAATATGGTTTTAACATTATAACATACTTTAAATTAAGAGTAAATCAAAACAAATCTTTTGAATATAACTTCATAACTATAATTATAACATACTTTAAATTAAAAGTAAATCAAAACGTCGTTGTTGAATATTAAATGGGTGGTTACATTATAACATACTTTAAATTAAGAGTAAATCAAAACGATAATCTTGTTACTAAATATTCTTCCAATATTATAACATACTTTAAATTAAGAGTAAATCAAAACCCGAGATGCATGCCAATTATTGAGTTATATGATTATAACATACTTTAACATCAAAAATAGTCAGTATTGAATAATGATCTAAGACTGACTATCTAAAAAAATCTTTAATTTTACAAGTTACTGAAACGCACACATTCTATGTACACGTACGAAGTTTGTTCTTCCTGTGATTAATTTTGGAATTGAGCCGATAATGATTACTCTATCATCTTTTTGAAATGAAGTTTTTTCCAATAATAATTTATCAATTTTTTTCAACAAATTATCAGTTAAATCTACGTCCCAATTTTTTAAAGTTGGGTGAATATCCCAATACAAATTCAATCTTCTGCAAGTTTTTTCCATATCGGATACCGCAATAACCGGAACTTTTGGTCTTAATTTTGAAAGTAATTTTGTTGTATAACCAGTATGAGTAAATGCTAAAATTGCTTTTGCACCCAAATAATCAGCCATTTTAACCGCAGCACTTGCAATTGCTTGTGGAGTAGGTTCATAATCCTCTTTCATTTCCAAATCTATATTATAGCAACAGAATTGACTTGCCTCAACATCTCTTGCAATTTCTGCCATCATTTTAACGGCTTCCACCGGATATTTTCCCATTGCTGTTTCACCGGACAACATAACCGCATCAGCACCATCTAAAATCGCATTAGCGACGTCTGAAACCTCTGCTCTTGTCGGAATAGGTTCTTCTATCATCGATTCCAACATTTGCGTAGCAACAATACAAGTTTTTCTGTAATTAAATGCTGTTTCAATAATTTGTTTTTGCACCATTGGAACTTTTTCCGGAGATAATTCAATACCCAAATCACCCCTTGCAACCATTACAGCATCACTTGCATCTAAAATTTCTTCAATATTATCCACCGCTTCCGGTTTTTCAATTTTAGAAATTACAGGAATATCAGCACCAAAATGGCTAATATATTTTTTTGCTAATAAAACATCATCTTTATCTCTAACAAACGATAACGCAAGGTAATCAGCATTATGTTCTACTGCAAATTTAATAAATCCAACGTCTTTTTCTGTAATTGCAGAAACGCTACCTGTACCTCCAGGAACATTAATACCTTTTCTTGGTTTCAATAATTCGCCATGTAAAACTTTTACATAAACCTTTGTACCCTCTTTTTTAGTTACTTGAATTTTAATTTTACCGTCATCAAGTAAAATACATTCACCCTCGTGAACATCGTCTGCAATACCCTTATAATCAACAGGGACAATGTTTGAATCAGTTTGTTCTAAACCATATTCCAAAACTAATTCTTTACCAACTTCTAATGGAATAGGTTCAATCAAGTTACCAACTCTGATTTTGGGACCTTGTAAATCAACCATAATTGGAATAAATATTTTTAATTTTTTCTCAATCGCTCTGATTTTTTCAATTGTTTTGGCATGTTCTTCCGCCGTATTATGCGAAGTGTTCAATCTAAACATTGTCGCCCCGGCAGAAACTAATTGTTCAATAATCGCTTCATCACTACTTGCTGGCCCAAGAGTTGCAACGATTTTAGTTTTATTTCTTTTTTGCTTAATCATAAAATTATCCCTTTTAAATATAAATTGTATTTTTTACACTATATATTATATTCAATAAATTAAACAAATCAATATTTTCCAATAAATATTTTTGCAACAAAAAAGCACCCCTATTGGAGTGCCTTTTTAATATGTTATTTCAATTAGTTTTTATGCATAAATAATTTGAGCGAGTTGTTGATTTATCTGCATTGAAATACTATTTGTTTCATTTATTTGTGAATCGAAATTTTCAGAAGAGTCTTGTTCATCGGTATCATCTGCTTCAGCAGACTCTTTTAAACTTTCTAAAATTTCATCTTCCATAGCATTTTTTGCAGATTTTTTATCATCTTCTTTAATTGATTCTAAGTATTTATCAATATAAAAGTTAAATCGTTCTGATTTTTCGGCATCTAAATATTTTCCGAAGAATTTTTTTGTCGCACTAGCCATCTTTTCAACATCATTCATCAGAATATTACTGTCTTTGCAATATTCAATCATATCACTTGTTGATGCATTATGAACAATATCCCACATACTTACCCCTATTCCAGAAAATATAGAAGCATTTTCATCAACATTTGAAGAAAAATATAAAGCCTGAAATTGTGTCATTGACATCAATTGTTCTTTGCTTTTAAATCCGGCCTTTTGAATTTCATTCAATTCTTCAATTGTAGTACAACCTCCTTTGTTATAATAAATATCAAAATCGGTTTCCCAATCGACAGTTTTTAGAAATTCGTTTACACCCTCACTGTTGTCAAATTCATTTTTCATAAATTTGCTAACACGATTTTGGTATGATTCTAAGGTAGTAGGTCCGCCACTTTCACCACTTGATGAATCCCCACCAGTGTAACAATAAACCACGTATCGCATTTTTTCATAAAAATCTTTATATTTGTTTGTAGGTTTGTCTGAAACAATATCTATATTTGAGTTTTCTGATAAATTATTTGTAAAATTATTTTCTTGAACCTTAGTTTCAGGAGTTGTTCGTTGAAACATTGTTGAAATATTACTTGTATAAAAAATTGAACCTATTGATGAAATCATATTTTTCTCCTATTTTGTGGCAATCGCAGTTTGTAAATTTGAGGTTGATTTTCCAGTATCTGCAATTGCATTAAGTTTTTCATTTTTGTAGGTTTCATTTGCAGAACGTCTTCTGATAATATCGTTTATACTGTCTTTCGAGTGGTCTTCTTCTTCACCTTCTTCCGATTTAGGCTCCGTTTCGTTTGGTTTTTCGCCGTCCTCGTGAAGTTTAAACATGTATTTCTTCAAAGCCTTTTCAACTTCTTCCTCGCCAGATTTTCCCTCAATCATTCTTTGTAAAAATTCGTCCATTGAATTTTTGAATGCCAAGAAAACATCTTCATCATCAAGTGCACTTTCTGCCAAAAACTCCAGTGCAGTTACTTGCATTACATAAGAAGTATCTTTTGAGTTTTTCAAAAAATTATTTAAGTCCTCTATGCTTGCATTATCAAGTATTGCAGAAATATTATCCTTGATAGCGTCGGTTTTATAGCCAGTACTTTCTATATTAATCTCCAAAATTTTTATGGTTCTTTCGACTGCATTTTTTAACTCCTCAACAGAATTAAAACCTGCTTCGTTTAGAGATTTCAATTCATTTTCGGATTTGCAACCACGAGATTCCATATAGTCTTGAAATTCTTTTTCAAAATTTATTGAATTAATAAAATTTTCAAAATCGGAGTTTTCTTTTATACAAAATTCATCAGCAGAATTTATATCATAAGAATTTGAAAAAAGAGCCACTGAAATCAAATTTTTGAAATCTTCAACATTCGTCGGTGATTTATCGCCCATTATTGAAAACATATTATTTTTCAATTTTGTATAATCTTCTGAAAATTGTTGAGTTTTACATTGAGAATTTGTGATTTGTGATTGATTTTTTGATCGGGATAAAGATTTTAGGATAGCATTTTTATTTTCAAAAAAAGCATTAACACCATTTCCTAAAGAAATGCTTTGGGTCATGTATAAAGTCCTCTCGTCTAGTCTTGATGTCATGCATGATAAAAAAAAAAGCAAAGTTTTCATCGTACGTATAGATGAGAAATTTTGTATGAATTTTGCAATAAAAAAGCACCCCTATTTGGAGTGCCTTTTTGTTTTTTTATAAATAATAATTATTTATTTTTTTCCGGAGCAGGAGTTGCTGAATGATTTGCTTCATCTACTTGTTCTGAAAATGCTGAACTTGTTTTTGCAATTTCCTTCAACGATTCTTTCAAATCTGTTGGATTATATTCAGGATTAACATATTCAATTTTTGCATTTTTCTTTAATGTTTCAACAAAGTTTTCAAGAACTTTTACTTTCTTTTCATTTTCTAAGTATAAAATAATATCTGCTTTAACTTTTTCAAATGAATCTTGACCTGCTGCTTTTCTATCTGTAACCATAATAATGTGGTAACCGTATGAAGTTTTTACAACATCACTGATTGTATTTGGTTGCATTGCGAAGGCTTTGTTTGCAAACGCTTCAACCATTTCTTGCTTAGCAAAGAAACCCAAATCGCCACCTTGCTTTGCAGATTCTACATCATCAGAATTTTCTTTTGCAATTTTAGCAAATGAAGATGGGTCTTTTTTTACTTGTGCTAGTATTTCTTGTGCTTTTTTTAATTTTTCAGCCATTTGTTTGTCAACCATAGCCTTAACTTCAGCATCTGACAATGATTCATTTTTTGAATCAGCCTTAATTATTTCAACCATTTCATCAGGATTTGCAGCAATTAAAATGTGAGATGCTCTAACTTTATCAGGATATTTGAATTTACTGATATTTTGGTTGTAATATTTTTTTGCATCTGCATCAGAAATATTAATTTTTTGTAGAGAATCTACAAGTTTTTTCATCTTAACTTCTTCTGCTAAATCTTTTTTGAAATCAGCCAATGAAACACCGTAGCCTTTTAAAACTTGGTTAAATTTTTGTTTTGAACCAATTTCTTCAATAACTTTATTCAATGCATCTTCAGTATCTTTGTTAGTTACTGTGATATGACGTTTTTGTATTTCATCATCAATCAAAGCACGTACAATCAATTCGTTGATAACTTTATCTTTAATCATCAAATACATGAAGCCTTTTTTATCAACTTTTTTACCGTCTAAACCAAATGCTTGTAAAGCAGGATTTTTAGCAGTTTGATTGAACAACTCATCGTAATCTGCTTGTGTAATTACGTGATCATTTACTTTTACAATTGCTTCTTTATTCTTTACTCCGCAACCTGTAAATAAAACTGTCGCAAATAAAAGAATTACAAGAAATTTTAAATTTTTCATAAGCATATCTCCTTATTCGTTTGAGTATTCATAACAAATCTTATTAATATAATAAAACAAATCATTCAAAATGTTAAATATTTCATCAAAATTCATATAACTATTGTTAAGCAATAATATTGAATTACCGTCATGACAAGTCTTTGGGGCTAAAGTAAACTTAATATATTTACTTATATTTGACGGCAATTTTGCTGAAATAATACGCCATTCAGGTTGAGTATACGGAGTATAAATCCTTATGCAATCCGTGGTTTCTCTTATTACAGATATTTTTGCCTCTGTTGCTGAAAGTCTTATTTTAATTAAATTTATCAAATTTTCGACAGGTTCCGGTGATTTAGAAAATCTATCTTTCCATTCTTGAACAATATAATCAAGTTCGGTTTGTGATTTCACATCTGCAAGTCGTTTGTATTCAATCATCTTTTGTTCAGCAGAACCAACCCATTCATCAGGAATATATGCAGTTACATTAATATCAACAATTGTCGGTACAGTATTTTCGACCTTTTCACCTTGTAATTCTTTTATCGTTTCTTCAAGTAATTGACAATACGTATCAAAACCAACGTTAATCATATGTCCATGCTGTTTTGTTCCTAAAAGATTGCCAACACCTCTGATTTCGACATCTCTAAGTGCAATTTGATAACCACTTCCAAGTGTTGTAAATTCTTTAATTGCTTTCAAACGTTTTACTGCTTCTTCAGTCATTAATTTATTTTGTTTGTAAAAACAATAGCAATATGCTTGTTTTTCGCAACGACCAACACGACCACGAAGTTGATATAATTGAGCAAGTCCAAACTTATCTGCGTCGTGAATAATTATCGTATTAGCATTTGGAATATCAAGTCCGGATTCTATAATTGTCGTTGAAAGCAAAATATCGTATTCATAATTTGCAAAATCAAGCATTACTTGTTCAAGTTCGTTTTCGTTCATTTTTCCATGACCAACGCAAATTCTTGCATTCGGAACAATTTTTTGTAATTGAAGTTTAAATTCTTCAATTGTTTCCACTCTATTATACAAATAGAAAACTTGTCCCTCTCTATCAAGTTCGTGAATTATTGCATTTTTAACGGCTGTATCATTAAATTCGCCAACAAAAGTTTTAACAGGAAGTCTATTTTTAGGCGGAGTATTAATTAAAGACATGTCTTTTATGCCTGAAAGCGACATATAAAGAGTTCTTGGAATTGGTGTTGCTGACATTGAAATAATATCAATATTTTCTTTTAATTGTTTCAATTTTTCCTTATGTCTAACCCCAAAACGATGCTCCTCGTCAATTACCAACAGACCTAAATCTTTAAATTGAACCCCCTCTTGCAAAAGTTTATGTGTCCCAATTACAACATCACATTCACCTAAAGCCATTTTTTTCAAAGTTTCTTTTTGTTCTTTTGAACTTCTAAAACGACACAACAAATCAACATTCATCGCAAAAGGCTTAAATCTTTCTGAAATTGTACGATAATGTTGTAGAGCCAAAATTGTTGTTGGAACAATAACTGCAACTTGTTTACCTGACGTTACGGCTTTAAATATAGCACGCATTGCAACTTCGGTTTTGCCAAACCCGACATCACCACAAATTAGCCTATCCATCGGATTTTCTGATTCCATATCTCGCTTAACTTCGTCAATTGCCCGCATTTGGTCAGGAGTTTCCACATATTCAAAGGCTTCTTCCATTTCAATTTGCCAATTTGTATCTTCATCAAATTTAATACCTGTACGCATTTTACGTTTTGCATACAGTCGAAGTAAATCATAAGCAATTGTTTCAACCGCTTTTTTAACTCTATTTTTTGTATTTTCCCAATCATTACCACCCATTCGTGATAATTTAGGTTTTACAGAGCCTGAGCCTCTGTATCGGCACAACAAGTTTATTTGCTCTGCCGGAATGTGCAATTTGTCTTTGTTTGCGTATTCTATCGTCAAATAATCTTTTAATTGACCGTCAATTTCCTGTTGCGTCAAGCCTTGATAAATACCAACACCATGAATTGTATGTACTACGTACTCTCCGGATTTAATATCATTTATACTTTCAATATATTCCTGTTTTTCCTTGTAATATTTTTTCTTTTCTGACGTAACCTCTTTTGAACGTTTATTAAACAATTCTCTATCGGTCAAAACAAGAAATTTGCATTCATTAGAAATTGTCCCAAATGAAGTTATACCGTCCATATATCGACAATGAAAAATATCTTTTTCTGCAAGAATTTCTTTTACACGTTCAGGATAATCCGTTGCAATAAGAGTTTCATAATCTCTTTTTTCATTAATATATTCAGCAATAGCCTGTAAATTTGCATTGAAATTCTTAACTGGTTGTGCATCAAATTCTAAAACTAAATCCAAATCACCATCAATAAAATTATTCATTCCAATCTTTTGAAAACTTGAAATTCTTTTTATAAAATCTTCAAAATGAATATGATTTTTTTCTTTTATTTCGTAATTCAATGCCAATTTTAAATTTTCTGCATACTGTGTTTGAAAATTTTCATCAACAAATTGAAATTTTGAATAAATTTCACTTGTTTCATCAAAAATTATCAAATAATCATTGAAATAATCAAAAATATCTGTCAAATCAGAATTAAAATAAGACTGATAAACCTCAATACCCTCAAAATAATTCTCCTCTTGAACAAGATTTAACACCTCTTTAGGTAATTTTACTTTTTCGGACGAAATAAATTTATAAATCGGCAAAATTTCAACCTCAGAAGCCTTTGAAATTGATTTTTGCGTTTCATTATTAAAATATCTTATATCAACAATATCATCACCCCAAAGTTCAATTCTGACAGGATTTTCGGTAAGTGAGAAAATATCAATAATATCACCTCGAATTGAAAATTCTCCAATATCAGAAACCATAACAGAGCGTTTATACCCAAATTCGACAAGAGTTTTAGCCAATTTTTGAATATTAACAGTTCCACCGACTTTTAATTTTATATTATTTTGTCTGAAAAAACTTTCTCTTGGAAATTTTTCGAGTAAAGTTTTTACAGGTGTAAAAACAATTTCCGGTTTTCTTCGTAAAATATCTATTTGCTTTGCATATTCATATTTATTAGAATTTACACTTTCATACATTGAAATAGATTGAAAAGGTAAAAATTCAGTTTTTTTACCATATATTTTTTTATAATCGGCCTGTAATTTCAAAGAACTTTGCTCAGATGAAGTTACAAAAAGAATTTTTTTATCCGAAAATTCTTTAATTTTATTCAATAAAATTAGTCTAAAAAAAGATGTAACCCCACTAACAGCAAAAGACTTACCTTTATCAAGTAAGTTCTCTAATTTTTTAAACTTTTTACAATCAACATTAAACATCTTCTTTAATATTTGGACTTTGGTAATCAACACCAATGTCTTTAAGAGCGTTTATAAAATGTTCTGCACAAGCCTTTTGAACATCTGGCGGAACAACTCTCAACAACTCAATAGTTTTAGAAATAACCGGATCCTTATCGTACCAACGGTTACCATTTACAGGTTTAACCATTTCATAAAAACGTTCAATTGCCTCTTTAGATACTTTTTCTTCAATTTTTTTTAAGAAAATTTCAGCCTGAGAACGCAATTCGTCCTGATAATTTTTTAATAACTCAACAACTTCAAGTAAAAGAGGGTCGTGTTCGTACCAGCGTCTATATTCTGGCTTCATTTAAACCTCCTTGAATTGCATCTTCAGGAGAAATTGTTACACGCTTAATTTTACCGCCTAAAGCATTTATTTTTGTTTCAAAATTTTCATAACCTCTGTCAATATGATATAAATTATCAATTTCTGAAGTTCCATCTGCCATTAATGCAGCAACAACCAACGATGCACCCGCTCTTAAATCACTTGCAGAAACAGCAGCACCTGTTAATTTTTTAACACCTTTTATAATTGCATGGTTTCTGTCTTGATGAATATCAGCCCCCATACGTCTTAAGTTTGGCACTTGCATAAATCTGTTTTCATACAAACTTTCAGTAATGATACCAACACCATTTGCAGTTGACAATAACACCATTGCCATTGATTGCAAGTCAGTCGGAAAGCCCGGATATGGTTGAGTTACAAAATTTACAGTATTCAATCTGCCTCTTGCAGAAACTTCAATTGCTGTAGGCTCAATCAATTTAATATTTGCACCCATTTTTAACAATTTATTGTTAAAAAATGTCAAATGAGCAGGAAAAATATTTTTAATAATCGCTTTGCCACGAGTAGCAACAACAGCAGTCATAAATGTACCCGCTTCAATTCTATCAGGAATTGTTGTGTATTCAATTGGGTGCAGTTTATCTTGAGTAACACCGCTGATAACAATGTCAGATGTACCGGCACCTGCAACTTGAGCCCCCATTGAATTTAAGAAATTTGCCAAATCAATAATTTCAGGTTCTCTTGCTGCATTTTGGATTCTTGTTTCACCATCAGCCAAAATTGCCGCTAACATAATATTTTCAGTTGCACCAACCGATGGAATGTCTAAATAAATTTCAGTACCTACTAATTTTGAGGCTTTTGCGTGAACATAACCGTTTTCAATTTTAATTTTAGCCCCCAAGGCTTCTAAGCCTTTGATGTGAAAGTCTACACGACGTTCACCAATCGCACATCCCCCAGGAAGTGCAACAATGGCTTCTTTACAACGAGAAACTAAAGCACCTAAAATAATAAAAGATGCTCGCATTTTAGAAACAAGTTCATATTTTGCTGTAATACTTGTTATATCTGTTGCATCAATTGAAATAGTTTTATGCTCTTTGTCATAATGAGTTTTTGTACCCAATTGCTCTATTACATTCAACATAATCTCAACGTCTGTCAAATCAGGCACATTATGAATTAGTGTTTCGCCTTTCGCAAGAATTGCAGCAGCCATCAATTTTAGCACCGCATTTTTTGCACCACCGATAGAAACTTCGCCTTTTAAGGGTGTTCCACCAGTTACTATAAATTTTTCGTCTTTATTTTTGTCCATAACTTTAATATAATGATACTACCTAATGTGTTTTCTGTAAAGTTTTTTATCAAATCATTAATAATAGACTTTGCTATATTATTTTACTACAAATTTTGACTAAAACTTCTATGTCCGCTAAATGCTTTAATACCAAGATATTTAGCAGATAGACCAAGTTCTTGTTCAATTCTAATTAGTTGATTGTATTTCGCCATTCTGTCAGAACGAGAGCAAGAGCCTGTTTTAATTTGTCCACAATTTGTAGCAACCGCTAAATCTGCAATAAAAGTATCCTCTGTTTCGCCTGAACGATGAGAAGAAATTGCAGTGTAACCGGCAGAATGAGCCATGGCAATTGCTTCAAGAGTTTCAGTTAGAGTCCCGATTTGATTAACTTTAATCAAAATAGAGTTTGCAATTTTTCTCATGATACCCTCTTGCAAGCGTTTTGTATTTGTAACAAACAAATCATCACCAACAAGTTGACATTTTGAACCTATTTTCTTAGTTAACAATCTCCAGCCTTCCCAATCTTCTTCTGCCATACCATCTTCTATTGAGATAATTGGATATTTTTCAACCCAATCTGCAAGAAAATCAACCATTTCCTCACGACTTAAAATTTTACCTTCGCCGGCAAGTGTATATTTACCGTCTTCGTAAAATTCGCTAGATGCCAAATCCAAACAAATTTTAACTTCATCAGTTGTATAACCTGCATTTTGAATTGCTTTCACAATCATTTCTAATGCTTCTTCATTTGATGATAAGTTTGGAGCAAAACCACCCTCATCGCCAACAGAAGTAACATAATCTCTGTCTTGTAAAATGTGTTTTAAAGCATAAAATATTTCAGACCCCATTCTAACTGCTTCTTGAAAACAATCTGCACCTACAGGAGCAATCATAAATTCTTGACAATCAATATTATTGTCAGAATGAACGCCACCATTAATAATATTCATCATTGGTACAGGCAGAGTAATTGCTGAAATTCCGCCTAAATAACGATACAAAGGCATTTTATAAGCCAAAGATGCAGCCTTTGCACATGCCAGAGAAACACCTAACATAGCATTCGCACCTAATCTTGATTTATTATCTGTTCCATCAAGTTCAAGCATCAGTTTGTCAATGTTATATTGATTTGAAACATCTTCACCTATTAATTCCGGTGCAATAATATTATTTACATTGTTGATTGCTTTGTTTACACCTTTGCCACCAAAACGAGTTCTGTCGTTATCTCTTAACTCTAAAGCCTCGTATGCACCTGTAGATGCACCAGATGGAACAGATGCTCTGCCAACTACTCCGGAAGCAAGTTTTACATCAACTTCAACAGTCGGATTACCACGAGAATCCATTATTTGTCTTGCTACGATGTCTTCAATAAGTGTCGGCATAATTTTCTCCTTCTTACACAATTTACAAAATAATTATTTCACAAAAATTATACTCTTTCAATAGTATTAATGTTTATGTTATTATAATAATCATTAAAAAGGAGTATGTCATGGGAATAAAATCTATTATTTTGGCTGCCGGCAAAGGCACTCGAATGAAATCAGAAAAATCAAAAGTTTTACACAACATTTTTGATAAAACATTATTAGGCTACGTTCTTGATGCCGTAAACGGTACACACATGGTTGAACAATCTTATGTTATCGTTGGACACCAAGCAGAAGCAGTTAGCGAGTTTGTAAGTAAAAATTATGGAAATAACGCAAAAACTATTTTGCAAACACCTCAATTAGGTACAGGACACGCCGTTAGTATGGCTTGCAGTGAACTGGAAAATTTTGACGGCGAAGTAATCGTTTTATGTGGCGATACTCCATTGTTAACATCAGACACTATTTCTGATTTTATTTTCTCTCACAAAGCAAATAAAGCAGATATTACAGTAATGAGTGCAATTTTCGCAAATCCGTTCAACTATGGTAGAGTTATCAGAAACATTGACAAAACTCTTAAAAAAATCGTTGAAGAAAAAGATGCTACATTTGAAGAAAAACAAATTCAAGAGGTGAATGCCGGAGTTTATTGTATTAACTGGCAAAAAGTTAAAAAAGCATTCTCTGAATTAAAAAGTAATAATGCTCAAGGCGAATATTACTTAACAGACATCATTTCTTGGGGTGTAAAACACAATCTAAGCGTTCAAGCATATACGTTAAAAGATAATACTGAAATTTTAGGAATTAATTCAAAAGTTCAACTTGCAGAAGCCGCAAAAATTTTAAACAAGAGAAATTTAGTCAAATTAATGAAAAAGGGAGTTACAATTGTTGACCCTGATACAACTTGGATTAGTGGTGATACTGAAATAGGAGCAAATACAATAATTTATCCATCAGTTTTCATAAACGGCAGTAATAAAATCGGTTCAAATTGCACAATTGGCCCTATGGCTCATATCAGAGGTAATGTTGAAATCGGAAATCACGTTAGAATCGGCAATTTTGTAGAAGTTAAAAATTCAAAAATCAAAGATAACACAAACGTTTCTCACTTAAGTTATGTAGGTGATAGCGAAATAGGTTCTCACGTAAATATAGGTGCAGGAACAATTACAGCAAACTACAATCCTGTAACTAAAGTAAAAAATAAAACAATTATTGGCGATTATGCAAATACAGGCTCAAATTCTGTACTTGTTGCACCAATTGAACTTGAAGAAGGTGCATTCGTTGCCGCAGGTTCAGTTGCAAGCAAAAACGTTAAGGCTTGGGCATTAGCATTAAGCAGAGCACCAATGAAAATCTTTGAAAATTGGGTAAAAAAAGATAAATAGAGGTACAAAATGACTATAAAACCTTGGAATGAATATTTTTTAGACTTAGCAAAAACTTGTGCAAGCCGTTCAAACTGTATAAGAGCACAAGTTGGTGCAGTAATTGTTGGAGAAGATAAAAAAATCAAAGCAACAGGTTACAACGGAACTCCGTCAAAAGTTGAATCTTGTGTAGAAAGAGGCGAATGTTACAGAATAAAACACAATATTGAATCAGGGACCAGATACGAAACTTGTCGTTCAATTCACGCAGAACAAAACGCTATCATTCAAGCCGGACAAGATAGATGCAAAGATTCAACAATGTATATTTGGGGACATCAAATGATTTGTATTTTATGCAAAAGATTTATCGTTCAATCTGGTATAAAAGATGTTTATCTTCAAAAAGACGAAAACTCAGAAATAAAACACGTTTCCGTTGACGAAATAAGAAAAGAACTTGAAGCACAATAAAAAGAAAAAATATAATTAAAAAAGGCCTTGAAGAAAATCAAAGCCTTTTTTAAAATAAATAATTATTTATTTTTAAATTTTTGTTCAACGATTTTTTTATTCATTTTATCTAATTTATCTAACATTTTGTAGTTAAATTTTTCTTTTTCAAGAGCAAGAGAATTTTGCATATCCATTTTGTGCAACATATTCATATCTGTATTTTCATTGATATTATTCAACATAGACATTTGAGCATTTGCAATGTTCATCATTCTATAAGCAGAATCTGAACGTGCTAATCCATAGATACCGTATACCATATATCATTCCCTTTCAATTTATACTATAAGTATAACATAAAATATAAATTTTCAAAGTGCTTAATTACTCAAAAGGGTCTTTATTACACTTTTTTAGGGACTTCTACAATTGTAAAGATTTATTAAATGAAAGAAGTTCCGACTAAAAAGATGATAATTTAATATTAAAAAGTGGTATTATAATAGTGAAGCAATTCAAAGGTACACTTACGTAACAAAAAAGGTATAAATGAGCGACAACATTCAATTTCAAAACGATTTAGACAGATTAATCGATGTTTTACCCCCGAAAATTACAGCACTTGTGAATCACGAATCATTATCCGATGTAATTGAACTAGTGCTTGATATTGGGAGATTGCCCGAAATCAGACACGCAAGCGGAAAGATTGAAAGTTTAAACTGTGCTCCGATTGAATACGCAGATTTAGATTACATTACGGATAAAATTCCTGAATTTACTTCAGACAATCGTTCTGGTATTGCCGGAACTTTGCACAGAATAAGTGCTATTAGAAATCGTCAAGGTCGTGTTATTGGTTTAACTTGCAGAATAGGTAGAGTTGTTACCGGTACAATTGAATGTATCAAAGATTTTGTAATGCAAAACAAAAGCATTCTATTTCTTGGCAGACCTGGGGTTGGTAAAACCACTAAACTAAGAGAAATCTCACGTCTTGTTGCTGATGAACTTGGAAAACGTGTTGTAATTGTTGATACATCAAACGAAATTGCCGGTGATGGTGATACTCCACACCCTGCAATTGGTAAAGCAAGAAGAATGCAGGTTAGACAACCTGAATTTCAAAAAGACATTATGATTGAAGCGGTTGAAAACCATACTCCTGAAGTTATTGTAGTTGATGAAATCGGTACGGAAGCCGAAGCACAAGCAGCACGTACAATTGCAGAACGTGGTGTTATGTTAATTGCAACGGCTCATGGTCAAAGCCTTGAAAACTTAATTAAAAACCCTGCATTGTCAGACCTTGTAGGTGGTATTCAATCTGTAACATTAGGTGATGATGAGGCAAAACGTCGTGCTTCACAAAAAACGGTTTTAGAACGTGAAAAACAACCGACTTTTGATATTGTTATCGAAATTTTAGACAGAAACACACTTGCTGTATACAAAGACACCGCAGAAGCAGTTGATTATATTCTACGAGGATGGCCTATTCGTCCGGAAATTAGAAAAGTTGACAAAACTTATGACAACAAACCCGCTGAAATTAAGGAAGAAGAACATCTTATCCCTATTGAACAAAAGCAGGATAATCATCAAGAAATCATTGATAAAATAAACGAAGCGGACAGAAAATTAACTCAACAAGACCCTGCCGACCGCTTAAAATTCAGTTTTAACAGAAAAGATTACGTAAAAGAAGCAAAAAAATTCAAAAAGATTTATTTATATGCAGTTTCTCGCTCAATTGTCGAAAAAATTATTGAGCGTCTGGATTTGAGTGCAGAAATCACTAAAAACATTGACGATGCAGACCTTGTTATCGCACACAAAAACTTTGCAAAAGGCGGAGCGAAAATTTTAAGTACCGCAAATAATTATAGATTACAAATTTTCTATGTAAAAACAAACTCAATGGCTCAAATTCAAAAAGTCGTAAAAGAAGCCCTAGACATCAGAGAGTCTTCTCAAACATTACAAGGTTATTACGACGATGCAGAAAAAGCCTTAGATGAAGCAAAAATGGCGATAGATAAGATACTTGCAGGTGCAAGAAATATTGAATTAGCACCGCAAAATCAACAAATCAGAAAACTTCAACACGAACTAGTTGAACAACATAACCTTGAAAGTGAAAGCATCGGAGAAGGTGCTGATAGACACTTGAAAATCGTTGGCGGACAAGACTTTAAAGGATAAAAGAACTTAGAAATTTATCAAAGTACTATAAATTTCAAATTCATTTTTTGTATCATCAACAACAACATATCGGATTGTGCTTTCAGGTTGTTTGGCCGGTGGCGTAACAATATGAAAAATTCCGTTTATATTTTCTTCTTTTGCCTGATGATAATGACCGGCAAATATTGCTTTAACGTTGTTGTGTTTTGAAAGAACCTCAAAATAATTTTGTGATAAATGCAAATTGTGAGAAGATTTTTCTCTTTCATCAATTAAAGGAAAGTGTTGAAAAATAATCACTTTTTTATCTTTATATTTAGTTAATTGCTTATCTAGCCAAATTAGTTGAGCCTCTTTAAAATATCCGCTTCTTGCGGGAATAATTTCTTTCATGCCATCAATGAAAATAAAAATTATATCACTGTGCTTAACAACAAAATTAAAATCTTTATGTTTTTGATTAGAATATTGTCCAACTAATTTTGCATACGTAACTTTGTCTAAATGATGAGATTTAAAGCAATCATGATTACCTATTTCAATGTAGTAGGGTTTATTTAAATTTTTACACATTTTTAAAAATTCAACTAGAGTTTTCTTATTTGCTTTGTCAATATTATCTCCAGTAAATACGACGAAATCGGCATCTTTTAAATTTTTATTAATAAATTTAATCAAATCATCAAAATTTTTAACAGAGGCTTCATTTTGTTCAAAGTGCAAATCTGTAACTTGAACAAATTCCGTAATTTTAGCATTTGCACTTGATGAAAAAACAAAAAATGTTGCAAATAATAAGATTAATATGTTAAAAAATTGTTTCATAATTGTAATATCCCGACATGCATGTTAAACTAAATTAATTATAACATAAGGGAAATTTGAGGAGATATTAATCATGATAAAACTGAAAGAAATTGTAGGAAAACACCCTGATTTATGCTCGATTATTTTATTGACATTATTGTGTGGAGTGTTTTTATTCTGGGGGCTGGATTTTTACCCGCTTTTAGACGTTGATGAAACCAGATATGCAATTATGTCAAGAGATTTGGCTAATTCAAACGACTGGAATGTTCTTTTATTGAATTCTATTCCATTTTTGGAAAAACCACCATTTTATTTTTGGTTAGTTGGAGCATCAATAAAACTTTTCGGTTCTTTTAGCGAATTTGCTGTAAGATTTCCGATTGCATTGATGGCATCGTTCTTGGTATTTTTCACTTATTTCTTTGGTAAAAAAGTTTTATCAAGAAAATTCGGTTTATACAGTGCTATCGTACTTTTAACCAGTGTATTTTTCTTAATTTTATCACATGTTGCAATTTTAGATATGGTTTTGACAGTATGGCTTGCAAGTGCTTTATACAGTGCATTTTTAAGTTTTTCTGTTGAAGAAAAATATAAAAAATATTGTTGGTGGGGATTTTGGACTTTTGCTGGCTTAGGCTTTTTAGCAAAAGGGATTTTAGCAATTGCAATCCCTGTCGTTGTATTATTCCTTTACGGCTTAATCACAAAAACTTTAAAAGAAATGATAAAACCTGTAAACTTCCTTGTAGGTTTAGTAATTTTCTTATTAATTTCAATGCCATGGCACTTAATAATGTTTAGAGATTATGGTTGGTCATTCATTCACGAATACTTTATCAAACACCACTTTGCGAGATTACTTACATCAGCAGAATTAGGCAGAAAACATGGATTTTTCTATTTTATTCCAATCTTTATTGTTGCATTTATGCCTTGGACATTCATTTTCTTCGCATCTATTGTTGAAGGTTGCAAAAAACTTGTAAAAAAATACAAAGAATTAGAAGGAACTGTTTTAAACAAACTATATGGAACATTACAAGCAGAAAATATTGAACAAAAATTAATCTTATTTGCATCATTATTCTTTATCGTTGTATTTGGAGTAATGAGCATATCAAGTACAAAATTACCAACATACATTTTACCGGCATTACCTGCGGCAGCATTGTTAACAGGTTATTTTTGGAGTGTTTCAGAAAAACAAGAAGATTATAAAAATGCAATTAAAATTTCAACATATATCGTTGCGATGATATTTATTGTCGCTTCATTAATTGCATCAGTGGCTTACGTATTCCTACCACAAAGCATTCTCGAACTTGTAAGTCCATTCAAATATTCAGTACTTATCGGTTGTGCTTTTGTTGGTATTTACATGATGCTTAAACTAAAATCACATGAAGCAATTTCAGTATTCTCCGGTTACGTTGTAACAATGTTTTTTGTAATCACATTCGCAGTTACAAACTTGTTTGGCTTGATTTATGCAGGCGGAGAAAACGAATTAGTTTTATATTCAAACTACGCAAGTACAACAAACACTCGTTTGGTAACTTTTGACTTTGCAGTGAAACCAAGTACAAAAATCAATTACGGCGATTTCGTTTACTTCATTACAGACAGAGATTTCGAAAGATTAAATTCTTTGACATTAAACAAATCTATTCCAACTTACGTTATCGTAAAAAATAAAGAAGTTAAAAACGGAAACTACCAAGACAAATTGAATGAAACTTTGCACGTAGTTCAAACAGGTAAAAGATATTCTTTATATATAAATAAAGAATTACCTGAAAAAAGTAAAGCAATTTTGTGGCTAAAATAACAAAAAAATACTAAAAGATTATCACGTTGATGAATTTACTGTAAAGGAATTTTGTCAACGTGATTTTTATATTCATTTACTTAAATTCATTAAGTTTTCTTCATTAAGATTGTTAATATACTTGATATGCAAGTATAAAGGGGGGCATGGTCAATTGTAAAATTTTTTACAAGAATATTTACTTGTAAAACATGTATCACTAAACTATCATGACATTGTTAGGGAAACTTAGAAAAAGATTTTAGGCGACGAAATATAAAGGGGTGGTGGCAAAACACACGTATTAGAATAGCAAATAAAGATAGTTAATTAAACAAAAATTTTAGAAGAATTCGAGAAATTAAACATTAATTTTAAATTAGAAAATCACAAATCAAAAAAGAATTTTAAATATATACTTAAAAACAATCGAAACTATACAATCTTGGGAGATATTGGATAGTTAAAAACTTGCCGTTTGGCAAGTTTTTTCTTATAATAAAGTCATTATGGACAACAATAGAAGTTCAAAAACAATTATATCATTAATGTCAGGTACATCTTGCGACTCAATAGACGTCGGATTATGCCTTGTAAAACCTGATTTGAGTTGTTCATTAATTGATGGTTTAAACTATGAATATCCTTCAGAAATAAGAGAACATATATTTAAAATTTTTCACGAGGGGGCAAGTCTTAGCGATTTATGTAAAATGAATTTTATAATCGGTCAATGCTTTGCAAATGCGTCAAATAAAATGATAAAAAGACATGGAAAGCCTAATTTTATTGTTTCTCATGGACAAACAGTATATCATTACCCAAAAGATACAAAGATTGCAGGAATATCAGAGCGAAGTACATTGCAAATAGGTGAACCTTCGGTAATTGCACAAAAAACAGGTTGCCAAACGATTGCAAACTTCAGAACCGCAGATATGGCACAAGGTGGAAATGGTGCACCACTCGTTTGTTTTGCTGATGAAACTTGGTTTAAACCGCTAAACAAAAACATAGCAGTCCAAAATATCGGTGGAATTTCAAATGTAACCGTCGTATCAAAAGATTGTGCGACTTTCGGGTTTGATACAGGTTTAGGCAACATAATGATTGATTATTGCACCCAAAAATTCTTTGGAAAACCTTATGACAAAAACGGAGAAATTGCATCACAAGGTAAAATCTCTGAAAGTTGGCTTAATTGCTTACTTGAAGATGAATATTACTTTGCAGAGCCACCAAAAACTACCGGTAGAGAATATTTTTCTGGCAAATACATTGAAAATACTTTAAAATTAGCACCGGAAAACAAATATGACATTATTGCTACAGCGACCGCTCTAACAGCCAAAACAATTGCACAAAATTATGAACGATTTGTATATCCGAATACATCAATTAATGAGGTTATACTAGGCGGTGGCGGTGCTTATAACCCTATTCTAAAAAAATATTTAAGACAATATTTGCCAAAAGAAATTGAATTAAAAACCCATGAAGATTATGGAATTTCAAATAATTACAAAGAAGTTATGGCTTTTGCACTTTTGGGATATTGCACATATTATAAAATTCCAAATAATGTTCCGAGTTGCACCGGTGCTGAAAAGAAAGTCGTTTTAGGACAAATTAGTTATTGCTAACCTGCATTATCGCACGAGGAATATAATTTAAAACATCGGAAGCCAAAACTGAATATTCAGTCAAATCCTTACTTGCAAGTTCACCGGCTCTACCATGTAAATATACTGCTGTTTTACAAGCATCAAAAGGTTTTAAGCCTTGAGCCATAAAACCTGCAATCATACCACACAAAACATCACCTGTTCCTGCCTTTGCCAGAGCAGAATTTCCGGTTTGATTTACATAACAATTCAAACTTTTTGAACAAATTATTGTATTATGCATTTTTAAAACTGTCGTACATTTAAAATTTAAAGAAATTTCTGTCGCTGCATCTTCAGGATTTTCTAAAATTTCCGAAACATCTTTACCTAATAACCTTGAAGCCTCTTTTGGGTGAGGAGTTAAAATCAATCTGTCAGGCAAAATTATTTTTTTAAATTTTGCAAGTAAATTAATCCCGTCAGCATCTAAAACAACAGGCAAATCAAGAATTGCAAGTTCTGTCATTATTGACTTAAACATCAAAACCGCAGGTGCTTCTGTTGAAAAACCACAGCCAAATGACACAACATCATAATTTTTCATGACACTTTTAACTTGCTTTATAGGAACTAAAACAACATCTGGCGTTTTTGATGCTACATTTTGCAAAACACTTGGACAACTTGCAAGAGCAACATATCCACAACCAACTTTTAATGCAGAAATACTTGACAAATACGCAGCACCTGAATAATTTGGAGAACCTGCTATATTCAAAACTTTACCAAAAGAGCCTTTATTTGAATTTTGTTTTCGTTTTGGCAAATTAATTTCAAGCATTTTAACCAACCTGTCTTATTGCTTCATATAAAACTATTGCAACAGAATTAGATAAATTCAAACTTCTTTGCCCCGCTTTCATTGGTATTGTGATAGAATTTGCACCATCAGCAAACAAAATATCTTCAGGAATACCTCTTGATTCCGGACCAAAAACTAAAAAATCTCCTTCTTGAAATTTCGTATCAAAATAAGAAACTTTAGATTTTGTAGTTAAATAATAAAACTTAGAATTAGGATTTTGCTCAATTAATTCGTCTAAAGTATCAATTCTATTGATATTTACACTATCCCAATAATCTAACCCCGCACGCTTTGTATATTTATCAGACAAAGAAAAACCTAATTTGCCAACCAAATAAAGATTTGCCCCCGTACAAGCACAAAGACGTGCTATATTACCTGTATTTTGTGGAATTTCAGGTTCATATAAAACTACGTTAAACTTTTTAATATCCATAATTTCCATTATTTTGCTTCTTTTACAAAAAATTTCTTACTTTCAAAAATTACCGGAATACCTCTTAAAACGCAAAGTATAATCGCAAATTCCGCAGCCAAAGCACCTAAAACAACAAAAACAAATGCCGGACATTTTGGCATTCCCGGAGTATATGCAATTAAATAAAAAGTGAAAGCAATGGCTTTTGCAACAGCATATCCAATTTTCATAAATTTTGAACCACAAATCCATTGGCAAACCGGATCATTTAACATACTACCTTCGCCAAAAGGAATTAACCCCTGTTCTAAAGCCACACTTCTTAAACTATCAGTAATAACACCTCTGGTTACTGCTATGATTGGGAATACTACAGGAATCCAACCCATGTGAGCAAGCATAATCCAAAATACATATTCTGTAATTCTATCACCCATAATGTCGAGAACGGCACCCAATTTACTTGTTTCATTAAATTTTCTTGCAACATAGCCGTCTAAACCGTCAAAACAAAATGCAAGAATTGTCAAAATTAATGCTGAAACGTAAGCAACAGTAGATTTATCAAAAAACATTAAACCTGCTGCCATAAAAATTAAAAATATTCTTGAAATACTAATAATATTAGCCATAATATACTCCTTTAACCCTAATATTAAAAAAGGGTGCATATAAGCACCCAAAATTATTGTTTTAATCTTGATAGTGCGAAATTACGTTGGTCTAAAGATTTCAACTTATTTTCACCTAACATAATCTTTTCGGCCTCTTCAAGAATTCTTACGACGCTGAAACCATTTTCACCGTCTGAACGTGCCTCAAGACCTTTTTCACAACAAGTCAAGAAATGTTGACATTCAAGTTTTAATGGTTCAATTTCCAGATAATCAATATGAATATCAGTGATTGGACCGTCTTTTTTATTATCAAAGACTTGTAATTTGTTTTCTTGTAAAGTATCGTCTAAAATTGCAGTTGCTTTTGTACCACGAACTAACAATCTAACGTGTTTCATTGGAGTAATCCAACTATCTGTGATTTGACCAATTACACCACCCTCAAACTCAATTGACAAGTGAGTAATGTCCATAATTTCATTTCTATCAGTAGAACAACCAACCGCAGAAATAACTTGTTTAGGTTCTTTACCTAAAACATAAGCCATCATAGAAACATCATGAGGTGCTAAATCCCACATAACACTTCTGTCATTTTTGAAATAGTTAACATTTAATCTATCACTTTGTGCGTAAACAATATCGCCTAAAACACCTTCGTCAACTAGCATTTTCAAACGGTTTACCGCTGGGTGGTACAACAACAAATGACCTACCATCAAAACTAAACCTTTTTCTTGAGCATTTTTTTTCAAATCTTCTGCTTCTTGAGCAGATGTTGAAATAGGTTTTTCAACATAAACGTGGCGACCTGATTCAAGCACCTTTTTAACTAAATTGAAGTGAGTATGACTTGGAGTTACAACACAAACTGAAGTAATTTCAGGATTATTCAAAACTTCATTAAAATCAGAAGTTGTATGAACACCTTTATATTGTTCTTCAATTTTTTTAAGATTTTCTTTATCTAAATCACAAACTGTATGTAATGCTTCTAAGTTATAGAAGTTACGTACAATATTTCTTCCCCATAATCCGCAGCCGATTACTGCTACTTTTTGTTTATTCATTTATAAAATATCCTACAAATTTGCCATAAAAGAGGATTATTTGACATCCTCTTTTATGATAATTAAATTATTACTTATTTTCATGGCACAAGTTGGTAAAACCACCTCGTTTAAGCCATCAGCAATACTGATAATCTTTCCAGCACCTAAAACTACTTCTTCACCTTTATACGTAAAAGTGTAATCTGAATTTCTGTCTGATCTTATAGTTATTTTTTCCATAATATCAATCTTCTATAAAATTAGTCGAATACGTAGTTAATGATTGCTGCTTCTCTTGCTCTTTTAACTGCTTTAGCAACCATTCTTTGGTGTTCTGCACAGTTGCCTGTAACACGTCTTGGAATAATTTTTCCTGCTTCAGTTAAATATCTTTTCAATTTTGCAGCATCTTTGTAGTCGATTGATTCAACATGATCAGCACAAAAACTGCAAGTTTTTGCTTTTTTCTTATCTAAGTCTTGTTTTGCCATTTAATTTTCCTTTCTTATGCAAATATAACTATTGATTTCTTTAAATTAGAACGGAATTTCTTCTTCACCGATAAGTTCATCGCCCAATTCACTTTCAGAGAATTTAACAATATCACCGGAGAATTCTGACGCTGAAGGTGAACTTACACCCATTACTTCAATTCCGTTTGCATCGATTTCAAATATTTTTCTTTCAGTGCCGTTTTCATTTTTAACATTTGCTGTTTGAAGTCTACCCTCAACCAACACTCTAGAACCTTTAGATAAACTTGAAACAACTTCATCTAAGTTATTACGTTTTGCAAGAACTCTAATCAAAAGTTCTTCTCTGTCGCCAATGTTTAAAACAAACGCAGAAACAGGAACATTGTTAGATGTAAAACGTTTTTCAGGATTTCTAAAAACTGTACCGGTTACAACGGCTTTTGCTACTGTCATGATTCTCTACCTTATACAGAAGCCTTTTCAGAAGCGTCTAAGAACATAATTCTTAAAACGTTGTCATTCAATTTTAATGCACGTTTGAAATCTGCAACTTTTTCAGCAGGCATTGAAATCATTGAGTTTACGAAGAAACCATCTCTTGATTTTTGAATATCGTAAGCCAATTTCTTTCTGCCCATTTTATCTCTTGATACAACTTTACCACCTAACTCAGTTAAGTCTGCATCGATTTTTTCAATTGCTTTATCAATTTCATCTGAGTCTAAATTTGGTTTTAAAATTGTCAATAATTCGTAGTTTTTCATTTTTTCTCCTTACTATATAAATATAATTATATCCTAATATTAGCATAAACAAAAAAATTACAATATTTAACAATAAATCTCTGCAAAAAATATTTACATACGTGAATATTTTGTTTTCAAAAAAATAAATTATGCTAAAATGAACAAAAAGGAGTTTTTAATGTTTTTTAATGCAATAAAAAATATATTTACACCAAAGGGTGATCAAGCAGGCATTTCATTTATTGTTAACTATATCATTATTTTTTTATTATGCGTAATTTTAAATTACCTAGGCTACGCACTAACTTACAAAGTTGGTGAATACAGTCAAATTTTAATTTTTAAAATTTTAACAGCATTATTTTTTATATTATCAATGTTTTTAATGGTAATACTTATTTTCAATTATAAGAGAAGATTTTTAAATATTACCAAAAACTTAGCCATATCAATAATTTTAGCACTCATTTTCGGTTTTGTACTTGATTTTATAATCGCATTCATCTATTTTCATCCGGCATTATTTATAACAAATAGATTTATCTTACCAATATTAATTTCAATAATTCCATCAAAGGGTACGTCTTTTAGGGAATATTTAAAACTAGACAAAATTTTAAAACGATAACTCAAAAACTTCCGGTTAAATTTAAGTAAAAAAAAAGTAGCAATTTTGCTACTTATATACTTCATAATCTTGGGAGGAGATTTGGGGATAGTTGTACATGCATGATAGCCCAACATTTTTTTTTTTGTTAGTCCCATGCCAAAAACCGTAACAAATATTTACAAATACCATAGACCCTATTTAAAAAATTGACTTATACTTGAATTTTAGCCTTTGTCAAGATTTCAAAGTTATACAAAAAACTTTTCATTTTTAAGGTATAATTTTTATAGTATACAGATTAAGGAGAAAAATATGTCAACACAGGTAAAAGCAAGTCATATTCTAGTTGAAACAGAAGATGAGGCAAAAAAAATATATGATGAAATTTCAAACGGCAAAGAATTTGCTCAAGCAGCAATGGAATATTCTAATTGTCCATCAGGAATTAATGGCGGAGATTTAGGTTTCTTCGGTAAAGGAATGATGGTAAAGCCATTTGAAGATGTAGCATTTTCTTTAGAAATCGGAACAGTTTCTCAACCTGTCGAAACACAATTTGGTTGGCATTTAATTTTAGTAGAAGATATTAAAAAAGTTCCTGAAGTTAGAGCAAGCCACATTCTTGTAAAAACTGAAGAACAAGCAAAAGAACTTTACGAAAGCATCAAATCAGGAAAAGAAGAATTTGCTCAAGCCGCAATGGAACACTCAAGTTGCCCGTCAAAAAGTCGTGGCGGTGATTTAGGCTTCTTTGGCAGAGGTAGAATGGTAAAACCTTTTGAAGACGCAGCATTTTCACTTAAAAAAGGTGAATTATCAGAACCTGTTCAAACACAATTCGGTTGGCACTTGATTTTAGTTACAGACATTGACGAATAATATGAACGAATACATTAAAAAAGCCAGAAAATTTATTGAAGAAAACTTTCTTGATTACTTGCTTGTAAACTCGACTAATGAATTTTTAGTTGAATACAATGCTTTAGAGAAAAATTCAAGATACTTCTTGACAAACTTTTCCGGCTCAACTGGTGATGCGATTGTATCAAAAGACAACGTTTTTCTTTTTGTAGACGGAAGATACCATGTTCAAGCAGATTTAGAGGTTAATCACGATGACATAACAGTCGTAAAACTTCAAATAGGCGACAAACTGCTTAATGAAATGTCAAAAGTAATGAACACAAATTCTGTAATTGGTATTTGTTCAAAGAAAAATTCGCAAAATCAGTACGAAAAATTTACAAAAATATTCGGCAAAAAAAATATTACAGTAAAACTTTTTGATGTTGACGTTATAGAAAATGAAAAAGAACAAAAAACTCAAATTTTAACGAAAATTCCACTAACTTTAACAGGCAAATCAACTGATGATAAAATCAACGACTTGACAAAGAATTTGGAAAACGATGAGGCGATTTTAGTTACAAACATTGAAGAATTGTCGTATTTATACAATATGAGAAATTTCAACAAGGAAAACTCTTGCTCAATTGAGGGTAAAGCCGTTGTATCAAAAAGCGAAACTGTTTTATTCAAAGATAAAACATTAAAAGATTTTGAAAAATATATTAAAGATAATACTAAAATAAAGACATTTTTTGTTGATAAAAACTCCGTAACAGCACACGATTTTTCAATTCTTGGAAATAAAGCAAAAGAATTAAAATTAAGTCCATTAAGGTTTACAAAATGTGTAAAAACAGATGCAGAATTAGAACATTACAAAGACGCATTCAAACGTACAGACAAAGCATTGCTTGAAACAAGAAAGTTTATTGAAGAAAACGATAATATTTCAGAACTTGATATTAAAAACGAATTAGAAAATAATTTTAGAAAATTTGGTGCAGTCGGACAATCATTTACATCAATCATCGCAAAAGACGAAAACTCTGCACTTGCTCACTATTCTAAATCATCAAAAGAAGAAATATTAAAAAATGGTTCACTGGTGTTGATTGATTGCGGTGGATATTTTGAAGGTGGACTTGCAACTGATATTACAAGAGTTTTTGTCAAGGGAGAACCGTCAGAACTTCAAAAACAAATATACACAACAGTTTTAAAAGCATTCTTAAGAGCATTTAACTCGACAAATACAAACAGCGGATATGTAATTGATAAAGTTGCAAGAGATTTTCTCGAAGAAAATGCACCCGACGGATTTGTATTTAACCATGGCTTGGGACATGGAATTGGTGTAAGCGTACACGAAGGTCCACCAAGATTGACAACCGTAGGCGAAGATGCTGAAGTTACACTGGAAGACAATATGTGTTTCACAATTGAACCTGGGCTTTACAAACAAGACTTTTTTGGTGTAAGATTAGAAAACTCTTGTTACTTAAAAAATGATAAAATTGAATCTTTTTCAAATATGTGTTATGAAAAGAAACTTATAGATTATTCTTTATTAAACGAACAAGAAAAACAATGGCTAAGCAAGTTTGAGGTAAAATAATGGAAATTACAAGCATAAACAATGATACAATCAAAGAAGTTGCAAAACTTCAATTGAAAAAAAATCGTGATGAATCTAACAAATTTTTACTTGAAGGCTTGAAAGCAATAGAAGAAGCATTTGATGCGGATATTGAAATTGAACAGGTTTTTGTACAAAAAGAAAAAGCGTTCCATTATGATTTTCTTGAGGACAAAATTGTTTACGTAACTCAACCTGTATTGAAAAAACTTGCAACAACCGATTCTGCACCAGATGCAGTAGCGGTTGGTATTCAAAAAAAATATAATGAAGAAATTCTAAAAACAGCAAATAGAGTTGCATTGTTTGAAAATATCAAAGATTTAGGAAATCTTGGTACAATTTTACGTACCGCAACCGCATTTTCACTAGATGCAATAATATTATACGGAAACACTGTTGATTTATACAATCCAAAATGTGTCAGAGCATCTGTTGGCAACCTATGGAAAACTCCGGTTTTTCAAACAAAAGATTTTGACTTTTTAAAAACATACTTTAACGACTTTACAAGAATTGCAACCTTGCCAAAATCAAATGATAGTGTTTTCTTGAAAGATTTTCGACCACAAGAAAAAACGCTTGTAATGTTTGGTGCAGAAGCAGACGGTTTAAGTCAAGAATTAATAAATTATTCAACAGATAAGGTTACAATTGAAATGGATAATAAAGTCGAATCCTTAAATTTGAGTATGTCCGCAGGTATTATTTTTTATAAATTATTTTTGTTATAAAATTATTATATGAACACTAGCGAAGTAAAAAAGATTTGGAATGACATAAAAGACGAATTGCAAAATGTAATTCCTGCATCTACGTTTGAACCATGGATTGCACCTTTAGAGGCAATCTCGTTTGAAGATGACACTTTTACTTTGATTTCAGGTGAATCTTTTGGTATTGATTACATCAAAAGAACTCAATACAAAACAATTTTAGACACTTTTAAGCAACATTTTGGCAGAGATATAATCGTTAATATTGAATTTAATCAAGAATTTGCAGATAAAATCAAAAAAGAACGTCAAAAACAAGAAAAAAAATTAGAAAAAGAGCAACAAAAATTAGAAGAACATAAAAAATCTATCGAAAACTTATCTTATGTAAAATCTATGAACATCAACTTAAGATACAGATTTGATAATTTTGTCGTTGATTCTAATAATAAATTAGCAAAGGCAGCAGCAGAAAAAGTTGCAGAAAACCCAACCGCCCTATACAATCCATTGTATATTCAAGGAGGTTCAGGGCTTGGCAAAACTCACTTAATGCAAGCCATTGGACATTATGTAACAATGAAAGGCAAATTAAAAGTTCAATGTATAAAAACTGAGGACTTTATCAACGATTACGTTAATTCAACAGCCTTTGTGCCAAATAAAAATACAACTTCTGCAATGAATAAGTTCAGAAGCAAATACAGAGATGTAGATATTTTATTAATTGATGATATTCAATTTATTGAAAATAAAAAGAAATGTATTGATGAATTGTTCAACACATTTGATACTCTTTACAACGCAAACAAACAAATAGTATTGACTTCAGACAAATTACCAAAAGATTTGCCAGAAATACCAAAACGATTAAGAACTCGTTTTGAACAAGGCTTGGTTGTTGAAATTAAACCGCCTGAATTTGAAACAAGAGTAAAAATTTTGGAAAATCTTGCAAAGGAAAAAGGAATTGAAAATATTCCACAAGAAGTTTTTGAATACATTGCAAAATATTTTAATGACAACGTTAGAGAACTTGAGGGGGCATTCACAAAAGTAAATGCGTTCTCAGATATTGAAGAAACTCCAATAACTCTTGAATATGCAAAAAAAGTTTTAAAATGCGAAGAAATGTCAGAAAAACCTAATATTGAAAAAGTTATAGAAACAGTTGCAGACTACTTTGAAGTTTCAATTTCAGATATAAAAAGTACCTCAAAAGTGCAAAATATCTCAAATGCTCGCTCAGTTGTTTGCTATATCACAAGAGAAAAACTTCAAAACAGTTACGAAAGTATAGCAAAAGAACTCGGAAAAAGACACCAAACAGTTATGTATGCCTCTGACAAAATTAAAAAGGCTGTAAAAACAGATACAAAACTAAAAAATGATATAAATAAAATTACAAAAAAATTATTTATATAAAAATATTTAATAACAAAAGCCCTGATGCTAAAGCATCAGGGCTTTTGTTTATATCATTTTGAATGATTAACTACATTAAAGATGTAGAAGAAATCATGCTTGATTCAGTCATGTTTGAATTCATAATTGAAGACATCATGATACCGTTTCTGTTAGCAATTTCTACTAAGTTGCTGATTACTGCTAACATAGAAATTTTTGATTCTAATCTGTTAACACAAGATCCGCAACCAATTGCACTAGCACCTGCTGCAAAAGCAAATTGAGCAGTGATAGTGTTAATGTTAGAAGATGTCATGATAGGTAATTCAATGTTTTTTGACAATTCTAAAGTATTAGAAATTGTTAATTCTGCTCTGTTTAACCATGCTCTAGCACCTTCAAAATTATTGATTTCAGAAACAAAGCCTTCTGTTTGAATTAAATCAATGTTCATAGATTCTAATTCTCTAGCCAATGAAATTTGTTCAGAAATTTCTAATGAACCAGGGATTGTAACTGAGAACATGATTTCAGATCTTCTGTTTTCGATTAATGACAATGTTTCTCTTACTAAGTCTAAAATTTTAGTAGAGTTCATTGATAAACCTTCTTTATATAAAGCATCAAAGTTACCTAATTCAATAGCATCAACATTGTAAATATTTACAGCATTTGCTAATTCAATAGGATTGATAGAAGAAGCGATTAAAGTAATGTTTGAATTTGATTCAGAGATTAATCTGTTAGATAATTCTAAAACTTCTTGAGTTGCAGCAACATCAATTGCAGTTGCGTTTGCCTCAATAGCAGAAGAAACAATCATTTCAACTCTTTCTAAATCGAAGTTGTTGATACCAGAAATAACTTTTAATGCTCTTTTTTCGTTTAATGCTTGTTTGAACAAATCAATACGTCTCATTTTAATTTCCTTTCCTTACTCATATCTCATTTAAAACCTTATATTAGGTTTCAAACATATTATAAAATAAAGGTTTAATACTGGCAATAACTATCAAGTAAATTTATTATCAAGGTAGTAGTAAAAATTTCAAACATACGGCATAATAACGTTACAGAGAGAGGTTTTTAGAGTATATGACTAAAAAAATTTTTATTACGATTTGTTGCATTTTTATTACCAACGTCGCAGTTTTAGGATATGACGAAGAAGAATTAATAAACATGACAGTTTATGAACGGTTAAACCCTGCTATCGTGGCGATTGATGCTGAATTACCAATAGGTGTATCCAGTGGAACAGGCTGTATTATAGACAAATCAGGAATTATTTTAACAAGTTCACACGTTGTTGGCGGTAGTAAAAAAATTGAAGTTACACTACATAACGGACATGTTTACCCCGCTAAAATTTTAAAACAGGATAAAAGCGACTTAGCATTGATTACAATTAATTGTAAAGAGAGTTTGAACATTATCATGCTTGGAAATTCTGAAAATATCAAAGTTGGTCAAAAAGTTCTTGCAATCGGTAATCCTTTTGGGTTTAACGGAACTTTGACTCAAGGAATAATTTCAAGAATTGACTATGCAAAAGATAAAATTCAAACAGATGCCGCGATAAACCCGGGAAACTCCGGCGGGCCTTTAATTACAACAAATGGCGAGGTTGTTGGCATAAACCAATCAATTTATAATCCCGATAATAATATTTCAAATATCGGGATAGGTTTTGCAATACCAATCAATACCGTAAAAGAAATGCTAAAAAAAGCGAGTCGTTAGACTCGCTAAAATTTTAAAATAAAAGTTGTTTCATTGGTTCTTAACAAACAAAACCGCTATCGAAAGAACCAAATGAACCACCGTCAGAGAAAGCAACAGAACCTGCTGTTTCAGCACCTGCTGATGCCAAAGAACCTGCTGTTTCAACTCCACCGAATGCTACAACTCCAGCAGTTTCTGCCGATGCGATAGAACCAGCAGTTTCAGGAACTGATGCAAATTGACTATAATCAATTTGTGGAGCAAACGGATTGTTAGATTCAAAAGAATCAATTTGACCTGCTGAAGCAATCAAGCCCGCAGTTTCTGCGTTTGCTGAAGCAACTACGCCTGCTGTTTCAGTTGATGTTGCGATAACACCAGCAGTTTCATTACTTCTTGCTGACTGAGTATTTGTATTAAATAAATTTGAATTAAAACCTAATGCCATAATATCACTCCAAACTAAACTCGTGTGTTTGATTTATTTTTCACTTACATCTATATAAAAACATGAAAAACATGACAATTGCAGGGTTTGTACAAATCGTTACATTTGTTAACAAAGAGAAAATTGGTAAGTTTTTATATTGTTAAGTTTGTAAACTTTTTAAACATAAAATTTGATTTTTCAAAAAGCATTCTTAAATAAATAACATCTACATCTATTTATTTAATTTCTACAAAATGCAATCGAGGTAATTATGATTTTAGAACTACTTAGCGAATTATTTTCTTCAAACCAAAAATGTACTCACAAACACGTAAGTTTAAATAAAAATTTTGCTTATTGTCCGGATTGTGGTGCTTTAATTGAAAACCAATGGTACATTGTAAAATGTGCCTGTTGCGGAATTAAGCACAAAGCAGTTATAAAAAACGGAAAAGTAGTTCCTGTTGGTAACTTTTGTCATAATTGCGGAAGCGAAGAATATGTTTTAGAAAAATTAGATACAATTGATTTTATCAATATTAATTACGCAGTATTAGTTAGAAAAGAAACAAAGCCTGCCGATGAAACAAAACGTCGTATAACTCAATGTTGGGTTGATGCTACAAGAAAAATTGATGAGCAACCAAGATTGCTACCAGTATACCAATAATATCTGCGATAATTCCGGTTGCTAAGGCATATCTTACTTTTGAAATACCGACAGAACCAAAATATACGGCTAAGACATAAAAAGTAGTTTCTGAACTTCCAACAATAATGGCTGAAAGTTTTACGACATAACTATCTGCCGGAAAATGATTTGCAATATCAGAGAAAATTCCCAACGCAGCAGAACCTGAAAGTGAACGTACAATCATAATCGGTAAAACATCTACAGGTACGGAAATTTTTGCAAGTATTCCGTTTAGCAACGTTGCACACGAATCAATAAATCCTGATGCTCTTAGCATTGATATGGCAACCATAATTGCAACAAGGTATGGAATTATACCAACTGCAACTTTAAATCCGTCCTTTGCCCCATCAGTGAAGGCTTCATAAACAGGGACTTTTTTAAACATTGCAACTGTTAATATAGTTATTAAAATTACCGGCAAAATCCATAACGAAATCGTATTCATAACTGTTTGGAAAGTCATTATTGAGCCCTCCAAAATCTTTGGAATATTTTTGCAACAAAAATTGCGGAAATAAAAGCAGTTCCGGTAACAATTAACGTAGGTGCAATAATTTCAGTTGGATTTTTGTAACCAATGCTAACCAAAATTGCAATTACTGTTGTTGGAATAATTTGAAATCCTGCGGTATTCATTGCCAAAAACATGCACATTGCATTAGATGCAGAATCCTTATCTTTATTAATATCTTGTAATTCTTGCATTGCTTTTAAACCTATTGGAGTTGCTGCGTTAGTAAGTCCAAGTGCGTTTGCAGAAAAACTCATTGCAATATCGCCAATGGCTTTGTTATCGGCTGGAACATCATTGAATAGCCACTTTGCAATAGGTTTAATCAATTTTGTTATAAAATCAACAATTCCGGATTTTTCAGCAATTCTCATAATTCCAAGCCAAAAAGCCATAATTCCTATTAAAGAAAAAGCGACTTTGACTGACAAATCAGCACCTGTAAGAATTGCATTAACTACGTCCTGAAGTTTGCCGTTTATTGTCCCAAATATTATGGATAATACTATTAAAAAGTAAAATATATAATTCATAAGTCTATTATAAATCATTCAAATTAAAAATATGAAAAATTTAATGAAATGTAAATTTATTGAATAAATACAAAAAATTGTTATACTATAATTGATTATGGCAGTGTTAAATTCATTTAAATTAGAAGATATAAAACCTTTATTAATTAACTTAACAGGTGTTAGATTATTGGTTATTTTTTCTTTACTTGTAGAATCTCCAAAAACAGCAGAGGAAATTAACGATTATTTTGTAAAAAATAATTATCCAAAAGACTTGTTTTCATCTGACACATTGAGAAATGATATGAATGCTTTAAGACTTGCCGGTTGCATGATTTCAAGAGCCGACAAACATAATGATTACAAATATAATCTTATTTCTCATCCGTTTGAATTGAACATTGATATGGATTTTGCAAAAAATCTTGCAAAAATTTATAACAGAACCTATAAGGATTTAAAACTTAGAGATTTAGTTTTAATTGAAAACTTATTTAATGAATTGGCGAAGTATACAGATAATGAAGAAACTTCGGAATTTTTAAAAGGTATTTCTTTGATTAAAAATATTAAAAAAGATACTTTAAGAAATTTATTAAATGCTCAAAAAACTCAAGGAAAAATTCAGTTTGAATACAAATCTCCGAAAGGAAAATCTAATATTGAATTCATTGTTGAAGATTTTGAATTTAGAAATAAAAAGTTATATATTGACGGATATAGCATTACTCATCAAAATAATTCATTTTTATTGGTGTCTAAAATTGCGTCGCCAATTACGTTTTTCTTGAGAAAAGAAGAAATTGAAAATGCAACCTTCAAGGTTACTTATGAATTAAGAAATAATGCTAGAATTAATTTTGAAGAAAAAGAAGACGAAAAGATTATTAAATCAACAAAAGATGTTTTGACTGTAGAATTTTCGACTGATAACAAGTTTAAATTAATTCAAAAAATATTATCTTATGGTCCGAATTGCGTAGTTATTTCGCCAACAGAAATCAGAGAAGAAATTATCAAAAAACTCAAAGATATGCGTGAGGTGTATATAAATGAATAAATTTACGTTAGAAAATACTACTGTTGCTGCATACAGAGTTTTTGAAACTTTAAAATTTTTGGTTAAACACCCTGCAACAGTGCCTGATATTGTAAAACATCTTGAATCCTTGGACCCTGATGACCCAAAAGGTTATTCAAAAGCGGTGGTTTATAAATATTTGTCGACATTAAAATTTGCTGGGATTAATTTAGTAAGAAAAAAGTGTAAATACGAAGTTAAGAATTTGCCGTTTAAGATAAATTTTTCAGAGGATAATATTGAAGCGTTAGCGATTTTAAACAACGTATTGGATACTATTCCGGAAAAAGATTTATCAGAAAAAATTACAGAATTTTTCTATCAATTAAAAATGCGTTACTCTTTGGATTTTGAAAAATTTGAGGAGAAGAAAAAAATTGTAAAACAAACCTTAAAAATAACTTTGCCTACAGAAGAACAAGCAAAAACGTTACAAGAGTTTGAGGAATATTGTAAGAATAAAATCAGATTACAAATTTATTATTACAATATTGATGGCGAGATTGAAAATTCTATATTTGAGCCATTAGAAACTAAATTTGAAGATAAACAAGTTTTGTTATGCTTATATTGTACAAAAACAAATACGTTTTTTGAGTTAAATTCAAAACAAATTGTAGAAATAAAACAAACTCCTTTAAAATGTTCAGGAAGATTTTTCTCAGGAACAACAGTATTCAAAGTAAAAGACAGATTGGCAATAAATTATACATTAAGATACGATGAGCAAATTATCGGAACAGATTCTGATGGAAGTTTGATGATTTCAAATAAAAAAGAACCAAAAAACAAATTATTTTTGCGACTAATGAGATATGCCGACAAATGTGAAGTTATGACCTCAAAAATGGATAGAAGATTTATGATTAATCTGCTAGATAAAGCATTAAGTAATTATGAGGGTACTTGATTTTAGAAGATATTAATGTTAAATTAGATATACAACCATGCGAAGAGCAAGGGCCTGTAGCTCAGCGGTAGAGCAGGGGACTCATAATCCCTTGGTCGTGGGTTCGAACCCCTCCGGGCCCAAATATAAAATAAAAAGACCTCTCAAGAGGTCTTTTTTATGCAAAATAAATCAAAAGATACTGTAACAAGTGCGGTATGACGAGATTTCATAAAGGGGTGAGAACCACAAGGCAAAGCCTTGTTTTAGGTTCGAGCGTGAGCGAGCAGAGGCTGGAGAGTTTTTGACGAAGTGATGAAATCACATAGTCAAAACTCGGAATTGCCGTTTAAAGCGAGCGAACAAGATAACCCCTCCGGGCCCAAATATAAAATAATAAGACCTCTCTAGAGGTCTTTTTTATGTGAAATAAATCAAAAGATACCGCAACAAATGCGGTATGACGAGATTTCATAAAAGGGGTGAGAACCACAAGGCAAAGCCTTGTTTTAGGTTCGAGCGTGAGCGAGCAGAGGCTGGAGAGATTTTGATGAAGTGATGTAATCACATAGTCAAAACTCGAAATTATAATTAAGGTGAAGATCATTAGCAGAAAAAATTCCCCATTGCGAGATTTATTTTAATAAACATAACAGGGGCAAGGATTTTACACAAAACTTAAAGAACAATCACAAAAATCAAAATACAGTTGCTCTGGCAATTAAAAAAATATCTAAACAAGCATGTTAATTAAATGTTATAAAATTTTTAAAACCTAATTATATAAAACAAAAAATTAGTTTTTATCACTTTTTGCTTGCAAAAGTTCTTCTTTTGCTTCTTCTTCCATTTGATCTTCTGTATATCCGTATGGCATATCCAAGTTTTGTTTGAATGACAATCCATATTGGAACGCAGATGGAATTTGCGATACAACTTGTTCATATTCACCCATAACTGAGTTTACGCAATGAGGAGTATTGGGGGGAATTACTGCTAATTCACCCTCTTTTAAAATTTTTATTTTTGGAACTCCATCACGTACAACTGTCAAGGCTGCTGTTCCACTTGTAATCATATATAATTCTGTTTGTGAGCGGTCTTCACTTTTTGGGTGAATATGAAGATGTTCTCCGCTACGTAATTTCCACATCGGAGTCGGGTCTTTTCTATCTGCTTGCACAATTGAAGTCCCAACAGTCGGTGCTTCTCTTTTTGAAGCCAATGCTGTTGAGTTTGTTAACCAACAACTTTTTTCCATTGACCAGTTATTAACCTTATCGTCTAAGCAATAAACTGCCGCATTATCGTTTATGAATTTCAATCCGGTAATATCAAAACCTATTCTGTTATCGGTGTTCCACGCTCTAACTACAGAATCTTGTTCCTTACCTGTAATTTCTTTCTTATTTAAAGTATCTCTTAAATGGTCTTCGCTTTCAAAACATTTTTTCCAGTAAATTCTTTCTGTATGTTTTTTTGTATCAAATAAAACTCCATTTTCTTTCAATTTCGCAATTGTTTCATCGCTCAAACCATTTTTATGACTTCTCAACGCAAGTTTTGTATCTAATTTGGTTTGACGAACTTGTTTATATACAGGTTCGATAATGTTTAATTCTTCGTCTGAAAAACCTTTTTTAGTTAAAGTTTCTTTTTTGTAATCCCAAGTAGGGTAATGCTCAAATTTAACATAACCGCTTCTTTGTTCAGAAATTTCGCCTGCATCTTTTAATTTTGTCGCTAATTCATTGTTTTTATTATCGTCTTTTGTGAATAAACAAGGCTTAAATTCTCCATTATAAGTGTGAGAATTTCTATAAATAAGTTCTTTAAATTTATCTCTTAATGCAGGAGTCTGTTCTTGTTTATTTGAATATTTATTGTACCAAGGATAATTATCTCTTGACATTATTATTTGCGGATAACCTTTATCAACAGTAACATTTGCCTCTGTGCCTTTATTTAAAATTACTGTAGAATTTTCTTTTATTTTTATAACCTTTCCATCAATGGTCAATTTTCCTTTTGCTTTTTTGGGAAAAGTAATTTGAGTGTCGTTTTCAAATTTTGAAATTTTGCTTAAGTAATTTGTTGCATCTTTACCATATATCAATTCTGTATGAGTTTCAGGTTCGACAATATAACCGCCATTTTCTGTTTTTTCTAACGGAATATCTTCAGCAGTAGAAGTAACAATTGTCGCTTTCGTAATTTGAGGAGCATTTCCTGTAAAATTCACATAAGAGCGAAAAGATACAGGAACAGTTGCATAGTTTGGTCTAGGTTCTTGAACTATGCTTTCTTGTGGGTTATTTGTTTTTTTCATCGGGGTAAAAAACTTTTGGGGTAAAAAGTTTTTATTAACTGTTATGTTCATAGTAATATAATAACTCTAAAATACATTTATTGTCAAATTTACACTTAAAAATTAACATAATGTTACAAGGATAATAAAAAATGGCGGGCTGAAATAAAATTTCAGCCCGCCGTACCTTATCTTTTAATTATTATTCTTCGTTTTTGGTAATGTCTTCGCTAGTTGTAACCAATTCATTAATTAATTTTTTAGCAACTCTTTGATTGTTTAAAGTTGCATTACCTGCGATACAACCGCCTTCGCAACACATAACTTCTACCAAATTGCATCCGCTTTCGCATTCGCCACATGTTGCAAATTTTTTAAGTTGTTTAATAGAATCTTTATTCAAACCATTTATAACAAAAGGTTTTACTGCATCTTCATCTTTTAGAACTTTTTTAACTGCCTCTGCAACACCGCCTGAAACACCGAAGTTTCTTGCTTGTTTTGAACTTTCGTAGTCATATTTTTCTTCTTCGCAATTAAGAATTTCTACTTTTTTAGCAATGAAAAAAGCACCTAATTCTTCACAACTCATTATATAATCAACATTTTTATCATCAAAACCTTCTGCTCTTTTTGCAACGCAAGGACTTATGAATACTGTAACAGCATCCGGTTGTTCTTGTTTTACAATTTCTGCGGTGTAGTATAACGGAGTTTTTGTATCTGAAACGAAAGGTTTAATTTCCGGCAAGTGTTTTTTGATAAGTTGATTGTAACCTGCACAGCAAGAAGTTGTCATGAATTTTTGACCACTTTCCATGCGTTCAACAAACTCTTTACCTTCATTTTTAGTTGTAATATCTGCACCTTGAGCAACCTCAAAGACTTCTTTAAATCCTAATTGTTTTATTGCATTTTTAAGTTGGTAAATATTTCCAGGGAATTGACCGGCAATTGACGGTGCAAACATTGCAACAACATTTTTACCGGATTTAATTGCTTTTAATATGTCAATTAATTGGCTCTTTTCGTGAACTGCACCAAATGGGCAAGCAGCAATACAACGTCCGCAACTAATACATTTTTCAAAATCAATTCTTGCTAAACCTTGTTCGTCTTTTGCAATTGCACCAACTGGACAAGCGTTTTCACAAGGAACTGTAATTTTTACGATTGCATGGTATGGGCAAGCATTCATACACATTCCGCATTTTTTACATTTTGTTGGGTCAATTTTTGAACGACCGTCAGAAACAGTGATTGCACCGAATTTACATGTACTTTGACAAGGTCTTGCAACACAACCTTGGCATAGGTCAGTAACATAGATTTGGCTAGGAACACAACCTTTACAAGCATCTTGCAGTACTGTTAAGTTTTTACCATCTAATTCTGTTCTTTCTAATGATTTTTTTGCGTAAGTTGAAAGCGTTGTTCTTTCATCATCATCTTCAATAGAAAAACCTAATCCGGCAATTGCTCTATCTTTGATAATTGCTCTTTCTTTATGAATACAGCATCTGTAAGGTACGTCAGCACCTTTTGGACGCATGTCATAAGGGATTAATCTTGTGTTTTCTTCAAAATCGTCAGAATAAAATGCTTCAATAATTCTGACCAAGATTTCTTTTTTAATTTTAATTTCTTGACTGTTATTATTCATCTCTACCTCTACTATATATACTATTCTTCTTCATCTTCGTTTTCAACTTTTTCTTCTACTTTAGGGTTTAAAATGTTTTCAATTGCTGAAATAATTTTTTCAGGAGTTGCTTCACCAATAATTTCATCATTAACTTTTGCATAAGGTGCTTTTGAAAAACCGCTAGAACACAAGTCTAAACACGTTTTGCCAACGACTTCAATTTTATCGCCATATTTTGCCGGTAAGGTTTCTGCTAATTCTTGTAATTTTGCACCACCCATTACAAAGCAAGTTGTTCCCAAACATAAATTTACGGTAATTTTTTCCATTTTGACCTCACATGTATTGTATTGTAACTTTTTTAAAATATTTTGTTTGTAGAATATCCGCCATTTTTTTTATTATATTTTTGCGAATTTCTATTTCAATTGGCAAACTAGGATCATAATGTGCCTGATTTAATTTTGCACCAACCATAAACGTAATGCAATCCGTATCAAGCATGAATTTTACAAGTTCGCCTCCTGCATCGTGTTCAATTTCTCCACTTTCAAGATATTCATAGGTCTTAGTAAGTGTTAAAATTCCTTCTGTAACCAAATCTATACCGTTCATATATGAAATAGACGGTAATTTACCGACATTTGTATCAAGTTTTGTTGTAATCGGAATATTTAATTCTCTTGAAACTAAGTTTGCTGTAGTACCGCCGGCTATTGCCTTTTTGCCATCAAATTCCATTAAGGCTTTGGCATAAAATTTGTCTTGGTCTTGGTTGTATGGTGGACCTGTAAAGACAACAGCATTTCTCGGCTCTCTATAATATACGCATACAGCAGAAATATCATCTTTTGGTTGTTTGTCAGGTTCTGTTAAAATTGCTTGTTTCACAACTCTTGTTGCTAAGTTATGACTTGAAATTTCCGAATTGCTTGCTAATTCTTTTTTTACAATTTCAATTAAACCTTCTCTACGAAGTCCTAATGGATATTTTTTTGTTCCTAATGCAGTCTGAGTTAAACCATCAGAACAAAATAATAATCTGTCATTTGCTTGTAACTTTATGTTGTAAATATGCATGTGGCGACTTGGAAATTCTTTTGAGGTTAAAACTTTAAACTCCGGTTCAAGAATTTCACCATTTCTTATCCATAAAAACTGAGGATTTCCTTCTTCTACTATTTTAGCATTACCTTCTTCGTCGCAATCTAGAGCAGAAAAAGTTGAATAACTTATTTTTCTAACTTGGCAGACCGGTAACGAATTCATAATTGTTTCACAGGCTTTTTTAATTTCTGTTCCTGCCTCAATAAATTTTAATAACATTGTTGCAGTCATACAAGCAAGAATGTTTGCTTTTATACCGCTTCCAAGTCCGTCAGATAGAACTGCAATGAGTTTTCCTGTGTCAGGAAAACGTTTGAATGCAAAATAATCGCCGTATGCGTTTTGATTATATTTTTTTTGTTGTGCTACGTCGATATCAATAAACATTTTAAGAATCCTCTGACTCGTCGTCGCTTGCGTAATCCTCTGCGATTGAACTTAAAAGAACTTCTGTTTCAACCATATGCTCACCTAATAAACAAGCAATTTCTTGAACTTTTGCAATATTTTTTGTTATAACTTCTCTTGCTTTTGATGCAATTTTTTCTCTGTCAATTTCTGCTTTTGTAACGTCAGTAATTACAGCACCGACAATTTCGCCTTTTTCAATAGTAAATGCGTTAATATCATACAATTTATTTCCAACGTGATAATGAGATTTGTGCATGTCGCAACCTGAATTCAAAATTTCAGCAAACAAGTCGCCAAATGTGATAATTCTATCAATTGCCGCACCTGAAAGTCCTTCTTTTCTGTTCGCAAATACTTCATACATATCACCACAGAACATTCGCATAAATGCGTCATTGGCTTCTATAATGTTCAAATCTTTGTCCACCATAACAATTGCTGACGGCATACTTCTTAACATTGCTGCGGCTTTTCTCATTGCAATTTTTCGCATATAAGAAACACACATTGACGGTTCAGCATCACCTTTTACCAAGGCTTTTGCCATATCACGACAAGTTGAATATCCACAACCGCCACAATTTAATTCGTTTTCAGGGGTATGTTTTCCAATTTTTTGCAATGCTTTTTGGATTTGTGCAAAAGTTACATCATCTTCAATTAAAGGTGTTCCTTTGTAATTTTTTTCGAAAACAGTTTGTGCTTTTTGCGGAATATTATCTCTGTATTTAACTTTTGACATTATGTCAGAAGATATTGTTAAACCCGCTTTTTTGCTTGAACTACAAGGTCCGTTTACACAACCTGATTCACACGAAAGTGCTTCAATAAAGATTTTTTTATTTATAGTTGATAAATCTAAGCCATCAACTGCTCTATCAAAGGCTTGAAGTCCGCTCAAACTTATTAAAGTTACATTTTCATCAACTCCAACTTGTTTAATAGTTTCATTCATTCCGCCCTCAATTGGATACAACGCACCCTCGTACGCATCTTCCGGTATGAATTTATCAGACTCTTTAACTTCTAATTCATTAATATTTACAAATTCATCATTAATCCAAAAGTTTAATTCTTCAAATGTTAATGAAACATCTATGTATTCAGGATTGTTATCTGCTTCATTTTTCTTTCCTATACAAGGTCCGATGAATACGACACTAATATCATTGCCATATTTTTCTTTTAACATTTTTGCATGCGTTAATGCCGGAGATGCTACATTTACAATATTTTTTGCTAATTCCGGCTTGTACAACTTAATGTAATCCACAATTACCGGACAGGCACTTGAAATATATAAGCCGTTTTCTGCATTATTCAAAATTTCAGCACATTTGATTGAAACATCTTGAGCACCTAAGGCTGTTTCACTTACAGCATAAAAACCCAATCTTTTAAGAGTAGCAATCATTTTGTCGGGGGTTAAATCATAAATTCCTGCCCAACTTGGTGCTAAAGATACATAGACTTTTTTCTGTGCTTTTATTAAAGTCTTAACTTTATCAATATCATTTCTGACTTTTTTAGCACCCGAAGGACACACCATAACACAGTGTCCACAAGCAATACATTTTTCTTTTATTACAGATGCACTGCCATCTTGAATTTTAATGGCTTTTATATGGCACTCTCTTACGCATTTGTAACAGTCTAAACATTCATTTTTTAGTGTATAAACAGAATAACAATCGGTCATCTATAAAAGTTCTTTCATTATTTCTTCAATTTGTTGTGTTGTAACCCCTGAGTATTTTTTGCCGTTTACAAAAATGTGTGGTCCATTTGCACAATCATTTTCGCAACGAGAACCCATAAGTTCTACTTTTGTGTTCAAATTATTATCTTTAATATATTTTTCTATTACTACTAAATTGTCTGCATTTCCTCTTGCAAAGCAAGCACTGCCCATACAAACTTTTATTTCTTTTGTCATAATAAAACGGTATCTTTACTATTTCTTGTGAATTGTAGAAAACTTCCAATTAAGTTTTCGTTCCAAACCTTAATATCTTTGCCTACGTGTAAAATTCTTGGAGTAAAATTCCAAATATATTTTATTCCGGAACTTGCCAAAAAAGTTGCACTATCTTGAGCAAATTCCCCAGGAACTGTCAATATTGCAATTTCGACATTTAATCTTTTTACTAAGTCGGCTAATTTACTTGTGTGAAAAACTTCTTTATTATTAATTGTTGTACCCACTTTTATTGGATTATTATCGAACATTGCAAGTACATTCAAGCCATAATTTGCAAAGCCATCGTATTTTGCAAGTGCAGAACCTAAATTTCCTGCACCAATAATGAATGCACTTTTTGTTTGTTCAAAACCTAAAGTTTTTTCTATTGCGTTTTTTAATTCAAAAACGTTATAGCCAACTCTACATTTTCCTGTATTATTTAAGTATTTAATATCTTTTCTAACTTGTGAATCATCAATATTTAACAAGTCCGCAATTTGAGTGCTTGAAATATAAGCCTCTCTATCTTCTTTGTCAAAATCATCTAAAATGTAATGATACAAAGTTAATCTATCAATTACTTTGTCAGGAATATTCATACCTTACCTCATTTAGTTAAAAAATAGGGCACTCTTATAGAATGCCCTATTTAAATTAATTTATTAAACTACACCGTTAAATGCATCTGTGTAAATTTGTTTAATTTCGCTCATCAACGGATATACAGGGTTTGCACCAGTACATTGATCGTCGAATGCTAATTCAACTAATTCATCAAGATGTTCTTCCCAATATTGTTTAGTGTAGCCATTTTTAGTGATGAATTCTTCAATAGAATTTGGTAAGTTGATTGCTTTCATTAATTTATCGATTGATTTAATCAATAATTTAACTTTTTCATCATCATTTTTACCGCCTAATTGTAATTCATCAGCAATTTGACCGTATTTCATTTTAGCACATGGATATTTATATTGAGGGAATGTTGCTTGTTTTCTAGGTGCATCAGATGAGTTATATTTAATAATTTGTCTGATTAACAATGCGTTTGCAACACCATGTGGAACGTGATACATAGCGCCTAGTTTGTGAGCCATTGAGTGGCATAGACCTAAGAAAGAGTTTGCAAATGCCATACCAGCGATTGTTGCTGCATAGTGCATTTTTTCTCTTGCGATAGGGTCATTAGCACCCTCATTGTAACTTCTTTCCAAATATTTAAATACTAATTTTGTTGCTTCTAAAGCATTTGAATTAGTGAAGTTAGTTGCCATACAAGATACGTATGCTTCAATTGCGTGAACTAATGCGTCAATACCTGATGCAGAAGTTAAGCCTTTTGGCATACCATCAACAAAGTTAGGGTCGATGATTGCCATATTTGGAGTTAATGCGTAATCTGCAATTGCATATTTAACGTGAGTTTCATCATCTGTAATGATAGCAAATGGAGTTACTTCTGAACCTGTACCTGAAGTTGTAGGAATTGCAACCATTGTTGCTTTTTTACCTAATTCCGGTAATTGACAGATTCTCTTTCTAATATCCATAAATCTCATTGAAATATCTTCAAATACTGTATCAGGTTGTTCATACATTAACCACATAATTTTTGCAGCGTCCATTGGAGAACCACCACCTAATGAAATGATTACATCAGGTTCAAATGGTTTTAAAATAGACATTGCTTGATTAATTGTTGATAATGTTGGGTCCGGTTTAACATCGAAGAATACTTGGTGTTCAATACCGATTTCGTCTAATACGTTAGTGATTTTATTAACTGCACCTGAATTGTATAAGAAACTATCTGTTACGATAAATGCACGTTTTTTACCTTGTAATTCTCTTAATGCTAAGTCAGTAGCACCTCTCTTGAAGTAGATTTTAGAAGGGGCTTTAAACCATAACATATTTTCTCTCCTTTCCGCTACAGTTTTGTAGTTTAATAAGTGTTCAACACCAACGTTACCTGAAACTGCATTGCCACCCCAAGAGCCGCAACCAAGTGTTAATGATGGTTCTAATTTGAAGTTGTATAAATCACCGATACCACCTTGAGATGATGGAGAGTTAATTAATACACGGCAAGTAGGCATTTTTTCAGCGTATTTGTTGATTCTTTCGCTCTTTCTTTCATCTGTGTACAATACTGATGTATGACCTGCACCACCTTTGCTTACTAATTCATAAGCCATTTCTGCTGCTTGTTCATAATCTTTTGCTTTGTATAATGAAAGGATTGGAGATAATTTTTCTCTTGAGAATGGGTCATTCCAATCTACTTCAGGTCTTTCAACTAAAAGAACTTTTGCATTTTCCGGAGTTTTAAATCCTGATAATTCAGCGATTTTATGTGCTGATTGACCAACGATTGCAGGGTGAGCAGTTCCTCTTGCAGGGTCGATGAATGGTAAATCTACCATTTTCTTTTGTTCTGCTTTATTTACAAGATATGCACCACGATATACAAATTCTTTTTTAACTTCTTCATAAACATCTTCTACAACAACTACTGATTGTTCTGATGCACAAATCATACCGTTATCAAATGTTTTTGACATAAGAATTGAAGAAACTGCCATTTTAATATCTGCTGTTTCATCAATTACCGCAGAAGTATTACCCGGACCTACACCTAATGCAGGATTACCTGATGAATATGCTGCTTTTACCATGCCAGGACCACCTGTTGCTAAGATGCAATCAATTTTTGGGTGTTTCATCAAAGCACTTGATAATTCAATTGACGGAACATCAATCCAACCAATAATATCTCTTGGTGCACCGGCTTCAACTGCTGCTTCTAAAACTAATTTTGCTGCTGCAATTGTTGATTTTGTTGCTCTTGGGTGAGGTGAAAAGATAATTGCATTTCTAGTTTTCAATGCAATCAATGATTTAAAGATTGCTGTTGAAGTTGGGTTTGTTGTTGGGATAATACCTGCTAACACACCTAAAGGTTCTGCAACGATTTTGATACCGTTTGCTTTATCTTCTTTTATAACACCGCAAGTTTTTACGTTTTTATGTTTGTTGTAAATGTATTCTGAAGCGAAGTGATTTTTGATGATTTTATCTTCTAAAACACCCATTCCAGTTTCTTCAACAGCCATACGAGCAAGAGGAATACGTGCTTTGTCTGCCGCAGTTGCTGCTGCTTTGAAGATTTTATCTACTTGTTCTTGTGAAAAATGAGAATATTCTTCTTGTGCTTTGTGTACTCTGTCGATTAATAATTCGAATGATTCTACGCTGTCTACTAAATTAGAAGAATTGTATGCTTTTTCTAATTTTTCAACATCTGTTTGTTTGTTAGAAGTCTTTTTTGTTGAAGCCTTCTTTGTTGTTGTTTTTGGCATTTGTTTGTATCTCCTTTTTTAATTGTGATTTATTTCCTTATTAACAGTATAAAAAATAATAAGTGTTTTGTCAACCCTTATTATTTTTTTCTTTATTTACAACTCTTTACACTGTTATTTTTTTCACGATTAAAAATTTAATCGTGAAAACTTTCCTTATTTGTTCTCAATTTTTATTCGTTTTGCAACGTATAAAAATGGAGTGTCGAGTAATGCAATAAGTAGTTTTATTGCATATGTAGTTATTATCAATTGGAATAAAATGTTAGGTGAAAATACGCCTGCAAACGCAATTAAAGTAAAAATTATTGTGTCGATAAATTGACTAACCATTGTTGCGGCATTGTTTCTGACCCATAAAAATTTATCAGACGGAAGCACTTTTTTTATCAACATATATAAATATACATCCAGCATATTTGAAATAAAATATGCAAACATACTACCAAAACAGATTCTAGGAGTTATGCTAAACAGAGTTTTCATCGCTTCGCCTGCGAAATCTGAGGAATTTGAAATGTAGTGTAGATCAACCTGTGTTAAAACAGTGAAGGATAAAAGTGCAAAAAATCCAATGTAGACACTTTTTTGAGCATCTTCAATACCATATTTTTCGTTTAAAATATCTGTAGCCAAAAAAATTGAACCGTAAGTTACGTTTCCAAGTGTAAGTGCCATGTTAAAAATGTCCACACACTTTAAAACTTCGATATTTGCTATTACAGTTGCCATTGCAATCCAACAAAAAATACCGATTTTGCCGAAAAATTTATATGCAAAAAGTACACAACTAAAATTTATAATTAATGATACTAAAAATAATATTTCATTCATTATTTGTTTTCCTCTAATATTTTTGAAACGGTTTCAAAATCTTCTAAAGTGTCGATGTCATTGTATTTTGACAAGTAAATCTGTGGTTTTTTGCCAATAAAATCATTAACTTCATACATCACATCTCTTTTAATTATATATATAGAACCTGTTTCTGTAAACATCGGATAATGCAAATCTTCATCTTGTCTACGAGGACGATTTCTGTAATCAAAAAGACATTCAAACTCCTTAGTTTTAGGATTTTGACGCCATTTTGAATGAGTTGTTCCAAGACTTTGAACGGCAAAAACCGAATCGCAATCTTTGTTCAAAAATATATCAAATGCTTCGTCTAGTTGTTTTGCATCTCTTGTTGGAGTTGTTGGCTGAAGTAAAACAACAACGTCAGGAACATAATTTTCTCTTTTTTTTAATTCATCACAAACTTGAATTAGAACAGGAATTGTTTTTGTTTCGTCTTGAGCAAGTTCCTTTGGGCGGTCAATAACTTCGCAATTGAAATTTTCTGCAACTTTTTTTATTTGTTCATTTTCTGTTGAAAGCACAGTTCTTGTTACATATTTAGAATCTTGCCCCGCTTTAATTGAGTAATAAATTAAAGGGTATCCTGCAAGTTCTTTTATGTTTTTCATTGGTATCCCTTTTGAACCGCCTCTGGCTGGAATTATTGCTAGTACTTCCATCGTTTCTCCTAAAAATTATTCATTAATTCTACGAGTTTTTTGTGCATTTTTACATTGTGTACTCGAAGATATTCCACATTTTTTTCAATTGCTATCACATTTAGGGCTGTTGTGAAAATATCTTTTTCTTCGTTTGTTGCATCTTTCATGTCAAGCAAACTTTTTCTTGATAAACCAAGCATAATTTCGCAACCAATTGATTTAAATTCATCAATTCTTCTCAAAAGTTCAAAATTTTGTCCCCTTGTTTTTCCAAAACCAATACCAACATCAAGAATTACATTTTCTTTTTTAATTCCTGACTCTAATGCTTTCTTTAATTTTATATTTTTTAAATTTAAAAAAATGTCGTCAATTAAATTTTCATACTGAGGGTTATTTTGCATATTCTCCGGAGTACCTTGAGAATGTTGTAAAATAACCTTAACTCCAGCCTCAGCAACTACATTTGCCATATTTTCATCATAATCAAATCCGGAAACATCATTAATTATAGACGCACCCAAATCTATTGTGCGTTTCGCAACCTCAGCAGAGCGAGTATCGATACTAATTGGTACAACAATATTGCGATTACTGATGTACTTCATAATTGGTTCTATCACCGCAAGTTGCTCATCAGCACTTACCGGAGTAGAGTAAGGTTTCGTACTTTCTGCACCAATATCAATAATGTCTGCACCATCTTCAATCATTTCGTTCAAATGCTTGACAGCCTTGTCAAAATCGTAATACATTCCGCCATCAGAAAAAGAATTTTTTGTTAAGTTAAGAATGCCAACGATTTGTGGATTTTTTTTCTCGTTTTCTTGTGCTAAAAAATTTTCTAATTCAAGTGCAAGTTTTTCCATTGAAAACGGTTGCATAAGAATTTTTTGAATAATTTTCTTTATTTGCGAATAACTTCCACCTAAAATACAGTCAGTAGAGTTTATTTTTGCTGTTAAAACATCTCTGTGAACCGCACAATCAGCACCGACAGTCAATGCTGTTTGTTTTAAAATGTTTGCCTGAGGTAAAGTTAATGCAAAAATTTTTATATTGATATATTTATATTTGTTTTGACCTTGTTTCACGTATGAATTGTCAAAACCAATATTGTTTAATTCTGAAATTATATCGTTTTCATTTACTTTTTTTATGTTAAATGTGATGTTGTTCATATTTTTATCTTAGCATAAAAAAATAGCGAACTTTTTCAAGTCCGCTATTTTTGTTATTAATTATAATAAAATTCTTATTTAGAAATTGTAGAAACAGTAGATGCTGTGCCTGCAATGTTTGTACAGAATGCTGTGAAACTACCAAAGATGTCAGCAATTTTTTTACCAACTTTTGAATTTGCCGCATCTGCTAAAGGTTTCAACGCTTCATTTTCTTCTGCTGCTTTTGTTATGTTTGAAGTTACTGCATCTGAATATGCTTCAGTATCTGTTTTCATGTTCTTTGTAAACTCATCGCTACCTTCTTTAAGGTTGTTAAAAGTTTGCATTGCTTTTTGAGTTTTTTCAATTGCGTCCATTGCATCTACACCTCTGAAAGATACTCTTGCTGCTGAAACAGGACTTATCATCATAACAGTAAACCTCCTTAAGTTTTACCTAAAATTCATCATCACTAACGTTATATTCACCATTAGAAGTTGAACCTTCACCTGAATTATAACCGTAACTACTACTATTGTCAATAGCATTATCAACTAAATTATCTGAAGTTGTTGCTACTTGTTTTTTTACAAGACCGAAATCTTGCATTGCAGTACCCACTGCTGCACCACCAGCAATAATATTAACTGCATATTTTTGAACTGTATTACCTATACTTTTTGCTTTTGCAACTTTGCCTGCTAATTTTGTTGCAGATTCTGCAATTTTTGCCGCTTCTTCCGCAGTTTTACCAACAGCCTTTTCTGCCGCTTTTTCAGTTGCTTTTTCTACGGCTTTATCCGCATATTTACCCACAGCACCACCAATCATGTTTGCCGCTTTGTCCAAACAAATTTTTGCCGCAGTAAATGCAATAACAACACCGATTACCTTTGTTGCAAGTTTTCCAAGTTTTCCAAGCGTACTATTTTGACCGCCAACTTGCTCTGACATTCGCCTAAATTCGTCTTGCTTTGCCTTTAATGCTTCCAAATCAGGTGCTTCGCCACCTCTAAATGAAACATTCGACGTCTTAGACTGTGTATTGTTATTTGTTGTCAATAAATTTTGAGCCAAACTAATTGAATTAACTGTCATTGTTTCCACACAATATAATATATAAACTTACCTACATTTATATAAAGTCCGAAAACTCATGATTTTTGCTAGTTTTAGACGAAACATTGTTATTTTTGTTACATAAGTTAATATTGCTAAAACTCGTTGAAAATCACTCCTCATCATGCTTTTAGAATTTTTTAAAATTTTACAAATTCTGCTTCAATTAAGCATAAATCTTCGTCTGTTGTTTTATTTTTTACAGAAATTTTTGCAATATTTTCGTCTAATTGAACCTCTGATAAAACAATATTTCCGTATTGAATTTCTTTTTTGTAAACCATTTCTAAAGTTTTTAATTTATAATTACTTCTAAAATCCTTTGGTAATGCTTCGAAAGCCCAAATTATGTAATTCATATTGTTTACGTGTTGATTTACGTCAATATCGTCAAATCTTACTTTGAATTCTTCTGTAAAATCAATTCTTTCAAGTGGATGAATTTTTGCAAAAGACATGTCGTCTTCTCTTTTTTCAACTTTTTTCATTTTGTCCGGAAAAACCTCTGACGGAGGTACAATTGATTTATCTGCAAGGTTAACAAGTGTCCAGTAACTTAGAATTCTGCCAACCAATTCACCGGATTTAGTATAAACTTCAAAATCACGTTGTGCAAATAATTTATTGCAACCACGTGCTTCGGTTTTAAAAATTAAATCTTCTACATTTTTCGGATAATCGTTAAATTCCATGTGGTATTTTAATAAAAACCACCCTAAATTTTTGTCTACAATATCGTAATATCCAAAACCAACTTTATCTGCGGCATTTGTTGCAACGTCTTGCAAAAAGTTTAAAAATGCCGATGGTTTTAATTGTTTTTTGTAATCCATTTCGCTGTATCTTACAAAATATTCTTGTTCATAGAATAGAGGTGATTTTTCGTTTATCATAATGTTGTATAGTACTCCTTTATTAATTTGCAATCATCTTCAATGTTTGGACTTTCACATACTAAAGCCCCTTTTACGTTAAATTTTTTCAATGCTTTTAGTAAATCTTTGTAATTCATATCAGAGTCCTCTAGTGGCAAGTGATTTCGCTCCCCTTTTGCCGTATAAGCGATTCCTGCCAAATGTGCGTGAAAATTGTTTAGTGCAATATCGCCCAATTCTGTTCCAATTTTTTCTAATATGTTACAAAAATCTTCGTATGTATTAAAGCCTCCGCCACTTCTTGCATGTATATGAGAAAAATCAATGCAAGGTAAAACCTGCTCAAATTCTTTTGATAGTCTTACAATTTCATCTACATCACCCCATTGAGTTCCTTTTCCGGTTGTTTCAGGTCTAACCCAGATTTTGTTATTATTTTTTTCTAAAATTTCAATAATTTTTGAAGTTTGTTCAACAACACGCTTGTAGACGATTTCTTTATCATTATTTAAATAAAATGCTGCGTGATAAGTGATACTATAGCCACCAAATTCATTTGCAACAGTTGCGGTGTCAATAATTCTTTGAATGCTTGCTTCAATTTTTTCAGGCTCTCTTGCGTTCAAGTTAATAAAAAATGGGCCATGAGCCGTAAACAATCTTTCTTTTGAGGCATTTTTTACAAGTTCTTTTGATTTTTCGCTCATTCGAACACCTTGAACAAATTCAACTTCAATTCCGTCCAAATTCATTTCATCCAGAATCCTAAAGGCATCTTCGTACCCTTTTTTCTTATCTGTTCTAATTGGCATTCCTGCTGTTAAAAATTTTAATTCTTCCATTATTTAAAAACCTCACCTGTTTTTGGGGCTAAAATTTTGATAAAATCTTGAGTATTTCCAACAAAGAAACTTCCGAATTGTATCGCTGTAGGACATATAAAACCATCACCTGTTGCAATATAAAATTTGTCGTTTTCAACTTTTGCTATTGAACCAGGCGAAAACTTCGAAGAATCTCCTTCAAAAACATTCGACATAAATATTTTAATCATATTGCCTCTGAATGTTGTCGATGCGATTAAAAATGGATTCAATCCCCTGATAAATCTATCAACCTCAACGGCTGATTTAGTATAATCGATAAATAAATCTTCGTCTTTAAGACTTTGACCTGTAATAAAATCTCCTTTTGGTTGAGTATATCTTGGTAAATCACCTTTTTCCAAATCGTTCAAAACTCCAACTAACATTTGCATTCCTAACAAATTCAATCTGTTGAAAAGAGTTCCCATTGTTTCGATTGGCGAGATTTCAACTTTTCTTTGAGTAATTATATCACCGGTGTCAAATCCCTCGTCCATAAAATGAAGTGTTACACCTGTTTCCTTTTCTCCGTTAATAATTACGGTAGAATAAGGGTTTCCACCTCTGTATTTTGGTAATAATGACGGGTGAATATTGATAATTCCGTATTTTGGAATATCTATAACCTCTTTTGGAATTTTGTAATTAAATGACGCAACAACAGCAACATCTAAGTTCAACGCCCTTATAGTTTCAAGAAATTTCTCATCTCTAAGGCTATCCCACTCGATAAAATTCATTTTTCTTGATAAAGCAAACTGCCTGAAATTAGCATATGTGCTATGAGATTTTTTAGGACCTAAAACACCAACAATATTTACACCTGCTTGAAGTAAACCATCAAGGCAAACGTAAGCCATATCAGGTATTCCTATAAATAAAACTCTTTTTGTAAAATTCAAAATATCCCCCATAAAATAAATGAGGGGCATAAAAATACCCCTCAAATTTATTCAATTAAACTAAAGCAGAATATGATTGAGCCATAGTTTGTAATTCTTCAACTTTGTCTGTTTCTTCCCATGGAACTTCTAAATCAGTTCTGCCCATGTGTCCGTAAGCAGCAAGTTTTTGATAGAATTTACCACCATTTTTTGCCGGTAAATTTCTTAAATCAAATTTGTTGATAATACCAACCGGTCTTAAATCAAATGATTTGTTAACAATTTCTGACAAATCTTCATCAGAAAGTTTGCCGGTTCCGAATGTATCAACTAAAACAGAAATTGGTTCAGCAACACCAATTGCGTATGCTAATTCAATTTCACATTTTTCTGCAAGACCTGCTTTTACGATATTTTTAGCAACGTATCTTGCAGCATAAGCAGCAGAACGGTCTACCTTTGTTGGGTCTTTTCCTGAGAATGCACCGCCACCATGTCTTGAGTATCCGCCGTATGTATCAACGATGATTTTTCTGCCTGTTAAACCTGCATCACCTTGAGGGCCACCAATTACGAAACGTCCTGATGGATTTACAAGGATAATTGTGTTTTCATCAGGTTTAATTTTTTCATTTTTAAACACATAATCAATTACAAGTTCTCTAATATCTTTTTGAATAATTGCTTGAACTTTTTGATTATCACTTTCTGTACCAATTACAGGGTCATGTTGAGTTGATATTAAGATTGTGTGAATTCTTGATGGTTTTCCATCAACATATTCAACTGTTACTTGAGATTTTCCGTCAGGTCTTAAATAATCAACTAAACCTTTTTTTCTAACTCTTGATAATCTGTATGATAGTCTGTGAGCCAAACTAATTGGTAAAGGCATTAATTCAGGTGTTTCGTTGCAAGCATATCCAAACATAATACCTTGGTCGCCTGCACCAATTTCTTCAGTTTCTTGTGATGAAACATCAGCATTATCATCTCTTGATTCTAAGGCTTTGTTTACACCGCCTGCGATATCAGTTGACTGTTCGTCAATACTTGTAAGTACGGCACAAGTTTTGTAATCAAATCCGCCACCGTTTTCACCTTCATAACCGATATTTTTAATTGTGTTTCTAACTACTTGAGGAATATCTACGTAGCAATCAGAAGTAATTTCACCGCAAACAAGAGCCATACCTGTTGTTACGGTAGTTTCTGCGGCTACACGAGATTTACTGTCTTTCGTTAAAAATTCATCTAAGATTGCGTCTGAAATTTGGTCGCAAACCTTGTCTGGGTGTCCTTCTGTTACTGATTCAGAAGTGAATAAAAAATTTTTTGATGCCATTGCATTCTCCTTAATTTATATGTACTCGCCGGTAAGGTTTTTAATTCCAACCCGGCATCACTTTGTTACTAAAATCGTAAAACAAACACTTATGAAAATCAAATTTTATTAAGTTTTTCGTTTAATATTAAGTTTTAATTAAAATATTGATTGTTTTTTTATAAATATGTTAGAATAATGCAATGAAGAATTTCGTTCAACCCGACAAGTCAAAATTAAGACAAATTCCTATTAGTGAGTTTGCAGACTTTATTAACGTCAATATTTCCGGCTCAAAAACCGAATATTTGGTTAAAAGTATTGAAAACTGGATTGAAGAAAATTACGAAAAAACTATTCATCAAAATGACTTAATGCCCCCAAAATCTTTAATGGCAGACTTGTTGGATATTAGTACAGGTACTGTTCAAAATATTTACAGACAGTTAGAAAATAAAGGTCTTGTATACTCTAAACAGTGCATTGGTACTATGATTGCGGACATTAAAAATAAAAATTCGACATTAAGAAAATCTTCTTCAAAACGTGATTTTGCTATTGAGTTGATAAAAACATTTATCCTAAAAAATAATTTTAAAAAAGGTGAACAGTTACCGTCTGTTCGAGCAATCTCGCAATATATTAATATTCCAATTAACACGACAGGGAGTGCAATGGAAGCCCTTGTTGAACTTGAAATAGTTGAAAAAACTTCAAATAAGGATCAAAGTTGGGTTTTAAAAACTGATGATTTCAAGATTAAGCAGGATAATTCTGTTACGTTAATTACAAAAGTCGCAAATGATTTAAAAACGTATATCTCTAACGAATTTAAGATTGGCGAAAAATTACCAACGCACCAAAAACTTGCGGAAAAGATGAAAGTTAGCATAAAAACAATTCATGATGCGTTGAATATTTTAACTCAAGAAGGAATTCTTTTACCAAAGCGTGGCAGATATGGAACTTGTGTTGTTAAACTTCCAAATTCCTCTGATTTTGAACCTAATATTGAATCCTCTGTTTTTGCAAAATCTCAATTTACTGCGGGTTATCGCTATAACAGAATTCAAGATGCAATAAAAAATTTGATTATTGAAAAATATTCAATAAACTCTAAATTACCGTCAATAATGGAGATGTCAACTCTTATGGACGTTAGTCCGAATACAATAAGAAAGGCATTTAATAATCTTGAAAAAGAGGGATTGGTTTATTTTACAAGAGGTCGTTATGGCGGAACTTTTGTAAAATCAATGCCTACATCACCTGATAATCAACCGTTTGAATGGGTTGCAGTAAATCCAAAATATAATAATTTTAATTAATCTTTTAACAGGTCAGGACGCCTTTGTTTTGTTCGTTCCAGCATTTGTATTTGTCGAAATTCGTTTATTTCTTTATGATTACCGTTTAATAATACTTCAGGAACGGATAACCCCCTGTATTCTCTAGGCTTTGTATATTGAGGATACTCCAACAATCCGTTTTCAAAACTATCGTCATCGGCAGATTCTATTTTGCCCAAAACCCCTTCAATTTTTCTACTAATGCAGTCAATTAAACATAAAGCGGGTAATTCTCCGCCTGTCAAAACAAAATCTCCCAGTGAGATTTCTCTCGGCTTGATAATTTCTCTGATTCTTTCGTCATAACCCTCATAATGTCCACATAAAATAATTATTTGGTTAAAAGTCGCTAATTCCTTCGCTACATTGTTATTAAAAGGTTCACCTTGAGGTGTCATCATTAAAGTACAGCAATTCTCTGTTTGCATAATACTTTCGTACGCATCGACATAAGGTTGTGCCATCAAAACCATTCCGGCACCGCCACCATAAGGGGTATCGTCAACTTTTTTATGCTTATCCAAAGTAAAATCTCTTGGATTTACAGTATTTACTGAAATTATTTCAGATTCTTTTGCACGTTTCAAAATACTACAATTACAATAAGACTCTATCATTTCAGGAAATAATGTTAAAACATCAAATTTCATTATTCAATTAATCCTTGAATTTCATTGATATAAACTTTTTTGTTTTCCAAATCGACTTCAGGAACAATTGCGTCGACAAAAGGAACAAGTGAGATTTTTTTTGATAAACCTCTAACAGAAAGCAAATTATTTGCACCATTCGAAGATACACCGACAACAACTCCGACCTTTTTATCGTTAGAGTAAACATCTAAACCAACTAAATCATCAACTAAATATTCACCTTCTTCTAAGGCTTCTTCAAATTCGTCTTGAGGTACGTATATTAAACAGTTTTTGTAAACTAAAATATCGTTAATCGAGTTTATTCCCTCAAATTTTATTATCGCAAATTTATTATTAAACTTTACGTATTTTATATTGAAAGGTTTAAATTCATTTTCATGTTCAATAAAGGCAGACTTTAAGGTTTTCAAAAACTCTGCTTGATTTTTTGAATAACCAACTTTAGCCTCACCTTGAATTCCATGAAAGTTTAAAATTTTACCGATAGAAATATATTCGTCTTTATTCTTCTTCATCAGTCTTTTTAGGTTTGCGACCTCTTTTTTTAGGCTTTTCTTCAACGGCTTCCGCTTCTGGTTCTGCTTCCACTTCTGCTTCGGTTTTTGCAGGAGTTTCTTCTACTTCTACTTCTGCTTTAGTAGATTTTTTTGCTTTTGTTGTTTTTTTAACCTTTGTTTCTTTAGATTCTTCTTCGGCTTTTTTCTTAAATTCTTCAGGAGCATCTTCTCTGTCTTGATTCCAACGTTCAAGCCCCATTTGACTTCTGATTAAGCCGATACCTACGTGAACACGCCATTCATCCATTTTTAATTGTACTGCGATGATTTTATGACAACCAATTGGAGGAAGTGGTAATAATGGTTCATATAAACTTCTGATTGCCATTAATTGATCCGGCGAAATTGCCAATTTACGTTTAGGAAATGGTAACTTCGGAAGCATCATTTTTTGGCGAATTAAGTTAATACCAAAGAATACTTTTCTTGGTTCTAAACCGATTTTTTCACCGATAACTTCATGTGCATCAGGATTTGGCAAAGGAAGCATCGATTTATATAACATTTCAATTTGTTCTAATTGCTCTTTGCTAACAAGCAATTGTTTTTGTTGTTGAGGTCTTTGTGGACGTTGAGGTCTGCCACCACGATTGAAACCTCCGCTTTGAGGTCTACCGCTACCACGATTAAATCCGCCACTTTGAGGACGTCTTTGTTGATAGTTACCTTGTCCGTAACTGCTACGTTGTTGGTATCCGCCTTGACGGTCTTGACTATAACCGCCTCTTGATTGATAACCACCTTGTCTATCTTGTCCATAACTGCTACGTTGTTGGTATCCGCCTTGACGGTCTTGACTATAGCCACCTCGTGATTGGTAACCACCTTGTCTATCTTGTCCATAACTGCTACGTTGTTGGTATCCGCCTTGACGGTCTTGACTGTAGCCGCCTCGTGATTGGTAACCACCTTGTCTATCTTGTCCGTAACTGCCACGTTGCTGATAACCGCCTTGATTATAATTACGTTTTGGTCTATCGTAGCCCCCACCTGCTGAATATCCGCCGGCAGAGTATCCTCCGGCTGAATAGCCACCAGCAGAGTATCCACCTGCTGAATAAGAGCCACCACCATTAGAATAATCATCAGAATTGTAACTATTTTGAATTTCTTGTTTATCTTGATTTTCTTCGTTATTGTTAAATTCTTCTTGTTGTTGGTGTTGATGTTCGTTTTCATCAGAATTGCCACCGCCTGATGGCATCATATTTTTGTCAGGGTATAAACAATTAGGACAAATAACTCTTTTAGGGTTTTTTGTTTCAAATTCTGTTCCACACTTAATACATTTATTTACGTACATACGGCATGCCTCTTGTTATAATTTTCTTTTCTAATATCTTTTTATTTTTAAACCAATAATCCCATCAAATCAAATAACGGACTAATTTTTCCTTCTAAATCTAGTTTATCTATATGTGTTTATATGCGTTTTACATATCCCATTATAACAAAAAAAAAATTATTTTTCCACCATAAATGTTACAGGACCGTCATTTATGAGTTCCACGTCCATCATTGCCCCAAATTTTCCAGTCCCAGTCTTAATTCCAGCGGTTTTGACAATAGTTACAAAATCTTCATATAACTTATTGGCAAGTTCTGGCTTTTCTGATTTGTCAAAACTTGGCCGAGTACCTTTTTTGCAATCTCCACATAACGTAAATTGTGATACAACAAGCATTTCGCCTTGTATATCAAGCAAAGATTTATTCATTTTGCCGTTTTCGTCCTCAAAAATTCGTAATTTTAGAACTTTATCAGCCAATTTTTCAGCATTTGTAATAGAATCCCCTTTTTCTACACCAAGCAGTGCTAAAATACCGGTATCTATTTTTGAATAAAGTTCGCCGCCAATTCTTACTGAGGCTTTTTTAACTCTTTGAATTAGACATTTCATTTATATTTTTCACCTTTATTTCTAATATTTCTTTTACGTCTGTAATATTCTTCTTTACTGATGTCATATAAACTTTTAGACATTGATAAACCTTATTTATTGATATAGAATCGTGGTTATTGCTGGTTTTTAAAACATAATTCAACTCTTGTTGGTATGGTTTTTGAAGCATTATAAAAATTTTATCTTTTATACCAAAAGTTTCTGTAAGGTCGATATATAACATCATCAATTGTTTAAAATATTTTATGCAAGTGTCAGTTACAATATGTCTACAGTTGTACTCTTTGTCAAAATTTGCCATTAATGTACTTGCGGATTCTAACATTTTTAAAATTCTTTCAAGTGTGCTAATTTCTGTTTTGATGTTTTTCACTATATTTTGCAAATCATATTTGTAATTATTTTTTATTTCAATTCTTTCAACTTTAGGTTTATTTTGCAAAAGTTCTTCTAATGGCATATCCTCAAAACCCTCTATTTTTGCACCTTCAAGAGAGGTATTATAGAGATTTACTTTATTTTTAAATTTTTGTGCAAATGCTTCAAACTGACTTATAAAAGATGCGTAATCAAGTGTTGTTACTAATTGAGAGCCTTTTATTCCTGTAACATTACAAAGATTTTTATTTATATTTTCAATTCTTTGATTTGCTAACGAAATTTTTTGGGATTCTTCAAGATTCAGATTTTTACTTAAAAGTGAATCCGCAAAAACTTTCATATCTTCAACTTTTACTGTTGCTTTTCCTATTTTTTCATCATATTCATATATTAAACCATTATGTTGGGAATTTTTCGAATAACATTTACCGTCTAAGAATGCTAAATCTTGCCCCACAAGAATTAAATCTTTAAAACCTAATAGTAAAGCAGAGTATAGTATCATATAAGACACTGTACCACTGGAAATATATTTTGATGCATCAATATCTGCAATTGATGTCCAAATAAGGTTTGGAGTAGAAGTTTTTGACGGATATGAAATAATATTTTTAAATTTAGAATTGTGTAATCCTGTATAAGTTAATGGCTCTAGAATTAAATTAATATTTGATGTATCAAGTCCGTCCAATTGCGACATTTGATTTCCTGTTTCAACCAAACCGACAAAATCAGGGGTTATGTCATTTGTCATGAGCGTTCTTAAGGCTTGTCCTACAGAAAAAATAATTACATTATCTCTATATTTTTTTATTACTTCAATATTTTTATCTAAACTTGGCCCTGCTGATATTAATAATGCTGTTTTGCCTTGATAAATATTCTCAAAAGTTCCAAGTGGCGGTTCATTGAGCAAATATTCTAAGTTAGTACAAACTGTTTTTACCGCAGGAACTAATTTATATTTTATGTAATTATTATCCATAATTGCAGAACCCATTGTAAGGTTAAGTTCTTTTGCAAAGATGTTTAATTCATTACTGAAAAGATGTTTATACGAAGGCAAAAATGTTATTGTTGTTTCAGAATTATAAATATAACTTTCTAAATATCGCTTTTGTAATTCATCAAAATCATTGAAAATGAATACGTTTTTTCTAGATAATTCTTCTGAAAAATCAACTACTTCAAGAGTTGTTGCTAAAATTTCAATATCCGGTTCAAAGACAAAAACTAAACCTTTAGAGTTTATTGCGAATTCTTGAAACAAATATCCTAAGCCAAAACCAAAAATTACATTCATTGAAAACTCTGTGTTTTGAACTTTTTCAAAAATTTCTTTCGCTTCAGATTCTGCACCATATTTGCTATGTAAAAATATACCATTGTATTGCAAATTTGGCTCATTTAAAACTGTATTAACAAACGAAATATCATTTGTTAACGACTCAATTTTCATAATTTTTTCTGATAATTTTGGATTATATTTTGAAATAAAAGACAAATTTTTATCCAAAATCGGGTTATTATTCAACTTTCCCCCTTAATTGACCGCAAGCAGCATCAATATCCGCACCACGCTCTAATCTTACAGTAACTTTTTTTCCGGAATGTTCTAAAATGTATTTAAACTTCATGATAGAATTATTTGAAGGTTTTTTATAATCGTTTTCAATAACAGGATTATAAGGGATTAAATTAACATTGCACTTCATTGAATGAAGTAATTCTGCCAATTTTTTTGCACAGTCCATTGTGTCAGTCAAATCCTTAATTAAAAGATATTCAATAGTTACACGTCTGCCTGCAATTTCAAAATATTTATCAAGTGCTTTTTTCATTTCTGCAAGAGGATATTTTTTGTTTATTGGCATAATTTTATTTCTGATTTCATCGGTTGGTGCATGTAACGACCATGCCAGCGTAGATTGATTATTAGCCTTTGCAAATTCTGAAATTTTAGGTGCAATTCCACTTGTCGAAACAGTAATTCTTCTTGCACCGATTTGACAATTTATGTTAAAGATTTCTATTGCTTGCAATACGTTATCAAGATTAAGCATAGGTTCACCTTGTCCCATAAATACAACGTTTGTAACCTTTAAACCTGTATCCCTTTGAATTGTTAACACTTGCTCTACAATTTCAGAGGCAGTTAGGTTTCTGATAAATCCACCCTTGCCGGTTGCACAGAACGAACAATTTACCGCACAACCAACTTGTGAACTTACGCAAGCGGTAAGATTTGCACGATTATCAAATCGCATAAGAACTGTTTCTACACATTGTCCGTCAGGAAATTCAACTAAATATTTTATTGTTCCGTCTTTACTGACTTGTTTTCTTTTTATTATAGTACTTGTTACTGTTGCTATTTCTTTCAGTTGTTCTCTGAATTTTAATGACAAATCCGTCATTTCATCAATATTAGAAACAGATTTTAGATAAACCCAGTTCATAATTTGCTTTGCTCTGAATTTACTTGCTTTTAGCGGTTCTAATAACGTTTCAATTTCGTTTAAATTTAAACCTGAAAGAATAGTTTTTTCCATTTTCTCCTCAATAAAGGGTTAAATATTCCCTTTTTCTAATTCTTTTTTAAAATGTTCTCTGATTTCGTTCATTGCTTTTATCATAAGAACAATTTTTTGAATGCTTTCGTGCCAACCTATAAATGCACAAGTCGGGTGAAGTAATTGGATAGGATTATCCGGATAATCTCTACAAATTGAAGGTCTGTTTTCATAGTCAGAACATTTATTATCCTCTGTAATTTTTTTGCAATGGTAATAATAAACATTTTCGCCGGATTCTTTGATTAATTCTATGTACAAGGGAAATTGTTTTTCTGCATCTTCTTCTTTTTCGTATGGTGAAAATGTTGAGATAAATTCTTTTGCATAGTTATCACCTTTTGAGGCTTTTTCTAATAAATTTGCAGGTGAAAATTCGCTAATAGCAAGTCTGCAACACGCACCACACATTTTACAGTTGAAGTTTTTTCTGCGTTCAATAACAAGATTTCTCTGCAACTGAATATGTTTTTCTACTTCAACTTCAAGATAATTTTTTATATCTTCGTGTTTTAAAGAATTGATTTCACCCTGCATTGCATTCAATACAGATACGAATATTTGTCGGTATTGTTGAATTAATTCTTCATAATGTTTTTTTATCTTATCCATAGTCGATATGTTACCACAAATGGGTTAACTTACCAATGTTAAATTTAATATTTCTCCATATACTACACGTGAAAGGAGAAATTATGACTGAAAAATTAGAGTTATACAGATGTAATGTCTGTCAAAATCTTGTAGAAGTATTACAAGCAGGTGAGGGAGAATTGGTTTGTTGTGAACAACCTATGGAACTTGTTAAAACAAATGTTTCGGAAGAAGAAAGTTTAAAAGATAAACATATTCCTGTAATTGAAAAAACAATTGAAGGTGTAAAAATTAGAATTGGTGCAGAAAAACACCCGATGAGTGAAGAACATCATATTAATTTTATTCAAGCAATTTCAAACGATAAAAAATATATAAAAACAAAATTTTTAGACATACAAGAAGAACCTGAATTAAGAGTAAAATGCGATTGTCCTTCTTTATGGGCAAGAGCATTATGTAATATTCATGGCTTATTCAAAGGAGATTTTAATGTTTAGTGAAAGAATTAATAACGCACTTAATATGCAGATAAATAAAGAGTTTTACTCTGCATATCTATATTTATCGATGGCTCATTATTTTAACGAAAACGGGTTATCCGGTTTTGGGCATTGGTGCAAAAAACAAGCAGAGGAAGAAGTTAACCATGGAATGATGGTTTTCAACTTTATGACCTCAATGAACGGAAAAATTGAACTTACTCAAATAGCAACACCCGAAAGTATTTTTCATTCGCCAATTGAAACAGCAAAACAAATTCTTGCTCACGAAAAACATATCACAGAGGTTATAAGAAATATCGCAATTATGGCTAAAGAAGAAAATGCTTTTGTAACACAAAACTTTTTAGAACAAATGCTAAAAGAACAAATTGAGGAAGAAGAATCTGCGTACAATATCTATACAAAATTAAAACTATATGGCGAAAGTAAAAGTGTAATTTACTTGATTGACAAAGAACTTAGCCAACGTCAATAAAATTACATCATTATTCAACAAAAATCAGCCTATATAGGCTGATTTTTGTTATGATTTATGATTTTTTGATTGAGATTTGTCTTATGCTTTTTTACCTTTTAGTAATAAGAACGAACCAACAGCAAGTAAACCGCCGAATAAACCGCCAACAACATTACCTGCAACTCTAGATGCTTTAGAAGCGGTAGTTTGTTTTGTGCCGTTAATCATTGAGATATTTTCATCAGCAGTTGTTTTGTTGCCAAAGCCGAATGTCAAGATTTGTTTAACGCCTGACCAGAATGAACTTGATGAATTATTTTTAATATCATCTGTTATATATGAGCCTGTTTGTTGAGCATATAATCTTTCTGCATATGCTTTAACTTGTGCTTCTGCTTCTTCTGGACTTACTCCTGATGCAATTTGTGAACCATAAGAGGCTTTAACCGCTGCTAAAAGTTTATTATATTCCGCTTTAACGTTATCTTGATTGTTGTTTTGAATTTCAGTTCTCAAGATTTGAATTTGTCTTGAAATATTTTCTGTTTGAGATGCCATTTGGAATTGAGCATTGTTTTGGTTTTGATATTGAGCAACCTGACGGCTTATTCCAAAATTATCCCATTGTTGCATTGTTTGCATTTGATATTGAGGGTTCAATACATTGCCAAAAGTGCCGACACCGGTATATGGAGTTGTCATTCCTGCCATTCCATATCCGTATCCCATACCACCCATTGCGGTATTGGCATTTAATATTGGGGCATTCATAATTGTGTCTGCATCCATGTTATACATGTATGGATTTGCCATGCCAAAATTAACTGTCATTTTTTAAAACCTCCAATAACTTGCGTTATTATGAAACCATTTAAACCATTTTTTGTAAGTTTATTTTTCCTTACATACATGTAAAGTATTTTGAAACGCAATAATTGCCATGTTTTTAGGGTTTTGTGAAGTTTTGTAAACAAAGTAGTAAAAATTAGACTTTAAAAGACTAACTTTTACTACTTAAAAATATCTTTATAATAAAACTTCTTATTTATTGAGTCTTATGCTTTTTTACCTTTTAGTAATAAGAACGAACCAACAGCAAGTAAACCGCCGAATAAACCGCCAACAACATTACCTGCAACTCTAGATGCTTTAGAAGCGGTAGTTTGTTTTGTGCCGTTAATCATTGAGATATTTTCATCAGCAGTTGTTTTGTTGCCAAAGCCGAATGTCAAGATTTGTTTAACGCCTGACCAGAATGAACTTGATGAATTATTTTTAATATCATCTGTTATATATGAGCCTGTTTGTTGAGCATATAATCTTTCTGCATATGCTTTAACTTGTGCTTCTGCTTCTTCTGGACTTACTCCTGATGCAATTTGTGAACCATAAGAGGCTTTAACCGCTGCTAAAAGTTTATTATATTCCGCTTTAACGTTATCTTGATTGTTGTTTTGAATTTCAGTTCTCAAGATTTGAATTTGTCTTGAAATATTTTCTGTTTGAGATGCCATTTGGAATTGAGCATTGTTTTGGTTTTGATATTGAGCAACCTGACGGCTTATTCCAAAATTATCCCATTGTTGCATTGTTTGCATTTGATATTGAGGGTTCAATACATTGCCAAAAGTGCCGATTCCTGCACCGTATCCATAACTCATTGCAGGATTCATCATTCCTGTACCAGAGTATGCGTTAAGGATTGGCATATCCATTATGCTCATTCCTGCATTCGGATTTACCATACCAAAATTTACTGACATTTTAAAACCTCCAATAACTTGCGTTATCTTTTTAACCAATTTAAACCAATTTCGTAAGATTTCTAGCCTTACAAACATATAAAGTATTTCCAAACGCAATAATTGACATGATTTCAGACTTTTATTAAGTTTTGTAACGCAAATAAAAAAGAACCCCCGTCCAAATCGCAACAAACGAGGGTGTAATCAGTAAAAGAGACATCAATAATATGGTTACACATGTTATTTTTTATTTCCAATAATGGACTGTTTTATTTATTTAATCTATAATTTTTGTATGAAGAAGTTTTTAATCACATTGTTAATTTTTGCACTTGGAGGTTTTGTTTTTGCAGAGGAAATGACAAAATCTCAACAGGCAATTGCTTATTATAATGACAATAATATCGTTGAGGCTATAAAGATTTTACAATCAATTCCAGAGGCAGATAAAACGGCTGAGGATTGGTTATTGATGGGAAACTTGTTACAAGATAAAAATCAAATTTCAGAGGCTGCGTTTATGTTCAAACGTGCTATTTTAGTTGATAAAACATATTACAAACCTTATTATAACCTTGCAAACATTTATCTTGATGAGGAACGACCTCAACTTGCAATTGATAATTATAAGGTTGTAGTTAAATTAAAACCTGATTTTGCTTATGGATATTACAATTTAGGTTGTGCGTATTTGAGATTAGGAGAATATAAAAAAGCCAGAAAATATTTAGAAAAGGCTGTGGAATTAAAAAATACAGAGCCTGATTTTCAATACAACCTTGCGTTTTGCTATAAAAAGTTGAATAAATTAAAACTTGCAACAAGACATTTAGAATTTTACGATAAGTTAATGGAAAATTATTAATTTTACATAAATACTTGCGTGTATATTATTAAGATATTAATATGAATATATGGGTAAAATACTAGATATTATTATAAAAATATTTCTTGGACTGATAGTGTTGTTTTTATTGTATTGTTGCACTATTGGCAGAGATTTTGGCATGCAACAGATTAACAAGATTCGGGGAATGTATTTTGTGCATGTCGGTGATAAAGCCTTTAAGGAACATCGAATGCAAGATGCTATTGATGCTTACCAAACTGGTTTAGACATATTTCCTCAACATTATGAGGCATGGCTAAATTTAGGTAATATTTTTGTTGCGTACGAAGATTATTTTTCAGCAACTCAAGCATATCAAAATGCAATTTTAGCAAAAGATAATTATACAGTTGCAAGAATGAATTTGGGTATAATTACCGCAGAAAAATTAGGGGATTTTGATAGTGCAATTATGCAATATCAATCGATTGTAGGCTCTCAACATAAACTTATTGCAATACCATTTATTTTTGATAATAAAAAAAGTGAAACGGCAAACAAAGCAATTGCATACTACAATATGGGCAGAGCATATTCACAAAAAGCACTTTATTTGTCAAAAGACAGAAAAAAAGAGAAAAAAGAATTGTTAGGAAAAGCCATAGTTGCTTATGAGAATGCCGTTCAAATAGTCAAAAATAATTATGATATGAATTATAATTTAGCCCTAACATATCACTTGTTAGGCGATTACAGAAAGGCCGGAGAGTATTATTGTAAGGCTATCGACTCTGAACCAATGAATTACGAGGCTCATTACAATCTTGGATTAATGTTGAAGCATTTGCATGAGGAAAATTATGCGATAGATGAACTGGAGAAGGCAGCAGTGCTTTCTACAACAACATCTGATGTACATTCAAAATATATTTTTGACGTTTTGAGTTCTGTATCAATGCAAGCCTTGCAAAAGGGACTTACAGGCAAAGTTACCGATGAAATTGATAAACAAGTGCAAAATATGGGTTCTGAAAAAAACAACGACAAAAATTCAAAAAAGAAAAATAAAAAAGAAAAGCAAATTCAACAAGAGCAAGAACAAGAACAACTTGTAATGGTTAAAGGTAAAGTTTCAACCTCAGACGAAAGCGATACTGCGATTGTTGAAAATTTTAGAAAATGTAATTCAAAACATCTTTTTGAATTCAAATAAGGATATACGATTGAGAACTATAGCATATATTTGCAGTTATGAAATTAATGAAAATATATTAACCGAGGAATTGTCAAAACAGTCGGCTGATATTAAAAATTTCTGCAAAATTCATGGACTTGAGTTGAATGAAATCTGCGAAGAAACTAGTACCAGAGATGATTTCAAACCGGTTTTGTTAAATATGATGAGCAGTCAAATTTCGGCATCTGATAAATTAATTGTGGCAAATCCAAATATAATCAGCAGAAACAAGGATTTTAGAGATTGGATTATTGATGAATTTAATCGTATGAATGTTGAAATTATCTATCTAACTCAAGATACAGAAGAAAAATCACTTCAATTTGAAAGAAAAATAACAACTATAACAGAAAAAATAAAAAATATTCCATCTTTGCCGGAAATAATTACAAAATCAATTGAAATTATGCAAGATGAAAATGCTTCTGTTAATGATTTATCAAAGGTTATATCAAATGACATTGGTTTAACCGCAAGAGTTTTAAAACTTGTAAATTCCGCATATTACGGTTTTCCAAAACAAATTTCTACAATTCAACAAGCAATTGCTATTTTAGGTTTTACAACAATAAAAGGTGTTATTTTATCTGCAAGTATTTATAAAATGTTTGTGGTTAAAAATAACCAAACTTTTAACTACAAAGAATTTTGGAAATATTCTTTGTTAGTAGCATCAGGTACTAGAATGTTATCAAAATTTGTAGAATCAAATTTTAAAGAAGATATTTTTGCCGCAGCATTTTTGCACGATATTGGAAAAATTATTTTGGCTCAATATGATTGGCAAAATTATTCACAGGTTTGCAAACAAGAAAACATTTCTGATGCTGAAACAATGAAAGCAGAAGAAAAATTTTGCGGTTTAAATCATTGCGAAATAGCGAATATTGTTGCATATTCGTGGAATTTGCCTGAAATTTTTTGCGACATAATCACATATCATCACAATCCGCTAGATAGTTTCAAGTTTAAAAAAGAATGCTCAATTGTTTACCTTGCAAATTTGATAGTTGATTCGATAATGAGTAACGAAAATTTAAATTATGATAACATTCCTTTAGATTTACTTGAAAATTTGCATGTTTCGGTAGACAATATATATAAAGTACATGATGAATTAAGAGATTTGTCATTAAGCGTAAACGATATTGACAGTTTTTTTGAATAGACGGAAAGGGCAGTTATGAGTGAAGCATTTGAGGATAATGTAAACTCGAAAGAATTAAATTTTTTATCTCAAGTTTCTATCAGTTTAACACAAAATTCAGATCCGGCAGATATTATTGAGGCTCTTTCAGAATCTTTTAGAAGCATTATTAAACTTGAAAATTTAAACATTTATATTTTTGACGAAAATACTCAAACCCTTAGAGATTACACAAAAAGTTGGATTGTAATTGACGAAATTCACGATAAAGATTACGTAGAAAAACTTTATAGAGTTGTTAAAAATTCAAAATACGATGACTTTTTGATTAACAATAATAGTATTAATATCAAGGATTTCTGGGATATAAACAAATACATTAGCACTCGTAAGAATACAATTTTATTCCCATTGATGCGTGGTGATACACCTTATGGTTTGATTGAACTTATTATCAACTTAACAATGTCAGATATTTTGACAATCGACTTCTTTAAAGCATTGATTATTGCAGCATATCAAATTTCGTTAAAAATTCAAAACAAAGTTTTAGCAGATAAGATGCAAGCCAACATAGATTTCCACGAATCAATGAAGAATATTGCAAAAATTATTGAAACTCAGTACGACTTGAGTTATATCATTCCATTGATTGGTGAAATGATTGATAAGTTTATTTCAGACCACTTGATTTATATTTTCTTAAAACAAAATGGTGAATTTAATTTAGTATGGCCAATGGCTTGTCGTGATACAAAAATTTTAGATATGGTGAAAGATGTAAACGCAGATACTCAATATGTATTGGCTGACGACAATAAAATAGGTTTATTCCCATTGGTTGCTGCCGATTCTTCAATTTTGGGTTGTATTGTTGCACATAGCCATGTTGATAAACTTTCACAACGTGAAATTGACTATATAGACCAACTTACAAAACAATCATCAATCACAATTCAACGTGCAAATATGTATGCAGAAGTATTGCAACACGCAACTTTAGACGCATTGACAGGTTTAAATAACCGTCGTCAATTTGAAGTTCGTTTGAAACAAGAAGTTGCGGCAGCAAAACGTCAACAACGTCCGTTATGTGCAATAATGCTGGACATTGACTTCTTTAAAAAGGTTAATGATAACTACGGACACGCAGTTGGTGATGAAGTTTTGAAAAATGTTGCAGAAATTATTAAATCAAGTTTAAGAGAATCTGATATTCCATCAAGATACGGTGGTGAAGAATTTGCGATATTATTACCTTACACAAAACTGGAAGAAGCAGGAAGTGTTGCACAACGTTTAAGAAGTGCTGTTGAAGCAAGACATGTTGATTTGACCGGAGTTAAAGATGCTAAAATTAGCGAAATTCAAGTTACAATCAGTGTAGGTGTATATCAATATCAAGATGGTGATGAACCTCAACAATTGTACACTAAAGCCGATAAAGCCTTGTACTTTGCAAAAGAACATGGTAGAAATAAGGTTATTATTAATAGAGGATAAAATGTATTCATTTGAAGTTACATGTAAATCTTTAGAAGATACTTCAATTTTGGCGAAAAAAATCACACCACTACTAGAAAACGGCTGTTTTATTAGTCTTTTTGGAGAGATTGGTGCAGGAAAAACTGCTTTTGTAAAACTTGTGGCAGAAAATTTAGGAATTGAAGAACACGTAACAAGTCCTAGTTTTGTTATTTTAAATGAATATCATACAGGCAAAATTCCTGTTTATCACTTTGATTTATATCGTCTTGAAAACGTTGGTGTCAAAACCATTTGCGACGAATTAAGAGAATATTCTGAGGGAAAAATTCTGACTTTTGTTGAGTGGGCAGAATTTTCACAAGAGGAAATTCCTTTTAATCGTATTGAGATTAATGTAACTTATGAGGACGATGATTTTAGAAAATATTCGTTTAAATCGTTTGGTGAAAAAGAGGATAAAATTCTTGAGGAGTTGGAAAAATGTTACTAACTTTTGACACTTGTCTTGATAAGACTTATGTTGGTTTGGCTGATAATGGAAGAGTTATAGATACTAGAATTATCGAAAATAAGGATAAAACTTATCATTCAGCATATTTAATTTCAACAATTGCAAAAATTTTAAAAGAAAACAATTTAACACCACAAGATTTGACAGCGATTGCAACAGATTTAGGACCTGGAAGTTTTACAGGTATTAGAGCATGTACAACTGTCGCAAGGGTTATGGCTCAGCAATTAAATCTAAAAACAATAGGAGTTTCTTCATTAGAAATACTTTCCGAAGTCAAAAAAACCGGCAAAAAAACTTTAGTTTTACTAGATGCCAGAAAAAATATGGCTTATGTTTGGGACGAAGAAATTTTAGGTGCAATTGCGATAGATGATGTCAAAGAAATTGTTAAAAATGATGATTATTACGTAATTTGTGATGATAGTATGTATAAAATTTTCTCGGAAATAACTGACGAAATTACCTCGTATACACAAATTGAACATAATTTGGCAGAAATTTTGATAAAAATTGCGACAGAAAAATTTGAAGAAGATGCCGGCGATTGGAGAAAATTAACTCCATTGTATATTCAACCGCCACCAGTGTTTGGCAAATAATAAGGATTCTCTTTATGGCGGGTATTGATTTTAATACAAAAAAAATAGCAGTAGTTTTTAATGAGGGAGTAAAAAACCCTTATCCTGTTTTGCAAACCTTGGAACAAGCCTTGATTGATAAGGGGGCAAATCCTGAAGTTATGGAAATCAATGAAATGCGATATGGATTTGATTTTGTTTTTGCAGTTGGCGGTGATGGGACTATACTTCACGTTGCAAAATTTTATGGAATGTCGCAAACACCGGTTTTTGGCATTAATTTAGGTCGTTTAGGCTTTTTATCTCAGGTAAATTCAAACAATGTAATTCCTGCCATTGATAAAATTTATAACAAAAACTATTTTATTGAAAAACGAATAATGTTAGAATGTTCTGAACACACTGCATTGAATGATTTTGTCATAAAAGGACTTTCAAATACTCGCTCTGCAAAATTTATGTTAAAAATTAATGACAAGTTTGTTTGTGATTATATTGCAGACGGTTTGATTGTTTCAACTCCAACAGGGTCAACTGCTTACGGACTTTCTGCCGGCGGGCCTGTATTATATCCTAACTTAGAGGCTTTTGTCATTGTTCCTATTTGTCCTCATACCCTTACAGCAAGACCTATTGTTGTACCGTCTGGCGAAAAAATTACGGTTACATCAGCAGAAGATGATGTAAAAGGCTTTAATTTAGTTATCGATGGGGCAGAGTCAGTTGAAATTGATAAAAATATTGTTATTCAAAAATCTAAAGATACTGCTCATTTAGTATTATTACAAGATGAGGGGTTTTATTCAGTTTTGCGTGATAAATTGAACTGGGGGGTTTCTCCAAAAAGCCTATGATTAAATCAATTCACGTAAAAAATTATATATTAATTGACGAATTAACTGTTGATTTCGACGAGGGATTAAATGTTATTACAGGTGAAACCGGTGCCGGCAAAAGTATTTTGATTAACGCAATAGATATTGCTTTTGGGGCAAAGGCTTCCGGTGAGGTTATTAAAAATGGTGCAGATAAGACAATAATTGAGTTGTTTATTTCATCAAAAAAACCTGATTTGAAAAATATTTTTGAAGAAAATGGAATTGATTATGACGATGAAATTGTTCTTGTTCGGGAAATTACTCCAAATTCTTCAAGAACTCGTGTAAACGGAACTTTAGTTAACCAAAATTTTGTTAAGGATTTAAAAGAAATATTTTTAGATATTCATTCTCAACATCAAACTTACGCCTTTTTACAACCAAAATCTCATATTTTTCTTTTGGATAATTATGCAAAAGACGTTTACGGTGATAAATTAGAACAATATAGAAAATTATTTTCCGAATATCAGACATTTCAAAAAGCATTGGAAAATGCAAAAAATTCTGTCAATGCAACAGAATCTCAAATTGATTTTTTGAAATTTCAAATTAATGAAATAGAAGAAGCACAAATTGAAGATGTTAATGAAGAAGAAACTTTGCAGAACGAGTTAAAAGTGCTTGAAAATGCAGAAAATTTAAAAGAATTAACTCAAAGTGCGTATTGGTCGTTAAATGGCGATGACAATTCTATTTTAGATGCACTATTGCAAATAAAATCAGAAATTTCAAAGGCAGTAAATATGGATAATACTTTGGAAAACTTTGAATCTTCTGCAATAGAACTTACTGAACTTGCAAGAGATTTGTCGTCAAGTTTAAGAGATTATTCCCAATCAATTTCTGATGACCCTGAAAGATTGAATTTTATTCAAGAACGTTTGTATTTGTTTGATAAATTAAAACGCAAATATGGTTCAAGTTTGGAAGAAGTTTTGAACACTTACGATAAATTATCTGAAGAACTTAAAAATATCGAACTTTCTACATCTTCAGTAGAAGAATTAGAAGAAAAAATTAAAAAATCTCACGAAAAATTGACAATTTTAGCAAATGAAATTTCTGAAAATAGAAAAAATTATGCGTTAGTTCTTTCAAGTTTAATAGAAGATGAATTGCAAAAACTTGAACTTGCCAAATCTCGTTTTGAAATTAAAATTCTGCCTTGTGAATTATCTCAAAACGGTTGCGACGAAGTTGAATTTTATATTTCAACAAACGTATCTCAAGATTTATCTCCATTAGCAAAAACAGCCTCTGGCGGTGAAATTTCAAGAGTTATGCTTGCAATCAAAACTATTTTTGCAAAATCTGATGATATTGATACTGTAATTTTTGATGAAATAGATACAGGAATTTCAGGAAAAGCCGCACAAAGTGTTGCAGATGAGATTTTTGAACTTGCAAAGTTTAGACAAATTTTGCTTATCACACATCAAGCAATTATCGCTTCAAAAGCAGATAGACACTTCTTAGTTGAAAAAGAACAAGGCGATGTTACTTCTGTAAACATTAAAACTTTAAATGACGATGAAAAAATCTATGCCATTGCAAGTCTTGCCTCTGGTGAAACTTCCGAGTCTGCTATAGAGTTTGCAAAATCACTTCTTTTGTCTAAGTAATTTACTACTTTTTTCTAATGTTTTGTTCTCAAAAATAAATTATACTGCTTATATAGTCTAATTTAAGTAGGTAGTATGAAAAAGATTTCTTTATTTTTGATTTTTATTTGGTGCTTTTCGTTTAATATTGCGTTTGCAACTTGCTCTTTAACCGGTGGTGCGTGTCAAATTGAAGATTTAATTGAAACACCTAAAAAAGAAAAGAATTTAAACAAAAAAATAGTTGAAAAAACTAAAATTAAACAAAATTCTGACTCTCAAAAACAAGAAGGCGGTAAAAATTTCCAAACAAAAAGAGATAAGAAGTAAATCTTATCTCTTTTTCTCTATCTTAATTTGACTAAGCATTAAAACTCATTACCTTACCTAATTGCTTATTTGCTTGAGCCCTAACGCCTGCATTTTGGTCATGTGCGGCTTCTTGCATCAATTTACCAATATCTTTTTTGTAATTTTGATTATTTACATAACCTAAAGATGCAACGGCAGCCTCTCTAACACTGGCATTTGGATTTGTTTTTAAGTTATTAACAATACCTGCCATACCAATTAAATCTGCTGTTGGAACAGTTACATTACCAACTTTTTTAACTTCATTTGCGTGTAATTTTTGTAAAGTTGCAGTTGTAAACATAGCGTATTCTTTGTTTCGTTCTGCTAATTCTTTATCTTTACCTTGAAGTTTAGATGTATCTTTTGACATGATGTCTAATAAATTATCAACAACTTTTGTATCAAGTAATTCGCCGGCTCTTTCAGGTGCGTACATTGTAACTTCTGAAATCGCTTCCATTGCGTCGGCTTGTTCTTCATAATCAGGGCTTGTTAAAATTGAAATTAAACCGTTCAAATCAATGCCCGCTTTCATTTTTTCAGGTGGCACAATTTCAGGTCTATTACGTTTTACTTCTTTTTTAGCCTCTGCTTTATCTTCTTTTGGTGCAACTTCTGCTACTTTTGCTTGAGTTGTAGTGTTTGGCATTTGAACTCCGGCTTGAGCAGCAAGAATTTGAGCCATGGTATTTTCAACCTTCTTATCTTCATTCTTTGCTTCTACCGCTTTTGCTTCGGCTTTGTTATTTTCGATTTGTTTTTCTGTTGATTTATTTGTTTCTGTTTTTTCGTCAGTTTTTGCATTAGCAAAAATAGATGTTTTGGGAACATCATAAATGACTGAGTTATTCGCAGGGGTATCCTGATTTGCCGTTGGTTGAGGATTTATTTCAATCTTGATTGTAACAGGTTGAACCGGCATCATCATTGGCATTGGCATGTTTGGATAACCAATCCCAATAGGATTAATCATGTTATTAGGAGACATTTTTACCTTTCCTACTTTTACACTACAATCATGTAAAATCCCCTAATAATAAAAAATTGCTAGAATTTTGCATGCTCTTTACAAAGTTGTTACAATTTTATTTTCAATATTAATTACATCTAATCCGTTAAATTCAAAAATCTTTTTAATATTTTCAGGATTATTTGCTCTTTCACGCATAATTAATGCCCCAACAATCGCTTCTAATTGAGCCATAGGCATCATATTTTGAGGAATATCTTCAAATTGATATTCAGTTTTTAGAGCATTTTGTAAAAATTTACAATCTGCCGGTGTACGTTCTTTAAAATATGAACTTAAACTTAGTTTTTGTCGTGTTAAATATAACTCAAACCTGCAAATATCAATGCCTTGAGAGAAAAGTGTTCTGAAATAATCACAACCACGTGTTGAATATCTTTGAGTCCAGTTATCTCTATTTAGTAAATTTTCATTTGTTCTTACCATTTGATATGGTTTAGATAAAATTCTCCATTTGCCCTCTAGCATTGCGTTATCCCAAGGTAGAGAAACGGCAATGTGAGATTGTTTTAGTGAAGAAAAATTATCTAAAAAGAATTGAACATCTTTCATTGTATATAATTTATCAACAAGAATAATTTTACCAAAACTATCAAGCACAGCAACTCCGGTTTCGGTCGTTGATGCCATAGCCATTGATATTCCTACGTAATATTCCATAATTATTGTCCAACCATATCAAATTGTTTATTGATATCTTTTTGTAAAATTTTATTATTTTTTACCGGATTTAACCAAGTATCGTCTAAGTTTTGATTTTTAACTGACAATTCCGGTTTTTGAGTTTGTTCGTAAAGAGTTTTATTCTTAATTGACAATGTTTTTGGTTTATCTGTTTCCGGCTCAGCATAGAAATCCGTTGCTGAAGTTGTTCCAGAAATTTCAACTGCTTTCTTTTGCGATGATTTAAGTCGTTGTAAAGCATCAGAATTTGCAGTTACATCTTGAAGTGTACTAATTCTTTCATCTTGAAATCTTGTTTGAACTTTCTTTGATTGAGTTAAAATACTTGCAGATGGGTGTTCTAAGCCTTTGAATTTATTTTTAAGAACCAAAATTTCTACACGTCTGTTTTTTGCTCTGTTTTCAGGAGTTTTATTGTCGGCAATTGGTCTTGTATCACTGTAACCAACTGCGGTAAAGATATTTGGCATAAACTTAAATCTTTGAATTAAGTAACGAACAATTGAACTTGCTCTGGCACTTGAAAGTTCCCAGTTTGACGGATAAAGAAAACTATTAATAGGCTGACTGTCTGTATGTCCCTCAACTCTAATATAGTGCAATGCAAACTTTTCACCAATTAAAACACCAATGTTATCCAAAGTTTTCATTGCTTTATCTGTCAATTGTGCAGATGCAGAATAGAATAAAAAGTCATCTTTAAACGAAATTAACAAACCTTTGTCTGTAATTTGAGCATCAACTCCGTCTAAATCACCATTTTTTTTCATTGCATCAATAGAGTCTTTTATATCTTCAAATGATTGATCTTCATATTTTTGACTTATATATTCAAGCATAAGTGGTGCAATTACTGAATCCGCAGCACTTGCATCTAAAATACTATCTTTACCGTCAAACATAGAATCTGAACCTTCTAAAAGACTCGGTGCATTAAAAGCCTTTTTAATACTATCTTCCAGTTTTCCAAATTCTGTAATATCAATTTGAGATAATGCGTACAACACAACAAATGTGGCAAAAAGCAACGTAATAAAGTCGCCGTATGAAACAAGCCATCTTTCTAAGTTTTCATGTTCTTCTGGAAGTTTCTTTTTTGCCATAATTTATCTTCTATACTTCTTCTTCTTTTTCGCCTGTTTGTTCAATGATAAATGAACGAAGTTTTCTTTCAATTAATGCCGGAGATTCACCCGCTTGAATTGCTAAAACACCTTCTAGCATTACTTCTTTTGCTAAAAAGACTTTCGCATAATTTAATTTAATACGAGTAGATAAAGGAATTAATAATAAGTTTGCGGCAAATAAACCATAAATTGTTGCAACGAATGCAACTGCAATACCTGCCCCCAATGCTGATGGATCAGATAAATTCTGCATAACTTGGATTAACCCCATTACCGCACCGATGATACCTAATGTTGGCGAATAACCACCTGCTGATGAAAAAACCCCTGCCGCATTGTGAACTTCAAGTTCTTGTTGGCTAATTTGATTTTCCATCATGCTTTGTACCAAAGTTGGGTCTGCACCGTCGGCTACTGCTTCCAAGCCCATTTTTAATACAGGGTCAGATGCACCTCTTGCTTCTCTTTCAAGGATAATTAAGCCTTCACGACGAGCCTTTTGTGCAAATTTTACTAATTCTTGAATTATTTTATCCATATCTACAACCGGTGGAACAAATACGTCTTTGATAAGAACAATTGCTTTTTTTAGAACTGCTGGAGGAAAACTCAATATAACCGCACCACCTGTACCGCCAAATACAATGAATGCCGCTGTAACTTGAAGCAATTGCCCCATGTTACCACCTTCCATTGCTTGTCCAACAAGAATGAATGTTATACCGAAAAATAAGCCTACTACTGCAAAAATATCCATGATTTCACTCCATATTCTATTGCACTTCTATTTAACTATATTTTTAAGAGTTTCAAATCATGCATATAGTTTATTTTTCGTTATTATAGGAATTCTTCACGAATAATTGTCATTAATTCCGGTTCATCATCAGTTGCTAAAACGGTATGTTCAAAGTGTGCAGAAGGCTTTCTATCCAAGGTTTGAACAGTCCAACCATCAGCCAATGTTTCAACTTCATCGCAACCTAAATTTATCATCGGTTCAATTGCAATGACATATCCTGATTTAATTAATGTTTTATCCCCAACACTGTAATTATACAAAAATGGGTCTTCGTGCATTACATGTCCAACACCATGTCCGCCATATTGTCTTACAAGTCCGCATTTATTGTCCATTGCAACTTTTTCAATTGCACTTGAAATATCATCAAGAACATTTCCTGCACGCATTTGTTTAATACCTGCATATAATGCTTCTTCTGTAACTTTTAATAATCTTTTTACTTCGTCAGAAACTTCACCAACAGGATATGTCCAAGCACTATCACCAACAAGTCCGCCGTATGTTGCACCAACATCAATACTAATAATGTCGCCCTCTTTTAAGATTGTTTTTTCTGACGGAATACCATGTACAACATTTTCGTTAATTGAAGTACAAATGCTTGCCGGAAAACCTTGATAATTCAAAAATGTAGGAACTGCTCTATTTGATTTAATAATATCCATTGCAATATCATCAAGTTCTTTTGTGCTAATTCCGGGTCTAACCGCTTCTTTCATTGCCTTATGTACAAGTGCAACGATATGTCCTGCGTGTTTCATTTTTTTTATTTCATCTCTAGATTTTCTCTTAATCATTTGCATCCTTCTTTCTTATTAATTTTTAAAAGAGAGCCGTTTTGACTCTCTTTTTTAATTTTTTATTCAGTTACTGCCTTTAAAAGACGTTCCCAAACTTCTTCAATTGAACCGTTTGCATCGATTTTTCTTAAAACACCTTTTTCTTCGTAATATTTTGTTAATGGTGCTGTTTCGTTGTAATAAGTTTCAAATCTTGCTCTTGCGATTTCCTCTGTGTCGTCTTTTCTTTGTGTTAATTCTTCATCACATTTGTCGCAATGTACACCGTCTTTTGGTGCTTTGAATTTCATATTGTAAATTTCTCCACATTTTGGACAAGATTTTCTGTTTACAATTCTTTCAATTAAAAGTTCTGTGTCAATATCAAAATATACTGCTCTAAATTCAGCATCACCTGTATCAACTTCTTTATTAATTTCTTCTAACATGCCTGCTTGTTCAACACTTCTTGGAAATCCGTCTAAAACGTATCCATTAGCACAATCAGGTTCTGACAATCTTCTTTTTATGATTGCTGCTACAACTTCAACAGGAACTAATTGTCCTTTTGACATATAACCTTCTGCTGTAATACCTTCCGGAGTTTTATTTTTTACTGCTGCTCTTAATAATGAACCTGTGTCAACGTGCGGAAATTTCAAGTATTCTGCAAGTTTACTTGTTTGAGTACCTTTTCCACATGCCGGTGGTCCTAAGAAGATAAGTTCTTTTTTCATGTTAGTTTCCTTTACTTTATTATTTTAAATTGTATTATGCGTCAATATTTGTTGCGTATACTGCGTGTTGTTGGATAAAATCTCTACGAGGTTCTACTTTATCACCCATTAATATATCAAATAATTGGTCGCAAAGCATTGCATCTTCAAGATTTACTTTCAACAATGTTCTTGTTGATGGGTCCATTGTTGTTTCCCAAAGTTGTTGAGGCATCATTTCACCAAGACCTTTAAATCTTTGGATTTGCAAGCCTTTTGAACCTCTGTCATCTAAGATTTTTCTTAATTGGTCAAATGATTTAATATCAGTTGTTTCTGTATCTGTTTCTAAAGATAAGTCATTTAATTCTTCAATTAAGTATTCTCTGATTAGAGGATATGCTTGTTTTAGACGTTTGTATTCGTTACTCTTGATAATGCTTGGAGTAATTAACACAAAATCATCATCTGATAACATCATTTTAATGTTATATTTTGCATTTTCTGCATTATATTTCAATTCTAACTTGTAATCTTTTGCTTCTGAAATATTGTAATTTTCTGCGTGGTCTACAAGATAGTGTGATAAGTAATCGAAATGTTCTTGCATTTTTGCTTGGTCGTCAAAATCAGTTTCTTGAATATTTGCACGAACCATACCTCTTAACATTACCGCAGGAATTCTTCCTAAAATAGGATTGTTAAATGAATTGTAGTATGCAGTCATGTTTGAAAGAAGTTTTAATAAATCTTCGCCTTGAACAGTATTTGCTGATTTTTTATCTGTTAATGCAACGTTTTTTATACCTCTTTCTTTCAACATTTTATCAAGTGCTTTTTCATCAAATAAATATTCACTTGTTTTGCCTTGAGTAATTTTGTATAGAGGCGGTTGAGCAATATATACATAACCTTGCTCAATTAATGGTTTACAATATCTAAAGAAGAATGTAAGCATTAAAGTTCTGATGTGAGCACCGTCAACATCGGCATCGGTCATGATAATAATTTTATGATACCTAAGTTTTTCAATACTAACTTCTTCAGGGTTTCTGCTGATTGTAACACCAAACGCTTGTACCATTGATTGAATTTCGTTATTAGCATAAATTTTATCAAGTCTTGCTTTTTCAACATTCAAGATTTTACCTCTTAATGGTAAAATTGCTTGGAACATTCTGTTTCTGCCTTGCTTTGCAGAACCACCCGCAGAATCACCTTCGACAAGGAAAATTTCGCATTTTTCTGGTTCTCTATTTGAACAATCTGCTAATTTACCTGGCAAAGTCGAATTTTCAAGAACTGTTTTACGTCTTGTTAATTCTCTTGCTTTTCTTGCGGCTTCTCTTGCACGTTGTGCTTGAAGTGTTTTTTCAATAATTGTTTTTGCAATTTTCGGATTAAATTCAAGCCATTCTTGGAATTTATCTCTGATTGAATCTTGAACTGCCCCCATTGCTTCTTGGCTTCCAAGTTTTTCTTTTGTTTGACCTTCAAATTCAGGATTTGGCAATTTTACACTGACAATTGCTGTTAAACCTTCACGAACATCATCGCCGGTTAAATTCGCTTCTGAATCTTTAAGGATATTATTTTTTCTTGCGTAATCATTTAATACACGAGTAATTCCGTTTCTGAAACCTGTTAAGTGAGTACCACCACTATGAGTATTAATGTTATTTGCAAATGATAAAATGCTTTCACTGTAAGCATCAGTATATTGCATTGCAATTTCTACTCTCATTGTATCAACCATTTTGTCAATATACACAGGTTCTTCAAATAATGCTGTTTTGTTTTTATTTAAGAATAAAACGTACTCTGCAATACCGCCTTCATAGTGGAATACTTCTTCTTCATTAGTTCTTCCGTCAATGAAAACAATTTTTAAGCCTTTGTTTAAGAAAGCCATTTCTCTCAAACGTCCTGCAACTACGTCTTTATCGACTTCAACTGTTTCTTGGAAAATTTCAGGATCCGGCCAGAATCTTGATTTCGTACCTGTTTTGTCAGTATCTCTGATTCTTTCAACCGGTGCTGATGGTTCACCTCGGAAGTATTCTTGTTTGTATACTCCGCCGTTTCTTGAAACTTCTACAACCATTTTTTCTGACAATGCATTTACTACAGAAGCACCTACGCCATGAAGCCCACCAGACACTTTATAACCGCCATCACCAAATTTACCGCCGGCATGAAGTACTGTATGTACGATTTCCAACGCTGATTTACCGGTTTCAGGTTTGATGTCAACAGGAATACCACGACCGTTATCTTCTACTGTGATACTGTGGTCAGTATTGATTTTAACTCTAATTTCCGTACAATAACCTGCTAAAGATTCGTCAATAGAATTGTCTACGATTTCATATATGCAATGGTGCAAACCTCTTTGTGAAGTTGAACCAATATACATCCCAGGACGCATTCTAACTGCTTCCAAACCTTCAAGTACACGAATATTGCTTGCATCATATTCTTGTTGAGGTGCAATAGTTGTACCTTGCGTTTCTTCCATTATTATTTCCCCCAATATTAATTATAATTTTCTCTATATATTTATATATATATTATATTACAAACCAAACGTTCTGGCATGACTGTAAACAAAATCTTTACTAACTGTAAAGCATTTTATTCGTTTAATTTAGACCATTTTTTACTTGCAGATTCAAGAACTTTTTTTGTGTTTACGTTGTCTAATAAAATCATTTGCACTGTGGTGTTTATAACTGTATTCACCTCTTTTTGTGATTTTTGAGGTTTTTGAACAGGCTCAATTTTATATAATTGTTGAGCACTTATTACCCTTGCTTTTGCAATCAAATCTGCATTGTCATATTTTTGATAATACTCATTTTTTAAGGCTTTTTCATTTGTCGCAAGAATATTTGTTAATTTCGCAAGTTTTAATTGATTTTCTTCATTTGTTAAATACAAAGCGAATTCAAGTGCGGCTTCTTTATTTTTTGCCCTTTTGGGTATAACAAAATTCATCATTGAAAAATCGTTTTGTCCAAGTTTACCTACGACTTGTGAAGAAACATCTGTATTTTTGTATACATTCGGTGCATTTTCTTTAATCATATTCAAAAAATTTGCACCCGCTTGAATTGAGGCGATATTTTCGGACATATATTTTTCCAACGCCTCTCTGTGAGTTTGAGTAACACATTCTTCCGGAATCAATTTTTGTTTGTATAGATTTTTATAAAAATCAAAAATTGCTATAGATTCTTTGCTCGTTAATTTTGATGGACTTGAAATGCCATATTTGTTCAAAATTTTAAGCATTGTGTCATTATCGGTAAGATTTGGCATGAAAATATACGCACCTGTTTTCTCTTTTAAATCCTTTGCGTAATTTCCATAATCTTCATATTTTTGAGGTGGAATTTGAAATCCGGCTTTGTTAAATAATTTTTTATTATAAATTGTAATTGCAGAAGTCGCATACCAAGGAATAGCATAATTTTTTCCATCAATTTCCATAGATTTTAGTAAAGGTTTGTTAAAATCTATAAGTTGTTCTGCGGGTACTTCTTCTAAAGCACCTTTTTGTGCTAAAATTCCTGAAAAATCAGGGTTTAAATTAACCAATGACGGAGGATTATTGCTTAAAATTGCAGCAAGAGTACGTTTTTCACCCTCAGAAAATGGCACGTCAATCCATTTAATTTTAATGTCAGGGTGTTCGTATTCAAACTTTGCAATTACGTCTACCATATAAGGCGTAAATTCATTCATTTGCAACGTCCAGAATACGACCTCTTTATCACCTAAAACATTTTTCGGTGTTAAACAAAATCCAATAAAAGTAGCAAAAAGTACTATAGATAGTAAAGATATTAATATTAATTTTTTTCTCATATATGATTTGTGCCTTTTGATGTTACAATTATACTATGAACAATTTATTTACGGAACTGGAAAATAAAAATAAACAAATTCCTTTAGCGGAAATTCTCCGTCCAAAGACTTTTGACGAGTATTTCGGGCAATATAATATTGTTTCAAAGTCTTCACCTTTATACAATTTATTAACTTCCGGAAGATTATTTTCTCTGATTTTATGGGGACCATCAGGTTGTGGAAAAACAACTTTGGCAAGAATTATTGCTTCAACTGTGAACGCTCAATTTATTGAAATTTCTGCCGTAACTTCCGGAGTAAAAGAGATTAAAGACGCAGTTGTGTCTGCAAAAGAGGCTTTGAGAAATAACAAAAAAACAATTTTGTTTATCGACGAAATTCATAGATATTCAAAAACACAACAAGATGCACTTTTGCCACATTTGGAAAATGGAACATTGTTCTTAATTGGTTCTACAACAGAAAATCCGTCTTTTCAAGTTATTCCGGCACTTTTATCGAGAGTTCAGGTAATTAGATTAGAAAACCTTGATGATGAATCTATAAAAAAAGTTATCAAAAAAGGATTTGACTATTTGTCAGATCAACATCAGCCTGTAAAATATTCTGAAGATGTTGTAGATTTTATTGTAAATTTGGCTCGTGGCGATGCAAGGTTTGCTCTAAATCTTGTTGAAAACTCTTATTTTTCAAGTAATTTTGATGGTTCAACAAGAGTCTTAGATGTAAACATTTTGGAAAAACTTGCTCAATCAAGAAAAACTCGTTATTCTCAACAAGAGCATTATGACTGTGCTTCGGCATTTCAAAAAAGTCTTAGAGGTTCAGATGCAGATGCTTCAATTTATTATTTAGCAAAAATGATTGCCTCTGGAGAAGACCCTAGATTTATTGCCAGAAGACTAATCGTTTGTGCAGCAGAAGATGTTGGAAATGCAAATCCTATGGCTTTATCTTTAGCGGTTAGTGCTTACCACGCAGTTGAGATTTTAGGTTTTCCGGAAGCGAGAATTCCTCTTGCTCAAGCAGTTATTTACGTAGCAAACTCTAAGAAATCTAATTCTACAATAATGGCAATCGATGAGGCTTTAGGTGATATTAACAAAGGGCTTGATTATACTCCACCAATGCATTTGAGAGATGCACACTACAAAGATGCCTCAAAATATGGTTTTGGCGAGGGGTACATTTATTCTCACTGTGCACCAAATGTTTACCAACAATTTTTGCCAGATGAATTAGTGAATAAAAAATATGTGAAGTAAAAATTTACTCATTAGAAAATTAAATTCCTAAAATAATTTGATATTTTATAAAAAACTACAAAATAAAAAGTCTGCCATACTTATGACAGACATTAAATAAACACGAGGATATTAAGAGAGAGAGTATAAAAAATCTTTTTTATAAATTAAACTTTACCTCGATTGGTTTAATCTATTTTTTATTTATTAGCCATAGCACCAAATATTGTGTGATTGACCTCTTGATAATGCACTTTGCATGCTATCACATTGTGCTTTTAATTCTTTTGCTTGAGATTCAAGGTTTGCTACTTTTACATCATATGCTGATTGGAATGCAACTAATTCTTGGTATGATTCATTTTTTGATAATTGACTTTTTGAATCTACACTTGCTACGATGTCATCAACTTTTTCTGTAATTGAGTCTAAAGTGTTTTTTGCAATTTGTTCTTCTGCAACTACTTTGTTATATTCTGATAACTTTCTTTGGTAGTTTACATTCATTGTAATTGTTAACATTTTTGACTCTCCGCTAAATCTCTCGTACTTATATAAAGAAATTTTTGACAAAAAAATTGCCTTTTTTGTTTTATCTCGCTTAACATTTCTTTACAAAAAATAAAACCTCCCTTTTCGGGAGGTGAAAAACCTACTAACCAAACCTAATTTTCTTAATTTAATTTACCTTATCC
>CAKUZB010000006.1 GCA_934717745.1 uncultured Candidatus Melainabacteria bacterium | reverse complement strand
CAAACTTGAATTCATCAACCGGTGAAAAAGAAAAAGTTGCTAAAGTTAAAAAGATTTATCAAAACCTTGAAGACGCAATTGGTCGTGCTCAAGCGGTTTATGGGCCTGTAAATGAATGGTTCATAAATGATTCAACGGCAACTGCTCAAGTAACACGTTTTGGTGAAAGAGTAACTGAATTTATGAAAGTATCTAAAAATTGTGGAGTTACAACAAATCAAAGATGTTTTTCTAATGCTAGAGTAAAAACAATAATTGGAGACAATGGTAGTGCGTCTGATTATGATACTGAAAATACAGCATATAAATTTCAAGTAGCAGACGGTACATCGTTTGCCATAAAACGAGTAGGTTCAACTTGGTATAACTTAAACTTTAATATTGATGGACCAAAAGGTAAAAATGTAATTGGAAATGATGTATTTTCTTTAGACTTCGATGTATCAAACAATAATATTAATGTTTTTTCTAGCGTTTATGTACCAAGTATTTATAGTACCGGAGTTGGTTCAGAAGCCACAGCGTGGGTTATTAATTTTGATAATATGGATTATCTAAAAGCAGGTACTGACGGTAAATGTAAAAACAGCAATGTAACTCTTAATGCTACGGCAAATCCACCTGTTACAAGTTGTAAGTAGGTAGATTTTGTACTTTGTGGAATAAAATAAATATATAAGAAATGCGGTATGACAAAAACGTCATACCGCATTTCTATTGAATCTATAATTATTTTTTCTTTTGTGATTTGTCTGCTAGTTCCGAATCCATTCTTAAAAATACCGGATGAATGTTTTCTTTTTCAATTAATTTGCCAACTTTAATGTTATCAGTTTTTAAATCATCATATTTAACGTTCAAATCAAATGAAAGTTGTTTTGCCATTTCTTGTGCAATATTTGGACAGAAAGGTTCAATTAATGCTGAAATTACGCACATAATGTCTAGAACAGTTGTCAAAACTTGTCCGCATTCAGTCATTTTTTCTTCTTTTGCCAAAGTCCAAGGTGCGTTGTCTGTTACGTATTTGTTTGTAACGTCAACCAACTGAACAATTGCGTTTCCTGCTTCTGCAACTTCAAATCTGTCAAAGTGGTCTTTTACAATATCAATAGTGTTTTTTGCAGTATTTAAAATGCTTGCATCTGTTTTAAATTCAGGTTTAATTTCACCGTCAAAATATTTTACAAGCATTGAAAGTGTTCTGTTTAATAAATTACCCATTGAATTTGCCAGATGTGCGTTAACTTTTTCTTTAAAGTCTTCGTCAGAATAGTTACCGTCTTTTCCGCAAGGTGCAGATGTTGCCATATAATAACGTAAAGCATCTGCATTTGGTAATTCAAAGTTTTTCAAAATATCTTGTGGTGAAATTACATTACCTAAAGATTTTGACATTTTTGTTTCATCAATTGTAATCCAACCGTGTGCAAGAATATGTTTTGGTAATGGTAAATCTAAAGCCATTAAAATTGCTAACCAATAAATACTATGGAATTTTAAAATGTCTTTACCAATAACATGAACATCTACAGGCCAGTATTTATTAAAATCTTCGCTATTGTTTTCTGTGTCATATCCAAGTGCTGTAATGTAATTTGAAAGTGCATCAATCCAAACATAGATAACTTGTTCTGAGTCATCTAAAACTGGTACGCCCCATGTTACATTTGAAACAGAACGTGAAACTGATATGTCTTGAATATCTTCTAATTGGTTCAAAACTTCGTTTGCTCTGAAAGATGGAATAATGAAATCAGGGTTTTCTTTAATATGTTTAATAATTGCATCTTTGTATTTTGTTAATTTGAAGAAATAATTTTCTTCTGAAACTACTTCCGGTTTTTTTAAATGGTCAGGGCAAAGACCGTCTTCAGTTAAATCTTTTTCGTTTAAAAAGCATTCGCAACCTTGACAATACAAGCCTGTATATGAATGTTTGTAAATATCACCTTGTTCAACAAGTTTTTTGAAAATTTTTTGAACAGCCTTTTCGTGGTAATCATCTGTTGTTCTGATGAATTTGTTATAGTTTACATCAAGTGCTTTCCAACAATCTTGAAATTTTCCTGCATTTATATCACAAAGTTCTTTTGGGGTAATTCCTAAAGATGCAGATGTTTTTTGAATTTTGATACCGTGTTCATCTGTACCGCTTAAGAAAAATAAATCATCTGTTCTTTTTTTAAAGTGTCTTGCGATAATATCTGTCAAGATTTTTTCGTATGCATGTCCAATATGTGGTGCACCATTAACGTAATCAATTGCTGTTGTTAAATAAAATTTTTTCAAAGTGAATCTCCTTAGTTTTTATTTTTCATACGCAAGACTGATTGTAAGTTCTTTGTTGTTAGTTTTTACAATAGCCCAGCGAAGCGGATTTATATTTTGTTTTTTTATTTCTTTTTCAATATATTCAGTCGAAAGATTTTCCGTATTCGGAATTGAAATTAGTTCTGAAGTTATCATTTGTGTGTACCTGTTTATTAAATTTATTCTACTGTTACTGATTTTGCAAGGTTTCTTGGTTGGTCTACGTCTTTACCTAAGAATTCTGCAATGTAGTATGCCAACAATTGTAATGGAATGATTGCCATAATTGGTGAAACTGTTTCGTGAACGTGAGGAACATTTAATACGTAGTCAAATAAATCTTCAAGTTTTTCATCGGTTGAATCTGTTAATGCAATCATTCTGGCATTTCTTGCTTTCGATTCTTGTGCGTTAGAAAGAATTTTTTCGTAAACTTTACCTGTCATCATAATTGATAAAACTGGTAAAGTTTCGTCTAACATGGCAATAGGACCATGTTTTAATTCACCTGCCGGATAACCTGTTGCATTAATATAACTGATTTCTTTTAATTTCAAAGCACCTTCTAATGCTGTTGCGTAATTAATTCCACGTGCAATGAAGATGAAGTTCTTTGAACTTGAATACATTCTCGAACATTTTTTGATTTTATCTGTTTTTGTTAATAATAATTCGATTTTTTGAGGTAATAATAATAGTTCGTTTTTAATTTCTGTTAAATATTCTTGGTCAACAGAATTTTTAATTTCTGCTAAATGAATTGCTAAAGCATAAAAAGCCATTAATTGTGCAACGTAAGATTTTGTAGCCGCAACTGAAACTTCAATACCTGCATTTACAGGAATTAAACTGTCTGCTTCTCTTGCCATTGCTGAATCAGGTCTGTTTGTGATAATCAAAATGTGAGAACCACGTGCTTTTGATTGTTTAATCGCAGTTAATGTATCTGCTGTTTCTCCTGATTGAGAAACACCAATTACAAGTGTGTGTTTATCTGTAACTGTTTTTCTGTAAATATATTCACTTGATGCTTCAACATCAACAGGAATTTCACAAAGTTCTTCAATAATGTATTTACCAACCATTGCTGCATGAAGTGAAGTTCCGCAGGCAACAACTTGAATACGGTTCAAATCTTTTAATTTTGTTTTATCTAATTTAACTTCTTCAAGTTTAATTGGTTCACTTGCTGAATGTAATTTGCCTGATAAGAAATTTCTCATTACGTCAGGTTGTTCGTTAATTTCTTTAAGCATGAAGTGTTTATAACCCATTTTACTTAAAGCAATCGGTTCCCAAGGAAGCATTTCTGCTTTAATAGTAACAGGATTATTATCTTTATCAAAAACTTCAACACTATTTGGAGTCAATACTGCTAATTGATTATCATCAAGATATACGGCTTTTTTAGTATATTCAATAATTGCCGGAACATCAGATGCGGCAAAGTTTTCGCCTTCACCTAAACCAATTAAAAGAGGGGCATTTCTTCTTGTTGCAATAATTGTATTTGGCACGTCTTGATGAATTATACATAATGCGTATGCACCTTCAAGTTGTGCTGTTGCAACTCTTACGGCTTCTTGTAAATTGTTTATTTTTTTGTATTCTTGTGCAATTAAGTGAGCAATAACTTCTGTATCTGTTTGAGATTTAAAAATACTTCCCTTTTTTTCAAGTTCTTCTCTTAATTCTTTAAAATTTTCAATAATACCGTTATGTACGATTGCTAATTTACCGGAATTGCTTGTATGTGGGTGAGCATTTGTTTCATTTGGAATACCATGAGTTGCCCAACGAATATGTCCAATGCCAACGTTTGCTGTTTTAAGTTCATCTTCTTTTGTTGCCAATAGGTCTTTTAAATTTTGTAATTTACCTTCGGCTTTGTATACTTTAGTTTTTCCGTCTGATAAAAGAGCAACACCTGATGAGTCGTATCCTCTATATTCTAGTGAACTTAAACCTTTTGTTAAAACCTCTGTTACTAGTTTATTTCCTACATATCCAACTATTCCACACATAATTTATAATGTATACCTTTCTTATTTTTATCTTATGTTGTCTAACATTCCTACATTTTAGCATAAAAATTTTGGTTGCAAATATTTAGGGTATATTGTAAAATTTTTATACGGAAATAGAGGAAGAAAAAATGAAGAAAATTTTATTATTAGTGTTTGTCTTGTTTTTAGGACTTAGTGTTTTTGCAGATGAAGTGGAATTAATTGATTTGAGTTCCGGTAATACTTGGGAAAAATTAGGTAAAAAAGAACAAAAAATTTATACAATCGGTGCGAGAATTTTAAATTCAAACAAAATAAATAAAAGAGTTGTATTTTCAATGAATGGTTTCAGTTCTGCAAATGCAAATGCTTTATATCGCTCAAAATCAGTATCTGTTAATAAAGGTTTATTAAATTACATTGACAATGATGATGAATTGGCAGCAGTTTTGGCTCACGAAATTGCCCATAATGTTGAGTATTATAATGGTTTTGGCAAATTAATTATTATGAGATTTAACAGTAAAACTTATGAATATCAAGCAGATACAATGGGCATTGATTTCATGGTTAAAGCGGGTTATAACCCAATCGCTATGATTACTGTAATGAATAAAATTTCAGGCGAAAATGTTTGGGATTGGGGTGTTTTGTGGAGCCACCCGAAAACTTCAAGTCGTTTGTTGAATGATTACAAATACATTTATAAAAAATATCCTAAATATTTGTCATCTGATATGACAAGAAATATTAACTATCAAAACTGGGTTTACACTGCACAAAAGGATATTAACAAATTCCAACAAAAACAAAAAGCAAAAATGGAAAAACGAGGTACTTTGTAGTGTTTAAAAAGATTTTCTTTTTAATTATATTGCTTTTGTTGACTCAACAGGCTTTTGCAAGTGAATTTGAAGTAAAAATTACTCCAAAAAAGGAATATTCGACTTGTAAAAATTATCCACAAGTTGGAGATTATCTTGATTTTGTAATTGTCGAAGATGTTGCCGGAATTAAGGCGGGAACTCTTGTTCAGGGACTTCTTACGGAAAAAGAAGATAATGGATTTGCAGGCAAAGTTGCAACTTTATATGTTGAACAATTCAAAGTGAACGGCAAGGATTTGAGTGGTACAATTTATCAAAAAGGTAATACTCATTCAATTTATTTTAATTATTTTGATTGGATTTTCGCATTACCTATAAAATTGTTGCTTCTTGATAATGAAGTATCTTATGTAAGAGGGGGAGAAGCCTTTCTTATTCCTCAAAAAGACTTGTTTACACTCTATTTAAAGGATTAATTATGAAAAAAATATTTTTGGTTTTAATTTGTATAATTTGTTTTGCACCTGCTGTTTTTGCAGAAAAATTAGTTATAAAAATTACTCCAATTCAAGAGATTTCAACTCATCACGATGAAGTTGATGTTGAAGATTGGATAAAATTTAAAGTTGTGAATGATGTTTATTACAAAAATAAATTATTTATTACTAAAAACACTGTAGTTACAGGGATTGTTGACAGTGTTCATGAAAATGGATTATTTGCCGATAATGCGGAAATTATTTTTGTAGAATTTAAATTAAGAGATGTCAATAATAAATTAACAACAATAAAATATCCTCTACATTTGAACAGAAAAAATTCTATTTGCTACTGTTTTGCAGACAAAATAGCAAAAAACATCGGTGTAATTTTTAAAGGCAATGAAATTTTAATAAAACCTGAAACTATTACTTATAATTTGATTTTAAACAAATAAATTATGTTCCGTAATATTCAATTGCATCAATTTCATCTTTTAAACTCATTTCGTTGCATATTGCAGAAATAGTTTTTGGAAAATATTGTTGTAAATAATGAGTTCTGGGACTTAGAGTTTGAATTTTTTCATCGGTATAAGTATTTGTAAGTGCATTTGTTTCTGCTACAACCTCCATCAAACCGCCAAGCACTCCATTGTAATGACCTTTTGCTTGTATAAAATATTGAGGATTTTCTCTTTCAATATCTGAATGATATTTATTGAAATTTTTTCGTTCTTCAAAGAATTCTTTTCTGATATTTTCGTTGTCAGTGTATCTTCTATCTTTTAACAAACCAAAGAATCCTTTTTGAGTTTGAGCATCTTTTGCGTGTCCTAATTCGTGTAAAAATACGAACATATCATTGCCGACTTTAACATTTTTTGACATTGGGCTAAAACTAGAATCCAAAGGGTCTTTTATACCTTGAAAATGGTTTATGCTATAAACTGTTTCAAAAAGTTCATCTCCCGGAATTTTTTTTAAGGCTTCAATAACTGTATTTCGTTTCCAAAAACATTTTGTATTGAAATTGATTGAAGTTTCGTTTTGATTGTACAAATCTTTTACTTTTAATATTTTACCTTCTGTTTTAATTTCATATTTTTTGTTATTTTTTGATGAAATAAAATTATTATCATCTATAACTTCAAAAGATTGAGAATTTTTCATTAAGACATTCCCATTTTTATCAGTAATTTTGTAGTCAATAATTCTATTTCCTTGCGGGTCATCTTCGTATAAAAATTGAGTTCTTGTACCATCTTCAGATTTCATATCTTTTTTTATGGTTTTTATTCCTGTTTTACTATCGATAGTTGATTTTGCAATATTTTTGGTTGTTCCGTTTGCGTAAGTGTATGTAATATCATACATACCTTTAATTTGAGAAGGGGTCATTTTTTCTTCTCTAAGCATTTTGCCGTTTTTATCTTTTTTTACAACAATTTGTTCATTCAAAATAAAATCATTTGATTTATAATCAAATGTTTCATTTTTAGTTATAACTGTATTATTTCTATAATCTTCAGTTTTTGTGATAACAATTGCAGTTTTATTATCTTTTGTTTCTTTTACTTCACGTTGGGTTTTTGAAATCATATCTGAAGTTTTGGCATCAAAAGTATAAATGTCGCCAACAGGTTTTATAAGATTTACAACCATTTCCGGATTTTCCATACCTCTTTTTGCACAAATTAAAGAAAATTCTTTTTTAGGTTCAAATTTGTTTTGTTCAAATTTTGTCGGATAAGCATCACTTGGAAGTTTTGAAATAGCCATTTTTACTTTATTTGAGAACTTTTTGTCTTCAACATCTTGTCCCATTTCGTAAATGTCTTTATAAATTAATGCATGATATTTTTGATTAGTCGTTGACACAAAAGCATCTTGAATAGGTTCATTCAAGTTTGCAAAGGGTTTATTTATTTTTGTTCCTGAAAAATTAATTTTTGGTAATCCAAAAGTTATTTTTGGAGTTTTCATTTTATTTCCTTTTTCCTTTTTTTTTATTTTTATGTTCCGTAGTATTCTATCGCATCAAGGTCGTCTTTCCAATTCATTGCATCTTGGATTTTTGCAATTGTTTCCGGAAAGTGTTGTTGCAAGTATTGAGCACGCACACCTAGAGAAACTTTTCCGTCAGAAAAAGTGTTTGTGATTGCATTTGTTTCTGCAACTACTTCTGCTAATCCGCCCCATTTACCGCCATAATGACCTTTCGCTTGTGTAAAGTATGAAACGTGATTACGTTCTTCATCTGCGTGATATTTATTAAATGTTTCACGTTCTCTCAGGTATGTTTCTCGAATATCTTTGTTTCCGGTAAACATTTTATTTTCACCTAAAAGTTTTTCTTTATATGTTTTTTGTTTTTGAGCATCTTTTGCGTGTCCTAACTCGTGTAAAAATACAAACAAATTATCCATTATAGAAACTTCTTTTGATACCGGAGAAAATCCTGCTTGATAAATTTCATCAGTGCTTTTCATCTTACTTATATTTTCAACTGTTTCAAAAAGTTCTTCCCCAGGGACTTTTTTCATAAGATTAATTAAACTTTTCTTATCGCCTTCAAATTTCTTTTCAAAATCAAGAGAAACTTCTCTGTTGTGGTGCAAATCTTTTACGGTAAGTTTTTTGTCATCTGTTGAAATGTCGTATTTGTAACCATTTTTTGATGAAATAAAGTGGTTATCACTAACAACTTCAAAACTTAGCGAATTTTTCATCAAAATTTTGCCGTTTTTATCGGTAATTTTGTAATCAATAATACGGTTACCTTGAGGATCATCTTCGTACAAGAATTGAGTTCTTGTGCCGTTTGCCGATTTCATATCTTTTTTAATTGTTTGAATACCTGTTTTTTTGTCAACTGTTGCTTTTACAACATCTTTTGTTTTGCCGTTTGCGTAAGTATATTTTATATCGTGCAAACCTTCAATTTCAGAAGGTATCATTTTTTCTTCACGTAACATATTACCGTTTTTATCGTTTTTAACAATAGTTTGCTCAAGAATTTTGTATTTCATTCTGTCAAAGTCGTAACGTTGTTTTATGGTTGTAACGGTGTTATTTCTATAATCAACCTCTTTTTTTGTGTCGGCTTGTGAACTTCCAAAATCATACGAAGTTTTTGCGATTATTTCAGTATTTTTAACGTCAAACTTAAATTTTCCTTTGTAACTACAATCTAGTGTAAATTCTTTTTCTGGTTCGTATTCATTTTGTTTAAATTCTTTCGCTTCTACACCTTGTGGTAATTTAGATATTGCGTTTAAAACTTTTTCATTAAACTTGTCATCTTGTAACTCTTTCCCCATTTTATAAACGGCTTTCATACTAGACATAGGAAATTCAGTATTGTCTTTGAAAGCATTTACAGTATCAAAATCCAAAACTTTTGTTGCACAAGAAATTTTAAAATCATTAACTTCTTTTTTAGAAAATCTTGGTTTTCCGTCAGCAGTTTTCATTTCAGAAACTATTTGTACATAATCTTCTTCTTTAGATTTTGCAGTTTTTTGATTTCTTTTAGACGATACAAAAGTGTCTTGAATAGGTTCATTCAAGTTTGCAAAGGGTTTATTTATTTTTGTTCCTGAAAAATTAATTTTTGGTAATCCAAAAGTTATTTTTGGAGTTTTCATTTTATTTCCTTTTTTTTATTTTTATGTTCCATAGTATTCAATTGCCGCAATATCATCTTTCCAATTCATTGCATCTCTGATTTTTGCAATTGTTTCCGGAAAGTGTTGTTGTAAATATTGTGCTCTTGAACCTAAACAACTGATTTTGCCGTCTGTAAATGTGTTTGTAACGGCATTTGTTTCTGCAACTACCTCTGCCAAGCCTCCTAATTCACCTTGATAGTGTCCTTTTGCTTGAATAAAATAGTCTACAATATTTCTTTCTTCATCAGAATGATATTTATTAAATGTTTCACGTTCTTTAAAGAATGTTTTTTGAATATCTTCATTGTTTGTATAGATTCTGCCATTACCTGTAAGTTTATTGAAAAATCCTTTTTGGCTTTGAGCATCTTTTGCGTGTCCTAATTCGTGTAAAAATACAAACAAGTCATCACCAATGTTAATGTTTTTTGTAACGGGGTTAAAATATGATTCTAAAACGTCTTTTTTACCGGTCATTTTTTTTATGCTATCAACTGTTTCAAACAATTCTTCACCAGGGACTTTTTTCAACAACTTGATTAATTCATCTTTGTTTCCTTTACATTTTTTCTTGAAGTTTATAGATGTTTCTGTATTGTGGTGTAAATCTTTTACTGTTAAATTTTCATCGTCAGTTGTAATATCGTATTTGTAACCATTTTTTGATGAGATAAAGTGATTTTTGTCTACGACTTCAAAACTTTGAGAATTAGACATTAAAATTTTTCCGTTTTTATCTGTAATTTTATAATCTACAATACGGTTGCCTTGAGGGTCATCTTCGTACAAGAATTGAGTTCTTGTACCGTTTTCAGACTTCATATCTTTTTTTATTGTTTGAATACCTGTTTTTTTATCAACAGTCGCCTTTGAAATTTGTTTTGTTTTTCCATTTGCATAAGTATACTTAACATCAAATGCACCTTTAATTTCAGACGGAGTTGTAACTTCTTCTCTTAGCATTTTGCCGTTTTTATCATTTTTAACAACTTTTTGTTCAACTAAAACAAAATCACGTTCATCTTTATCATAATAACTTTTCTTTGTTGTTACGGTATTATTTTTAAGGTCTTTTGTTGTTGATTTCATTATAAACTCATCTTTATCGTTTACTTTGTCAAAATCTGTATCACGACTTGTTTTAGCAATAACATCGCCTGTTTTAGCATCAAATTTATATGAATAACCTAAAGGGTAATTTTTATTTACGGCTTCATCTAATTTGTCCATATTTTGTTTTGATACTTGTAATGAAAATTCTTTTTTAGGTTCAAATTTATTTTGTTCAAAATGGTCAGGTTTTTGATTTGGCATTTTTGCAATTGCATCATTAACCTTATCATAAAATTTGTTGTCTTTTAAATCACTACGCATTGCATGAACACTTTTCATATCGTTCATGTTAAAGTTTGTGTTATCCTTAAAAGTTTTGATTGTATCAACATCAATACAGTTTACTGACATTGCCAATTTGAAATCTGTAACTTCTGCCTCAGAAAATCTTTTATTGCCGTCAGCGTCTTTCATTTGAGCAACTTCATTTGCTGCATTTTCTATATCATTTTTATTTTTACTTTTTGTAGAGGATACAAAGGAATCTTGAATAGGTTCATTCAAGTTTGCTAAAGGTTTATTACTGTTTTCTTTTTTGGGGTTGAAAGTCGGTAAACCGAAATTTATTTTACTAATACTCATATAATTTCCTTCTACAATGTATATTTTTTATAAACACATTAAACCATGTAAAATTGCTTATTACAAGGATTTATTACAATTGTAATATTAAGTTTTACAAAAATACAGATATAATTTTTACAAAATTTCTTGAATATCGTATCGTGAAATTATGCCGAGAATTTTTTTGTTGTTATCGACTACTATTGCTTTGTCGCAATTGTTTGAATGAAGCCTAAAATAAAGGGTGTATAAGTTTAAATCAGGTTCAGCAGTGATAATATTTACGTTCATAATATCTTTTACTTTTAAATTTTTATTTTTGCAATTAATTAAAACATCTTCTATATCGTTTTTAAAAATAGCACCGATTAAGTTGTTTGTAGGGTCTACTACGGGACAAAAACTGTGTTGTATGTTGTTCATTTCGTTTAGTGCATCTTGTAAAGACAAATCTTGTGATATTGTTTTAACTTCTTTTTGCATAATTTCCCAAACTTTTTTGTTTTCAAGAAGTTTTGCGGAATCGGAATTTTTTGCTTGATTTACGATTAATTCAGAGTAAATAGGTTTATGATGAAGTTTTTCGGCTATTACGTCTGCAATTGCACAAGCAAACATAATTTGTAAAATAAAATTATAACCGCCGGTCATTTCAAAAACCATTACAGTTGCTGTAATAGGAGTTCGAGCAACGGCCGATAAAAAAGAAGCCATTCCAATTAAGGAAATTGCAACAAGATTAATTTCGAATCCAAAATGATTTGAAATAAATCCGCAGATGTATCCTAAATATGCACCTAACATTAACATTGGCAGGAATATTCCGCCAACAGCACCTGAACCAAAACAAAATGGTGTTACAAAAAATTTAAAGGCAAAAACCAGTGTTACTAAGATTATAGGTATTTTATTTTGAAGTAAAATATCTACACTACTGTTTCCACTACCTAAAACTAAAGGTAAAAATAAACCGACAATTCCGGTAAAAAATCCTGCAATCATTGGTTTTAAGTATGGTTTTACTTTTAGTTTTGAAAACAAATCATTGTTAAAGTGAATTAGTTTTGAAAATAAAACTCCAAAAAATCCGCTTAAAATTCCAACAATTAAACATATAAGGATATTTAATGATGTATTTGCTTCAATTGTCGGTATTAAAAAAGAGGTATTGTTGCCCAGTAAAAATCTTGCAAGACTTGATGCAACGACTGTTGAAATCAATACAGGGAAAAGGATTGAGGAGTTAAATTTTTGCATTAATTCTTCTAAAACAAAAATTGTACCTGCAATGGGTGCGTTAAAAGTTGCTGCAATTGCACTTCCTGCACCGGCAGAGATAAGTTTGTCTTTGTCTGTTCCGCTTAATTTAAAAAGTTTACCTATTAATGCACCGCTTCCTGCACCTAATTGTACACTTGGACCTTCTCTACCAAGGGACATGCCGGTACCGATTGATGCGATACCGCCAAAGAATTTTACAAAAATACTTCGTACTCGAGTAAGGTTACCAAGGTGTAGTAAACTTGCTTTTACATAAGGAATTCCGCTACCTTTTGTTTCCGGTGCAAATTTGCAAACTAAATATCCGGAAATTAAACCACCGAAGGCAGTTATTATTGGAAATAAAATTTTAAAATTTTCTGTATGTTTTTGAATAAAATTAAAAAGTTCAGTTATAGAAATTTTAAATAAAACAACTAAAAAGCCTGAAATTAAACCTACAAGTAATGCTTGCAAAATTATTTTGCTTTTAAAAAATTCTTTAAAAATGTTGTTAAAAATTAAATGAATACTTTTCATAAAAGTATTATACAACGAGAATAACTGGATTTTTAATTAGAAATTTATCTAAAAATCATAAAATAAGGTATTATTACGAAGAACAGAATTATCGCTAAAAATATGATTAGTCCGCCAATTAGGTTGTTTTTGAGGTTTTTAACAGTTTCTTCTGGGTTTTCTTTATATTCTTTAATTCTATTTTTAATTTGAAACCCAATCATAGCAAGAATAATTAACCCAAGAATTGACAATACTAATATAGGTGCATTTTCAATAAGCCATTCAAAAGATTTAGGAATGATTGTTAAACATGTAATTACAATTATAAGTGTTAATAAATATGCGTTTAAATATTTTCGTTTTTTCATTTTTTTGATTTAATTTCAAAACCACTCTATTAAAGAGTGGTTTTGATAATTTGCCGATGGCCGGGGTCGAACCGGCACGAGGTTGCCCTCACAAGATTTTGAGTCTAGCACGTCTACCAATTCCATCACATCGGCATGTGTTTTTTTAATTATTCAGTTGTTTTTGCTAATGTGATGAAATTGGTCTAATCTGACTTGGCTTCCTCTCACTTTCCACTTCGTGGAACCTTTCGAGTCGCCTTGCATCACATCGGCATGTGTTTTTAAGTTATTCAGTTGTTTTTGCTAATGTGATGAAATTGGTCTAATTGGACTTGGCTTCCTCTCACTTTCCACTTCGTGGAGCCTTTCAAGTCGCCTTGCATCACATCGGCATGCTTAAACCGTTTAATTACTAACGATTGTAATTTATGGTCTAATGTAAGATTATAATAGCAAAAAAATATTAAATTTCAAATCATATTTTTAAATTTCTTACAATTGCCCCCAAAACTCCCTTATAATCGCTTTTTTCAATTATAAAAAAGGTTTACATTACGATAAAAGAGGGGGCAGGCATGAGAAAATTATTGTTTTTATCATTTTGTTTTATTCTATTTAACAATTTATCTGTTAATTCTGCTACATTGCAAGCAAATGTTTCAAAAGAAGGTTCTTTAGGAGTTCATAGAATTGTTGATGCTGAAACAAATATTCCAATTCAAGGGGCAAAAGTTACTTTACCTCAAAAAAATTACATTGCTCAAACTGATGCTAACGGTACTTTTAATCTAAATGCAGATATTACAGGTGCTACAATTTTATCTGTAGAAAAAGACGGTTATAGACCGTTTTCTTTAACAATTAACGAAAAAATTGCTTCAAAACCAATGATTGTTGGTATTGAAAAAAATAATCCGATGAATTTAATAATTGATACCGAGATGTTTCATCTCGGCGATAATAATTATTCTGAGCAATCTGCCAATGCCGGTCAATTTAAGGTTAATTGCATTGGACCTTTTTACACAAAAAAAGTAAAAATTGATTTTGCAAATAACAATACATACCTTGTAATAGGTTCAATTATTGGTATAGATACAAAAATGGCTCGCTCTATGGGACAAAATAATATTACTTATGCCTACGCAAGTCCGCCTGAAGTCTTTTTTAATGGTGCAAAAATTGCTGAAATTCAATTAAATGGCGACGGACAAAGAATTAAAATTCCAAAAAATTTAATAAAAGTTGGTCAAAGCAATGAAATTACGATTAAAACAGGTCGAAATCTAATGCAAACGGCATATATTGATTATGATGACGTTGAATTTATGAATCTGTCTATTGAAACAAATTAGCAAATTTGCAAGACTTCAATTAAATCTAAAGCAATTTCACGTTGTATTTCAGTCGGTGCAGACTTAAAATAGTCAAATGCTTCTTGAATGCGTTTGTCTTTATCGTACCAACGTCTTAAAATATACGTAAATGCCTCATTTAAGGCATTTTCTTTTGTTTTTACTCCAAAACTTTTGGCTTTGCTAATAATATAATCCGCACATTGCAGTTGAGTTTGGTCATTTGCATTTTTCATAAGACTTACGGCTAAACTTACTGTGGGGTCTAAGTCATACCAACGTTTTTGCATAATTTTAGGCTTCTGTTCCGTTTTGTAATTTTTCTATAATATCCAAAGCAATACCAATTTGAACATCGTAAGGTGATTCTTTTAAATATTCAAAAGCATCGTGTATTTGTTTATTTTTATCGTACCAACGTCTAAATAGGTAGTTAAAGGCTTCTGATAAGTCGTTTTCTGTAATTTTTACGCCATAATCTTTTGCTTTGTCGATAATTATGTAAGCACATTCTAATTGTGTTTTTTCGTCGGCTTTTTCCATAAGACTTACGGCTGAACTTACTGTAGGGTCTAGGTCATACCAACGTTTGTGTTGCGGTTTTTTTTCTTCCATTACTACCTCAATTTATACTCTTTTTTCTTATTTTACGTTAAAAGTGATTTGATTTCTACCGTCTTATCAGAGGATATATTTTTAAATAATAAAGTTTTTTCTTTTGAAGTTTCGCCCTTTACAATTTCAATGTTTGATTTTGCGATTTTTAATTTCTTTGACAAAAACTCTATTAATGCTTTGTTTGCCTTATTTTCTATAGGTTGGGCAGTAATTTTTACCTTAATTTCTGTATCGTTTTTTATAATTTCATTTTTGCTTGCGTTTGGTGAAATTTTTAACTTGATTATTAAAGAATCTTCAGCCATAAAAATTACCTCTTGTAAAAATAGATAAATACGAGTAAAATAATTATACCATGAGTGATATTGATACTTTAGCATTATTTGATGAAATCCAATCTTCAATCACAGAGCGTTCTGAAGAAGACCAAGCGTTGATTAAAAAGGCTTTTCTTTTTGCAAGGGAAAAACATAAAGACCAACGCAGAGTTTCAGATGAACCATATATTATTCACCCTGTTGAAGTCGCAAAAATTTTAATCGGCTTAAAGGTCGATACTCATACGGTTATGGCTGCTTTTTTACACGATGTTTTAGAGGATACTGAAACAACTCCGGAAGAATTGCAAAAAGAATTTGGTGATGATGTTTTATCACTTGTTCAAGGGGTTACAAAACTTGGTAAGTATCACTTTAATTCAAAAGAGGAACGTCAGGCTGAAAATTTTCGCAAAATGTTTATTGCAATGGCAAGTGATATAAGAATTATTTTCTTAAAACTTGCTGATAGACTACATAATATGCGTACGTTAAATTTTATGCGTTCTGATAAACAAAAAAGAATTGCACAAGAAACTTTAGATGTTTTTGCCCCTCTTGCAAACCGTTTAGGTATCGGTAAAGTTAAAGCAGAATTAGAAGATTTATCTTTGCGATATATTAATCCTGAAAAATATTATGAAATTGTTCAATTAGTTGCTGAAACTAAGGCTGAACGAGAATCTACAGTAAAAGTTTTGATGGATAAAATTGCAAAAGACGTTAAAGCAAACGGAATTAACGCACAAATTACAGGTCGTGCAAAGCATTATTACAGCATTTACAGTAAAATGAAAAGATTGAATATTTCTTTCCATGACCTTTATGACATTACTGCGGTGCGTGTAATTGTTGATACAGAAAAAGAATGTTATGAAGTTTTAGGTTTAATTCACTCGCAATTTAAACCAATTCCGGGACGTTTTAAAGATTATATAGCAATGCCCAAAGGCAATTTATATCAATCACTTCATACTTCTGTAATTGGTCCTAAAATGCGTCCTTTAGAAGTTCAAATTAGAACACATAAAATGCATGAGGTTGCTGAATACGGGGTTGCGGCACACTGGAGATATAAAGAGAAAGGTTCGCAAAAAGCAAATCATGCAGAGGATTTACAATTCTCTTGGATGAGAAAAATGGTTGAATACAATCAGGATATGACAAATGCAGAAGATTATGTAAATTCTGTAAAATTAGATATTTTCTCAGACCAAGTATTTGCATTTACACCAAACGGAGATGTTTATGATTTGCCAAAAAAGGCTACTCCGGTGGATTTTGCATATCGTATCCATTCTGAAGTCGGTCATAAAACAGTTGGTGCTTTGGTAAACGGTAGAATTGTTCCACTTGATACAAAATTGAAAAACGGTGATATTGTTGAAATTTTGACATCAAAACAACCGGCACCAAGACTTGATTGGTTGAATTTTGTAGTAACAAAACAAGCCGGACAAAAGATTAGACAATGGTTTAAGAAGAACAAACGTGAAGATCACGTTGAACTTGGTAAAAACAATCTTGAGCATGAACTTACAAAATCAGTATTTGATGAATATGTAAAAAATGGTGAGTTTGAAACAGTTGCAAAACAAATGAATTACGTGTCAGCAGAAGATTTATTTGCTGCATTGGGTTATGGCGAAACAACAGTAAATAAGATTATTAATAAATTAAAAAAACCTGTTGATTCAACAAGAACTCCTGAATCAACACCACAACCAAGAAAAAAATCTTCTGCAAAAGACGTTGTTGGTTTAGACGGGTTGTTGTATTCGTTTGCAAGATGTTGTTCTCCAATTCCAGGAGAGCCGATTGTAGGGGTTGTAACTCGTTCAAAAGGTGTTTCTATTCACAGATTAGATTGTAAAACTCTTGAAGATGTTGACCCTGAAAGATTAATTGACATTAAATGGACAAATAATCCTACAAGTAAGACTTACAGTACTACAATTAGGGTGGAAACTCAAGAAAAACAAGGTTTATTAAAAGATATTATTGCATCTGTTTCTGATAATAATACAAATATTAATTACGCAAATGTTAAAACAAAACAAAATAATATCGGTATTGTTGAATTAGGTATTGAGTTAGATAATATTAATACTTTAAGAAAAGTTATTGCAAGTTTGCAATCTTTACCTGATGTAATTAGTGTAAAACGTATTCAAACTTCATTTTCGCACGCACCACAACAATTCAGTAAAAAAAATGCACCAAAGAAAAACAAAAAATCTAAGAATAATTAATTTATGACAGATGTGGAAAACAAAGAACAAGAACACGTAGAAATCTATAACGAAGAATGTGATAGATTAATTAAAGATGCTTTAGATTTGACAGGAGAAGAAAGACTTAATAAATTTTTTGATATAATTACCCTTTATCCAGATTGTGATTATGCCTACATTATGGTTGGTTGTAGTTACAGAGAAAATTATGAATATAAAAAGGCTATTCCGTATTTTGAAAAAGCACTTGAAGTAAATAATATTTATACTGGTTTGGCTTATGCCGAATTAGGTTTTTGTTATGAAATGTTGGGTAATTTGAAGAAAACCGAGGATTGTTATAAAAAATCGATTGAGGTTAATCCGGAAAATCCAATAGCAAAATATTATTGGGCTGATTATTTGGTACATAAAGAGAGAGATTATTATCAGGCAGAACCAATTGTAAAAAGTTTAGTTAATCAATATCGTAAAACAGTGGATTACCAAAGACTTTATGCAGATGTTTTGTTTGGTTTAGAAAAAACTTATGAAGCAAACGAAGAATATAAAAAAGCCCTTGAACTTGATGACGAAGATGAAACAACACTAAATAATTATGGTAATTTTTTAGTACAAAATGGCGAACCTGAAAGTGCTAAAAAATATTTTATTAAAGCCATAGAATTAAATCCTGACTACGCTTTGTATAAAGAAAATCTTTATCAAGCAATAAAAATGTCTACAAAATATTACAAGTTAAAAACAAGATACAAAAATAAATTTTTAAAACCTATTGTAGATAAAATTGTAAAACCACATGTAGACAAAATGGTTATACTAACATTCATTTTGGCTATATGGTTTCCTTTTGTAAAAAATACATTAAAATATACTGCAAGATATGCTGAAAATTCCGGCAATATGTTGCTTTATAAATCAGCAATAGTCGTTATGTGGGTTGTTTTATTAATATTATTCGCTTTAGCAATATGTGATTTTATAACTTTTGTTTTAATAAAATTGAAAATTATAAAATAATTAAAATTCCATGAAAAGTGTTTTTATTATAAAATATTCTTATTATGAAAAAGATTTTACTTATTTATCCTAAATCACCTGTAATGAACAGAGAAGACAGATGTCAGCAACCTACAAAAGAGTTGTTGGTAATTCCGCCACTTCCACCTACAGACTTATTATATCTTGCTGCTGTTGCTGAAAAAGCAGGACTGGAAGCACATATTAGAGATTATAGTCTTGGTGGTGATTTTGAAAAAGATTTAAAAGAAATCAAACCTGATTATCTTTTAGCAAATATTGCAACGCCAACATTAAATAGTGATTTGGAATGTTTTACGACTGCAAAAAAAGTTTTGCCAAAAATTATAAACATCGCAAAAGGTGCAATTTTCTTAACTAAAAACTCAGAAATAATGCTTAAACATAAGGCAATTACATATATTCTTCATGGTGAACCTGAAGAAACTTTAAAAGAACTTTTAGAGAGTGAAAAAGAACCTAAAGATATTTTGGGTTTATGGTATAGAGAAGGTTTTGTTGTTAAGTTTTCAGGTGTAAGACCTTTTATTAAAAATTTAGATGAACTTCCGTTTCCTGCACGTCATTTGATTGATAATACAATTTATCGCAGACCGGATAACAATAAAGTTCAAGCGGTTATTAAGGTTTCAAGAGGTTGTCCTCATCATTGTTATTTTTGTCTTGCGACTCCAACTTCTGGAAGTAAGGTTAGAATGCGTTCTGCGGATAATATTATTGCTGAAATTCGTGAATGTATGACAAAATATAAGATTAAAAACTTTATTTTTTGGTCAGATATTTTTAATCAGGATCGTGAGTGGACAGTACATTTATGCGAAAAAATTATCAAAAGTGGTTTAAAATTTACTTGGTCTGCAAATACCAGGGCTGATACTGCCGATGAAAGAATGGCAAAATTGATGTATAAAGCAGGTTGTAGGCTTGTTAGTATTGGCTCTGAAAGTGGTTCGCAATTTATCCTTGATAAAATCGGCAAAAATATTACTCTAAACGATATTAGGGATACAGTTAAAGCCTTTAAAAATGCGAAAATAAAAATTTATAATTACTTTGTTTTAGGTTTACCATGGGAAGATGAAGAAACTGCACATGCGACAATTGATTTTGCAATTGAATTGGATACTGATTTCGTAAGTTTTTATACTGCAACACCGCTTCCAGGAACAAGATTTTATAATTATGCAATAAAAGAACTTCATGAAGATATTGAAAACTTTGATAATGCTTATTATCAACCTATTTTGGATACGTACTCTTTATCAAAAGAAAGAGTTCTTGAGTTACATAAATTAGCAGTAAAATCTTTCTATTTAAGACCTTTATATATTTTGAAAATGCTTTTCAAAATTCGTTCTTTGTATGAAATTAAAAGTTATTTTCTTGCAGGCATGGAAATTCTTTTAAATAGATAAAATAATTTTCTTTTGAAAAAATCTTATGCTATAATTTTCAAAAAGGAGTTATTATGTCAAAAGCAGTTTTCGATCCGGGGTTTTATACTTGTTTGACAAGTTTTCCGTCAAATGTTGAATTGTTGTATTCGGAACTTAATTCTGTAAAGAATTTTGCACAGAAGAAAATTCAATTTTTAATCACTTATAAAAGAATTATTGAGTTGTTAAATGCACATACGGGTTTTTATGTTGGTTGTATGCTTTGGGGAACTTATTTGAAATCTTTAGGCTGTGAAAAAATTGAAAAAAATCCGTTTGAGGGTCAAAAGTACGACAGAGAACTTTCTTTGAGCGAAATTAACTATATTTTTGATTTTATAAAAAAACTGGATAGAGATACAAAATATTATACAGGTAAACCTTTTAAATTCTATGAGGATAAAATGCATGTTTTGCAAATTTATGTCGAATTTATTGATAAAAACGAAGGTTTTACAAAATGTGATACGACAGACAAAATTCAGTTAGTGGGTAAATTGCCTGAAATTAGCAAAGAAGAAATTGACAAGATTGAAGAAAAAATTCAAGAAGTAATTCATACAGGTAAAGTAGAAGAATTGCTTGAGTTTTGTGATAAAATATAAGAAATTTATGTATTATTTTATGAAAGGATAACAATGCATCAAGAAGAATTTATTGCAGTTGCTTTAGGAGAAAAGAAAGCAGATTTAGTAATTAAAAATGCAAAAATTGTAAATGTTTTAACAGAAGAAATAATTGAAGGTCAAGATGTCGCAATTGTAAATGGTAGAATTGCCGGTGTTGCAGAAGGTTATGAGGGTGAAGAAGTAATCGATTTGAAAGGTGCATACTTAACTCCCGGCTTTATTGACGGGCATGTTCACATCGAAAGTTCAATGATGTTGCCACATAGATTTGCACAAGCAGTTGTTCCGTCAGGTACAACAACGGTTGTTACTGACCCGCACGAAATTTCAAATGTTTTGGGCTTACATGGTATTAGTTTTATGAGAGAAGCCTCTCAAAACTTACCATTAAGAGTTTATACAATGTTACCGTCTTGCGTTCCTGCAACAGATTTTGAAACTTCAGGGTTTGAATTAAATGCTTATGACTTATCATTATTGATTGATAAAGACTGGGTTTTGGGTCTGGCAGAAATGATGAATTTCCCTGGAGTAATTCATAGAGATAAAAATGTTATGGCTAAAATTGACCTTGCATTAAGACATAAAAAACGTGTTGACGGTCATGCACCACAACTTTCAGGAAAAGAACTTTGTGCATATATTGCAAGTGGTGTAACTTCAGACCATGAATGTACTGACCCTCAACAAGCACTTGAAAAATTAAGACAAGGCATGTATATTATGGTTCGAGAAGGTACTGCCGCAAAAGATTTAGATGCTTTAATGCCAATTTTGCAACATAATAATGACAGAAAAATATTGTTTGTAACAGATGACCGCCACCCTGAAGATTTATCGGTACATATTAGCGGAATGGTTCAAAGAGCCGTTGAGCATAATGTAAATCCGATTAAAGCAATTCAAATGGCAAGTTTGAACACTGCGGAATACTTTAAAATTCAAGATTTGGGTGCAATTGCTCCAGGTTATAGAGCAGATTTGAACGTATTTGAATCAATGAAAGATTTTTCAAAACCAACAATTGTATTCCAAAATGGTCAAGTTGTTGCACAAAATGGTAAATTGTTGAAGTCTTTGGAAGACCTTGTTATGCCTACAACAAGAGGCTCTGTAAATGTTGGTTGGTTAGAAAATAATTGTTTTGAAATAGAAGCAAAAGGCTCGAAAGTAAAAGCAATTGAAGTGATTCCTCATCAATTGATTACAAAAGAAACAGTTGTAGATGTAAAAGTTGAAAACGGACTTGCAAAAGCAAATGTTGAAGACGATGTTTTAAAAATTTGTGTTGTGGAACGTCATAAAGCAAGTGGAAATATCGGAAAAGGCTTTGTAAAAGGTTTTGGTATTAAATGTGGTGCTATCGCATCTACAGTTGCTCATGATTCACACAATATGATTATTATTGGTACAAATGATGAAGATATGTTCTTGGCACAAAAAGAACTTGTAAAATCTCAAGGTGGTAAAGTTGTTGTTAGAAATGGTGAAATTCTTGCAAAATTACCGTTGCCAATTGCAGGTTTGATGTCAGATCAAGATATTAACTATGTTACTGAAAAATCAGAACAGTTGAATAAAGCAGCAAAAGAAATCGGCTGTGTTGTAGATGATCCATTTATGACAATGGGCTTCTTGTCATTACCGGTAATTCCGGAAATTAAAATTACAGATAAAGGTATTTTTTCAACAAACGGATTTAAATTTGTTGATATTTTCGATTGCGAAACAGTAAATGTATAGTTTGAAAAACTATTGAAAAAATGTAGGGCGGGTTTTGTTCAACAAAACCCGCCCGATTTTTAATATCTAAAATTTATTGACCAAAAATATTTGCAAAATATATAACTTTACGATTTGTTACAAATCGGTAAAATCATGGCAATTATTATATTTAGGGTACTTTATATATTCGAATTAGTAAAAAATAGGGTCGAATAGTGATTAATTTAAGTGCTTTAAATGCAGTTAAATCAACTAAAAACGTAACAAATGCGAAATCTCAAAATGGATTTCGTCAAAACCTTTATGTTCAAAAGCCTGATACTTTTGAACGTTCTTGCCCTGTTAATTTTACAGGTAGTTCAAATAAATCAAAACAGTATGAAAAAACGACAGAAACACTTAAAACTATTGGACAAAATGCTCAATTATCTTTAGATGGTCATTTGGCATCTGAAGGTTGGGCAGGTAAAGTTGCGGATAGTGTAAGTGTTTTATGGAATTCAAAAAATAGAGCCGTTTTGGTTCAAAAAGATATTGATACTTACAATCAACAAATTAATGATTTAAAAGAGTCAATTAAAGATAAGAAATTCCCTGAAAAGTTTCAAGAAATTTTTGGTGTTGAATACAAAAATAGTAACATCACAAAATATAATAAAAAAGTTAAACAGTTTAAATTAGCGGTTACAACTCAGGCTATGTCTGACATAGTGTCTAAAAAATTGTCTGATGATTTGACTGTATTTAAAGAAAATAACGGAAAACTTCAAGATAAAGTTGAGAAAAAAATAAACTATTACGCAACGACAGGTTCTGTTCCATATTTGTATCATACAACTCCAAAAGAACAAATTTTTGAAAATATGGAAAAATCGTTAGTATCAATTATTGGTTCAAAAGAAACTTTAGACGGTACTTTAAAGGCTTCAGGTATGGACACTGAAAAAATGTCTATGGAAGAAAAATATAATGCTTATGGAGTCATGGCGGAATTTTTAGATGAAACAATGAAAACTACTGCAAAAAATGTTCGTGCTGGAAAAACATTACAGGAGTTGCAAAAAGAATATGATGACTCTTATGAACATGCTTATGGTCATACAAATGACATTCAAGAAAGAGTTGATAAATACAATCGTTCTCAAGAAATTGGGGCAGCAGCAGTAAGAGGTGCGACTCGTTCTGTATTGTCGGCTTTGACATTATTGGTTGCTCCTGAAATGGGGTTTGCACAAATTGTAGCAAAATCTGCAACAACAATGGGCATCAAAATTTTAGTAGACGGTTCTGATAAATTAAGTAGCGATAAAGAGGACGCATTAGATAGCAAAAACTTTAAAAAACTTGTACGCTCAGCATCAATTAGTGGTGCGGAAAAACTTGCATCAGGAGTTTTAGGCTCTGTAGTTCCTGCCTTTGACACCGGTTATGAGTTTTTAGACCAGATTTTAGAACAAGGCAAAGAAGTTGCCTCTGATACAATTTTAGGTTTGACGTCTGAAAAATTGAAAAAAGGAAATTGGGCAACAAATCAAATTATTCCAAGAATGTTGATTTCGTTCGTGTTTAGAAATATCAGCCCTAATGACGATGTAATCAAAGAAATTTTGAGTGCAACAAAAGGTAGTGTAAATCAGGCTATGAAATATTCTACTCGTGAACGTGATGCTGTAAAATCGTTTATGGAAGGCACAAAACAAGCATTATCAAAGGTTGAAGTAAAAGATAAAAAATCATTAGAAGAATTAAAAAAATTGTCGAATGAAAATCCTGAAGAATTTTTGAATATTATGACAACAGTTCTTCAACAAGTTGTAGACGAAAAAAATCAAGAAAATGAATTAGGTTAGGAAAATAGAATAGAAGAAGGAAAAAGAAAGAAGAAAAGAAAATGACATTAAGTTTAAGACCACATCACTTTTTGTGTTTACCGGGGTATAAGGGATATAACTACAATCAAACGGCTAAAACGAGTTGGGATACTATTTCACAACAATTGAAAGAAAATCCTGATACGGATATTTTTATTTTAAGCGGTAAAGATGATTTGTGTAAGAAATGTCCTAATGACGGTACTGGTAGAGCAATTTGTCGTGATAATTCCGTTAATCAATTAGATGACAAAGTAAAAGATTTGATTGGTATTGAAACAGGCAAAACATATAAATATAGTGAAATTCAACGTCGTTTGAAATGGGTAATGACTCCGGAAGTTCATGAAAGTTTATGTTCAACTTGTACATGGTGGAGAAAAGGCTTGTGCCACGATACATTCCAACAAGGAAAAGCACCATTTTTGTCAGTAACAGCAAATCCAAAAGTTGAAAAAATTAACCCAGACGGATTGAAATATGTGCCACAAAGATTTTCAAAAGTAGCATAATTTTATAAAAAATTCGATAAAACAAGAAAAATAACCTCAAATTTGGGGTTATTTTTTTGTGTGGAATTATTTTTGCAGAAATATTTGTCCGTAAAAATACGGACGTAAAATTACGTAAGTAAAAATATGGTCTTTTTTGCCACAAAAATTTGCGATAATAAAAAGACGAAAAAGGAGGTAATATGAAGTGAGAATGTTAAAAGGGGCTAATCAATATTTGCACTAATTTTCAATAAAAACGTTAAAAAATATGTAAAGGCAATAAAAGATAAAGTCGTACAAATACAACTAATTGCAAGTATTATTTTTGTTTTAGTTGAATAATTAATGTGCATATCTTTATATTTTTTCTTTAATAAAAACTCAATCAATAAAAGAACAAAAATTATGACTAAGATAACAATACAAATAGTGTAATAAATAAAAGAGAATATAAAAGGGTCTAAAGAACATAAAGTTCCATTACACGTTTTGAAGTTAAAAAAATAAATTGCCCAAAATAGATAAGCAATATTTGAAAATAAAGAAAAAAGAGCCAATATGTCTAAAGAGTAATAATTGCTAAAACGAAAAATTTTCATGACAACATAATAAAACAAAAAGGAAAAAAGATGAACTTTAATAAAGACAATTTAACTAAAGAATTAAATGACAAAATTTATGAACGCACAAAATATTATCAAAAAAAATATGGTTTTGAAATAGGAACTGGTAAAAATGATACTTATATCAATGGGTTTGAAGTTGTCAGGTACGCCAAAAAGGTTAATCCGCTAAAAATCGTTATTAAAAGTGCATTTATAAATATTATTAACCAATCTTTTTTACTTTTGTTTTGTGAAAATATTTTAAACATAAAAGTTGTTATTTGAATAAAAATACCTATTGGTATTAAAATTTTATAAGTTATTAAAAATAACAAAAATATAAATTTAGTAAAATAGTTAGATATTTCGTAATTATTACCTGTGAATAACAGTGTGATTGCTAAAACTAAAAATGGGATTATAGCGATAGTAACAAAAACAATTCCGGATATTATAAACGCTCTGTCAATTCTATTTAGCATAGTTGAATTATAACATACAATTGAAATTTATATGTTATTATAAATGTTGAAATGTCTTATGACGAATGGGCAGAATTGTAATGAGTACTTTTAAATATTGTATAACTACATTGTTTTTTAATATTTGTTATTTTGTTCTTGCATTCTTGTTTGCTGGGGTACAATCTCTTTCCGTATCAAACGAAGCAAATAAATTCGTGATTTTGATGAACTTTTTTGTGGCATTTTTTCTTTTTTTTATAAAAATTTTTATTTTAGTTTTTTTAAAAAAAGGTGGTAAAATAAAATCTTATTTCTCATTTTTCGAAAATTCAAAAAGCATACAAATAATTACATTACTAGTCGCATTGTTTTTAGATTATATTTTCATAAATATTTGGTGGTGTTTTGTTCCGTATAATGTACTAATTAATTTTATTTTTCCATTATTTTTATTAATAGGTTCTTTAACTGTAACTTATTTAGTATTGTTTGTTTATAAAATTTTTGAAAAGAAAGGATTGATTTAGAATTTATGAATAAATCTTTTCAAATTGTTTTGTGTAATATTTTATATGTGATTATTTTAATGTTCTTTGTTTTGTTTTTTTGTGCTTGGAATTATATTTCATCACAAATCCAAAATCATGTCTTACAATATTTAATTCTATTTTTAGACATAATCATTTTTGCAGGTATTGTTGTAATAAAGATTTTTTTATTTTTTGTAATAAAAAGAACGAAGTATTTTAGAAATTTATTTGAAGATTTTGATAAAAGTCTTAAGATTAAATTGATAAGTATTACTTCTGCCGTAATGTTAGATGTGTTGGCAATGTATAGCATCAGTCATAATTTATATATTGAAAATATAAAAACTTTTGAAAGTTTTCCGTATATTATTTATAGTTTGGGTGGAGTAAGTTTTAGTTATTTTTCATATTTAATGCTGAAAAAATGTCGATAGTCGAATTTTGGTTGATGTTTATAGACCAAATGGTTTGCCAGAGGAGTACTAAAATTGTATAATTGAAAAATGAAAACTTTAAAAAAATTTTCTCTAATTTCAATTTTTATATTTGTTGTTTTAGTTTTATTCTTGATTATTTTGACTTTTAATAATCAAGACACTTGTCTTGATACGGGATTTTGCAACGAGGGATTAGAACTCAATACTCAAAATGGGAAAATATTGATAAACGAAAAAACTTGTGCAGAAAATAATGGTACTTGGATAACAAATAAAAAAGTATGCAAATTCAAAATAAATTAGATTTAAGGCAAATTTTTACCTTAGCAATTCTACCTGTTTAATATATTTTTCTACAATTTTACTTTGCTTATTTTGATATGTAATTATTTTTGATAATTTTTTTGTATTAACATTGTTATCTTCAAAATATGGAGTCAAAAATTTATCAATTGTGATAGTTGTATCTATTCCTAATGGAGTATATTTTTCGCCTAAATATTTTTCTTGTGTAACTTGCATTAATTTTGCGTAAAGTTCCAAATCTGTAGACGGAATACCAGTTTCAGAGATAAGAGTTAAATTTATGTAATTTACGATGTTAAAACCATTTTTTACCGTTTGGTTATAATAATATTTTGCGTTTTTAACCTCTTTGTTTATGTTTTTTAAAACAGTATGATAATTCTTATCAATAATATATTCCATTTCGTGCTTATATTGTTTGCTTAATTCTGTTGGAATAGGCTTATATTCTGCAAAAGCAGAAAGATTAGTGAATAAAAATGCATAGGTTAAAACTAAGAAATTTTTGATAATTTTATTTAGCATAAATGAATTATAACATGTATATCAAAAAGTTTTAATTATACTATCGTTGCTTTTTATCGTGATAAATTTATTCTTTGTCTGGAGTGAATTCTAAAATGTCGTTTGGCGTACATTCTAGGTAATTACATAATTTGTTTAACACATCAAATTCAATTCGACTAACTTGGTTATTGTATAGTCTTTGAATTGTAGAGTAACCAATGTCTGTCATTCTTGCGATTTCAGACATTTTTATTCGTTTTCTACCTGCAATTTCAGAAAGTTTGTTTGTTATCATAAAATATATTTTATAATATATTTCACATTAATTGATTTTCATTCTCTAAGGGGATATAATATTCTTGTAGAGCATAAAATATGTAATAAAAGGTAAAATTATGGATTTAGAAAATAGTTTGTGGGAGTTGAAGGCAGATTATTCTGAGTTACTTAGTAGCATCAAAATTCTTCGTGATGCGGTTGCTAATGAGTCAAATATGCCTGAATTGGGTGATATTTCCAATTCTCTTAACCTAATTGCCAACAAGATGACTTCTGTTAATCTTAGGTTAGACGTAGTTTCTGAAGAAATTTTCAATGATTAATTCAAAATGCTTTCGTCAACTTCTTTGAAGTTTCTAATAACTTTGAATACTTTATCTTTGTGTTTAAAGTTTTCAGGATTTTCATTTATTGCAACAATTCTTCCAATTTTTGCATTGTTTGCTGCGGTTATGCCTGAATATGAATCTTCAAAAACCAAAGTATCTTTTGCGTTTAGTCCCATAATATCAAGTGCTTTCAAATAGATTGCCGGGTCTGGTTTGCCTTTGATTTTATAATCGTCGTAAACGATTTTGTCTACGTCAAACCATTTTTTCAAGTTGAAAGTTTCTATGAAAAAGTCTACGTTTGTTTTTTCAGAACCTGTTGCGATTGTGTGTGGAATATTTTTTTCGCAAATGTAATCGAAAAATTCTTCCGCACCGTCTACAAGGTGGATACATTCAGGATTTGCTAAAACCATTTCTCTGTAGCATGCTTCCTTTTCGTTTGCCCATTTTAGACATTCTTCAGGAGTTGGTTTTCTGCCAATTGCATAGGTAATAATTTCTTCGTTTGAACGTCCGAACATGTATTTTTGCATTTCTTCGTCAGAAAAAGAAGTTCCTCTTAAAATTTTTGAATAATTTCTCCATGCTTCTTCGTGAAGTTTTGAATCTTCAAATAATGTTCCGTTAAAATCAAAAATTATACCTTTTATTTTCATACTATCCTCTTTGTTTTTAAAAATTTTAAAATTTTATAAATTCTCGTAAAAAATGCAGAGCCAAATTAGACTCTGCATTTAAAAAATCTTAAAAAACTTGATTAGTTTTCAGTTTGAATGAATAAACTTACTAATTCGTTCAAGTTATTATATTGTTTTTTGTAACTTTGAGCCTGTTCTTCAAGTGTAACAATTTGTCTTTTGTATTCTGAAATTGTTGCTTGGCATTCTTTTGTTGAACTGCTCAATTGTTCTTGAAGTTGTTGTGCTTCTTGAAGAACGCTTTTCATTGAAATTCCAAGTGCTTCCATAGTTTGTTTAATAATTTGTGCACCTGTTTGACGAGTTACACCTGATGGAAGTTTAGCGATTAATTTTTTCAATACAGCAACGTTGTTTGGAACTTCAAAGTTGTATAAATCGCTTGCGTATTTGTCAACAACTGCATGATTTGATAATTCATCAACCATGTTGTTTTCAAAATCACTGCTTGGTTTCATTGAACTGTCGAATTTGCTTGCGTTTGAAGTTTCTTCTTCTTCTTCTTCAAAAGTTGGCATTAATTCGTCATCAGAAGCAACTGTTTCTTCTTCTTTCGCATCAGTTTCTTCAAATTCAACTTCTTCTGCTGTTTCTAATTCTTCGTTTTCAGTATCTGCTTTTAAAGCGTCTACAATGTTTTTACCGGTATCTAAATCAAAATTTTCTGACATATTATCCTCTTTTTCTTATATAAGTTATCTACATAATAACAAAAAGTTTTTTTTTTGACAATAGCACAAATAAATTATTTTTCATTTATGGTAGACTATTTGTATGAATTTTACTTTAATTAAGAAAATTTCATATTATTTTTTTGTTGGATTAATATTATTATGTGGATTTTTGATTAGGCTGAAACTCTTATTAGACAACCCATCTTTCTGGTTTGATGAAAGTTGTTTAGGGTTTAATCTTTTAGAATTAAATTTTAAAGAATTTTTCGGGATTTTACATTTACAACAAATTGCACCGCCATTGTTTATGGTTGTTTCAAAAATTTTTGTATCAATTTTTGGTGCGAGTGATTTAAAATTACGATTATTTCCTTTTGTTGTCGGAAATCTTGCAATGATAATGTTTTTCTTATTGTTGAAACAAAATTTTCAAAATAAGTTAACTATTTTAACAGGTTTAATTTTATTTTGTTTTAATGCTCAAATGATTAAATTTTCTGTTGAATTTAAACCTTATATTTTGGAAACTTTTTGTACATGTTTAATTTTGTATGTATTTCCTAAAATTAATTGGAATTGGTCGTATAAAAAATTAGCATTGCTCGGTATAGGTTTTGCTATAATGCCTTGGTTTGCGTTTGTTTCAGCGGGTATGTTTTTTATTGCATTTGCGTTGAAATTTACAAAAAAATTTTTTAAAAAATATCTTATTTTAGTTTTGCCGTTTTTAATTTCGTCAGTTTTGCTGGCAATTTATTATTTAAAAATTAAAACATTTTATAGTGGTTTTATGTTAGATTTTTTTAAAGAATCATTTTTTACAATAAAAGATTTTCCTATTCAATTTATAATTTGTTTTAATTATTTATTTACTATAAAATTAGCAATTGTTCCATTATTGTTGTTTATAGGTGGGATAGTTTACGCATTAATAAAAAGAAAATACACTTTTTGTATAAGTTTTTCAATTTTGATTTTTGTTGGATACATAATTTGTAGTTTTGCTCAAATATATCCGTTTTACGACCGTTTTATCTTATTTTTATTTCCAATAATTTTAATGAGCATAATGATTTTGTTAAATTCACTTTTTGAGGTTAAAAATTTTTTCACAACAACTTTTGCATTATTGTTGATTTTAATTTTGTTTAATCCTATGAGATTTTTTGTTCAAAAATCTTTATCTGAACCGTTTAACAAAAAATCTTATTCAAGACAAATGTTTGAAATGCTTGTAGAAAAACAACAAAAAGATGATTCTATTGTTGTAGATACGTTATCTGCACCAGATTTTCTTTATTACAATAAATATTATTACTTAACAAACCGTTTATATATAAATATTGAAGAAAAGAACGGAATTATTTTGTACCTTGTAGACAAGGACAAAATGCCTACAATTGACAAAAAATATAACAGTTGGATATATTCTTCTTGGCCAAGTGTTAATGCTCCGTCGCTAGATTATTATTGCACAGAGCAAGACAAGAAAAATGGCATGGACTGTTCTTTTCATATTGGAAAATTGCTTTATATAAAAGGTAAAAACTAGATGAATACTTTAAAAAAATATTTTTATTATGAAGTTTTAGGCATAATCTTGTTGTTGGGCTTGATTTTTCGTTTAAAGGGATATATAACAAACCCATCTTTGTGGCTTGATGAGAGTGCCTTAGGGTGGAATATTTTAAATAAAGATTATTTAATGCTTTTTGAAAAATTAAGATTTTTACAATTAGCACCGCCTTTATTTTTAATTTGTACAAAATTTTTGGTGTTTATCACCGGAAGTTATCATAATGTTTTACGTTGCGACATGGTTCTTAGAACGATACCGTTTTTGTGTGGAACTTTATCAATGTGGTTATTTTATCTTGTTGCAAAAAGAATAATAAATTCAAAATGGGTGGTTTTAGCAGGTGTATTTTTGTTTGCAGCAAATCCTGTTTTGATTAATTATAGTTACGAATTTAAACCTTATAGTGTTGATGTATTCTGTACTTTGCTTGCAATTTATATATTTTTAAAAATAGATTTTAAGACAATTTGTTTAAGAAAAATATTTAAATATGGTTTAATTTTGGCAGTTTTGCCTTGGTTTTCATTTGCAAGTTCATTTGTGATTTTTGCAGGAATTTTAACACTTAGTTTCAAAAAAGAAAATCCAACGTTGTTTACATCTTTGTTAATGCCAATTGTAGTAAGTGTTTTTGCGTATTTTAATATTTTTATTGTAAATGCTTATAATGAAAACTCTACCGGCATGATTAAATACTGGAATAATCATTTTGTAAATTCTGATTTTTCAAATATTGTAAGACTTCACAACGAAAATTTGCATTACTTTTTTATAAATGTTCCGAATTTATCGTTTATAATTGTTACGATAACAGCGATAATCGGCTTATTTTTGTTGTTAAAAGATAATAAATTTTTCTATGTATTTTTATCAATGCTAACTTTGTCGAGTACAATTGTAACTTCAATGTTGCACTATTATCCTTTTTCAAGACGTATGGTTTTATTTTTAATACCATTATTTTTAATTTACTTGATAAAAATTGCAGATATAAAAAAACCTGTGTGGGGTTGGATTTTTATTTCGTTTATATTAATTCCGCATGTAATTTTTGCGTGGAATTTTGTTCAATTAAAAAGTTTAAATAAAGGCGATTTTGCAAGAAGCATGCTTGATAGAATGGCACAAGATATTACACCAAATGAAAAAATCATTTTGAATGGTGCGTCAAATGCCGATTTTTATTATTACAATTCTTTCTACGGATTAAAAAATGAAGTTATTTACTTAAAACCTGAAACTGAAAATCCACTTGAAATACAAAGAATGTTAAATTCTTTGAAAAAAGGAAGTTATTGGTTATTCATGCCTTATGATTATGATATACGAAGTATAAATATTGATAATATTGTTGCATGGGCATATAGACATTCAAAAATAAGATACGAATCCCGTGCAATACAAAGCACCTTAATACGAATTACTATCTATTAAGGTGAAGTTTAAATCTATGTTATCACTACTGCTGTGATTATTCGGAATTATTCGTCTAAAATACCTTCTTGTTCTTCTTCTTTTTCAAGTTCTTCATCGTCGACTAAAGTATTTTCCAAAAGAAGTTCTTTGCGTTTTTTTCGAGTTTTTACATAAAACTCATGCTCATCAAAGGTTTCGTCTTTTTCATCATCAATTCGATTAGGACGTTTTTTTGTATTAATTACTCCTGCAACGTTAATCATTGCTAAAGAGTTGAGCGTCGCTCGAAGTTGAGCACTTCGGTCGGTGAATTGAATTTTAGACTCTTTTAGAGATTCTTCATCTTTTTTATCTTGACGGGAATATTCGTTACCTTGACCCATTTTGTCGTCGCCCATTCCTGCTGTTGTGCCGGAAATGTCGCCACTTTTAAAGTTAAATGAACCGCCGATACCGTAAAAGCCCGCTGCTCTATTATCTACCATTAGGTTTCCCTTGTTTCCTATTCAATTTTACTAACATGTTATTTTGAACATGTATAAATTGCAAATCCTTCGGTTTGCATTCATACAAAGCCTGTAATATTTTTTTTTGCTACTATGTATTTATATATGTTTACAATTTGTTACAAACCTTGCAAAACCATGACTGAAAAAGGTTTTAGAAAATTGAAAAAATTAAAAAATGGTAAAATTTAACTAAAATTTATCAAAAAATAATCAAAATAATTGTATTTTAAACAATTATGCTCTTGGGTGAGCATGTTCAAATACATCTTGCAAGTGTTTTGTTGAAACGTGAGTATATATTTGAGTGTTTGAAATGCTGGCATGACCCAGAAGTTCTTGAACAATTCTTAAATCTGCACCATTTTCGATTAATCTTGTTGCAAAACTGTGTCTAAACATGTGCGGTGTAACGTGTTTTGGAAGTTCAATATTTTCAACGACTTCGTTTATAACATTTCTGATTGTTTTATTTTGAAGTCTAAATCCTGTTTTGTTAATAAAAACGGGAGATTTATCAGTAATTTCGCCTATATCAAATCCTTTTGCGATTAATGGACGAGCAGTATCTATGTATCTTTGCAGATAATTTTTTGCTCTGTCTGAAACAAGAACAATTCTTTCTTTTGCACCTTTACCAAAAACGGTAATTTCATTATTTTCAAGATTTAAATCTCCAAAATTTAATCCGCTTAATTCTGAAACACGCATTCCTGTTGCCCATAAAAGTTCTAAAATTGCTCGATTTCTATATCCCGCAGGAGTTTCAATTTTTATTCCTGATAAAATCTTCTCGATTTCTTCTGTTGTCAAAAATTTGGGCAAAGATTTTGGTCGTTTTGGTGCAGATAAATTTGTTGTCGGATTTGTGTCGACAAGTCTTTCTCTGTATAAATATTTATAAAATGTACGGATTGAGGCAATTTTTCGTGCTAAAGTTGTTTTTTTGTATTCGAATTTTTGAATAAAATAAATATATTCTTTTACTTTTTGAAAATTGACATTCAAGCAAGATTCGTTTTCTAACCATAGCAAATAACTTATTACGTCTGAATAATATGCTTTTGCCGTATGTTTAGAAAAGTTTTTTTCAATCAGAAGATAAGTCTTAAAATCTTCTAAATAAGTTTTTGAGTCTTTATTTAACCCCATAATATTCCTACTTACGCACGATTTTTTTTTATTAGTCGTATTATACAATATTTTTGAATAAATTATAAATAATTTACAAAACTGAGGATAAAAAATGAGATTAAGTAAAAAAATATTTATCACAGCAACAGTTGTTGGTATTATGTCTATTGGTTTTTCGAGTGATGCAAAACCTGTTCAACAAAAATCAAGAACTTTGATTACTGCAAAAGTTTCAATGAATTATCAACAAGTCGACAAACTTCTTGAATACGACCGATTTGCTGATGCAGATAGAATATTGAACAATATGATTTCGAAAAATCCGAACGATATTACTGCTCGTTCGTTATATGCTGTTTCTATGGCAAAACAAAATAAATTAGATGTTGCTCAATCTCAGTTGAATGCTCTTTTGCCAAAATATCCAAAAAATGCTAATTTGCATTATGCACAAGGAATTGTTTATTTGAAAAGACAAGCATCTTCAGATATGGATTACAGAAATAATTCAGATATTTTGATTAGTGATGCGATAAAGGAATTTAATTCTGCATTAAAATTAAATTCAAAATATTATCCTGCATACAATGCTTTGGGTGTAATTGCTCTTAACACAGGAAACATTCCAAAAGCAAGAGAATTTTTTAATAAAGCCTTGATGATTGACCCAAATTATGCAACAGCAATTGATAATTTAGGAACAATGGATTATTTGATAGGTGATTATGATGAAGCAAGAAAGAAATTTTTGAAAGCGATTTCAATAAATCCAAACAGTTCTACAGCATATTTTCACCTTGCACAAATTTATGATAAAAGGTCAATGTATTCAAAAGGTTTAGATGCTTTAGACCATTCTTTACGTCTAAAACCTAATTCATCAGTGGCTTATAATTTAAAGGGTGAAATTCTTAAAAAACAAGGAAATGAAACAGCCGCAATTGAAGCATTTAAAAAAGCAATTTCAATTAAACCTGAAAATACTAAGCCATATATGAATTTGGCTATGGTATATGAAAAAAGATTTGACAATGAACTTGCAATTTCTAATTTGAAATCTGCTCTTTCTGTTAATCCATCGTTAAATCAAGCAAAATTATACATTGGTGATTTAGCACTTATGAAGGGTGATAATAACGAAGCATTAAAATATTATTCATCTCTTGTTGGTGTTGAAGGTTATAATGCAGATGCTTTGCGTGGTATGGCAAATGCTTATTTTGCTCAAGCAAAAGTTTCTGCCGGTCAAAGTTTAATTGGACGTGATAAAGATGTCGAAAATGCTTATTCAAATATTGAAAGAGCATTGCAAGCAAATCCAAACGATATGCAATTATATTTGGCAAAATTAAAACTTGCTAAATTGATGAATAAACAAAAAGATACTACTGAAACTTTGCAAAAAATTACTGATGCACCTGTAAAAGGTTTGAATGACTTATTAGCAAAGGGTGATGCTTATTTTGCAATGAATAAATACCAAGAAGCAAAAGATTCTTTTGAAAATGCGGTTGTTTTTGCTCAATCTCCGGAAGATTATTTGTTTGTTGCAGAAATTTTGACATACGATAAATTCTATCCAAGTGCAAAAAATATTTTGAGAAAAGTTTTGATTGATGACCCAACAAATGAAGAAGCAATGCACAATTTGAATTATATAATGACAATGGAAAATCAATCGAAATCTTTATATAAAGACGCAGAATTTTTCAATAAGCAAAACAAAAATAAGGTTTTTGCAAGAGAATATGCTCAAAAATCGCTTGAATTTAACCCAACAAACTATGAAGCCGCAATGTTAAGTGCAAAGTTATGTGAAAAGCAAAAACATTATGAAGATGCGATTAGTGCGTACAAAATTGTTGCAGGTTTAGAACAAAAACCTCGAAAAGTTGCAAAATTTAATAAAAAAATTGCAAGATTAGAAAGAAAAGTGAATAATATAAACAAAAAGTATATGAAATCGGAAGATAAAAAGTTTAAAAAATGTCAAAACAAATTAACGCCAAATTTATAATAAGTGCTGAAAAATTAAGTCAATGTCCGAATTTTACATTACCTGAATTTCCGCTTTTAGGACGTTCAAATGTCGGTAAATCTTCGTTCATTAATTGCTTAAGCAATAATAAAAAATTAGCAAAAACGTCAAATACTCCCGGAAAAACAAGGTTAATAAACTTTTTTAATTTTTCTGAAAAATTTATGATTGCTGATTTACCGGGGTATGGCTATGCAAAAGTATCAAAAGAGGCTCAAGCAAAGTGGCAACGTTATCTGGAAGAATATTTATTGAAACGAGAGCAAATTTGTTCTTTAGTTCAACTTGTCGACGGTCGTCATGATTTACAAAAAAATGATTTGCAAATGAGAGAATGGGTTGAAGCATACAATTTACCTATTTTTACAGTAATTACTAAAATGGATTATGTACCTAAAAACAAAGTTTTAAATGTAATTTCAAAGGTTAAAAAGGAGTTTGGTGGTACTGTTCTGCCGTTTAGTGCAATTGATAGAAAATATTGTGATGATATTTTTGCTCATCTTTTAGATTTGTCAAAAGAATTTAAAAACCCAATTGAATATGATTGTGTTGATGAAATAGCCGAGTAGCAGAATGATATTTTTTAAAATTTGCTTAAGAATGACACTATGCAAAATTTAGATTGGTATCATTCTTTGAATTTGCCTGAATTTTTACCTCCGGATTGGTTATTTGCACCTGTCTGGATAATTATTTATTTAATGATTTTTTCATCATTTTGGATAGTTTTTAGGGCAAAAAGTCATGTTAAAAAATCTTTAGCAATGATTTTTTTTGCAATGCAATTATTTTTAAATTTTATTTGGTCAACGATATTTTTTACCATGAAAGATATTCAAGGTGCATTGATTATTATCGGGATAATGTGGCTATTTATTATTTTTACAATAATTGAATTTTATAAAATCAGTAAACTTTCGGCTTATCTACTTATTCCATATTTTTTATGGACAAGTTTTGCACTTTATTTAAACTTAAAAATTTATGTTTTGAACATATAAAATACTCTAAATTATTGAAATATTTATTTTAAAGTTCTTTAAAACTTCTCTATATGGTATTATACAAGGTATAGAGGAAAAGTTTTATGAAAAAAATATTATATTTTTTAGTGATTTTTATTGCAGGAACAATAGTTTTTGCACAAACTGTACAAGAAAATACGGATTTGATACAAAAAAATAATGTAAATACAACATTAGTAGAACCTGAATATACTTCAGTTACTCAAAGAAATGAAGTTTTTTATTATGATAAATACGGAAAAATGATTGCAAGAGATAAAAAAATAGACAATCAAACTTTTTTCTATAATAAAGTCGGACAATTGGTCGGAAAAAGTATAGAACGAAGTGGAAAAATATATTATTATAATCAAATAAGTAATTTCATAGGTGTTTGCGACGATAATGGTTGTGTTGATAAAGATTTTGTATCAACAGGTAAAGTACCACCGCTACCGGCAATTAAGCACTTTACTCCAGTTTATGACAATAATATTATGAATCCTCCTTTAAAAACAACTGATGAGGAAGCCTAAAAAAGTGGTGTTGTCCGCAAAATATTTTTGAAGGATTTTATTATCTGTTGTTTTTGAATAATACCAAAATATTATAAAGTAGTACCGCCAAAAGTTTAACTTTTGGCGGTACTGTTTTTTTATTTCTTTTTAGTATCTTTGAACATTTTGTCAATAAAATCTTGATATTTATCAAAGATTTTATTACGTTTTAATTTACCGGTTTGACTTAATAAACCGTTTTCTTGATTAAATCCGTCATTTAAGATTTCGAAGTTTTTAATTTTTTCGAAAGGTTTTAAATTTGGTTTAGTTTTGATGTAATTATCAATTTCTTTTTTGATTAATTCTTTCAAATTAGGGTTTTTAATAGCCAAATTAGTACCTTTATTTAAATCTTTTGCTGCAAGTCCGCATTTTTCTAAAGCATCGTGTGATGGTACAATTAAAGCCCCAACACTTGGTTCATCTTGACCTACAAGAACAATTTGCTCAATATAACTACTTTGCAAACATGCTTCTTCAATCGGTACTGGTTCAATATTTTCACCGTTTGAAAGTACAATTGTTTCTTTCATTCTGCCAACTAAAACAAGGTGGTTATCATAAGTTAACCAGCCTAAATCACCTGTGTTGAACCAACCTTCGTTATCAATAACTTTTTTAGTTGCTTCTTCGTCTTTGTAGTAACCTTTCATAATTTGAGGTCCACGAACTAAAACAACACCTTTTTGGAAAGCACCAAGTTCATAACCACCATTTGGGTCAACAATTTTGATTTCTGTTCCTAAAACAGGTTTTCCAACTGAGCCTAAATAGTTTTTATCATTTATGTGGCGAACAGTTAATACAGGAGATGTTTCTGTTAAGCCATAACCAATTCTTAAGTTAATGCCCATAGCATCATAGAATAATTCATCTTTTAATGAAAGCGAACCTCCGCCGGAAATTGATGCACGGAAATTTAATCCGACCGCATCTTTAAGTTTTTTATATAAAGTTTCTCTGAAAAATACATGCAAAGGTTTGATGAAAGACCTTACAACCTTGTGGTATGTGTTATGGAAGATATTATATCCTTTTTGGTTATTTGTAATTCTTCGTTCGCTATACATTTTGTGAATTTGATAAGAAATGCTTGTTTTGATTGCAAAATCAAACAAATAATATCCGAATTTTGAGTTTTTCTTCAAATTTTGATAAATGCCAAGTCTAATTGCTTCCCAAACTCTTGGAACTGATGTAAAAATGTCAATATCATATTTTTTTAAATCATCTTTTAATTTTGATAATGTTGTAAAGTGCAAATAAAGCCCTTTTGAAAAGAAAACTGATTGAGTTGTCATTTCATAAGCATGCCAAATTGGAAGAACTTGTAAAGAATTTTCTCCTTGTTTTAAATTAAGTGCTTCTTGAATAGGTAATACTTGTGATAAAAGGTTTTTATGAGAAAGCATAACACCTTTAGGAAATCCGGTAGTTCCTGAGGTATACATCATTAAAGCATTATCGTCTTTTTTTAGGTTTTGTTGAATAAATGTTCTGTTTTTACCAAATTCAAGGAACATTTTGATAGGATAAATAGGTTTGTTAATGTTTTCAGGTCTTTGTCCTTTTTCAAAAAGAACGACAATAAAATTCAAATTATTGTTTTTGTTAATAATTTCAGTCAATTTTTCAAGTGATTTGTAATCAGATATTACAAGTGCTTTTGAGTCAGAATGGTTTAGAATGAATTCTAATTCTTCGCTCGGTGCAGAAGTTCCTCTAAGCACAGAGCAAGCACCTGCTTTCATTATTCCATGATGGCAAATGAAATGAAGTCCGTTGTTTTCAGAGAACAGAGCGACAAAATCACCTTTTTGAATGCCATTTGCTTGAAGTGCAGAGGCAAAAGTATTTATGTTGTCAACAACTTCTCCATAAGTTAAATCAACGCCGTTTGTTTCGTCTAAAATTGCTTTAGATTCACGAAAATGGTTCATGCTCTCAAGCATGTATTCTGTCCAAAAATCATATTTAGAAAGAAATTGATTAATTTCATCAATTTCGTTTTTCAAATCTATGTTAACAGGTTTTTTAATAATAATGCTAGTCATTTTAACTCCTTAAAAATAAAATCAGATAACAAAATCATAACATGTTTTGAAAGAATTTAAAACATATATATTTTTTGTTACAAGAACCTTAGCAAAAAAAGTTATATTCTAATTTTTGCTATAATATTTTTATGAAATATATTATTTTAACAATAATTTTATTAATTTTGGCGGTTTGGTCTATTTTTGTCGAACCTAAAATGCTTAATATTAAAAATTTTACTTTGCAAGATGAAGATTTAAAAGGCTTAAAAATCGTATTTGCCGGAGATTTGCATATAAAAAATAATCAAGAGAGAAGATTGATTGAAGTAATTGAAAAGATTAATGCTCAAAATCCGGATTTAATACTTTTTACCGGAGATTTTGCGGCCGGACATAAGAAAAAAAGTTCTTTGGATTTTGAAATTTATGCAAACCATTTGAAGAAATTACGTGCAAAATATGGTATTTATACGGTTATAGGTAATCATGATTATTGGGCTGGTTATGAAGATATAAAAAATATGTTGGAAAAATCAGGCATAAAAATTTTAGAAAATAGTAATGTACCATTAATTTTAGAAAATAATAAAAAGATTTATATAGCAGGAGTTGAGGATTTACAAACCGGAAATCCAAATGTATACTTGGCATTAGACGGTATTGAGAGTAATCCGACGATATTTTTAACACATTCTCCTGACGTTTTTGTTGATGTTCCAAAAGGAAATGTAAAATTAACTTTAGCGGGTCATGTTCATGGTGGTCAGATTAGACTTCCGTTTGTTGGTGCGGTAATAATTCCGTCGAAATATGGAGATAGATTTTCTCAGGGCTTGATAGAGGAAAATGAACGTAAAATGATAGTTACAAAAGGAGTAGGGACAAGTATTTTACCTATAAGATTTAATTGTAAACCGGAGATTGTTGTAATTAATTTTAAATAAATTAAAAAATCATGTTGACATAAAAAAACTTTTTAGGTATATTGAATATACAAACGCAAAGAAGGGCGTTTAGCTCAGTTGGTAGAGCGCTTCCCTTACAAGGAAGATGTCGGGAGTTCGAGCCTCTCAACGCCCACCATAAAAGACAGCGACCGAAAGGTCGCTTTTCTTTTGCCTTTTGCTTTTCGAGAACATTATACCCTTTTGGAACATTCGAATTTAAAAATTCAGTTCAAAAGGCATGTTTATAATGTTATTCATAAAATCAATAAGCTAAAAAAGTTAAGTTATAAGGTGGATTTATAAAAAAAAATATGTTATATAATTATAAATATGTTTTTATGATATAATCAAAACCGTAAGTAGGTAAATAATGGAAAAATGCAAAAACAAAAATTTCTCTATAGTTATAGCAGGCTATGATACATCTGTAATAGAGGAGTTTAATCTAAACTTTGAAAAATTAAGTTTTTTAAAAACTTATGGTTTTTCTAAACCTGAAATGATGGGGTTTCCAATTGGAGGTGTAAATCAACACATAGCACCGGTCAGATTAGTTACCAAAAATAATCATGGTTTAAATATTGTTGTTGATTTCGCACAAAAGAAGCTTGTTTTAGCACAAGAAAACTATTTAAGTGAAAGTTTTAATTATAATGAAAGACTTTCTGAAATTTTAATTAAATTGTTAGATTTATCTATTCCAATTAAAATTTCTGCATTAGGATTAAATTTTCAAGAAGATGAAATAAAAAATTCAAGACTTTGTTTGTTTAATAGTAATATCGAACAACAGTTAACAAAAGAACTTTGGGATACAAACATTGGTTTTAAATCAGAAATAATTTTTGATAAAAAAACTTATAAAATGACATATCGTATCTATAAAAACGATACGCTAGAATTGCAAGAACCAGAACAAAGATGTTATACAATTGATAGTAATTTTAATTTTGATTTAAAAGATGTAGATAATAAACTATCAAAAATATCTGAAATAATGAGTAATATAGAAACTTACTATAATGAATATCTTAAAGTAAAACGAAATATAGTGGATTTAAAATGAGTAAAAGAACTCCCTTAAGATTAGTAAAACCTGAAGAAGATACCAGTTTCGATGAATTAAAAAGCTTCACCGATACAGTTCCGTTGCCAGATTTTTTAAAATTTGACATTGACATGGATAATGAAAATATTGACTTAGATGATTATTTAATGAATTGCAAAAACGAAAATGAGGATAATTTAATGTCTCAAGATATGTATAATAACTTGTTATATGAAATAAAAGATTTAAAAGCAGAAAATAAAATTACAAATTCAAGAATTGATAATACAAATAAAGTTATAGCAATTGTTGGAGGTTTAATTGGTTTAGTATTGACTGTGTTTATTTTTGCTAGTAATTCTCAATATAATGCGATAAAAGACATAAACAATTCGAATATGAAATCTATTCAAACTGAAATAAAAGCAATAAATCAACGATTAGATTATCAAGAACAATTAAATAATTTAAATATTCAAAATCAAGTACAAAAAGAATTAAAAAGATAATTTTTTAATTTCTTTAATTAAATTTTTATATTTGCTATCTGGAATATCCCATGTTGCTATTAGTTTAATCATTTTAATACATGCAGCAACAGTTTCTTCCATTGTTGCTTCTCCATCTTCAAACTTTATAACTACTTTGGGAGGAATAGATTTTCTTGCCATATATAAAGTATAATGATATTATTTGCAAAGACAATTTTAAGCAGCAAGCAAGTTTTTAAAGTTTTCAATAAATACAACAGTTTCAGATTCATTGATTTTTTCAATAAATTGCAATATAATTGCATTGTGGTTAAAAAAGTTCGAGTTATGACCTTTTAGGCCCACCATATTAAAAGAACCGTTATTATGGTTCTTTTTTTTGTTGAGAGGCATCTCACAACCCGAAGTTTTGCTAAGGCAAAACGGGAGTTCTCTTCCCACCAAAATATGACATTTAGTCATATTTTGTCGTGCCCCTTCTCAACGCCCACCATAAAAGACCGAATAACAAAAGTTATTCGGTCTTTTATTATGAGTTTAGCAATTGCGAGAACTCCATCAAACGAGTTTGGTTAAAAGAGTTCGGCGTGAGCGAGCAGAGGGCGAAGATTTGAAGATTTTTAAAGTAAAATTTTATTCTTCATTATTTTTTTGTGGATTTTTAGGTAGTTTAAAGCCGAAAATACATTCTTTATCTACACATTTTGCATATATTTCGCCATGGTGCTGTTCAATTATTTGTTTTGATAAATATAAACCCAAGCCTGTACTTATTTTTGTTATTTTTGAGTTTGATTTTGTCTTATATTTATCAAAAATATTTGACATATCATCTTTTGTTAAAAATTCAGATTGATTTCTAACTTGAAAATCTATTTTATCTTCAGAAAAATCTTTTAAACTTATTTGAATTTCCGTATTTGGAGTTCCATATTTGATTGCATTTGAAATAATATTAAAAACAACACGTTTTAGTTGTAATCTGTCTGCATATATATTTTTTGAACCTTCATTTACTTCAAAAGAAAATTTTCTGACTTTTTCCTTCGTATACCAATTTAATTCATTAATAACCTCGTTAACTACCGATGATAAGTCAATCCATGCAGTATTTAATTTTATTTTTCCGTTTTCTAAAACATATGTATCTAAAATGGTGAAAATTAAATCATTCATGTAGATACAAGAATTTTTTATCTGATTTATAACTTCTTTTTGCTGTTCCGTTAATTCTCCAAATATACCTTGTAAAAGTAGTTCTAAGGCTTTAATTTGAGTCGTAGTTGGAGTTTTTAAATCGTGCGTCATTGTTTCTATGAATTCATTTTTTGTTTGTTCAATTTCATGTTCAAAGGAATTGTCAACATAACACACTAGAATTTTTGTTACTTTGTCTTTTTCTATAATTGGAATTTTTGCTATTTTTAAATGCTTGCCAATACCTTTATTAGATACTATGAAGCAAGACTTTTTTAATATCTTCTTTTTTTCAAAAACTTCTTTATCAGTTTCTTCTATTATTTTTATATTTTTTATTAAATTTTGTATCTTTTGTCCAATAATTTCACTTACACAATAACCAAGTAAGTCCGCATTTCCTTGGTTTATTGTTAAAATTGTTCCATCAATATCTCTTAAATATAAGGTTATATCTACGTTATTAAAAATAGTTTCTAATTGTATATTTTTTAAATCTACTTTAGCCTTCATACTCTTAATTTTAGATAAATTTGCGAACATTAAGTATATTACAAAAATTGAAAAGATTAACAATATCGCAATACCGTCGTGAATAGGAATTATTGATTTTGGAAATATTATCTCTGTTGTCAAAGCAACAAAAACAAACAGTAATATTGCTAAAAAACTTAAAAATACACCAAAATCTTCGATTTTCATTCAATCCCCTCTATTTTTTTGTAAATTTTTTAAAAGTTTTATAATTAACTTTTAAAGTTAATTTTCTTATATGATATTTAATGGTAACATTAAATCTATTGTATTGATATTATCCTTACTACTTATAGAAACTTTTCCGCCTAAAGCAGAAACAATTTGTTTTGAATGATATAAGCAAATATCAACACCAACAGTATTATATTTTGAAAAATGAGTTGTATATTTGTCGAATAAGGTGTTTAGTGTTTTTGGAGGTATATGATAACCCTCTCCTCTTATTTGAAATCTTATAGTTTTTTTTGTTTTTTTTAAATTTAATCTAATTGTTGTATCCTTGAAGGAATAATTTATTGAAAATCTGCAAAGATTGTTTAAAATTCTTCTTAAAAACTGGTCGTCAGAAAGAATATCTTGAACCTCTTCCAAATTTTTTTCAACAGTAATATTTTTATCTTTTAACAAATGTTTGTACTTGTCGCAAGTGTCATCAATTAATTTTGTTAAATTACATGGTGCTAAATCTAAAATATAATCACCATTTTCAAATTTATATGTGTCTAATAGGCTTAATAACATTTCTAACATATAAGTACAAGAATCTTTTGTTAAATTAAGAATATTTTTTTGAGCCTCGTTTAATTTTCCTAAATTTTCATCTAAAAGTAAATTTAGTGCATTAATTTGTGCTAAAGTTGGATTTTGCAAGTCGTGAGTAAGAGTTGCAATGTATGTTTCTCTTTGTTCTTGAGCCTTTCTTTCAATTTCAACATCTCTTGCAATTACGCAAATTCCACTTATTTCATCATTATTATCGTAAATAGGATATTTATTGATGTTGTACCATCTTGAGTCGTTATTTTTTAATTTTACTAATTCTTCCACTTCAATAGCACATTTTTCTTCAAGAACTTGCTTATCTGTTTCTTTTATCTTATTTATATTTGCTCTTGAAAATTCATTTTCATAACTTTGAGTTGATAATGATAATCCTAAAATTTCCTTAGCAAATTTATTAAAATAAATTATTTTTCCAGTTAAATCTTTTAAATATACAGACATGGGCATTCCATCAAGAATAGAATAAAGCATTCTTTTATCATTTTCCATTTAAAAATCCTCTTATATTTAATTTATAGTGTACCGTTTTTTTTTTTTTTATAAATTATATTTTATTGCTTTTACTGCGGCTTGAACTCTATCAGAAACAGATAATTTAGATAAAATGTTTGCCACGTGTGCTTTAACTGTGTGAGTACTTACTACTATACGATTGGCAATTTCACTGTTTGAAAGCCCTAGAGTAAGTAATCCTAAAACTTCTTTTTCTCTTTCTGTTAATTTAAAATTAAGTTTTGGTGTTGTGTCTAAGTTGAAAAATAATTTTTGAATAACATTTGCAATTTGAGGAGCAACCCAAAGAGAACCACTTGCGACTGTTACGATAGCATCGTGTAATTTATTCATCGAAATATCTTTTAACGCATAACCGTTTGCACCTGAAGCGAAACTAGATACGATTTCATCTTGTTTGTCGTGAGAAGTTAGCATAATAACTTTTACACTCGGAAATTTTTCTTTGATAATTTTTGTGGCTTCAATACCTGTCATGTATGGAAGTCCAATATCCATTACAACGACTTGAACTAGTTCTTTTTCTAAAGCATTAATACAGTCTTCTCCTGATTCAAAAGAGTTTTTAACTTCAATCTCATCATACTGATTTAATGCTTGTTCAAAGGTTATTCTTGCTAACATATAGTCTTCAACAATATATGTAGAAATTTTGTCGCTCATTATCCAGTCCTTATCTTAGTTTAATTTTTATAATCAAATATATTATTTTATATTATTCTATTAGCCTATTTTATAATACCAAGTGTATGGATAACTATTAGCCAAGTGGGTTATATTTGAAAAAGTTGCCCAAAATACATGTTCTCATTGATGATTAGGCAATTTTTTTGTGTGATTTGTTTTAATATATTCATAGGAAAGGTGTAAACGGTGAAATTAACAAATTTTTCTAACCCGCAAATCGGGTTTAAAGCCGCACAGGTTAACATTGTGGCTATGTCGGATAATCATGGTAATGTACACAATTTACCCCAACTTGTAGGAACTATTGAACAAAATAAAGGCGACATTTTTAAAAAAGCAGATGAAAAAAGTACTTTAAATATGTTTGCTATTGCCGGTGATTTCTTTATGAATCCTAAGAAAAAAGGTTACATGACAAAACCGGAACTTTCTAATGGTGATATTCAGGCAAATTTTTTAAATAAAGTTGTAAATACGGTTAAAAATATTGTCAAAAACAATTTTGACACAGTATATGCTCCCGGAAATCATTGCTATGACGGTGGTGATGAATTTTTGTACGGTAAATTGAAAGATGAACCTGTTAAAACTCTTGTAACAAACGTGGATTTGGAAAAATCTCCACTTGTTTCAGGTTTGATGAAAGACCATCCGGATATTGTAACATCTAAAGTTTACGAAGTACAAGATGACAAAAATCCTGATTTGAAGCATGATGTTTTATTTATGGGGGTTACTATCCCAAGTTTAAAAGGAAAATTAACAAAAACAGAACTTTACGACAATAACAACAAAAAAGACACTCAAATTTCAGAAAAAGATTTGCAAAAAACTTTTGAAGTTTTGAATAAACAAGTTCAAACGTTTAAAGAAAAACACCCAAAAGGTGCTGTAGTATTGCTTTCTCACATGGGTGCACCTATTTCAAAAATGATTGAAAATAATGTTCCAAATATTAACGTTATTTTGAATGGACATGACCACACAAGAGATAATGCAAATGACGGCAAAACAATGATTAATTCATTAGGTAAAGATAATGAAATTATTAAATCTGTAAACTTTAAATTCAATGATGACGGCGATTTGGAAGACGTTGGATTTAATATGTATATAACTGAAAATTATGCTGAAAATAAAGATGTTAAGGCATTTTTGGATAAAAACTTTGAAGAAGATGTAAAACCTTTGGTTAAAATGAAAGGTGCATCAGAGTTAGAATATTCAGATAAAATCAGATACGCAAACACAGAATTGACAAATTTCTTAACTTCATCGGTTATGGAAGAAGCACAAAAAGAAATTCCTGATTTATCATCAGTTGCACTTCAATCTTCTTACGTAAGAGGTGGAATTAAAGAAGGTTCAACAAACTTAAACTTGTTAAAAATCTTTGATGGTATTGATGTTGAATCACAAAATTTGAATGTTGGAAGTGTAAAGGGTTCTGATATGGTTGAAATTATTTCTAAGAATGTTAAATCAAACTTAGAAGCACCGACAAGAAATACCTTAATTCAATGGTCAGACTTCCAAGTTAACAGAAGTATGATTGAAGATATTCAAAACGGTAAGAGCGATAAAACTTATGCTGATGCCGTTAAATGTAGAAACCAAAAAACAGGCGAGTTTGAAGCAATTGATATGAAAAAGGATTATAAAATTCTTTTATCAAATAAAATATTATCTAAAAAAGATTTTGCAAACGTAAGAGAAAATTTCACATCAATAGGCAAAAATTATGATGATTTCTTTAGAGCAAACATTATTGGTAAGAATTACGAAGTAGATGTAAACGATAAAGTAAAAGAACAAAGAGTTTTATAATTTTGGTTTCGGATAAAATAAAAAAGACTTCTTTTTAGAAGTCTTTTTGTGTTTATTCTATTATCTTTTGTACATTGTTGAAATCACACTAACAAAAAACTAAATCAAGTTAGTCTTTCTGTATAAAGAATCCTTTTGTTAAACTAAAACTTTATATTTTTATTGTTTTTTGTAGTTTTGCGTGTATTATACATGTAAAACATTAAAAATAAAAGGATTTATTATGTTGTGCATAATGTATAATAAGGGCTTTTTATTTGATAATTATAATTTAGAGGAAATATGTCTATTAAAAAACTTTTAGGAAAAAGATTACAAGAAATACGAAAATCAAAAAAATTAACTCAAGAACAAGTAGCAGAGTTGATAGATATTGAAACAGTAAGTCTGAGTAATATTGAAAATGGAAAATATTTCCCAAGTGCAGAAAATTTAGATAAGTTGCTTAATGTCTTAAAAATTAATCCCAGTGAAATCTTTTATTGCGAATACAATAAATCAACAAAAGAATTAATTACAGAAATGACAAATGCAATGAAAAATGACGAAAAACTTGCAAAATTGATGTATAAGTTTTACCTGTCTGTTAAGTATTAAATTTCAATGCAAAAGGTAAATTGAAAATTATAATGAATATTGTAAAAACCTTAGTATTAAAGTATAAAAATAAAATAGTTGATAAAAATTATTCTGAATTGGTTAAAAAACTAAAAGTAGAATATGCAAAAAGACCTTTGAAAATTATTTTCTTAAACAGTGAAATTTCAAAATGGTCATATCAATCTTTATATGAAGAATTGAGTAAAAATCCTAAGTTTCAGGTAGAAATTATTTTAACCGTTAAAAAACCTTTATTAAAACACAAATACGACTTTTTAGATTTTAAAAACGTGCTAGAAAAATCTTATGATTATTTTAAAAATAAAGGAATGAATGTATCTTACGGATTTGATTTTGATAAAAAAAAGTATATCTCTTTAAGCAAATTTAAACCGGATATAATTTTTTATGAACAAGCGGGGCATGTTGATAAATCTCAAAATATTTATGCAACATCAAAATATGCTCTTTCTTTTTATTGTAGTTACGGGTCTTCAACAACCAACGGCAAAAATGAATATGACTTAGGTTTTTTGAACAAAGTTTTTAGATATTATATCGACAATCAGTCCACAAAAGATTTTTTGAAAACTCATGGGTTTAAAGATGAACAAGTTGTTGTATCAGGTTCGTTAAAATTAGATGCTTATAAAAAAGATATAAATTTGGAAAATCAAATTTGGAAAACTAATAAAAAAAGAATCATTTGGGCTCCGCATTTTTCTTTTTACAAAGGGAGTGTTTTAAATTTTGGAACTTTTGATTGGAACTACAAATTCTTTTTTGATTATATAAAAAATCATTCTGAATATGAATTTATAGTTAAACCTCATCCTGATTTAATGCGTCAAATTATTAGAATTCATTTTATGACGCAAGATGAAATGATAAAATATTTTGATGAATTGAAAAAAATGGAAAATGTTCAAATTTTTGAAGGAACAAGTTATTTTGATATGTTTAGATGTTCGGATTTATTAATTACTGATTGTAATTCATTTTTATCTGAATATTTACAAACAGAAAAGCCGGTAATTCATTTGATAAATAAAAATTCTGTTGGATTTAATGATTATGGTAAAAAAATTATTTCAGGATATTATGACGCAAGAAATACTGACGAAATCAATACATTAATAGACAAATTATTAATAAAAAATGATGATAATTTATTAACAACAAGAAAAAATATAATTGAAAATGTATTAATTCACCAAAAAGTTAGTGTTGCTAATTTTATTGCGAATAACATTGTTTCAATTTTAGAGGAGAAATAATATGAATATTGCAATTATTTTTGCAGGTGGTGTCGGAAGAAGGCTGGCAAAAGAAAAAAGTAACTCTACTCCAAAACAATTTTTAAAAATTAATAATAAACCTATTATTATCCATACTTTAGAACTTTTTCAAGAACATAAAGAAATTGATAAAATTTATATTGCAATTCACCCTGATTATTATGAATATATGCAAGAGTTGGTAAAACATTATTATATAACTAAGGCAGTTGGTATAGTAAAAGGTGGAGAAACCGGTCAAAATTCTATTTATAATGCTTTAAAATTGGCTCAATCCGAAAATTCAAAAGATGATATTGTTTTAATTCACGACGGTGTAAGACCAAATATTACGCCAAAAGTTATTTCAGAAAATATAAGGTGTGCAAAAGAAAATGGAAATGCAATAACTTGTACATCTTGTCATGAAACAATTTTGATTAGTGAAAATGGAATTAATCCGGAACAAGTTCCGTATAGAAAAAATACTTATTCTGCTCAAGCACCTCAAAGTTTTAAGTTAGGTGAAATTGTAGACGCACACGAAAAAATGCAAAAGATTAATCCAAATTATGAGGATATAGTTGATTCTTGTACTCTATTCAAAACATTGAATTTGCCAACATATATGATTGAAGGAAATCGTGGAAATATAAAAATTACGACTATTGAAGACTTATATATTTTGAGAGCCTTGATTAGATTTAAAGAGGACTTGGAAGCATTTGACTTGATAGAAGAAAATTAACCGGAAAGATTAAATATGATATTTAATACAAAGATAGAAAAAAATGATACGAAAGAAATTATAAATTCAGAATATGTAAATTTTGACTTTTTCAAAAATTCAACAGTTTTAATTACCGGTGCTACCGGTTTAATCGGGAAACAAGTTGTAAGTGCATTATTGTATGCAAATGAGGTTAAAAATACCAATATAACAGTTGTTGCTTTGGTTAGAAATAAAAAGAAAGCAAAAGATATTTTCGATAAAAACAAGACAAATAAATTAAAATTTGTTGTACAGGATATAACAAGACCTTTAAAAACTAAATTAAGAGTTGATTATATAATTCATACTGCAAATAGCACATCTTCAAAGAGTTTTGTAGAAAAACCGGTGGAAACAATAAATTCGATTGTGCAAGGTACTAAAAATATTTTAGATTTTGCAAAGAAAAAAGAAGTTAAAAGTGTTGTTTATCTTTCATCAATGGAAGTGTTTGGAAATACTGATACTGAAAGAGTTGAACCTCTAAAAGAAACTGATTACGGTTATATTGATTTAGCAAAAGTTAGAAATTCATACCCTGAGGGTAAAAGACTTGCAGAGGCGATGTGTGTTTCATATTTTAAGGAATATAACTTACCTGTAAAAATTGCAAGACTGGCACAAACAATAGGTGCGGGAGTTGATTATAATGACGGACGTATTTTTGCAGAATTTGCAAGATGTATCGTTGAAAAAAGAGATATTACTCTAAAAACAGAGGGTAAAACTGTAAGAAGTTATTTGTATGTTACAGACTGCGTTTCAGCAGTTTTATCAATGCTGGAAAAAGGCAAAAACGGAGAGATTTATAATGTAGCAAATTCTGACACAACTTGTTCAATAAAAGAAATGGCAGAAATGTTATGCAAAACTTATAAATCAACAAATTTGGTGTTTAATATAGATGATAAATACTATCCTGACACGACTAAATATTATTTAGATACTACTAAATATTTTTTAGACACGACTTGGCAAGCCAAAGTTGATTTGAAAGAAATGTTTAAGCGACTAATTGCTAATTTTAGAAATCATAAAATTAATAGTAACAATTTTACGCTACAAAATAATTTTTTACAAACAATATTTTCTGCAAAAAATATTGGATTAAATAAATTTATTACAATTTTGGGATTTACATTCAAAATTGATAAAACAAAATTTTTTAATAAAAAATATGGAAATTTTAAAATTCAATCAAATAAGATTGTTGTTAATAATTTTAGTGGAAATGGTTATGGCTGCAATCCAAAATATATTATTGAAGAAATTTTGCGAAGAAATTTACCTTATGAAATATTTTGGATGTGTAAAGAGGAAAATTTAAAAGACGTTAGTTTTCCAAAAGAAGTTAAAAAAATTAAAAACAATGGTAAAAAATGTATTGAAGACTTCTCATCTGCAAAATTAATTATAAGTAATGTTCATTGTAATAAATATATCAGTAAAGGTTGGATAAAAAAAGAAAATCAAAAATATATTCAAACTTGGCATGGCTCTCTTGGTATAAAAAAAATTGATTATTCAGTAGAAAATGCTAATAATAAATTTTTTTCAAATGCTTGGCATAGTTTAACCAATTTAGATTTAGGGTATACGGATTATTTGATATCTAATTCGAATTTTGAAGAAAACGTATTTAAAAATGGGCTTGATTGGTTTGAAGATTTTTGTAAATTTGGACACCCAAGAAATGATATTTTCTTTTGGAATGATGAGCGAAAAGAACAAATAAAAAATAAAATTTTTAGTGTATATAATATTGATTTAAATAAAAAAGTTTTATTGTATGCACCGTCGTATAGAGATAATGGAGATTTAGGTTGTTATAATTTAAATATTGAAAATTTATTATTAACGTTAAGTGAACAAACTAATCAAGAATGGGTAATAATGGTCAGATTACACCCAAATGCTTCAAAATTTTCGACTAAATTATATAATTTTGATGATAAAAAAATTTTTGATGTAACAAAATATTCCGATATACAAGAATTGTTGGTTTCTGTTGATTCGATGATAACAGATTATTCAAGTTGTATATTTGATTTTATGTTATCAAGAAAACCTGCGTTTATTTTTGCAACAGATATAGAAGATTATAATACAGAAAGAGGTTTTTATTATCCACTAGAAAGTACACCATTTCCTGTTGCACCAAATAATGAACAATTAATTAAAAATATCAAAAACTTTGATTATGAAAAATATAAAAACGAAGTGGAACAATTTTTAAAAGATAAAGGTTGTATGGAAGACGGACATGCTTCAGAACGAGTTGTTGACTTAATTGAGGGGATAATGAATGAATAAGCAAATACAAATTAATATTTTTGGTTTCATGGAAGATGTGAATATTGGCGATCCGGTAATTGTTGATACCTGTGAATATCTAGCAATGAAAATATGTAAAGAAAATAATATTAATGCAAATATATCAAAAAGGACACTATTTCCTCCACCAAACTATAATGCTTATTGGATTACAAAATTTTTAAGACATCGATGTAATAAAGTTAGAAGTCTTCTCGGACAATTCTATACGTATTTTATTTTTAGGTTATATTTATTACTTCCAAATAATATTTTTAAACAATATTATGAACCTATTATTAAAAATTCAGATGCAGTTATATTTGGCGGTGGGGGAATGCTCAAATATATTTCTCAAGAATTTTGGGCTGCCGATTATTGCATTATAAAATATTGTAAAAAGTATAATGTGCCGGTCTATTTTAATGCTATTGGGATAGAAGGTTATGATGATAAAAATATATTTTCACGATTAATAAAAAGATTGATAAATGAAAAATGTGTGAAAGGAATTACAACTAGAGATGATATAGATTCACTATTAAAATTTAGGCCTAATATGAAATCTGATGTAGTTGTTGGTGATCCTGCACTATGGTCGTCATCATTGTACACACAAAATTGTCAACAGGATTTAATTGGAATAGGCACAATACGTCCTGGAATTTTTACTGTTAATGGGCGATTTATTTCTGAAGATGATTTGATTAATTTTTATATTTCAATGATTAAAAAATTAGATGAAAAGAAGCAAAAATGGCAGTTATTTACAAATGGTACATTAGCCGATTATAATTTTGGTCTAAAAATTTTAGAAAAATTAAACATTGAACCAAACATTGACATTATTGCTCCTCGTCCAAAAACATCTCAAGAACTTATTTCTTTGATTACACAATATAAAGGACTAATTGCGAATAGAATGCATGCTCACATTATTGCAACTTCATTTAATATTCCAACTATAGGTTTAATTTGGAATGATAAAATCAAGTGGTTTGCAAAACATTTAGATATAAATGAAAGATTTTTTTCGTGCGAGGAAATGAATAATTACGATAATATTTTTTCAAAATTTGAAGAAATAATAAATGAAAATAATATACAAAATAAGGTTAACGAGTTAAAAAATAAAACGAAAGAGCATTTAGAAGAATTTATATTTGAAATAAATCGCTCTAAGGAATAATTAAAGGAGATATAATGCCAAAAGTATCAATAATTATGCCTATATACAATGCAGAAAAATATTTAAAAAGAGCATTAGATTCTTGTATTCATCAAACAATACAAGATATTGAGATTATTTGTATTAATGATTGTTCTAAAGATAACTCTTTGAACATTTTATATGAGTATACGAAGAAAGATTCTAGAATAAAAATTATAAATAATGAAAAAAATATTGGTGCAGGTAATTCCAGAAATGCGGGAATTTATTTAGCCAAGGGTAAATACTTGATGTTTTTAGATTCTGATGATTGGCTTGATTTAACAATGTGCGAAGTTATGTACAATAAAGCAGAATTGTTAAATGTAGATTTAGTTGAATGTGCAACTAAATATTATTATCCGTCAAAAATAGGCGAAGAAATTAAATTTGGATATTTAAAATATAAAGAAAATCAAATTTATAACTATAAAATTAAAAAAGACTATCCTTATCTACCAAGATTATCTCCATGGGGACGTTTGTATAAAACTGAATTTATAAAATCAAATGAAATAAAATTTGGTATAGGTAATTGTTTTGAAGATCAATTATTTACAATTCAAGTTAAATTTTTAGCAAAAATAAGTTATACAGATAAAACTTTTTATAACTATATAAAAAATCCAAATTCTATTACTGAAAATTCAACAAAAGATGGTATAAATTCTTTTTGGTATATTAAAAAAAATAGAGAATTTTTACAAAAACAAGGTTTATATAAAGAAAATTATAAATCGTTTATTAAATATATGTTTCAAGTTTTGAGGCGTGGACGAGATAAACTTCCTTCAGATTTAGTCGAAAATTATAATAAGTTACTTGAAAATTATTTGACTGATTATGGTATGAAAATGTTTTTGCAAAGTTGTAAGTTTGCAAAAAATATTTATAAAATTTATAATTTTGGATTTTTTAAAGTAAAAATTAAAAATAAAATAAAGGTAAAAAAATCAAAACCATTAGTAAATTTAGACAATGAAGATAAAATTATTCAAATGGCTTTTGATTTAAAAAATGTTTAATAATTTTTCAGTTATAATAAATTCATATATTTTGAAATTTTTAGGAGAAGTATGGAAAAGTTACATGGTAAGACTAAGTATGCTGTAAAGACATTTTTGTTCGTTTTAGGTATGTTTATTAGTTGTTATGGAATCGCTGTTACAACTCGTGGAGATTTAGGCACTTCGCCTATTTCATCGCCGGCCTATGTAACTTCTCTTGTAAATTCGAAAATTACTTTTGGTATGGCAACTTTTGTTCTAAATGTTATTTTTTTGTTGGGACAAATTTGTATTTTAAAAAGAAAATTTCCACCAATACAATTGGTTCAACTTCCAATTGCGTTTTTAACAGGCGTATTTATGGATTTAAGTATGTTTTTGACAAGTTTTCTTCATTCAGGTGCATACATTTGGAATATGTTTTTAGTAATTTCAGGTTCTGCTATTTTAGGACTTGGACTTGCAACAACTATTTACGCAAATTTAACTTATATGCCAGGTGATGGTTTAGTGAAAGTTATTTTTGAAACAACCGGTTGGAATTTTGGAAAAATTAAGGTTTCTTTTGATTCTATATTAGTAGTTATTGCTCTTATTATAAGTTTTTTGGGTTTACATACAATTGTTGGGTTAAGAGAAGGAACTCTAGTTTCTGCCTTAACTGTTGGGGTTTTTGCTGATATGTTTTTGAAACTTTTTAAATACGAAAATCAAGGCTAACTTTTATATTACTCTGTAATCCAACCACCACCAAGCAAATGACCGTCATTTATGTCATACCAAACACTTGCTTGTCCAGGGGTTACTGAGTATACCGGTTCCGGAAATGTCATTTCTGCTCTGTCGCCGTTAATTTCAACGTGTGCTTTCACAAATGGCATATTATATCTAATTTTTGTCATTACATCAAAAGAATTTTCTTCAAACGGATATGTTTTTTTTACATCTTTCAATGTAAGTTTTGTTTCATAAGCCTTATCTTTTTCGCCAACGTAAACAGTATTTGTGTTTGCATCAATTTTTACAACATATAATGGATTTGGAGTTCCACCTATATCAAGCCCTTTGCGTTGTCCGACAGTGTATTGGTAACAACCGTCGTGTTCTCCGATTTTTTTACCTGTTAAAATATCTATAAAATCTCCACGTTTTTTCCCAATGGTTTCAAATAAGTATTCTTTCAAGGTTTTTGGTTTTGGAATAAAGCAAATATCTTGAGAATCTTTTGCTGATTTTGAAGGCAAATCATATTTTTCTGCAATTTCTCTGATTTCTGATTTTTCATATTCATAAAGTGGAAACAAAGTTTTTGAAAATTGTTCTTGACTTAGGCTGAATAAAAAGTACAATTGGTCTTTTCTAGGGTCTTTTGCAGGAAACATTGTATAATATTTTTCATTAACTTTTTGAATATTTGCATAATGACCTGTGGCAAAGTAATCACAACCTAATTCGTTTATTGCGTAATCAAAAATTGCTCCCCATTTTATGCACTTATTACACATTGCACAAGGGTTTGGAGTTTCACTTTTTAAATAAGAATCATTAAAATATTCAATAACATCTTTTTTAAATCTTTCGCTTAAGTCCAATACATAATGCGGAATTTCAAGTTTATCTGCTACAATTTTTGCATTATCACAAACTTGTTGTGCTGAAGGAGTATCTGTCATTTTTCCGGTAATACCGATAACTTCGTAGCCTCTTTGTTTCAATAACAAAGCCGTAACGCTACTGTCTACTCCACCACTTAACGCTACTGCAACTTTTTTCATTCCAACTCCTTTGATTTGAAAAATTTTATTACTATGAACCTACTCTGCCGTTTAAAAATGCTTCTTCTCCGGCTTCTGTAAGTCTATATTCCATTGCTGACGGAATATTTGTGTAGTTTGGCAAACATTCTACAAGTCCTTTGTCAATTGCCTCTTGTAGAATAGAACTGTCAACAATTTCGTGCATATTTTCCATTAATTTTGCGTTTACAAGTTTTAATGTAAATCTATCTAAACGTTCAAATTCAGACAAATAATATGCTGTAACGATTAGAAAATCGATTTTTTCTGTTATGTTTTTAACTTTTACTACTTTTAAAAATCTTTCATCACGTTTTTCTTTAACGTTATTAACAGGTTTTGCCATTGTTTTTTGAAGTAATGAATCAAAATCTGAAATTAAAGTTTCAGTTTCATTATTTTTAGGTTCTTCAGGCTGATTTTCTTGAATTTCATTTATTGTTTCAGCCTTGTTGTAAAGGTTTGACAATTCTTCTTGAACTTCTTCTTCTTTTGCAATAACGTTTTCTACGCCTTGTTTAAATTCTTCTTTTTTTGCTTCAGTTTCTTTTTTTCTTGCCTCTGCTTCCATTTCGGCTTTATATTCTTGGATTATGCGTTGAGATTCTCTTTCAATTTCTTCCTGTTCTGTAGCCATAACTAATTCTGCCTCAATTACAGGCTCTTGTGTTTGAGAAGATTCTTCTGTTGATGTTTCTTGTTCAATAACTTTTATATCTTCAACATTTTCAACTTTTTCTACAGGTTCTTCTTTTACAACAGGTGTTTCAACTTTTGGCATTGGTGATGGCATAAGACCTTTTTCAATTTTTTCTTGGTTATAAGCCCAAACAGATGCACAAGTAACCCAAATTTGGAATTGACGTTCCATTGAATCTTTGTCTGTTGTTACATATTCTAAATTTATGTCGCCTTTTTTGAACGTGAAAGTGTATTTTGGCATAATTATCCCTTTTATTGTAAATAAGAACGATTATTCTTATTTTTTAAACTATTTTTGAAGTAAATCTTCTCTCCATTTGTTAAGTTGTTCTTCAACAAATTCCAAATCGTCAGATTTTAATTCGATTTCAATTTCGCCTTTTTTCATTTTAAAAACATATTCGTGCATACTTCCTCCTTAGATTATCCACAATAATAGTGTATATTAAAACTGAAAAATATCAAAACTTATTAATAAAAGTTTAACGTTTTTGAAACATTTACTTTAAAATTTAGTCTTTATTAAATAAATGTGCGATAATAAATTTAGGAAAAGGAAAAAAGATTTATGAATAAACCATTAACAAAATTATTATTGATTGTATTCACATTATCATTATTTATAACAGGCTTCAATACTTCTCGTGTAATGGCATACACACCATGCGATTTGTATGACAAGGTTTGGGTTTTGATTAACAATAAATTTGTTGACCAATCAAATAACGGACAAGATTGGCAAAGATGGCGACATAAATATGACAATAAAATTAAAACAAACGAAGATGCTTACGTTGCAATTGATACAATGTTAGCGAGTTTAAATGACCCATATACAAGATTTTTAGACCCAAAAGAATTTGCAGAAGAAACAAACTCAATAAAAGGTTCTTTAAAGGGTATTGGTACTCAAATTGCAATTCGTAACGGTAAATTGATTGTTGTTGCACCGATTGAAAATTCTCCTGCGGAAAAGGCAGGTATAAAAGCCGACGATGAAATTTTAGAAATTAATGGCGAAAGCACAAAAGGGATTTCAATTGATAAGGCTGCCGATAAGATTAGAGGTGAAAAAGGTACAACTGTAAATTTATTGATTAAAAGAAAAAGTGAAGAAAAACCTTTAACTTTTTTGATAGTAAGAGATGAAATTGAAGTTAAAGCCGTTTCAACAACTCCTCCGATTGAAACTGAAATTCCGCAAAACATTCAATATATAAGACTAAGTTCATTTATTAGTCAAAATGCAGGAAAAGAAATTGGCGAATTATTGATAAAAAATAAAACAAAAGAGGGATATATTTTAGACTTACGTTCAAATCCGGGGGGATTGTTGACTAACGCTGTTTTAATTGCAAATATGTTGTTAAAAGGCGGAGTTATTGTAAGTACGGTTGACAGAGATGGTTATAAAGAAACAGCACGTGCAACAAACGAATTTATTACATCGAAGCCTGTTGTAATACTTGTAGATAAAGGTTCTGCTTCTGCAAGTGAAATTCTTTCTGGTGCAATGAAAGATAATCAAAGAGCAACTCTTGTTGGTACTCAAACTTTCGGAAAAGGTATTGTTCAAGAAATTAATAGACTTCCGGAAGGTTCTGGTGTAAATATTACTATTCAAAGATATTTAACTCCAAATGGTAATGATATTCATAAAAAAGGTATTACACCTGATGTAATTGTTGAGTTATCTGACGATGACATTAAAAATAAACATGATTCTCAATTGTTAAAAGGAATTGAAATTTTAAACCAAAAAATAAATGCTTGCAAATGCAGTAGATAGTTGATTATGCAAAAAGAGTGGGAATTTAAAAAAGAAGATAATGCTAATAAGCCTTTGATTGAAAGGCTTTTAGCAGTGCGAGGAATTACAAAAAAATCTGATATAAAAGATTTTTTAAATCCTCTTGATATGAAGTTGTCTGAACCAACAGCCTTTTGTGATATGAAAAAATCAGTTGAAAGAATTGTTGATGCAATCAATAAAAAGGAAAAAATCCTTATTTATGGAGATTTTGATGCAGACGGAATAACTTCAACATCGGTTTTATTTAAAACTTTTAACGAATTGAGTGCAAATATTGATTACTATATTCCTGATAGAGAAAACGAGGGACATGGTATGAATACTAAAACACTCGTTAAAATAATGACGGCTAAAAAGCCAAAACTTATGATTACAGTCGATTGTGGAATTAGTAATCTTGATGAAGTCAAATTTTTAAATAGTTTTGGCATAGATGTAATTATTACAGACCACCACGAAGCACCGGAAGAATTACCACCTGCTTATGCGATAATAAATCCGAAAGCACCTAATTCTTTAGATGAAAAACTTTCTGCAAGAAAAATATTGGAATTAACTTCGCTTGCAGGTTGTGGTGTGGCGTTTAAATTGGCTCAAGCCTTACTTTTATATTATGAAAAACCTGAATTTATTTATGAGATTTTACCACTTGTAACTGTTGGAACAATTGCGGATATTGTACCATTGATTGGTGAAAACAGATATTTTGTAATGAAAGGTTTGGATTTAATTACAAAAGGACAACACTATGGATTAACAAAATTATTAGAAAGTTCAGGTGCAAATTTTGAATCCGGAATTACCTCTGAAAACATTGCTTTTGGTGTTGCACCAAGAATTAATGCTACAGGACGTTTAGATAATGTCGATGTGGCTTTGAAAGTTCTTTTGTCTAACAATAAAACAGAAATTGACCTTGCTGTTCAAACTTTAAATGAATTAAACAAAGTTCGTCAAAATCTTTGTGAAAATACATTTTTAGAAGCAGAAGAAATTTATTTAAAAGAAAAATCGAATAATAATGCCATTATTTTATTTAATAAAGACTGGAATGTCGGAATTATCGGTATTGTGGCTTCTAAATTCGTTGAAAAATATTATAAACCTACTTTCATAATGACATATCATAGCGAAAGTAAACAATATCGCTGTTCTGCAAGAAGTGTAAAAGGTATAAATCTTTATGATGCAATTAGTGCAAATGAGGATTTGCTTGACGGTTTTGGTGGACATGAAATGGCGGCAGGGCTTTCGTTCTCAGAAGAAAAAGCAACTTTTGAACAAGTGAAAAAAGCACTTAATCAAACGATTAAAGAAATGTCTGAGGGAATGGACTTAAAGCCAATAATAAGCATTGATTTGGCTTTAGATGAAAAAGATTTAGATTTGACAATTGTTGATGAAATTTCAAAACTTGAACCTTTTGGGGCATCAAATCCATCGCCAATTTTTGCGATTAAAGATTTTACTTTGAAAGAAAAATCTTTAATGGGTGAAAATAAAAATCATTTGAGATTGAAGGTTCAAGGTAAAGATGCTGTTTATACTTGTGTGTGGTGGTCGCATGGCGATATTCCGTTAGTTATCGGTGATAAATTAGATATTGCGTTTTCGCCAAGAAGTAATACTTTTAGAGATACAACAAGTCTACAATTGATTGTTGAAGATATTCACAGCGAAAGTTGGAAAGAGGAAACCCCTCAAAATTCTTCTGATGTAAAGGTTTTTGACCATAGAAATAAGTCGAATATTTTTTCTTTGGTTGAGGATTATATAAAAACTTCGAAAATGAATATTCTTGCTTTTGCTGAAAATCAATCTATTATAAATTCGTTAAAACCTTACAATGCTATATATGAAAGAATTGTATCAAGACAAACTCTTAAAAATGCAGATAGTATAATGTTTTTTGACTATCCGCCGAATGAAGAAATTTTGAATGAAATTGTTGAAACGGTATCTCCTCATCATATTCATTATATGCCTTGCGATAATACGAATTTAGACGAATTGACTTTGTTAAAAACACTTTCCGGCATGGTGAAATTTACTTGTAACAATAAAAATGGAGTTTTTGATTTGGCAAAAAGTTCATCTTTTCTTGCCATTACAGAGGAATGTGTTGAAAAATTGCTACAAATTTTTGCAGAATGCCAAATGATAAAAATTCTTGAGCAATCAGAAAAAGAATATAAAATCGAATTTGTAAAAAATATAGAAATTTCAAACATCTTACATTGCATTGAATATGCAGAATTTAAGGATACTTTAGACGAGATTTGTAAGTTTAAAGAAGATGCTTCGAAAACTTTGAATTTTGATGTTTTGTAAACTTATGTAACAAAAGAAAGTAAAAACCTAAAGTTCTTATTTATCTTGTCCGATATAAAAAATGTAAGTAAAGCAAACTTAATGGGATATGTGTTATATGCAATGACAGGATAGTTCATTGTTGTAAAAGCATTTTGGAGGCTTATTTGCAAATTAAAATCGTGATAAGGTGTATATTTTGCGATTTAATTAAAAAGATTTATGATGTTGTCCGGATTGACCGGATAACACGTGTTTATTAAATTTCCTTATTTCCTTCCCTATACAAAAATTTTTAAGACCTTAACGGGTCTTTTTTTTTGTGGAAATTCGTAAATTTGGAAAGGAAATAAGGATAATTACGGTACGATGAAAAGAAGAATTTTGGCTATTCGCTAAAAACTATTCTCCAATTTTCTTTTTAGCACTTCTCCATAATTTATCAAATTCTTCAAAAGTGTACTCTGTCAACGGTTTTACTGCTAATTCTTCCATTTTTCTAAAACGTTTCATAAATTTATTATTCGCTGTAATCAAACATTGCTCTGCATCAAGTTTATGCCAACGAGCCAAATTTACCACTGCAAAAAGAATATCACCCATTTCTTCTTCCATGTGTTCTTGGTTTTTTTCATCACAGGCTTCTTTAAATTCAGACAATTCCGAATTTACGCAATCCCAAAGTGTTTCAACTTTATCCCATTCAAAACCAACTTTTACTGCTCTTTTAGAAATTTTTTGAGCCGACATTAAAGCCGATTGAGCCTTTGAAATTCCGTCCATTTGAGATTTTCGTTCAGTTTTTTCTTCTTGTTTTAATTTATCCCAATTAACTACAACATCATCTGCACAAGAAACATGCGTATTTCCAAAAACATGCGGATGACGATGTATTAACTTATCTTTTAATTCTTTTGCAACATCTTCAATATCAAATTCGCCGGTTTCACTTGCTATTTGAGAGTGCAGAAGTACTTGTAACAAGACATCTCCCAATTCCTCTCTTAAATGAGCAGGGTCTTTTTCATCAATTGCATCAACCGCTTCATACGCTTCTTCAATCATATTAGGTCTTAGTGATGTATGAGTTTGCTCTCTGTCCCAAGGGCAACCGTTTTCAGAACGCAAAACTCTTATAACTTCAATTAATTCTTCTAAATTCTTGTGCATAATAAACTACTCCGTATTTTCCTATAATTATATCACTTTAAAATTTTTATTGTTAAGCATTTGTAACAAAAATCAAAAAAATATTAAAGTTTTCAAATTTATAAACGAAAACTATAACAAGGGTAATATTAATTGAGAGATTAAGTGTATGAATGTTAACGGAACAAAAAATATAAATAATGTTTCAAATGTTAAAACTTCAACTCCACAAAGAAAACAAATTTCTTTGGAGATGAAGCCTGATACTTTTGAAAAATCTGAATTTAATATTAATGATGCAATGAACGAATTAAAAGGTTTGAAAAATTTTAAAGACAAACCTAAATTCGATGATGAAAAATTAGAATTAATTAAACAAGAATTAACAAAAACACCTGAAAAATGGCAACCTTTTAGAAAATTAGTTCAAGAACCTAAAATTTTAGGCTCAATGGCTTGCGAAATTATAAAAAAAGATACACAATCTGTTAAGCACATTTCAGATTTAGCATGCTTAAAAAAATCAGACAACACCCCAAGATTTTCACCATTTGAAGTGAAATCTTTTGCACAAAACATAACAGAAAGCGAGGATTTTGAAAAAGCAAAAGTTTTAGCACAATGTAACTTACAAACAGACAACATTGTAGCATTATCTAAAAATAAACTTTTGACAAAACCTGAAGTTGTTGTTGAAAAATATAACGAAATGGAGCAACTTTGCGGTGATAAAGCACTTTCTATCAATTTCAAAAAAGATGATTTTGACAACAATGCTTTTGCTTTAGTTGCGGATTTGAAAGATACAGGTAAGAAGATTGCACTTTTTGACAAAAATATGAAAACAACTTGTGTTGAAGATGTTCAGGCACTAACACGTTCAAACGGCAAACAATATCAAATTAAAAAGACAATGGATTACAGAACCGGAACAACGTCGAAAGTTAAATTAGAAGTAAACAAAAAACTTCCGCAACCTGTTTTATTAAGTGAAATTCGAGTTGTAAAAGATAAAAATGGTAAAACTTTAAGAAAAGAATATACTGAACAATCAGATGTAAGAGGTGTTTTAAATGTTAAACACATCATGCCTGATGGTTCTGAAAAGGTTATTTCTTCAGGAACTATTGATTCTAAAACAGGTATAATTTCTGTTAAAAAAGATATGACGTCTTTAGACGGTACAAGAACTCAATATTTATATGAAGATGATCCGCAAGGTAATAGAATTAGCGATTATGTTATTACTGATAAAAACGGTAAAACTTTGTTGAAAAATTCTCAATCATTTGAAGTTGTTTCAGATAACAAATTTATTTCTTCTAAAAATGACCAAAAATACGAAATTACAGTCAATGAAAAAGAAATGAACATCAAAGACTTGAAGAATAACAACGAGTCTAAATTAACTTTTGAAAATTATATCGACGGAAATCAAGAAAAAATCCTTAGTGTTTTAAAAAGAATGCCGGGTGAAGAATTAATTGCTTTAGGTAAAACTGTTAAACACTTAAATGGTATTGATGATATAAATTATTCAACTTATGGTGCGACAAACAAAAGAATTAAAACAGGCGATAATTTGTTTGTAATGTTGCATGAACTTGGACATGCGAAAGATTATGACAAAGTGGATACAAAAGAAGTTGAAACTTTGAAAAAATCTATTTTCTCAAATCCGAAAATTAATGAAGTTTTTGAAGAGGAAAAAGCAAAATTCAATGATGCATTTCCATCAGCACAAAGAGAACATATCGGATATTTTATAAAGAGTTCTGATGAAAAAGACGGACTTCAAGAAACAATTGCAGAATCAAACGCATTATTAAACACTTACAATAATGAAGATTTATTCTCAATTCGTTCTCAATACTTGCAACAATACTTCCCGAAAACCATTGCGGAATTATCGACCGTTTTAGACAAAACGAAAGCATAAATTTAGTTTCGTTTCATTGTTGGATTTTTAACAATATATTTGTGCTACAATAAAAACTATGAAAAGAAAACCAATAGTTGCAATCGTAGGAAGACCGAATGTTGGAAAATCAACATTCGTAAACAGACTTGTCGGACATAGAAAATCAATCGTAGACGATATGCCTGGAGTTACAAGGGACAGAATTTATTTTGACGTTGAATGGCAAAATAAATGGTTTACTGTAATCGACACAGGCGGGATTATTCCAAATGATGAAGATGAAATAATGGTTTCTATTTACGACCAAGCACAAATCGCTTGCGAAGAAGCAGAAAAAATAGTATTTATTGTAGACGGAAAAGACGGTGTAACTCCGGTTGATGAGGACATCGCAAATATTTTACGTCAAAGTAAAAAACCTGTATTTTTGGCAGTAAATAAAGTAGATAGTCCTGCTCAAGCACTTTATACAAGCGAGTTCTATTCACTTGCACTTGGCGATCCAATTGGAATTTCTGCACTTCATGGTTCTGGTGGAGTTGGAGATTTGTTAGAAATTTTAACGGAAGATTTTGAAGCAGACGATGAGTTAGAAGAAGAAACAGACATTAAACTTGCGATTGTAGGACGTCCTAATGCAGGTAAATCTTCAATTGTAAATGCTCTTTTAGGTAAAGAAAGAGTTATTGTTTCAGACGTTTCAGGTACAACTCGTGATAGCATTGATAGTAAATTGACTTATAAAGAGCAAGAGTTTACAATCATAGACACTGCCGGTATCCGTAAAAAAGCAAAAGTTGATTACGGTGTAGAAAAATTTGCTGTTGATAGAGCGATTAACTCAATTAAAGAATGCGATATTGCAATCCTTGTAATTGATGCGAAAGAAGGAATTTCTGATCAGGATAAAAAAATTTCTTCCATCATTACAGAGGCAGGAAAAGGCTTAATTATTGCTATTAATAAATGGGATTTAATTGAAAATAAACAATCAAACACCGTAAGCCAATTTGAAAAAAATCTTGTAAAAGAAATACCGTTTTTAAGTTATGCACCAAAAATTTATATTAGTGCGGTAACAAAACAAAGATTAAATCAAATTTACGAAAAGTCAATGGAAGTGTACGAACAATGCACAAAACGAATTTCAACAGGCTTGTTGAATAAAATCGTAAATGAAGCATACTTGATGAATCCACCTCAAAGCGTTAAGACAAAACGTTTGAAAATTTTGTACACAACTCAAGTAAGTGTAAAACCTCCAACATTTGTAGTTTTTGCAAATAATGCAGACTTGATGAAAGACCATTATAAACGTTATTTAGAAAACAAATTGCGTGAAGCATTCGGATTTTTTGGAACACCAATAAGAATTTCAGTTAGAGAACGTTCTGATAAGAAAAAATAATGAGTAGAAAATTTTTACTCACTATTTATAAAACTCTGTTTAATAATACATTTTTACATCTTGGATTTTGTTCTGTTAAAGCAGTGCTATTTTAACAATTTTTATTTTTTTGTAAATTTAAGTTATTCATAATGTTCAACAGTGTGGAATGATGACTTTTTGAGAAATTTTTCAAAATATATCAACCTTCATATTCAACAGTCGATTGAGTGTCTGTATTATCAACATTAAAGGTTATTTTTTCTATGTCTGCCTGCGTTGGTATTTCAACACTATCAGAGGTTTTGGCAGAAGTTTTTGAGTTGTTTTCCTTTTCGTCAGAAAAATCCTCAGATTTATCATTGTGTTCAGATTTATATTTTAAGTATTCGGCGTAAGATACAACTCCATTTTTGTTGTAGTCCATTTCTTCATTGTATTTCTCGTCGCCTTTTTTTGCATAAGCATTTTTATCCTCTGCGGTTTCTTTTTTTTCTTCTTTTTTCTCGTCGTCTTTTTGTTCATCAATGTTTTCTTTGATAATTTGTTTATTAAGTTTTGAAGATTGCATTGCAGTAATCAAGGCTAGTTTTGCTTTTTCACTAACATCATTTTCTTCGCAATATGCGTTAAATTCAGCAAGCGAAATTTGTCCGTCTTTATTGGTATCCATTGCTTGTATATAACCAACTTGACCCTTTTTGACTAAAATTATTTTGCTTGCAGGGTCATTTTTTTTATTTTGTTCAATATTTTTTGGTTGGTTATTTTTAGAAGAATCAAGCACAAGTGAATTCTTTTTTGCAGAATTTAGATTCTTAAAAAAGTTAAAAACATTAGTATTTTTATTGTTTTTGTCAGAAATACTCGATATAGCCATAGTCAAACTCCTTTTTGACAAAATGCACATACGTAAAAGCCAATCCCTTTGACTTAATCTATATATGCCACAAAATTGCTCGTTTCTAACATTCTATAAAAAATAATGTCCGATATTATACACAATTAATGAAACAAACCATGCAACTGAACATTGGAATACAACAACCAAAAATGCATAACGTTTGCCTAATTCTCGTCTTACTGTTGCAATTGCAGCGACGCAAGGTGTATACAACAATGAGAAAACTAAGAAAACAAAGGCTGTAAGTTTTGTAAATACTAAAGGTAAAGCCTCAACGTCGCCACCTAAAAGGATTGTTAAAGTACTTACTACGCTTTCTTTTGCCATAAAACCGGTGATAAATGCTGTTGAAATTCTCCAATCGGCAATTCCTAAAGGTTTAAATATAGGAGTTACAAAGTTGCCTAATCCTGCCAAAATGCTTTGAGAAGAATCTGTAACTAAGTTTAATCTGCTATCAAAAGTTTGCAAGAACCAAATGATAATTGTTGCCCAAAAGATTATTGTGAAAGCCTTTGTAACAAAGTCTTTTGCTTTTGTGTAAATCAATCTGTAAGTATTTACTGCACTTGGCATTCTGTAATTTGGTAATTCCATTACAAACGGAACACCTTCTCCGTCAAAAAAGAATGTTTTCATTATAAGTGCTGTTATTATTCCAACGATTATACCGATTAAATATAATCCTACAATTACTAAAATTTGTTCTTCTTTGAAAAATGCAGTGGTAAATAATGCATAAATAGGTAATTTTGCGGAACAACTCATAAATGGCGTTAATAAAATTGTCATTTTTCTATCACGTTCAGACGGTAGTGTTCTTGAAGCCATAATTGCCGGGACACTACAACCAAAGCCAATTAACATTGGAACGAAACTTCTTCCTGAAAGTCCCATTTTTCTTAAAATTTTATCCATTACAAATGCTACACGAGCCATATAGCCTGTATCTTCTAAAATTGATAGGAAGAAGAATAAGATTACAATAATCGGCAAGAAACTCAAAACGCTTCCTACTCCGGCAAAGATACCATCTATAATTAACGAATGAACTACTTTGTTTAAGCCATAAGCCGTCAATGCTAAATCTGTTTTTGTTGTAACAAAATCAATTATAACGTTCATAATTTTTGATAAAAATGTTCCAACAGGACCAAAAGTTACATAGAAAATAACTGCCATAATTCCTAAAAATGCCGGAATTGCTGTGTATTTTCCTGTCAAAATTTTATCAGCCATAACGGTCATTTGATGACTTGGTGCATCAGAGGTTTTTTGAACAAATTCTTCGCAAAGTCTTTCTATAAAAGAAAATCTCATATCTGCAATTGCTGATTCTCTGTCTAATCCTCGTTCTTGCTCCATTTCCTCGACGATGTGCAGAATGGTATCTTTTTCATTTTGGTCTAAATGTAATGCGTCTTCAACTAATTTATCACCTTCTGTTATTTTTGTTGCCGCAAATCGGATAGGAATTTTTAGTGCATCTGCGTGGTCTTGTATTAAGTGGCAAATAGAGTGAATACATCTATGAATTGCTTCACCTTTTTGGTCTTTTTCATCGCAAAAATCTAATCTTCCCGGGTGTTCTTCGTATTTTGCTACATTTATTGCGTGTTCTATAAGTTCTTGTATACCCTGACCTTTAGAGGCTGAAATAGGTACAACTGGAACTCCTAAACGTGCTTCTAAACCATTAATATCAATACTTCCACCGGCATTTTCAACTTCGTCCATCATGTTTAAAGCAATTACCATTGGAATATCAAGTTCAATAAGTTGCATTGTTAATAGTAAATTTCTTTCAATATTTGTTGCATCAACAATATTGATAACTCCATCAGGTTTTTCGTTTAAGATGAAATTTCTTGTTACGATTTCTTCTTTACTATAAGGTGAAAGTGAATAAATTCCCGGTAAATCTGTGATTGTAACTTCATTATGACGTTTGATTATGCCGTCTGTTCTATCAACTGTAACCCCTGGGAAGTTTCCAACATGCTGATTTGAACCGGTTAATTTATTAAAAAGGGTTGTTTTACCGCAGTTTTGATTACCTGCAAGAGCAAGTCTAAATTCTTTTTTTTGAATTTTTCCGCCTAATTTTCTTGTTTCATATTTTTGAATTTCACCAATTTCTGAATGGGCAGTTTCTTTAAAAACTTTTTGTTTTTTAATTTTGTCGTGTGCATCGTGAATATCTCGGATTGAAATTTTTGATGCATCACTTTTTCTCAAAGTCAGTTCGTATCCTCTAAGACGTAATTCTAAAGGGTCGCCCATAGGTGCTGTTTTTATTAGAGTAACTTCTGTTTGGGGGGTAAGTCCCATGTCTAAAATATGTTTTCTTAATGCTTTGTCTTCACAGTCAACTGAGGAGATAATTGCATCGTGTCCAATAGGTAGATTATCTAATGTTTTTATTTTTCTTAAATCTTTCATATCTATATTTATTATACTAGTTAAAAATAATTCCGAATATATTGTAAGGTGTGGCTAACATTTTTACAAGACATTATTGCAAATTATTACAAAAATAACGTAAATTCTACACAGAAAATTTAAAATTTATGTGTTAACATAGTTTTGTAAATAAAGGAGAAAAAATTTGCTTGCTTATACATACAAGGAACATGGAAAATTTGAATTAATAGAAAAAGAAAAGCCGGAATTAATAGATTCGAAAGATGCAATAGTAAAAGTTACTATGAGTAGTATTTGTACAAGTGATTTACATATAAAACATGGCTCTGTACCAAGAGCAGTAAAGGGAATTACTGTAGGACATGAAATGGTCGGTGTGGTTGAACAGATTGGTTCTGATGTAAAAAATGTTAAAGTTGGTGATAGGGTAACTGTTAATGTTGAAACTTTTTGTGGAGAATGTTTCTTTTGCAAAAACGGATATGTAAACAATTGCATAGATAAAAATGGCGGTTGGGCTTTAGGTTGCCGTATAGATGGCGGGCAAGCGGAATATGTAAGAGTGCCGTATGCAGAACAAGGATTGAATATTATTCCAAAAACGGTTAGTGATGAGCAAGCCTTATTTGTTGGTGATATTTTAGCAACAGGATTTTGGGCAACCAGAATATCTGAAATAAAAGAAAGAGATACGGTTTTAATAATTGGTGCAGGTCCTACAGGAATTTGTACATTGTTGTGTGTTCTGCTTAAAAAACCAAAGAAAATAGTTGTTTGTGAAAAAGATGAAACAAGAAGGAATTTTGTTAAAAAACATTATCCTCAAGTAGTAGTAGTTGAGCCGGCTGAATGCAAGGAAGTTATTAAAAAAGAGAGTGAACATGGCGGTGCAGATGTAGTTATAGAGGTTGCCGGCATGGAAGAAACGTTTAAAATGGCTTGGGATTGTGCAAGACCAAATGCAATTGTAACGGTTGTAGCATTATACGATAAGCCTATGATATTACCTTTACCTGATATGTACGGAAAAAATCTTATATTTAAAACAGGTGGTGTTGATGGTTGTGATTGTGAAGAAATTTTATCTTTGATAGAACAAGGAAAAATAGATACAACACCGTTGATTACTCATAAATATAAACTTATTGATATTGAAAAAGCATATAAAGTTTTTGAAAATAAATCAGATAACGTAATTAAAATTGCAATTGAGAATTAAAATTGTTTGTTATTTTAAATAAGGTTTATAACTAAAAAGACAAGGCTGAAAGCCTTGTCTTAAAATTGCTCCAGGCCAGACTTGAACTGGCACTGAGTTATTCGCCCAATCGGATTTTAAGTCCGACGCGTCTACCGATTCCGCCACTGGAGCACGGTTATTTAATTTTCAATTTGTCTTCAGCGGACTCGGTAGACTTGTCTACCTCCCCTCTCCTCAAAAGATTATCAATCTTTTTCGTCGGCAGAGTGCCACTGGAGCACGGTTATTTAATTTTCAATTTGTCTTCAGCGGACTCGGTAGACTTGTCTACCTCCCCTCTCCTCAAAAGATTATCAATCTTTTTCGTCGGCAGAGTGCCACTGGAACCTATCTTGTTTATTTCAAATCCGTTTCGCTTCAACAAAACAAATTCTCCGTAAATTCAATTTATCAAAAAATATTTTAAATGTCAATATTTTTACACAAGAACTTCTTTATAAGTTTTAAAATGTGTTTTACAAACCTCTGTTAATCGTTCTTTTCCATGTTTTTCAATAAATTTTGATGCAGCATCTTTTACTATCGAATTACAACCTTTTGGAAAGTCGCAACCAAATGCTAATTCCATTTGTTTCATCTTCTGTACAAATGTTGCCCTTGCTAAAACACTTGCCGCTGCAACTGCAATATCACTTTCGGCTCTTACCATTTGTTCTAATCGAATGCTTCTGCCTCTTGTCTGTAAAGCATTTTTTATTAAACTTTCATCACCAAATTTGTCTGAAAGAGCATATTCACAACTGTTTTTTTCTAAAATGTTTTCGATAACTTTTGCATGACCCCATGCCAACAATTTATTTAAGTTACCAAAATTTTTATATAATTCGTTATATTTTGCATTTCCTATCGCAATTACTGAAAATTTTGCATGCTTCTGAATTTGAGTCATCATCTCAAGCATTCTTTTATCAGTCAAAGTTTTTGAGTCCTTAATTCCCAAATCCCTAAAGATTTTTGCACTATTTTCGTCTACCATTACGCCTGCGATTACCAAAGGTCCAAAAAAATCACCTTTGCCAGACTCGTCTGTCCCTATATGTGTTATAAATTTTTCTTCCATATTAAAATTTTAACATATATTTGAAAAATTGCTATATTTTAGGTAAACTTATAAAAAAAGAGGTGATTTTTATGATTAAAGTTGCAGTTTGTGGTGCAAATGGAAAAATGGGTAAAGAAATTGTAAATGCTGTTACAAACGACCCTCAAACAGAACTTGTTGCTAAAATAGACATCGTTAATGGTGAATATTCAACTATTGAAGAAGCAAACAATTCAACAGATATTGATATTTTAGTAGATTTTACTCAACCTGATGCGATATATCAAAATGCTCTTTATTGTTTAAATAATAAAATTAACATTGTAATTGGAACAACAGGTTTGAAAGATGAACAAATTACAGAATTAAAAGAACTTTCTGAAAAAAATCAAACTGCTTGTTTTATTGCTCCAAATTTTTCTACCGGTGCTGTTTTGATGATGAAATTTGCTCAAATGGCTTCAAAATATTTTGATAATGCTGAAATTATTGAATTTCATCATAATCAAAAGAAAGATGCACCGTCAGGTACAGCAGTAAAGACTGCACAACTTATGGCACAGGAAAACGAAAATTTTACAACAGGCAATTGTTATGAAAAAGAAACAATAGAAGGTGCTAGAGGTGCTGATTCATACGCAAATATTCACATTCATTCTGTGAGAATGCCGGGATTTATGGCATCGCAAGAGGTTCTATTTGGTTCTGACGGTCAAACTCTTTCAATCAGACATGATTCAACAAATCGCACTTGCTATATGCCAGGTGTCTTAATGGCGATTAAATATGCTTATGAACATAAAAATTTTACATACGGTTTAGATAATATTTTATAAGAGGTAATAATGGAAAAACGTAAACCAAATTTGGCAGTTTTAGGTGCTACCGGTGTTGTTGGCAGACATATTTTAGAAATTTTAGAGGAATTGAATGTTCCTTATGAAAGTATAAAATTTCTTTCAAGTGCAAAAAGTGCAGGCTCAAAATTGACTTTTAAAGGTGAAGAACACACTGTACAAGAGGCAACTCCTGAAGCATTTGACGGGGTTAATATTGTTCTTGCCTCTGCTGGTGCTTCAACAAGTAAATTATTTGCACCGGAAATTGTAAAAAGAGGTGGTATAATCATTGATAATTCAAGTGCTTTTCGTATGGACAAAGACGTTCCTCTTGTAATTGCAGGGGTTAACGACGAGGATTTGAGAAAACATCAAGGTATTGTTGCAAATCCAAACTGTTCAACTTCTCAATTAATACTTGCATTAAAACCATTACATGAACTTGCAGGTATTAAAAGAATGATTGTTTCGACTTACCAATCAGTAAGTGGGGCAGGTCTTTCTGCGATTAATGAATTAAAAGAAAATACAAAAGCAAGACTGGAAGGTAAAGATTTTACTCCTGTAAAATTTACTCAAGAAATCGCATTTAATTGTGTTCCGCAAATTGATGTATTCTGTGAAAACGGTTACACAAAAGAAGAAATGAAAGTTACAAATGAAACAAGAAAAATTATGCATTTTCCGGAAGATTTGCCAATTTCTTGTACTGCGGTAAGAGTGCCTGTATTTGTAGGTCATTCAGAGGCAATTGATTTAGAGTTTGAAAAATCAGTTACTGTGGAAGATGCAAGAAAAGCATTAGAAAATGCTTATGGCATTGAAGTTGTTGACGATATTGACAATAAAAAATTCCCAACGGCAATTCAATGTGCCGGTAAAAATCCGGTTTATGTTGGAAGAATTAGAAAAAATATTGCCTTTGAAAACGGAATTACTTTCTGGTGTGTTGGCGATAATTTGAGAATTGGTGCAGCATTGAACACTGTTAGAATTTGCGAAAAAATTATTGATATGGAGTTATTTTAATGGGAAAACTTGTATCACAAGATGAGATTGTAAAAATTGTAAAAGAACTTCAAAACAGTGGAAAAACAGTTGTAACAACAAACGGTTGTTATGATATTTTACATGTCGGACACGTAAGATATTTACAAAAATCGAAAGAATATGCGGATTATTTAGTTGTAATGCTAAATTCAGATATTTCTGTTAAGAAAAATAAAGGGGAAAATCGTCCGATAAATACTGAATTAGATAGGGCAGAGATATTATGTGCTTTATCTTGTGTCGATTATGTGGTAATATTTGATGAGAAATCACCTTGTGATTTGTTGGCGAAGATTAAACCGAATTTTCACACAAAAGGTGCAGATTATACCTTAGATACTCTTCCAAAAGAAGAACACGACGTGATTGTCAATAACAAAATAGATGTAAAATTTATTGAATTTGTTCAAGGTAAATCAACCACAAATACAATTGAAAAAATGAAACAAATATAATAAAAGGAGAAATGTATGAAGAAATTTTCAGTTGAAGAAATTTCACAAATAGTAGGCGGAATCCTAACAAAAGTTGAAGATGCAGAAATTCAAATGATTGCACCTCCATTACTTTGTGATGAACATATGCTTGCTTTGGCATTGAGCGAAGAAGAAATAAAAAACTTAGCAAAAACAAAAGCAAAAGCAGCGTTAGTGCCTCTAGGTGTAAGTTTTGACGGCATTACAACGGTTGAAGTTGAAAGACCAAGACTTGCAATGATGAAATTATTAACTGTATTTTATGAAGAACCTAGAGTTAATGACGGATACCACCCAACTGCTGTTATTCATCCGGAAGCACAAGTTGCAGAATCTGCTTCAATTGGTGCAAATGTAGTAATTTCAAAGGGTGCTGTAATCGGTGAAAACACAAAAATTCTTCCAAATTCATACATTGGTAATAATGCAAAAATTGGTGCAAACTGCTTTTTCCATGCAGGTGTAAACATCGGCGACAGAGTTGTAGTTGGTAATCAATGTATCTTGCACCATGGAGTTTCTCTAGGGGCAGATGGTTTCAGTTTTGTAACTGAAAATCCTGATAACATTGAACAGGCAAGAAAAGATGGCGAAATTAAAGTTGAAAATAAAGAACAAAAAATCTTCAAAATCCCTTCACTTGGCTCAGTTGTAATTGGTAATAATGTTGAAATTGGTGCAAATACAGCAATTGATAGAGGTACAATTGAAAATACAATAATTGGTGATGATACAAAAATTGACGACCTTGTAATGATTGGTCATAACTGCCGTATTGGTAAAGGTTGTATGATTGTTTCTCAAGTTGGTATTGCAGGTAGTTGTGTTATTGGCGACAGAGTTGTAATCGCTGGTCAAGCAGGTTTGGCTGACCATATTAGTATCGGAAGCGACAGTATTGTTGCTGCTGCGGCGGGTGTAAGCAAATCTTTCCCTGAAAAATCTATTGTTGTTGGTACTCCTGCTGTTCCAAGAAAAGAATTCATAAAACAATTGAAAACTATGAAAGATGCCGGTGATTTGATTGCTAAGTTCAAAAAATATGAACCAATGTTAAAAACATTTTTAGAAGATACAGAAGAAAATTAATTTAGAGTAAAAAATGGCAACAATTAAAAAAGAAATCACAATAAAAGGCAACGGCTTGATGAAAAATCAAGAATGCACTGTTACAATTAAACCTTCGACTTCAGGAAAAATTAAATTTTTTGTGAAGGGTTATGAAGATGCTGTTGTTGCAGATGTTGATAATGTTTCTTCGACAAGCCATTGTGTCTGCATAGGACAAGGCAACAGGCAATTGATGTTGATTGAACATTTTATGGCTTCGTGTGCTTTTTGTGGAATTGATTCAATTGATGTTTATGTATCAGCAAATGAAATGCCAATTTTAGACGGAAGTTCTTACGAATGGGTTAAAGCATTTAAAAAAGCAGGTATTGAAAAAGTTAAACCTATTTATTACACTTTGTTAGAGCCTGTTTCGTACTTAAACGGTAAAACACACGTAGTAATTGTTCCTGACGAAAATTTAAGAATTTCTTATGGTGTAAATTATGACCATCCGGATTATAGACAAAGATGGGCAAGTTATGATACAAAAAATGGAAATGAAATTATTGAAGCAAGAACTTTCGGATTTTTGCATGATTTGAAAAAATTTCAATTTTTCGGATATGCAAAAGGAGTTACTGAAGAAAATACTGTCGGATTTACAGATGATGGCGGTTATACGACAAAATTAAGAAGCGATAGAGAACCTATTAAACACAAAATTTTAGATATTATAGGTGATTTATATTTAACAGGTGTTAACCCACTTCATTTAAAAGCACAAATTATTGCAAAAGAAGCGGGACACGCTGTACATGTAAAAACCGCATTAAAATTAAAAGACAAATTAATTAAATGCGAATAAGGAGAAAATATGACAGAAGAACAAAAAACAGTTTTAACTTACGATTACCAACAAATTTTAGAGTTGTTGCCTCACAGGTATCCATTTTTATTAGTGGATAAAATTACAGAATGTGTTCCTGGGGAATATGCAGTTGGTTATAAAAATTTGACTTGGAATGAACCGTTTTTCCAAGGACATTTTCCAAATAATCCAATTATGCCAGGGGTTTTGCAAGTTGAAGCAATGGCTCAATGCTCTGCTCCGGTACTTTTATCTTTAGATAAATTTAAAGGCAAACTTGCTTTATTTGCTTCTATTGAAAATGTTAGATTTAAAGGAATTGTTCGCCCTGGTGATAGATTAGATATGAGAATTGACCTTGTTAAATTAAAAGGACCTATCGGAAAAAGCCATGGTGTTGGTACTGTTGACGGCAACGTTGTTGTTGAAGCAGACATGACTTGTTTTATTAAATAATTATGAATATAACTTTATTAATAGTTTTAGTTTTATTAGTTCTAATCGTTGTAAGTTCTGCGATTTTTTCTGTAGTGCTTGCTAAAATGACGTTCTTCTGTGCATTCCCAAGGATTGCGGCTTACGGCGACCCTAATAAATTGAGATATATACATTTGAAAGGTTTCTTTTTTATAATTTCAAACGACGTTTGGGGCAAAGACGTTGTCTATTCAAATGAAGCCTCAAATATGATGTTTCAATATAATTTGAAATCAACAATGAACCCTGCGGAAATTTTGAATAGTAAACAACCATTAAATATAGAAATGTTAGATATTACGACAAATTCTACAATGTCTTATTCTGTTCCTCATGGTAATAAAGCACAAGCAATCAGATTTTTTACAAAATATAGAGAACTTATGAATAGAATTCATGCTCATCAAATGTCTGGTAAAAAATAAAAATTTGTTGCACCAAAAACCTTTTTCGTGAGATAATGAACTTATCAAAGAATGAAAGAAGGTAATTTATGTCAGATGTAAGAGTTAGAATTGCACCATCACCAAGTGGTAATTTACACATTGGTACAGCAAGAACTGCTTTATTTAACTATTTGTATGCAAAAAAAGTTGGCGGTAAATTTGTATTAAGAATTGAGGATACAGATGCAGAGCGTACAAGTCAAGCATACATTGATAATATTTTCGATAGTTTAAAGGCTTTGGGCTTAAATTGGGACGAAGGTCCTGATGTTGGTGGTCCTTATGGCCCTTATACTCAATCAGAAAGATTTGATATTTATCCAAAATATGTACAAGAATTATTAGATAAAGGCTTTGCTTATGAATGTTTTTGTACTCCGGAAGAATTGGAAGCAGAAAAAGAAGAAGCAACTAAAAATAAAAAAGCCTATGTTTATTCAAAAAAATGTGAAAATTTAACTGAAGTTGAAAAAGATAGATTAAGAGCACAAGGCAGAGTTCCTGCAATTCGTTTTTCTGTTGATAAAGCAACAAAAGCATTTCATGATTCATCAATAATTCACTTTGATGATTTAGTAAAAGGTGATTTACATCAAGATACAAGTCTAATTGGTGATTTTGTTATTATGAAATCAAACGGTTCTCCTACTTACAACTTTGCTGTTGTAATTGATGATATGTTAATGAAAATTTCACATATTATTCGTGGAGAAGACCATATTTCAAATACTTTTAAACAAATTTTAATCTATGAAGCATTAGGTGCAAAAGTTCCAAGATTTGGTCATTTAGGTATGATTTTAGCACCTGATAGAAGTAAATTGTCAAAAAGACATGGTGCAACTGCTGTTTCAGAATTTGTTGAAAAGGGTTATTTAACAGATGCTTTAATTAACTTTGTTGCATTATTAGGTTGGGCTCCATCTGATGGAAATGAAATTAAATCAGTTGATGAAATTGCTCAAGATTTTAGAATTAATGAAGTTTCATCTTCAAACTCAATTTTTGAATATGATAAATTGAACTGGATGAACAGCCAATACATCAAAAAACTTGATATTGTTGAATTAAAAGAAAGATTAAAACCATTTTTAACAAAGTATGACTTGTCAGAACTTACAGAAGAACAATATACTCATATGGTTGAAATCACTAGAGATCCGTTAACAATTCTTTCTGATATTACAGATGCTGTTTCATATTTCTTTGGTGAAGATGTAGAAGTTGATCCAGAAGTTCAAACAACAGTGCTTGATACAGAAGTTTCTCAAGATGTTTTAAAATCATTTGTTGAACAAGCAAAAGATTGGGAATGGACAGATGAAAATTTACATGAAAAACTTGAAGAATTTCGTGGATTTTATAAAGAAAAAGGTGTAAAAGCAAAGGTTACAATGTGGGCAATCAGAGCAGCAGTTACAGGTAGAACTCGTGGTGCTGATATGGTTGGAACACTTGTTATTCTTGGTAAAGAAAAATCTTTACACAGAGCAAAAAAAGCAATTAAATAGTTTGAAATTTAATAATGATAAAGAGGGGTTGTATTTTTCAGCCCCTCTTTTTTGCGGGCGGAACGCTTTTGCGTTCCGCCCGCCTTATTTTATTTAACTTGCATAATTTGGTCGTTTTCTATAATACCCATCAACTTGAGTTCCGTCATCTCTAACGTAGTCAGAAACTTTTATAAGACTTCCTACTAAGGTTTTTTCTTTTGCTTGGTGTTCTTTTAAGATTTGACCTTTTGATAATCTATTTGAAATTTCTTCGTCATAAATTTGATATAATTCGTTTGGCATTTTTCCAATGTCTTTGTCTGTAATTTCAACATCGTCAATAGAACTGATAAATCTTTTGTGTTCTTTTTTGTAAGTTTCGACGTCTTTAGCATTGTTGCAATCTCCAAAGTTTGAAATTCTGTGAGCCGAAATCATTCCAAAAGGATTAACTTTTTCAAAAACACTTCTTTTGTTTTCTACAACATAGGTTTTACCTGAAAGAGGTCTTAATTTTGAAACAGGGTCATTTGGGTCGCGGTAATTTGTTACTAATTCGTTTGCTTTTTCTTTATCAAAGTCTTTGATAAGGTTTGGGTGTAAACCGTAAGCATTAAATGTTACTGTTGGTAAGTTGTTGGATAACCCAACGTATAAGGCTTCGCTACCACCCTCAGAATGACCGATTACTTTAAATGAGGAGTTTTTATTGATTTTTTTAACGTTTTCATAAAATTGATGGGCACTTATCATTTGACTTGAAGGTTTAGACGATGTAGCCATTTTTAAATTTGTTGCATGGTCTTTTATGCTCAAGGAATTTGTGCCTAAATAACATAAAACTATTTCATCGCCTTGTTGGTATGCTACCGATTTGAAATTGTTTCTACTATTTTGTTCTGTTTCTAAAACTCTGTAGCCATTTGGTAAATTGACACTTTTACCTTTCAGTACATCTCCTGTAATGTTACATAAATCTCTGTAAATGTTTGCGTTTTCGTGATTTTGATTGCTCATTATTTCTCCTTTTGTTCTGTTACAAAAAAAGAATACCATTTTTTTAAACGCAAAAAGACCGTATTTTTACGTACGTAAATTTACGGACATGATTAGTAGAATAATTTGTCTAAAAGTATTGTTTTGATTGATTTTGATGTTAAGTATATTGAAACGCTGTTGCCAGGGTAGTATGCCCCATCATTATTTTTTATGAAATACAAGTCTGTTCCTGTTTGTAAATCTAACTCTGCGAAAAATTCTACATATACATCACCGATTTCCATATTTTCAGGATAAGGAGGAGGTGGGTTATTCAATAAAATATCTTCAAAATATTTGTTGATTTTTGTACCCTCATAAGGTGTATTTAAAAGCATTGGCTGTAAATCACTTATTGTACCGTTCGAATGAATTTTATATCGATATTCCATACCCCAAGTTGGACGCATTTTTTTGAAATCAATTTTACTTCTAAGCATATCTGCATAATCAACAAAATATTTGTAAGTAACAGGATTTTCTGTTTGACTAAATCTCATTTTATTAAAGTCAAAATTATCTCTATTTATGTTATTGGCAAACACCGGTGATGTGAACATTAAACTTATAAATAAAAAAAGTATATGTAATTTTATATATTTACTCATATTTTTCCCTTTGAATTTATAAAAATGATTATCCAAATAATTTGAATAAAATATCATTTATTTTACCTTTAACTACATTTGAAAATGTTTTATGATATAAACTAATGATAATACAATTCCCTGCGTATAGCGTTCCCTCGTTATTTCTTGTAGGCATAATTGTAGTTTCTGTTTTTAAATCTAATTCTGCGGAAAATTCTATATATACATCGCCAATTTCCATATTTTCAGGATAAGGAGGTGGCGGGTTATTCAATAAAATATCTTCAAAGTATTTGTTGATTTTTGTGCCCTCATAAGGCGTATTCAAAAGCATTGGTTGTAAATCACTTATTGTACCGTTTGAATGTACTTTATATCGATATTCCATTATCCAAGTTGGACGCATTTTTTTGAAATCAATTTTATTTCTAAGCATATCTGTATAATCTATAAAATATTTGTATGCTACAGGATTTTCCGTTGGGCTAAAATTCATTTTTCTTAAATCTAACTCATCAGTATTTATGTTATTTGCAAACACCGGTGATATGAACATTAAACTTATAAATAAAAAAAGTATATGTAATTTTATATATTTACTCATATTTTTTTCCTTTGAATTTATAAAAATGATTATCCAAATAATTTAAATAAAATATCATTTATTTTACCTTTAACTACATTTGAAAATGTTTTATGATTTAATATTATCGTGATATGATTTCCAGGGTAGTATGCACCGTCATTATTTCTAAATGGTCGTATTATTGTTTTATCTTCTAAATCAAGTTCAGCAGAAAAGTGTATATATACATCGCCAATTTCCATATTTTTAGGATAAGGAGGAGGTGGGTTATTCAATAAAATATCTTCAAAATATTTGTTGATTTTTGTACCCTCATAAGGCGTATTCAAAAGCATTGGCTGTAAATCACTTATTGTACCGTCTGAATGAATTTTATATCGATATTCCATTATCCAAGTTGGACGCATTTTTTTGAAATCAATTTTACTTCTAAGCATATCTGTATAATCTATAAAATATTTGTATGCTACAGGATTTTCCGTTGGGCTAAACTCCAGTTGTAAAAAATCTAACTCATCAGTATTTATGTTATTTGCAAACACCGGTGATATGAACATTAAACTTATAAATAAAAAAAGTACATGTAATTTTATATATTTACTCATTGTTTTCGTTTCCTTTAAAATTATAAACACGATTAGTAAAATAGTTTATCTATTAAAGATGTCCATATTGATTTTTTATATAACATAATCATTACATGGTTTCCTGCATATAATTTTTTAGCACCGGATTTTATATATTGTATATTTGTATCATCTTCTGTGTCATATTGAATATAAATATATACATCAACATCACCGATTTCCATATTTTTAGGATATGGTGGCGGTGGATTTTTTGATAAAAATTTTGAAAAATATATTGCATTTGTTCTGCTGGAAATATCTAAAAGAGTTTTATCTAAGTTACTTATAGTTCCGTCAGAATGAAGTCTGTATGAAAATTCTATACCAAAAGATGGGTTTAATCTTCTGAAATTTATTTTCTTACGCAACATCTGGGCATAATCTGTAAAATATTTGTAAGTAACAGGGTTTTCTGTTGGACTAAATTTCATTTTGCTAAAATCCAACTCATCAGTATTTATATCATTTGCAAATACTGGCGATATAAAGGTTAAAACTATTAAAACAGATATAAAAAATTTTTTCATAAAATAATTATATCACTTATTTATTCTTCGACAATAATACTTTTGGTTTTAAATAGCCCAACTTAGCAATTTAAAAATAAATTAATTCCAACTAAACTCTTTGTTGTTACAAGGAGGATTTATTTTTATGGATAACATTAACAAAACTATTTATGAAATAGTTAAAAAAACAGGCAGTAATAGAATTACAATTTTTACTAATCACTTGAAAATTGACGGATACGTTTATGAATGCGAGGGGAAATGCAAAGAAATTGCTAATGATATTCTGACTCTCAACGATGCAATTGTTTGTAGGCTTGAAGAATATTGTAGTTGCGATGAAGATGAATGTGAATGCAATGATTTTGTTTGTTTCAAATACGCTTGGTTAAATATTATGCATTCAAAAATAGTAAGTTTTACAGTTATAGATTAGGTAAAAAAATGGCGGATTTGTTTTTAACAAATCCGCCATAAATTTATTTAATCAATAAATAATTATTTGTTACAATCACAGCCACAAGCACAGCAAGTTAAACCTAATGCTTCTTTTGCTTCTTCAAGTCTAACTTTGATACGACCATCTACTGCAATACCTTCACCTGATTTTTCAGAAATTAACAATGGGTTAATATCTAATTCATCAATGAATTTGTAATCAGAAACTAATTGAGATAATCTCAACAATGTTTCTTGAATTTGGTTCATATCAGCAGGTTTTGTACCTCTAGCACCTTCTAATAATTTGTATGCTTTAACTGATTTAATCATTTCTTGAGCATCAACGTCTGTTAATGGTGCGATTCTGAAAGTTACGTCTTTCATAACTTCGATGAATACACCACCTAAACCAAACATCATCATTGGGCCGTATTGAGGGTCTGTTGCAATACCGCAAACCATTTCTCTGTTGCCCTTAACCATTTCTTGAATGATTACACCTTCAAGACCATCTAACAATCCTTTTTCTTCAAGTTTTGATAATAAGTCTTTGTATTCTGCTCTTAATTGTTCTTCAGATTGAATGTTAACTCTTACACCGCCAACATCTGTTTTGTGAGAAGTTGTTTTTGAAGTCATTTTCATTACAACAGGGTAGCCGATAGAGTTACCTAATTGAGCAACTTCTTCTTCATTTGTAGCGAAGCCTGATTTACATACTCTGATTCCATAAGCATCTAAAACATCAATTGATTCACGAGTTGTTAATTGAGCACGATCTTCTTTTAATGCTTGGTAAATGATGCTTTCTGCTTTCTTTCTGTCTACATCATAGCAAGGTACTTGACCTTCTGGTCTTGCAATCCATTTACGTTGTTGGTCTAATCTCATAAAGCCTTCTGCTGCTTCTTCTGCATACATAAAGAATGGCATATTAACTTTCATATCTGATAATGCTGTAAAGAATTCGCTCTTAGTCATGAATACACCGATAACAGGTTTTTCTGGATGTTGTGCCTTAATTTCCATTACTGCTTTTGCAACATCAATATCTTTCAAACCTAAGAATGGTAAGTAGATAACCATAATCATATCAACATTTTCATCAGCAATAACTGTTTTTAATGTTTCTTTGTAGTGTTCGATTGGTGCAGATGCAATCATGTCTATTGGGTTTTTAACTGATGCTGCTGCCGGTAAGAAACTTCTTAATTTTTCTTTTGTTTCATCAGTAATTTTAGCAATTTCCATACCGTATTCGCATACAGCATCTGTAGCCATAATGCCAGGGCCACCTGAGTTAGTGATGATTGCTACTCTGTTTCCTTTTGGAATTGGGCAGTTAGCAAATACTTTTGCTGTTGAGAATAAGTTTTTCAAAGAATATTCTCTGATAACACCTGATTGAGCCAATAATGCGTTAGCGGCTTTATCAGCACCAGCCAAAGAACCTGTGTGAGAAGATGCTGCTGAAGCACCTGCTGCTGAACGACCTGCTTTTAAAGCAAGTATAGGTTTTTTCTTAGAAATTCTTGTTGCTAATTTTCTGAAGTTAGCAGGATTTTGGATTGATTCCATGTATAATAAAATTTGTTCAACGTCTTTTTCGTTTTCCCAGTATTCTAATGCAGTTTCTGCATTAACGTCTGCTTGGTTACCGATTGAGATGAATTGAGCAAAACCTAAGTTTAAGTCTTTTAAGATATTCAAAATACCGCCACCTAAAGCACCTGATTGTGAAACGAAACCGATGTTACCACGTTCTGGAAGTGATTCAGCGAAGCAACCGTCCATACTGATTTCAGGGTCTGTGTTTACAACACCTAAGCAGTTAGGACCTACACATCTCATGCCATATTCATTTAATTTTTCTGTTAATTGTTTTTCAAGTTCGGCACCTTCTTTACCTGTTTCTTTAAAACCGGCAGTGATGATACATAAACCTTTAATACCTTTTTCATTACATTGGTCAATTGTTGATAAAACGAATTTTGAGTTAACAACGATGATTGCCAAATCAATATCTTCCGGAACTTCGTTAACTGTTGTATATGCTTGTAAACCCTCGATTACACCACCTTTTGGGTTAATCGGATAGATTTTACCTGAAAATTTGTATTCTTGTAATCTTTTCATGATGTCAGAACCAATTGTGTGTTCTTTTGTAGAAGCACCAACAACTGCAATTGATTTTGGACGCATGATTTTGTCTAATTGTTCTTTTAGCATTTGTTTTTCCTTTCCTTTCGCTACTAGAATATATTAATATCCGTTATTTAACCATTTTCTTACTTTGAAAGTTGCACCGATTTTATCTGCAATTTTCTTACACGCTGGAATATCGAGTGTATAATCAGGGTATCCATCAACGACAGTAAGTGTTGTTTTAATACCATTTTCGACGCTTTTTCTTGCAAAGTCAATCATATCTTCGTAAGCGTTTTTGAATATTGGTTTAGAAATTTCATTGTATTGTTCTTTTGTTGGTGCGTTTAAACTAATTGATATTTCATCAACCAAGTCTGAAATTTCCGGTAAAACATCTCTTTTATTTACAATATTTCCAATTCCGTTTGTGTTGACACGAACTTTGATGTTTTTTTCTTTTAAATATGAAGCAACCCCTTTTAAAACTTCTAATTTCATAAGAGGTTCGCCATATCCGCAAAAAACAACTTCTTTGGGAGTGTTGTAGTTTTTTAATTGTGCAATAACATCTTTTGCACTGAAATCTTCGTTTTTCAACCACATGTTTTTGCCTTTAATTTCGTCAACTGTGTTTCTAATGCAGAATACACAATTATTTGAACACTTATTTGTCAGATTTACATAAAGAGTTTTGACGTCGTCGGCATTATCTTCAATTGAATAAACGTAAGTATCCATACTATTATTATCCATGTTGAATTTCCAAAGTAAAGTATAAATTACGAAAAATAAAAGGCGAAGCCTTTTTGTTAACTTCACCTTTTTAACATTAAAATACGTCTGTTTTAATTGGATTTTTGAATTTTGTAATATTGCTTTGAAACAATAATTTAATATCCCCAACAGGGCCGTTTCTTTGTTTTGCAATAATAATGTCAGATTTACCTTTTGATTCTGCCGGTCTTGTTTCGCCTTCTTCGTCTTCACCGCCTTTATCTTTATTATAATAATCTTCACGGTGGATAAACATTACAATATCGGCATCTTGTTCGATTGCACCGGAATCACGCAAGTCTGAAAGCATTGGACGTTTGTCGCCACGGTCTTCTACTTTACGAGAAAGTTGTGATAGTGCGATTATTGGAACATTTAATTCTCTTGCAAGAATTTTCAAACCTCTTGAAATTGCTGAAATTTCTTGATTTCGGTCGTTGTTTGAAGACGATGCAATTAACTGCAAGTAGTCTATAACAACAAGTCCTAAGTCTGTAACTTCCATAGCAAGACGACGGCATTTTGCACGAATGTCAGTTAAAGTACAACCTGCGGTATCATCAATATAGATTGGTGCTTCAGCAAATTCATTCATAACGTTTGCTAATTTTTCCCAATCTTTGCTTTGCATATTACCGCTTCTAAGTCTTTGAGAGTCGATTTCAGCCTCAGAACACATCATACGTTGAACAAGTTGTTCTCTTGACATTTCAAGAGAGAACATTGCAACAGGAACTTTTGATTTCATAGCAACATTTGCGATAATATTCAAAGCGAATGCTGTTTTACCCATTGATGGACGTGCTGCAAGAATGATTAAGTCTGATTTTTGCAAACCGTTTGTCATTGTATCTAAGTCATAAAAGTGAGTTTGTACACCTGTGCATTCATCTCTGTGTTGGTATCTGAATTCAATTTTGTTATAAACGTTTAAAACGTCATCTCTAACGGGAATAAAATCTTTTGTAGATTTTTGAGAGGAGATGTCAAAAATTAATTTTTCGGCATTTTCTAAGGAATTATCAACATTTTCCATGTCGTAACCTGAAGCAACGATTTCAGAACCGGCATTGATTAAAGCACGTTTGATTGCTTTTTCTTGAATAATTTTTGCATAATAGCCAACGTTTGCAGTTGTAACGGTTTTGAATGCCAAATCGTTGATAAATGCACGTCCACCAATCATTTCCAGTTTTGAAGAATAACTTAAAACATCAGAAACTGAAACAATATCAATCATTTGGTTTTGGTTAAAAAGTTGAAGCATAGCCTCAAAAACATATCTGTGTGCGGGTTTGTAAAAACTTTCAGGTTTTAAAAGTTCAACAACTTTTGTCATAACAGAAGCGGGATTAACAAGAATAGCACCTAAAACGGCTTCTTCTGCCGGAATATCTTGTGGCATTAAAGATGCGTTTATGTCAGTTTGTTTTTTTTGTGTTTTAGGTGGCATGGTTAAAAATCTCCTTATATAAAAAGAGTATCATGTAATCTAAAAATTTTAAACGAAAAATAAATAAATATGAAAAATAATAAAAAATGTAAAAAACCTCTTGCAAAAAAAATTTTGTCATGTATAATAGACTTACGCAGATAAACATGCGGGGGTAATTCAGTGGTAGAATGCCTCCTTGCCAAGGAGGATGTCGCGAGTTCGAGCCTCGTCTCCCGCTCCATTAAAAAAAGAACCTCTAAGGTTCTTTTTTTTTGTATCGGAGAATTAAATGTCTGAAAGTTTGAGCAAAAGGTTAATTGAATATAATTTTGATAAATATACAGAAGATGTTAAAAAATTTGGTCTTGAATTTATCTGGGATTATATTTGTCATTTTGTAATAGAAAATCGTAAGAATTTGCCGGAAATTTTTAATATAAATAACTTTGGAGAATTATATGAGGCAGGATTAGCAATACAAAACAAATTGCTTAAAAAAAACAGCGGTCAATATTATACCCCGGACGATGTTGCTGAAGTTATGTGTGAGTGGTTATTACAAAGTGATGGAAATGCGGTGTGTGATGTTGCTTGTGGAACGGGAAATTTAATTCTTAAATATCTTGATTTGCTTGGATACGATAAAGCAAGGGAGTTAATTTCTTCCGGAAATTTATATTTGTATGATATAGATAATATTGCATTAAATGTTTGTAAAACAACAATTGCGATAAAATATGGTTTTGATATTGTAAATTTAATTCATTTTATATGTTGTGATTTTTTAAACTCAGAAATAATTTTGCCAAAAGATTGTAAAGTTATATCAAATCCACCTTATGCAAAATTCAATAATATTGAAAATAATTGGAAATGTACTGATGTTTTGCAAGATACAAAAGAATTTTATGCGGCTTTTATGGAAAAACTTTTTAATCAAGCAAAATCTACGGTAATAATTACTCCGTTTAGTTTTATTTCAGGAAATAAATTTTATTCCTTGCGAAAAATAATGTCAAAACTTGGTTGTGGATTTGTTATTTCTTTTGATAATGTTCCGGGGAATATTTTTTACGGTAGAAAACATGGTATATTTAATACTAATAAAACAAATTCTGTAAGAGCGGCTATAACTGTAATGAATAAAGCCAATGATAAAAAAGGATTTAGAATTTCCCCATTAATAAGATTTAAAACAGAAGAAAGAGAAAAGTTACTGAATGCAAAATTTTTAAAGAATATTTTGCCTAATAATTATCAAATTGTAGATGAAAATAACAAAAAATTTGAAAAAATTGAGAAAAATCTAGCAGATATTTTTAAGTCTTGGGTTAGCAAATCTAAATATAAAGTTGAAGATATTCTTACAAAAGAAAATGCTAAGTATTTTATTGATATGCCAAATACTTGTCGTTATTATACGACAGCAAGTTCACGCAAATTAAGTAGAGCCGGTTCAATAAAAATGAATCTAAATAATAGCGAAGAATTTAATTTTCTTTATTGCTTTATAAATTCCAGTTTTGCTTATTGGTGGTGGAGAATTTATGATGGCGGAATTACGTATCCGGTGAGTTTGTTGAATACTATGCCTTTACCATTAAATTTGTTGTCTAAGGAAGATAAAAACTACTTTAAAAAAATGACAGAAAAATTAATGAAAAAAGAAAAAGAATATATAATCACAAAGGTAAATGCCAAAAATACGCAAGAAAATATAAAATTTCCAAGAGAATACAGAGATAATATTAATGAAAGAATTTTAAAAATTTTGGGTTTTGAAAAATCTGCCGATATTTTTGACAAAGTACATGCTAATTGTTATTTTGATAAGATTTTAAACAAGTAAGTAAAGAAAGAAAAATTTATGTCTGATATTCCATTAACAAAATTGCAAAAAGAATTAATGAAAGAATTTTACAATATTCCTGCAACTAAGGTTATTTTTAATAAATCGGAAAGAACTAAATTATGGAAACTTGCTACATCTAGAGTAATTGATTTAGATTTTGAAATGTTAAAAGATAAATGTCCTGCACTTGAACATCAAATAGAAAGAAGTTATAAGTCAGAAAAAAATATTCAATCGGCTGTTTTTAGTGAGTGTGTTTATGCACAAACTTTTGCAAATATGATGAAGTTAGATTTATTTATAAATTGTTATGAAGTTGATAATTTTATTCCTGAAAAAGTTTTAAATTTAATATCTTCTTATCATTTAGTTCCAAGATATGTATATTCGACTTCGGATAAAAAACGTATGCTTATTCAAGCAGGTGGTTGTGATGGAATTGACAGTGCATTAATTTCTGTGAATGATTTGACTATTTATACGATAGAATTTAAAGAACCGGGGGCTAAAACAAGTGAACCTGATTTACCAAAATATAAAGAAGACGGAGTACTTGTTGTTACAGAGGAGTGGTTAAAAAAATATTCTCAATTTGAGGTTATGCTTAAAGAGCAAGAGGGGTTGAATTTTTTTGAAGTAATGGGTAGTAATATCAATAATTTTTCAATAGAAAGCATTGATATTGCTGTTTCTAAAAATTATACGTATGCAAAAAAATATGCAGATGTGATTTGTACAGAAGATAAAACAGGATTTTTAACGATGATTCCAACTAATCAGGCTTCTTGTTGGGCAGAAATTGAGGGGGAAATTAGACCTGCGGGTCGTAATCATTATAACGTTTGGACTCCAAATGCTTTGAAAAATTTTATAAAACAAAATGGTGGGATTATTAACGGGGAAATTGTTTCTATAAATAAAAATGCTTTAGGAGAAAGAAGAGAACGTGGTGGCAATAGAAAATTATCCGGATATAAGATAAATCCTCTTTTCTTTGTATATGTAAAAGATTGTGTTGAAAAAAATGATATTTTAACGTTTAATCTCGCCAAAGTTCAACAGTTAAACCCAACAATTGCCGGAAAAATGTTCTTTAAAAAATTACTCTATAAAGACGTAAAATCTTATTATGGGTTATAAAATTTTATTATGAAATAATTTTATTTATAACAAAAAAGACTTCCGAAGAAGTCTTTTTCTATTTTGGGATAAATTTTAATCTAAATTCTCCACCCACATTTTTGCTTTGTAATCTTGTTTTTGATTATTTAATTTTTAATGTATGTGTTTCCTTTTTTCCTTCTTGTTTTTTTAATGTGATTTGTAATATACCGTCATTGTATTCGCAATTTGAATGTTCGACATCAATTGGTTTTGCTAATTCAATTGTTTTATGGAATTTACCATATGAAAATTGTGAATAATGCAAGTTTTCATTATCTTTAACATCTTCAAATTTGCTTTCTGCTGAAATTGTTAATGTGTTTTTGTCCAATTCAATATTAATATCTTCTTTCTTAATGCCCGGTAATTGTACACTTACTTTATATTCGGTGTCATTTTCTCTTACTTCTGACAATGGTTGGTACATTCTATTTTCTAAATCCGAAGCATCACCAATCATAACTGCATTCAATAGGTTTTCAAGATTGTTACGTACACCTGAAAACATCATTTCCGGATCTCTTTCAACAACATTAAATCTCATTTTTAATACCTCCGATTTTCTTTCTTTCATTTCCTACATTTATGTTATAACTCTTTTTTTGAAAAAATCGTCAGAATTAACAAAGTTTTAACTTTTACCCTAAAATGTTATGAAAAAATTAAGAGAAGGAAGAAATTTTTGAATGGATAATGTATCTTAAAGTACTCTTTTTAACTTACAAGGTTACCCATTTGTCGCATAAAATTTCTGCGAAAATTGGTTATTATACCTTAAAAAGGTGTGTGCTTATGTTTTATAACTATTATCAATACGATGATTACAACTTTGATAGTTGTACTGCAAAAGGGGTTTGCTCTACAGACCCCACAATTTCTTCTTTGCAAGAAGTTATTATGATGTATTTAAAACAACTTTCTTTTTATACTTTAAAGTTAAAAAAAAGTGGCGTTACGAATAAGGTTATCAAAGATAATATTTTAAACACTGTTTCCGGACTTGTTTCTAATACGGATTATTCGCAAGAACAGTTCAAAAATATTATTCAAACTATATATGAAAATCTTAGACAGTCTAAAATTTTGTACGAAAGAATTTGTAAAAATAACAATTTGAGTGCGACAAAATTAGAAAATAGTTTAAAATTTTCAAAACAATTAGATTTGAACGAAGCGATAAAACAAGGAGAAAAAGAATTTATAAGAAAAAACAAACTTTTAAGTCAATCTCAAAGACATATTTATGAAATTATGCTTGTTTTGATAAAAAATGTTTGTATAAATTTAATTCAACTAAAAAGTTATAATATTGACTATGATGAAGCCTATTATTCAATGCTTCAAATTTTGAGTATGATGAATTATAAAAAGACTTCGACTGAAAAGTTAAAGCAGGTAATTCAGCGTTTTGTAAAAGTAAATTATAAACTCGTAAAACTTTTGCATACCGCAGAAACAGAAACTTTTGGTAAACAAGAACCGGTAGAGGTTTCGTTTTCAACAAGATTTGGTAAAGCAATACTTGTTTCAGGTTCAAATTTAAAAGAATTAGAAGAAGTTTTAAAGGCGACTAAAAATCTTAATATTGATGTATATACTCATGGTTCAATGATTATGGGGCATACATATCCAAAAATAAGGGCATACAAGCAATTGCAAGGACAATTCGGGCTTGGAGTTGAAAACTGTTTGCTTGATTTTGCAACTTTCCCCGGGGCAATTTTGATGACTAAAAATTCACTTCAACACATAGAGTATTTGTATCGTGGACGTTTGTTTACGACAGATGCTAATGTTCCAAAAGGGGTAACTCAAATTAAAGACAATGATTTTAAACCTCTTATTAAGTCTGCACTTGATGCGAAAGGGTTTGCTAAAGGGCAAATAAGAGATTCTTTAAAAATAGGATACCAAAATGAAGTTGTTGAAAAACGAGTGAATGAAGTTATTACGAAAATAAATTCTCGAGATATAAAACACCTTTTTATAATAGGAATTTTGAACCATACATCATTGCAAAAGCGTTATTTTTCAAGACTTCTAAAAAGTTTGCCTGTAAATACTCATGCAATAACACTTTCGACGTATACCCCAACAACAAATACTTTTCAAATAAATTCAAGTTATGATTTTCTTTTGATGTATAAAATTTTGGACGATTTAAAAAAGAAAATTGAGTATAAAACTTTTGATATTTCAGTATTTTTGACAAAATGCGATAAATATGCAATTTCGAATATGCTTAATTTAAAAGACTTAGGAGTAAAAAATATTATGTTAGGTCATTGTTCTCCAATGTCTATAAATCCATTGATTATAGATGCCTTCAGAGATATTTTTGATGTAAAAATAATTTCTACTCCAAAAGAAGACATTGAATTTTTGACAAAAACCGCATAATTTTATTTTATTTCGCCATTTAACTAACTTGCCAAGAGGTTTGTTTTGTTCTAAAATTTGAGTATGATGAAAATACACAATACTTATACGGACAAAATTGAAGAATTTAAGCCAATTGATGGCAATAAAGTTAAAATGTATGTTTGCGGTCCAACCGTTTACGACTATGCTCACTTAGGACATGCTCGTTGCTATATTACGTGGGACGTGCTTTATAGATATTTAAAATTTAAAGGCTATGATGTAACTTATTGCCGTAACGTTACAGATGTTGACGACAAAATTCTTAAAAAGGCTGAAAAAGAAGGAAAAACTCCGGAAGAAGTTTCTACTTTCTGGTATAAATCTTTCACAAAAAGTATGGAAGCCTTAAATAACTTAAAACCTGACATTGAACCATTTGCAACAAAAACTTTGGGCGAAATGATTTCTATTGTTAAAGATTTGATTAACAATGGTTATGCTTATGAATCAAATGGTGATGTTTATTTTAGAGTTAAAAAGTTTAAAGATTATGGTATGTTATCAAAACAACCTATTGACCAATTAGAAAGCGGTGCGAGAGTTGAAGTTGGAGATTTAAAAGAAGACCCTCTTGATTTTGCATTGTGGAAAAAAGATGAAAAATTCGGTTACAATTCACCTTGGGGTGTTGGTCGTCCGGGTTGGCACATTGAATGTTCTGCAATGAGCAGAAAACATTTAGGTAAAACAATTGATATTCACGCAGGTGGTGCAGATTTGATTTTTCCGCATCACGAAAATGAAATTGCTCAATCAGAATGTGCAAATGGTTGTAAATTTGTAAATTACTGGATGCACAACGGTTTTGTTACTATTAACAAAGAAAAAATGTCAAAATCTCTTGGAAACTTTTTAACAATCGATAAAGTGCTTGAAAAATATGACTCAAATACAATTAGGTTGTTTATTTTGACAAATCATTATCGTATGCCTGTAGAATTTTCTGATGAATCATTAAGTTCTGCACAAGCAGGTGTAAAACGTATGATGAATGCAAAAGCAACTCCAATTGATGAAACTCTTGATATTACACAAACAGAAGAATATAAACAATTTGTAGACGCTATGGACGATGATATGAATACATCAAAAGCGTTGGCTGTATTGTTTGACCTTGTAAATAAGGCAAATAAAGATGAAAAAAATGCTTACACACTTCTTGTTAAACTAGGCAGTGTTTTAGGTTTTGATTTTTCAAAAACCGAATTGTCTGAAGAAGAATTAAGCGAAAAAATCAAGGCTGTAAGTACTGATTTAGATATGAAATTTGATTCTATGGAAGAATTAATTGAAATAAGAAAAAATGCCAGAGCAGAAAAGAACTGGGATTTAGCAGATAAAATCCGTATAGCACTTGATAAAGCAGGAATTGTTTTAAAAGATTCTAAGGACGGAACTACTTGGGAATTGAAAAAATAAAAAATATAGTTTTAGGGCTGGTAATATTTGCGTTAGTGTTTATTACAGCCCCTAAAAACTTTGCGGCTGACAGTATACTTGGATACCAGCCTGTTAGAGTTGCAATAGGAAATCAAAATTTTCAGAAATATGATTACAAAACAATTACTATTTTTGGAACTTCTGATGTGCAAATGTATGATAAAACCACTCACAACTTGATTTCAACGTTTCCAACGGATACACCAATAGAGGTTAATCTTAATAACGGTCTTTTTGAATTTTCAAGTATTCAAAACGAAGTAAATGTCGATGCTTTTAGTGAACTTGTTCAAAATAAAAATGTAGTAACAACAAGCAACAATGTCATTCTTGAGTGTCAAGGCGGATTGTTGGGTATCAAAGATTTGAAAAGAAAAGGTAGACAAGCACTTTACAGAAATTCTCTTGAAATTGTTAAAAAGCCAAAAACAGATAATTTTTATGTTGTAAACGTTTTGGATATTCAGGATTATTTAAAAGGTGTTGTTCCAAACGAGATGCCTACAAGTTTTGGATTAGAAGCCTTGAAAGCACAAGCCGTTGCTGCAAGAAATTATGTTTTAAGTCCAAGAACTAAATTAGTAAATGAATATGATGTAGTGGATTCTGTTGCAAGCCAAGTATATTTTGGTGCAAATACAGAAGAAAATCTTTCAAATAGAGCAGTTAATGAAACTGAAGGTATTGTTGCAAGTTATAATTGGAATTTGATTTTGGCACAATATAGTTCAACAGCGGGTGGTTATACAGAAAGTTTTGCAAATGCTTTTTCTGACCCGACGAATAAAAAATTTCCATCAAATGGCAGACCATATCTTGTTGCTAAACCTGATATGATTATGCAACAACCTTTAAGGACAGAAGAAGATGTTATAAATTTTTATAAATCTCGTCCGGATACTTATGATATTCGTTCACCATATTATCGTTGGACAAAAAATTGGACAAAAGATGAATTGCAAGACGTTTTGGCAAAAACTCTTGTTTCTCAATCAAAAACAGGTTTTGTAACTCCAAAACTTGAAGTATCAGAAGATTTTGGAGAATTGATTGATATAAAACCTCGTCGACGTGGTGATTCCGGTAAGTTAATTGATATTGATATTATTACATCAACAGGTACTTATACCGTTCAAAAAGAACTTGTGATAAGACGAGTTTTCCAAAAGAATAACATTTCGCTTCCAAGTGCGAATGTTGTTTTTGAATTTGTTTATGATAAAAATAATAATATTTCTGAAATCAATGCTTATGGTGGAGGATTTGGTCATGGTGTCGGCATGAGCCAGTATGGTGCAGGATTTATGGGTAAAGAATTAAAAATTCCTTACGATAAAATTTTAAAGCATTATTATACCGGAATTAATCTTGGTACATCACCAATTATTCTTTCTGCATATCAATCTCAAAGAGAAATTACGCAAAAATTTTATCTTGATTATAAAAACGCAAATTTAGTTGTAGACAATAAATTTAACCTTTCAAAAATTAATTTGATAGTGAATGGTAAAGAAGAAGTTTTGTATTTACAACAAGGTATATCGCCATTTAGAGCACCTATTACAATAAATATTTCACATCTTTTGAAAAAAGGTGAAAATATTATAACTTTTTGTTATCCTTTAGATGAGGGCTCTGCAAAGGGCGTAAGATTATATGTAGAGGCAGTAAATCCAAATGCAAGCAAATACGAATTCTGATAAAACAACAACAATTTTAAAGGCAGCATGGCTAATCGCTGTTGTTACAGTTATTAGTAAACTTGTAGGTTTTTTAAGAGATGTAATCGTTGCAAATTATTATGGTGCATCAACTGTTTCTGATGCATATTTTTATGCGTATCAGTTTCCTGCACTTGCAATAACTCTTTTAGGGGGAATTGGCGGACCTTTTCATAGTGCAACAGTTGCTGTTTTTACAAAAATTGTTCCAAACCTAAAAGAAAAACCACCGGAAGTTGCAGAAAAATTATTTAATACTTTTTTAACTGCAAGTTTTATATTTTTTACTGTTTTAACTATAATTTTCTTTGTATTTTCAAATCAAATTATGTCGTTGATTATTTCCGACGGTAATCAAGAATTGGTTTCTCTTGCAAGCACTCACTTGAGAATTATGTGTCCATCACTTATTATTGGTGGACTTATTGGAATTTATTACGGTATTTTAATTAGTTATAAAGAATTTATTTTACCAAGTCTTTCTCCAATCGTTGTAAGTGTTGTAATTATTGGAACATTATTATGTACAGGCGGTGATAAATCAGGTGTTGTTTTGGCTACGGCAACTGTTGTCGGTGCTTTGTGTCAATTGTTACTACAAATGCCGAGGGTAAGACAATTAGGCTATAAAATCAGACCAAACTTAGATTTTATAAATAACGTAAATTTTAACCATATTTTGGAACTTTTATTTCCGGCAGTATTAAGTTCTACAATAGGGCAGGTGCATATTTATATTGATATGTTTTTTGCATCTTGTCTTGAAGAAGGTGCTTGGACAGCAATTGGATTTGCAAATAGAGTTTTTCAATTCCCTGTAGGCATTTTGGTTACTGCGTTTTTAGTTCCTTTGTTTCCTCTATTTTCACGACTTGTTGGTGAAAAAGATTTTGAGGGGGTTAAAACGTACTTTAATAAAGGTGTTGGAGTTTTATTTTTTGCCTCAATACCGATTATTATTTGTATTTTGTTAATTGGTTATGATGCTGTAAGGTTAGTATTTGAAAGAGGTGCATTTAACGACAATGCAACATTTATGGTAACTCAAGCATTATGGTTTTTGTCTTTCTCAATATTGCCTTACGTTTTCAGAGATTCTATAACAAGAGTTTATTATTCATTTAATGACTCTGCAACTCCGTTTTATGTTGCGTTTTCATCAATTGTGTTGAAAGTTTTCTTTAATTATCTTTTGGTTAAAAAACTTGCATTAGGAATTGGTGGTATTACTCTTTCTACATCACTTGTAACACTATTTAACGCAACCGTTTTAGGTATTTTGATTAGTAAAAAATTAAAATTAAATTATAAGGAATTATTTGTTAATTTTGTCAAGATGATTTTTGCAGGTATTATAACTTTTGTAATTTGCTATTTTGTTTCAAGTTTTATGGAAGCAGAACTTCTGGATAATTTTGCACAAATGTCTAAGTACTTGTATGCATTTATAAAAATTGGCATTATCGGTACTCTTTGCCTTGTGATATATACTTGTTTGAATTTGGCAATGAAAATGGAATATGCAAGCGAATTAACAAAACGAGTTATGGAAAGATTGAAAAAATAATGGATTCTCAAAAAATAAAAGAAATTTTAGAAAATGACGGTGTAATCGCTTTTGTTACCGATACGGTATGGGGTTTGGGTTGTTTGCCTAATTCTGAAAAAGCAGTTAAAAAAATTTATGAGATAAAACATCGTGATGCAAAAAAACCTTTGATTTTGATGTCTGATGATGTGAAAAATTTGATGAAATACGTAAAACCTTTGCCGGAAAAAGCAAATGAGTTAATCAAAAAACACTTTCCTGGGGCATTAACACTTGTTGTTGAAAAATCAACTGAAACACAAGATTATATTACAAGTGGTATGCAAACAGTTGGTATAAGAGTTCCTAATAATAAAATTTTTGCTGAAATTTGTAAATCGATTGACGGGCATGTGCTTGCAACTACAAGTGCGAATTTGTCTGGGTTTCCGCCGGCTTTAACTTATGAACAAGCAGTTGAATATATTAGCGACAAGGTTGATATGGTAGTTGAAGATTATGGCGAAAAAGCCCAAGGACACGCATCGACTGTTGTTGGTATTTTGCCTAATGGAATAAAAGTTTTTCGTCAAGGTGATGTTGTTGTTGAAGTTTAAATTTAGAGAGATTTTATGTCAATTTCAGCAAACATAAATAAATATATAGAAAGTTCAAAAATAAACGGCAGACTTTGTAAATGGGATAAGTCGCTTGTGAATGTTTTTGTAACTTCTATTACGGCGAATATTCCTGATAAAAATTTTTATTATTCTCAAGTGCAACAAGCACTTAACGTTTGGAACAATGTGTTGCGGGAGTGCGGAATAAATCTACAATTTTGTATAATTCAAACTCCTCAAAATGCAGATATTGTTGTTCATTGGGTTAAAGTCGGCAGAGTTTTTGAGGGAATGTGTAAATATGTAAGTGTTGTAAATGGAATTATTCGAAAAATTTCAATTGATATAGGTTTATTTAACGAGTTTTCAGGTAAAAATACAACAAATGAAAGTATTTTTGCTTCAATTTTACACGAATTTGGGCATTCTTTAGGGTTAGGACATGGTGTTGAGATTGACGATTGTATGTTTGTACCTCATCAAAAAAATATTCAAATCCCAAGTGAAAATGACAAATATATTTTGAAAGAGATTTATAGATAAAATTTTGCAAGAAAAAACTCCGAATTTGTCGTTCGGAGTTTTTCTTTTTTTTATTGTTGTTGTTATTTTTCTTTTGCTGTTGATGAGTTTGATGTTGAATTCATAATTAAAAGAGTTTCGTATGCACTGTTCCAACCGTTATTTGTTTTCAACATTTTTTTCATACGTTTGATTTTTTGTTGTTGCAACTTAACTTGTTCTTTTTTCCATTTTTGAATTTTTTTTGCATTCAAATTTCTTTCTTTTACGTTTAAACTGATTAAAGCGTATGCTTTTTTGTAAGAATCTGTGTTGTAGCCTTTTTTAGTCCATTGTGGGTAGTTATAATCAATGTAATCGTAGGCATTTTGAAGTCTTTTTTCACCTGATGGGTGTGTTGAAATTACATCAATATAGTTTCCGCAGACTTTGTTTAAGACAGAAATTAATGCAAGTGGGTTGTAACCTGCATTGTGAAGTAAATCAATGGCAGTTATATCTGCTTCCATTTCATCTTTTCTGCTTAAATTTGATGTTGAAAGTTCTTGTGCGGCAATAACTCCCAATGCTTGAGCATTTGTTTGAGGGTTTGTCGAACTTGCTACAGATTTAATTACAGAGTTTAAAATTGTTTGTTTTGCATTATGACCGTTTAAAATGTGTCCCATTTCGTGTGCCATAATTGCTGCAAGTTCTTCGTCTGTTGTTGCAACTTTCAACATTCCTGTGTATACATAGATTTCTTTATTAAGAGTTGCATAAGCATTTGCTTCATCTTTGTTTTCCAGTTTAACAGTAATACCTGATGGCAAATTGTTCTTTTTAACAATAATGTATACAATGTTGTTTAGTCGTTTTTGTGTTGCTGTTTTGTCAACTGTAGTTGTTCCTGCATTAACTTGTAAACCTAAGAATAACGCAAATAACAGAATTAAAAACTTTTTCATAATTATTCCTTTCAAGTATTACTACTATTCTTCTGAACCTTCTTCAACTGCTTCTTCTTGAACCATATCTTCTTCATCAAGTGCTTGTTGGTTCATTTCTTCAGCAATTTCTTCATTGATTTCATTTTCATCATAATTTGGTTCTTCTTCAACTGTTTCTTCTTGATATTCGTAATTTTTTTGTGCTTCTTGTTCTGCTCTTTCCATTTGAGAAACAGATTTAATATCTATTTTCCAGCCGGTTAATTTGTGAGCCAATCTTACGTTTTGACCTTCACGACCGATAGCCAATGATAATTGGTCGTCCGGTACTACAACCATTGCTTCTCTTGCATTTTCATCGTTTGCAAGAATGTCTACAGATACTACTCTTGCTGGTGATAAAGCGTTTACAATATATTCTACAGGGTCTTCTGAATATCTTACAATATCAATTTTTTCGTTTTTCAATTCGTTAACGATTGTTTGAATTCTTGAACCTCTAGGTCCGATACAAGCACCTACAGAATCTACTTCAGGGTCATTCGACCATACTGCGATTTTTGTTCTGTAACCTGCTTCACGAGAAATTGATTTGATTTCTACAATGTTATCTTCAATTTCAGGAACTTCAAGTTCGAATAATTCTCTAACGATTTCAGCATGTGCGTGAGACACAATAACTTGTGGTAAACGAGTTGTTTCTTTTACGTTTACAACAAATACTCTGATTCTGTTACCGGGTTTATAGTATTCTCCAGGGATTTGTTCTTTTGCAGGCATGATTGCATCTGTTTTGCCGATGTTTACAATAACGTTTCTGCCTTCAACTCTTTGTATAATACCTGTGATTAATGTTCCTTTTTTATCTAAGAATTCATTTAGAACTAAGTTTCTTTCTGCTTCTCTAATTCTTTGAGTGATTACTTGTTTTGCTGCTTGTGCTGCAATACGACCGAATTGTTCAGGTGTAACTTCAATTTTTACTTCGTCATCAATTTCAACGTCTTCGTCAATTTCTTTTGCTTCTGCTAAAGAAATTTGTTCGTCTTCCATACCGTCTTCAACTGATTTTACAACAACTTTTGTACAGAAAACACCGATTTCACCTGATTGTTCGTCTAAAATTGCTTCAATGTTTGCTGCTTCTTTGCATTTCATTGATTTTTTATAAGCCGCAACCATTGCATCACATAAAGATGCAATCAATACGTCTTTAGAAATTCCACGTTCTTTTTCAAGTTCTTCGCATGCTTCGAACAATGCTGTTCCAATTTTAATCATTTTTATTCTCCTTTTTGTTTTTATTATTCAAAAAATAATCTGGTATTTTTAATTTTATCCATTGGAATAATCATTTCTTTTTCATCAGATAATCTGACAACGGTTATTCCCTCGTTTTCGTCGTAATCAACAAGTTTTGCCTTGAAAATTTGTTCAGAACCGTCAGCAGGTTGCTCTTTTAACTTTATACTTACGTTTCTGCCTCTAAAAATAATATATTCTTTTTCTGACTTGAATTTCCTTTCTAATCCCGGAGAAGATACTTCAAGATAGTATTTGAAAGGAATTAATTCTTCTAAGAAGTCTTGGATACTCCTTGTAACATTTTCACAATCTTCAAGATTAACAGGGTGGTCGTATGAGAATAAGAATATTCTAAGATACCAACGGTGATTTTCTTTTGTAAAATCAATTTCGACCGGTATTAAGTTAAATCTCATTGCAGTATTTTCTACAAGAGGTATAACTTTTTCAAGTATTTCGTGTCTGTTAATTTCTTCTTTCACTTTTATTTTTCCCTTATGATAAAAAGAGAACGGGTTAACCCGTTCTCTTTTAAAGAAACCTTATATTTATATTCTAGCAAACTTATACGATTTTGTAAAGTTATCAATGAAATATCGCATTAAGACATGTTACAAATGTATGTAAAACATGGCAAAAAGAATATTTACATGACTTTAAGCCTATATAGTTTACTTAAAAAAGAAAGTGTTTATTAAAAAATGGGAATTCAAAGTGTATCATTCTTAGGTGTAGAGCAAATTAACAAACGTCCAAAGCATAGACCAAAAACTTCAGGACCAAGTTTAGCCTCAAAACCTGATACCTTCGAAAAAATTGTTGCAAACGATAAAACAGGGTTTTCTGCTGAATTAGAAAGTATTAAGGATAAAAAAGGTAAATCTGTTTATAATACTCAACATATTATTCAAATTATGAAGAATGTTGATAAAGAGCCTGAAAGATATGCACCTTTAAAAGAAATGGCTTATTTACCAAATATGAAAGGTAAAGATTTAGCAAGGATTTCTTATGCAAAAGCAGATACTTTAGCAATTGTAAACGAATTTTCTAAAAAGAAACTTGAAAACGGCAATCAAAAATATGCCAGCAGTCATTTAATTAAATTCTCAACGCTTCCGGCGGAAGATTTGAATAGAATCAGACCTCTGACAGATACAACATTGCGTGCTGAAGAAATTGTTAATATTGCTCAAAATAAAGATTTAAACCTTGAAAAATTGGGTAAAAAAATTAACGAAATGGAAAAAGCCTGTGGTACAAAGACTTTAGATAAAGTTTCTTTTAAAAAAGATGTTTATGACCCTGAAAATGCGTATGTAATTACAGGTAAAACTATTTTTGGTGTTACAAAATCAGAACTTTTAGATAAAAAATTGAACCGTCTTGCGATTGATGAAACTGTAAGATATGAAGGTGGTGCTTCAGGAAAAGATTATTTGTTGACAAAAACAAATGATTACAGAAACAATACAACTTCTCAGGTTCGTCAATATGTGAACGACGATGGTTATCCTATCGTTGAAAGTCAAGTTAGAATTATCAAAGATAAAAATGGCAAAAAATTAAAAACAGAATACATGACACTTTCTGAAGTTAAAGGTGTTTACAATGCAAAAACAGTATACCCTGACGGCAGAGTAGATATAACTTCTTCAGGTAAAGTCGATAAAAAGACAGGCATTGTATCTGTTAAACATGACATGAAGTCTTTAGATGGTACCAGAACTCAATATTTATACGAAAATGACCCTCAAGGTAACAGAATTATTGACTACAGAATTACAGATGAAAAAGGTAAAACTTTATTAAATTACTCTCAAAGTTTGGAAGTAATTAATGATAAAAAATATATTTCAAGCAAAAACAATAAAGTTTATGAAGTAACTGTTAGTGATGATGAACAAACAATGACGGTTAAAGATAGAAATACAAAGGAAGAAAACCAACTTAATTTAGGAAAATTACTTCGTGGTGATAAAAAATCAATGATTAACTTATTGAAAAAATTCCCCGGAGAAGAATTAATTCAATTGAAAGATACAACAAATATATTGAAAGGTATGAAAACAATTGACGATTGTTGTTATTGGCCGGATAAAAAAGAAATTGATATTGTAGATGATTTGTATTCGGTGTTGCATGAATTAGGTCATGCCAAGGACAATAAAGACGGAATGAACGGAATTACAAACAGAAAAGATGTTCAGGAAGTTTATGATAAGGAAAAAGCAGCATTTAATAAAGTATTCCCTAATGCCCAAAGAGATTACATCAATTATTTTATTGACGTAGAGGAACATTACTCAGGTGCTAGGGGAGGTTTGGAAGAAACCGTTGCAGAATCAAACGCATTATTAAATTCTTACAATTCTGAACTTGATATTGCTGCAAGAGCACAATATTTGCAACAATACTTCCCAAAAACAATTGCAAAACTTGCAACTATATTGCACAAAGTATAATATTTAAGGTATAATGAAAAACATGGAAATAAATAGAATAAATACACCAAAAGTTGTTGACAAAAAAGTAAAAAAACAAACATCAAAAACAAAAGATGCAGGTTTAAAAGATGATAAATTTGAAAAATCTTTAACCCCTGATATTGTTATGGAAAATCTTGCAAACATTAAAGAGTCTGATGGAAAGAAAAATAAATTTACATATCCAAAGGCTCTTGAGGAAATTAAAAAAACTTTAGAGGAAGACCCTAAAAAGTGTGTGTTTGCTCAAAAATTAGCACCACAAAAAAATATTTCTCAATTAGGTTTGAGAAATATCCTTGCACTTCCTTATGATACAGTAAAAGATATTACTGATATTGCAACAAAAAAAGATAAAAAAGATGAGTTAAAATTTTCAACACAATCAGATATATCAGATGTTTATCATATGATGCCACAAGATGTAAAAAGAATAAAACAACTTATCGACACACCTTTGACAGGCAAAAATATTATTAAAACTGTTCAAGAACCAACAAAAATTGATACCAAAAAGTTAGCGGGCAAAGTTAATGACATGGTAAAAACTTTGGGTGAAGACGGTTTAAAAGAAGTTACTTTTGCAAGAGATGAATATTCAAAGGGCGATTATACTCTTGTTGCAGTTAAAAAAGGTGTTGTAAATGACGATGATTTTACAAAAACTGTTGTAAAAAATAACGATATTACAGTGAAAGAGGTTATGGACAGTAAACTTAACCGCTATGCACTTGAATCTTTGACTCACTATAAATCTCAAAATGGTAAAGAATATCAAATTAAAAAAGTTAACGATTTAAGAAATAATACAACTGCCAAAACTCGTTATGAATTAGACAAAAAAGGCAGAAGTCTTGTAACTCACGAAATCAGACTTGTTAAAGATAAAAATGGTAAAGTTCAAAGAACTGAATACACTGAACCATCAGAAGTTAAAGGTATTTTTAATATAAAACATGTAATGGCGAATGGCAAAGTTAAAGAAATTTCGTCTGCAAAAGTAGATAAAAAGACCGGTATTATAACAATTAAAAAAGACATGACATCTCCTTTAGGGGTTAGAACTCAATATTTATACGAAGATGACCCTCAAGGTAACAGAATTGTTGACTACAAAATTACAGACAAAAAAGGTAAAGTCCTTTTGAATAACAGTGAATCTTTTGAAATTGTTAATGATAAAAAATTCATTTCAGCAAAAAATGGACATAAATACGAAATTTCAATGCCTGAAAAAGGTTATGGAATTAGCGTAAAAGACCTTGAAAATCCTAAACGTACTGCAAACTTTGAAATTTTTAAAGATATTTCAGGCATGCAAGAGCCTATCTTGAATGTTCTAAAACAAATGCCAGGTGAAGAATTGTTCAAATTAAAACAATCAACAAATAAATTAGTTGGTATCCCTGATGTTTTGGATTCATACTCGCAAACAACAGAGGCAGAACGTAAAATTGTTACAGGTAACGACTTGTTTGTAATTTTACACGAATTAGGACACGCATGCGACATAAAAGATGTTGATATGCAACAACAAAAAGAAACAATTGAAAATGCTTTGTGCAACGATAAAAAATTTAACGAAATTTACGAAAAAGAAAAGAAAGCGTTTAACAAAGTATATCCTGATGCTCAAAGAAATCACATTGCATACTTTATCAACCACGAAACTCACTACAACGGTGAAATCGGTGGTAAAAAAGAAACAATTGCTGAATCAAATGCACTTTTGACAACTGCTAAAACTCACGAAGTTTTGGGTATTCGTTCACAATACTTGCAACAAAACTTCCCTGAAACAATCGCATATTTGGATAAAAAGTTGGCGGAAGCACCTAAAAAACCAATTGAATATTCTAAAAAAGAACTTCCGGACGGTTGGAGTCATTAGAAAATTATATAAAACAAAAAAGGCGAAGTCGAGATTTTATCTCGGCTTCGCCTTTTAAAATACTCTTTAAATCTTTATTTTGCAATTACAAATGCGATTGCTTTTGTTTTGTCGTGAGAGATGCTCAATTTAAAATGAAGATTTTTGCTGATTTTCTTCAATAATCTCAATTTTGGGCAACCGTTTTTATCGTGATAAGTTTCAATATCAGTCAAAAAGATACCTTTAATTCCATATTGTTGGAGTGCTTTTATACAAGCCTCTTTTGCACAGAATTTACCGGCAAAATGTTGCGAAGGTTTTGCTTGTGCAAGACAATATTCTTGTTCTGATTTTGTAAAAATTTTGTTTAAAAGACCTTGAGAGCGTAATTCAAATCTATTACTATCTTCAATATCAACACCAATTTGCATAAATTTTAATCCTCTGTAAAATATTTCTATAATTTATTTTATCATGGTAAAATAAAAATATACAATAGAAAAGTAAGGGGAAAAAATGAATAAAGAATACTTTCCACAAGAAATAGAAAAAAAATGGCAAAAAGTTTGGGAAGACAACAATGTTTTTTATACGCCAAATAACAGCGATAAGCCAAAATATTATGCACTTTCAATGTTCCCATATCCAAGCGGAAAATTACACATGGGACATGTTAGAAATTATACGATTACAGACGTAATTGCACGATTTAAAAAAGCACAAGGTTATAACGTGCTTCACCCAATGGGTTGGGATAGTTTTGGACTTCCAGCAGAAAATGCAGCGATGAAACACGGTGCAAATCCTGCAAAATGGACAGATGAAAATATTGCATATATGACAAAACAATTAAAAATGTTAGGTCTGTCTTATGATTGGGAACGTGAAGTTGCAACTTGCAAGCCTGATTATTATAAATGGACTCAATGGTTATTCTTGCAATTATACAAAAAAGGTTTGGCATACAAAAAAGAAGCAGCCGTAAATTGGTGTAACGAATGCGGTACAGTTCTTGCAAATGAACAAGTTATTGATGGTAAATGCTGGCGTTGTGATAGTGTTGTAGAAAAGAAATATTTATCACAATGGTTCTTAAAAATAACGGATTACGCAGACAGACTTCTTAAAGACCTTGACAAACTTGATGGTTGGGGTGATAACGTAAAAACAATGCAAGCAAACTGGATTGGAAAATCTCAAGGTGCAATTTTAAAATTCAAAGTTGTAGAAAAAGATATGGAAATTCCGGTATATACAACTCGTCCTGATACAGCGTTTGGTATTACATACCTTGTTGTAGCCCCTGAATATAAAGATATTGAAGCACTTACAACCGAAGAAAATAGGCAGGTGGTTGAAGAATATAGAGCAAATGCTCGTAAATTGACAGAAATTGAAAGACTTTCAACAGACAGAATTAAAACAGGTGTTCCTCTAGGAACTCACGCAATTAATCCATTCACAGGTGAAAAATTCCCTCTATGGACAGCAGATTATGCTTTAGTTGAATATGGTACAGGGGCTGTAATGGCTGTTCCTACTCACGATGAAAGAGATTTTGCTTTTGCTAAAAAATATAATTTACCAATGAAGGTTGTTATTTCACCAAAAGACAAAGAGTTGAATGTTTCTGAAATGGAAAATGCATACACTGATGAGGGTGTAATGGTTAACTCAGGTGAATTTAACGGAATGAAAAATGATGATGCTAAAAAATCAATCACTCAATTTGCAGTTGATAAAGGTTTTGGTGAATTTAAAACTCAATTCAGATTAAGAGATTGGTTAGTTTCTCGTCAAAGATATTGGGGTGCTCCAATTCCTGTTGTATATTGCGACAAATGTGGTGTTCAACCTGTTCCTGAAGACCAACTTCCGGTATTATTACCGGAAGACGTAGATTTTTCGGTAGTAGGAAAATCTCCAATTACAACATCAAAAACTTTCAAAGACACTGTTTGTCCTGTTTGTGGCGGGCATGCAGTTAGAGAAACCGATACAATGGATACTTTCGTGTGTTCAAGTTGGTATTATATGCGTTATGCAGATGCTAAAAACTCTGAAAAATGCTTTGATAAAGAATTAGCAGATAAATGGTTGCCTGTAGACCAATATGTAGGCGGTATTGAACATGCTATTCTTCACTTGTTATATTCAAGATTTTTTACAAAAGCATTGCATGACTTAGGTTTAGTTGGTTTTGATGAACCGTTTAAAAACTTGTTAACTCAAGGTATGGTTTTGAAAGACGGCTCTAAGATGTCAAAATCTAAGGGTAATACAGTTGACCCTGATGAAATCTTTAGAAATTATGGGGCAGACACAGCAAGATTATTTATCCTTTCCGATTCACCTCCGGCAAGAGATTTTGACTGGTCAGATGCAGGTGTTGAAGGTTGCTACAAATTCTTAAACAGAGTTTGGAGAATGATTTCAACAAATCAAGATAAAATTACTTTTGAATATAAAGTTCCTGAAGAACGCACAAGAGTAAATGACGATTTAGTTCGTACTGTTCATATTGCAATAAAAGGAATTACAAATGATATTTCTAACGATTTTCAATTTAATACTGTAATTTCAAAATACAGAGAACTTGCAAACTACATCACAGATTGGACAGCAAAGGCTCAATGGAACGACGAAGACAAGAATGTATTTAGTTTTGCGGTATTGTCATTAGTTAAGTTGATGTCGCCTGTAGCGGTTCACATGTGTGAAGAAATTTGGACTTCTTTAGGTGCAAAAACATCAATTCACGATGAAAAATGGTGCGAATGGGACGAAAATCTGGCTAAAGCAAGCAAAATTACTTTAGTTGTTCAAATAAATGGTAAAGTTCGTGATAAAATTGAAGTTGATGAATCTTTAGAACAAGAAGAATTGAAGAAAATTGCTCTTGAAAGTCAAAAGGTTAAAGACGCAACAGCGGACAAACAAGTTGTTAAGGTAATTGTAGTACCTAAAAAATTGGTTAATATTGTAGTTAAATAGATTTTTTCTGCATATATTATAAAAAGAAATGCCTCAGATATTTTGTTTGGGGCATTTCGCCTATTTTGAAAAAAGCACTGTTAAACTTTATGATTTATTTGTTCATATTTATAATATTTAATGTTTGTTTGTGTTAATATTCAAATAGAAAATAAAAAGGATAAATTAATGGGATTAACAACATATTTAGGAATCGACGTAGGTTCTGTAACAACAAAATTAGCACTGGTAGATGAAAATGGTAAATACGTAGACAGTTACATGCTTAGAACTGCCGGTAAACCAGTTATGGCTGTTCAGAAGGGTTTAAATCAATTAAAATCGCAAGCAACACAAGAATATGATATAAAAGGTGTTGGTACAACCGGTTCAGGACGTAACTTAGCAGGTGCTTTGGTTGGTGCAGATATTATTAAAAATGAAATTACAGCACACGCAGTTGCTGCAAGTGTTAATATTCCTGGGGTTCAAACAATTCTTGAAATCGGTGGACAAGACAGTAAAATTATTATTTTACGTGATGGTATTGTAACGGATTTTGCTATGAATACAGTTTGTGCAGCGGGTACAGGTAGTTTCTTAGACCATCAAGCACAACGTTTGAATGTTCCTATTGAAGAATTTGGTGATACTGCATTGCAATCTACAAATCCTGCTCGTATTGCAGGTCGTTGTGGTGTATTTGCTGAGTCGGATTTAATTCACAAACAACAATTAGGTTATCCTGTAGAAGATTTATTATATGGTTTGTGTCAAGCATTGGTTAGAAATTATTTAGCAAATTTGGCTTTAGGTAAAGATTTATTGCCAACAATTTCATTCCAAGGCGGTGTTGCAACAAATAAAGGTATGGTAAAAGCATTTGAAGAAACTTTAGGCACTTCAATTGTTGTTCCTGACCACCATCAAACAATGGGTGCAATCGGTGCTGCATTGTTAGCAATGGAAAATCATCAATATACAAATAAAGAAACAACTTTCAGAGGTTGGGAAGTTGGTGATATGCACTTTGCATCAATAACTTGTGATTGTAATGGTTGTTCAAATCAATGTGAAGTTATTACTATTGTTGAAGGTTTAGACGAACACAATCACCCTCATTACGAAAACATCAAAGATATTCAAGGTAATATCATTGCTCGTTGGGGCGGAACTTGTGGGCGTTGGGATATAGCATAAGTTATAAGTTGTAAAGTGATAGAGTGTAATGAATCAAAATCCGGAAACTCAATTTAAAAAATTTCTTATAACAATAATTGTAGTTTCTGCCGTTATTGTGTTCGCAATTTTAAGACCGGATTTTTTTAATGATTTTAGAAATACTGGTGGAATGCGTTTATCTTCTGATAAACCTTGGCAAGAAAAATTTGCTGAGGAGGAAGTTGTTGACGATGTTGACATCGAATTTGCTTATCCTGAAAACGAATTTAAGAAAGAAGATTCAAATAATCCTTTTACAATAAATAAGGAAACAGAAGATGAATATTGGGTTACAGGAAGTGTTCCGATTAATCCGATGAGTGATTTAAACTATAAAACAAAAGATGAAATTTACGCACAAAGGAAATTGTACGTTGAAAAAACAATCTTTAAAAACAGAAGTTACAAGCCGTCAGATGATGTTTTTGGACAAATTGTTGACGGGAAACCTTGGCTTGGTATTGAGGCATTAACTTGCACAGGTGCTGGCTTAAATGCAAATAAAGGTCTTTCTGAAGAAAGTCGTTATATAAATAATCCAACGATGTTAATCGGGTTAGATAGAGTAAACTTTGATGATAAACCAAAGAATTTATGCTCTGTTACAGATTATTTAATGCCGGTAAAGATAAATTATTCAAAAGACGAAAATACAATCAAGATTATTTTTGAAGTTTCGGGTTATAAAGGTGATTTGGGTAATCACTTTTTGTTAAAAGGCTTGAATGCAAAAGACCTTGGATTTAAATATGCTTATGCTGATAATATTCAAAATATTGCATTTCTGCAACCTGACAAAAATATCTCAACAGATGTTCATAATTTTAAAGATTACATTCAATTAGGAATGGTTTGTGGGGTAAAAGGTGGTTGTAATAACGGTTCTCCATTCCAAAAAGAACTTAATTTTACAGTTATGAAATATCCGGCATCAATACATTTTAAATTATGGAAAAAACTTCCTAAAAATAAAGATGCAAAAGAAAACATAAATTATTTGATTATATTAAGATAGTATTATAAAATTTATTCAAAAGGAGAATAAAATGAATTTATTTGGATTTACAGTAGAATTTATGGCTTGGTCTTATATGGTAGGTATAGTCTTTGTTATTGCTTATTTAATCGGTTCAATTCCAACAGGATACATCATTGTAAAAGCAAAAACAGGAAAAGACATACGTGATATTGGCTCAGGTTCAACTGGTGCGACAAATGTTAAAAGAGTTTTAGGTACTCCATATTTCTTTGTTGTAATGCTTTTAGATGCATTAAAAGGAGTAATTCCTGTACTTTTGGCAACAACAGTTACATTTAAAGCAGAAATCGGACTTCCTCCGGTAATTGCAGCGATTGCGGTAATTATTGGTCATAGTAAACCTTTATTTTTGGCATTCAAAGGTGGAAAGTCGGTTGCAACTGGTGTAGGTACAATTTTAGCATTAAATTGGGTTGTAGGGTTAATAGTTGCAGGTATTTGGGGTACAATTACATATTTCTCTAAATATGTTTCATTAGGTTCAATTATCGCAGTTGTTTTTGCCCCAATTTTAATGTTTGTATTCCATCAACCAATCGCTTACATTGTATATTGTGCAATCGGTGCGATTTATATTATTTATCTTCATAGAGAAAATATTAAACGTTTGATGAAAGGTGAAGAAAATAAGGTTAGACAATAATATTATTAAATGATTGATTTAATTTAAAAAATTATTAAAATAGTAGTATGAAGAAAATACTACTATTTTTTATTATGATAATTTTTGGAACACTTCAGGCACATGCAGACATTGACTATGTGCAAATTTATAACAGCCTTGAAGAACCAACGTTTAAATATATTCATGGAATTGACCCTGACCAATATTATGACATACATAATTATGCTTGGGCTCCTTATCCTTTGATGCGATTAAATCAAGAGGTTTATTTTAAAAAACAAAAAATAGAACCGGGGTATTATTTGTTAACTCCTAGGGAAAATGACGGTAAATGGTATGTTCTTTTTAAAGAAAACGGTGTTGTAAAGGCGACAATTCCTTGCTATAAAGACGAAATTGTTCCACCAACCTTCTATGCACAAAACTTACCAAAAGAAAAATTAACTCCAAGTGCTAAAATTCACATAGGATTTGTAAATTTGGTTGGTAAGGTAAATTCCGCAAAACGTAAAAAATCTCCAGATACTTTTTTAGAATTAGAAGATTTGGATAATGATTTTCTATCAATGACGATTTATTATGGTGCAAAAAGGTATTATATTCTTTTAAGAACAAAAATGTTGTAATTTTTTGTAGTAAAAGTATAAGAAAGGCGGGCAAAAACTAATGTTTTTGCCCGCCTTAAAAATCTATAAATTATTCAAGACCTTCGTCGTCTTCTTTAATTTTGTCGATAACCATTTTAGCCATTTCTTTAGCAATAATGTTTTGAGTTGCTTCCGGACAATTTTGTAACATTGTCATAGCAGTTTTTAAAGTTCCGTCAATATCATACCAACGGCCGTTTCTTGAATCGCTTTGTCCTGATTGAACAGCAGAAATAACGTCTTCAACTGATTCATATTTATCATTTTCAATATTATGTTCAATAATGATTTTGATTAAGTTAAGTGCAATTCTAATTTGTGTTTCATCGTCAGAATGTTCAAGAGTGTTCATTGCTTGAGATAAAACCGGGTCTTTATCATACCAACGACGGTGTTGGTTTGAATATTCTTCTTTCATGTTTTCTTCCATAATCAGTCTCCTTGTTGTACTAGCCTTGTTTAAAAGTTACGCCTTTATTGCCTTTCGGGTATTCCCATTTTATACTTTGTTCTTCACATGCAATTCTGCAAGCACCACATTCCAAGCAATTTTCGTAATTTATTGTTAAAGATTGTTTTTCTTCGTCCCATTCCCAAACTTTTGCAGGACAGACAAATGTGCAAATCTTTACCTTACAATTTTTACATTTTTCAGGGTCTGCTGTCAAGTGCGAAACATTATCACTTACATATTTTACTTTGAATAATTTGTCGTCTATGCTCATCTCAAAATCTCCCAAAGTAGTTTCAATACTGATGTTCCGTCTTTAAAAAGTTCTGAAAAACTTCTATCTGTAAAAATTGTTTTTATGAAGTTTCTAAACTTATCACGTTTTACAATACTATCAACAGATATAAACATTTCGAAAAATGAATTAATTTTTTCAATATAGTAACCGGTAAAGGACTCTCGTCTTTTGTGCATAACCGGCATAAGGTTTTTGTAACTCATCAAATCTTTCATTATGAAAGAGTTTTCAAGTTTTTTATTGTAAAGTTTTAAGCAATTTTTAGAAAAATCATTTGAATTAATAGCATGAATTGCTGTTTCTCCGGCGAATTTACCACTTAGCATCGCAAGGTTTGTACCTTCCCAGTGTAAGTTATTAACCAGCATTCCCGCATCGCCAACGACCATAACTCCGTTGTCATAAAGTTTTGGAATTTTATTATATCCGCCCTCAGGAATTAAATGGGCAGAATATTCAATTAATTCGCCGTCTTTAATTAATGGTGCGATTGAGTGGTGTTCTTTTAATTTGTCTAAAAGTTCGTATGGTTTAATTTTATGTTCTGCAAGTTCGTCAAGTGTAATACCTATGCCGATTGTAACAGAGTCTTTGTTTGTATAAATATAACCCATTCCTAACATTGCTTGCATTGGGTATCCGATTATTTCGGTAACACAACCCTCGCCGTCGTTTAGATTAAATCTTTCGTTAATTTTATCTGAGCCGATTTTTATAACTTCTTTTACTCCCAAGGCAACATCTTGAGTTGAGAGATTTTCTCTTAAACCTATTTGTTTTGCCAAAAGAGAGTTTACACCGTCTGCTAAAATTACAATATCTGCGTAATAATCTTCTAATTCTGTTCGAACACCAATACAAGTATCTTTTTTTACAAGAAGTTCCCTTACAACGGTTTCTGTAACTATTGTAACTCCCTCTTTTTTTGCTTGTTCTGCACACCAACGGTCAAATTTTGCTCTTATTACAGTATAACTATTTGATTTTTCTGTTTTTTGGGCATGGGAAATAGTCGTATCGTCAGTTTCAGTTAAAAGCATATATTTATGACGAATATTATTTCTTTCAAGTGGTGCTTCATTTTCAAAATTAGGGAAAATTTCTTTTACGGGTTGTGTGTAAATAGCACCTCCAAAAACATTTTTGCTTCCACAAAAATTGCCACGTTCAATAAGTATGACTTCTTTTCCTGCACGAGCAAGAGTTATCCCTGCTGAAATTCCTGCGGGTCCGCCACCAACTATAATTACTTGTGCTTTGTTTTTCATAATAATATTATACCTTATTAAAAAAAAAATTGTAAATAATAGATTGGACAATACAAAAGTTTTGTGCTTTTATTTTAGTATGAAAATTTTAGGAATATTGCCTCATAGTATTGCCGGAAGACTAATTGTAAAGAGCCTTTTAGATGGGTTTGAACAAAATGGGTTTAACTTTGAAATATATGATGAACTTAAACAAGATAATTTTTTAGAGTTTATCTCAAATAAAGAATACGACTATATTACAGGCTATGACTTTTCTCCGCTAAAATTAAAAGTTGATAATGATTTAAAAATTCCTTGTATTTGTTATTTTGCCGATGAAATTGAAAGCAAATCTTCAGGAGTTTTAGAAGATTGGAAAAAGTATTTTCCTTATTTAAATGAAAACGGCAATTATACTTTTTATTGGGACAGAGCCTTAGCAGAAAAATCAAACATTCAGAATTTATACTATATGTCTCAATTTGTTAATACTGAGGTCTATAAACCTTTAAATATCGAAAAAGAATACGATATAATGTTTGCAGGTCGCTTAGATACAGATTATCGTCTAAATTTCTTTGTTGAATTAATGCAACTTTTCCCAAATTTAAAATTTGCTTGGTTTGCAATTGAAAAACATTATAACGATGCATTATCAAGAGTTGGCGAAGCAGAACAAAAGTTATTAAAAAATGCTTATAAAGGGTTTATAGATAATGAACCAGATATGGCAAATGCAATAAACAAAGCAAAATTTGTATTTACTATGAATGCTCAAGGTATTTCTTCCTTAAATCATCGAACAGTTCAGGCTGTTGCTTGTAAAACCCTTGTTATAAGTGATTTTAGAGAAGAATTAAATATCTACAAAGGAGATTTGCCGTTCTACATTAACATGGGTGATTTAGTAGAAAAAATTAATTATTATTTGCAAAATGAAAAAGCATACGAATATACGGTTAATAAATGTTATGATGTAGCATCAAAATATTTAAGTGCAAAATTCTGTGTTGGACAAATGTTAAAGGTTATTCAACACTAATTACATGAAGTTTTAGATTGCCAATTTAAACTGCTAGCACATTTTAAGTAATCCAAGTTACCTATATGTAATGCCCAGTTTGTCGCATTAATGTTATTAGAAACACTGAATGCGTTATTTGTACCAATATCTGAGCCTTGTCCGTAAGGTTTAACAATTCCATCGTATGGGTTTAATGTGAAGCCAAAAATTTGTTTACCCAAAGTTTTTCCGGAAGCACCACCTGTTGCGACAATGGCTTGCATATAGTTACAAGAGTTACCGCTACAAATTCCGTTTGATCCGAATTTCAAGGCAAAGATTGTTCCATCGTTCAAAGTATATTTTGTATAGTTTGCATCGGTATTAAAGGCTGCAAAAGGAAAAGTTGCATTTGAATCAGTATGTTCTAAAAATTCCATAATTCTTTCTTTTGCTTCAGTTTCATCATCTGATGATAAATCATCAGGAAACCAAGTTTTATAAGGACCATATTTTAAAACTGCTTGTTGCATAGCAAGGTCTAAGTCGTTTTTTACGTTTTTTAATTTAATAACAGTCTGCTCGTCGCTAGATTTGTTTGCCAAGTTGGGAATTGTAAGTGCTGAAACAATTCCGATAACAGTAATAACTAATAAAACTTCTGCAAGTGTAAACGCTTTTTTTAACATTTTATTGTTCCTTTTCCAAATCTGACTGTGCTTCTTTAATTTTATCAAGTGAGAAATTAAATTTGTATAGATAATATAAACCAACTACAACCAACATTGCAATTAGTAATATTGGGTGAACTAGTGAAATTGCAAGAATAGTTGATTTGTTTACTCCGTAAATTCCAAGTGCAATTAAGTATGCGGCCTGATATGGTCCGAAAAAGATTGACGTTGACGGTAACATACCGGAAAATGAAATCAAACTTATTACAAACAATGATGCTGAGAACGGAAGTGATAAGTTGAAACTGGCAAGGATTAAATATGCAACATAGCATTCAATTCCCCAAATCAAAGCACTCATTACTGCTGATTTTAGTAATAATTTCCAACTATCTAAAACTGTAAATCCTTCCATAAAAGAGTTTGCATGTCTGTTTATACTTTCAATTGCGTTACAAAGTTTGGTAAGTTTGATTTTTATTAAAATGTTTTCCATTTTTTTGCATACATAATCAATTTTGTTAAATTTATAGATTAAGTAAAATGCAATCATACTGCCGATAAAAACAGTTCCAAAAAAGTAGGTTGCATTTATTATTATAGGATTATTTTTACAATAAAATAAAACAGCAAAAAGTAAAATGAAAAATACGCTGATTCCATCTTGAATTCTTTCTAAAATTACTGAACCAAAAATCTTCATTTTCTTTTCATTTTTGTTTTCGCCAAGGTAATATGCTCTATAAATATCGCCTGCTCTTGCGGGTAAAAAACTGTTTAGCATACTGCCAACTATAAAAACTGCTCCTAAATGCCAATTTGTATATTTAGGGTTATCCATTAATAAGGCTTTCCAGCGAACACCTCTTAAATACATTGTGAAATAGTACAATGCAACAATCCAAAATAAATATTTGAAACTAAATAATTTAAACGCATTTAAAAATTCTTGCAAACTCATATCTCTGAAGATATAAACTAAAAATGCAATGAATAAAAAGGTTACACTTGCTGTAAATATTTTTTTCTTGTCAATTTTCATAGAAAAATTTTACCATAACTTTATTAAAATATCTAATTAATAATGTTTATTAACTAAATTGTTGTGAGTTTTTAATTCAATTTCATCGTTTAAAGGTTCTAATTTAATTTTTCGTCCATAACGTTTTTCAAGTGCTAATTCAATTAAATAGTCTGCAAAATGAGGGTTTTTAGGTAAAAATGAACCATGTAAATATGTTCCAAAAACATTTTTATATCTTGCACCCTCAGTTTTATCTTCTCCATTATTACCGTTACCAATAATAACCTTTGAAATAGGCTTTGTTTCGCCCTCAAGATAAGTGAGTCCGCTATGGTTTTCAAATCCGACTAAAGTATTTGGTTCTAAAAAGTCGATTTGAGTAGTTACATTTCCAATAAAACGTTTGTTTCCAGCAAGAGTATAAGCATCTAATAAGTCAATGCCTTTTAATTCAGAACCGTCTTGGGCTTTGTAATAATGTCCAAAAAGTTGATAACCTCCGCAAATTGAAAGAAATACTGCGTTGTTATCTCGTTCTTGTTGTAAAAATAATTTATATTTTTGAATTTCATTTGCGACATCAACTTGTTGTCTGTCTTGACCTCCACCAATAAAATACATATCGTGAGGTGTAAATTCATCGTGTAAATCGATTTCTTCGTGATTGAATTTTATTCCACGCCATTCACAACGGTTTTTAAGAGTTAAAACATTTCCGACATCACCGTATATATTAAGTAATTTTGGATAAATATGTGCAAATGATATTTCTAAATTTTCTTCCATAGTTTAAGTTTAATATAATTTTGTAAATTGAGCAAGATATTTTCAAAAACAAAACGGACACATCTTCGATGTGTCCGTTTTCTATTTCATAACCTTGTTACGAATAAAGTCTAATGACTATTTGCCGTTAACAATAGTTTTGAATTTTTTACCAGCAGAGAAAGCAGGAACTGTTTTAGCAGGGATTTTGATTTCTTTACCTGTTTGTGGGTTTCTGCCGTTTCTAGCAGCACGTTTGCGAGGTTCGAAAGTACCAAAGCCAACTAATGTTACTTTTTTACCTTTAGCAACTGTTTTTTGAATTGTATCTACTAATACTGTTAATACTTCGTTAGCATCTTTTTGAGTAACTTTTGCTTTTTTTGAAATTTCTTGTACTAATTCTTCTTTGTTCATCTTAAATTCCTTTCGTAAACTTATGTACAAATCCATTATATTCAAGATTTGCTAAAATGCAATTATATTACGATTTTTTAAGTTTTAAATATTTTAAAAAAGGTGAAAACGTTCTCTGACAACGGTTTTGCAAAGTTTAATAAACTTAATATTTCTAAACAAAAAGTAAAATAATAACTTCATTTGTTTATTTGAAAAGTGTTTTTGGTATAATTATCAAGTAATGGAAATTTTTCTTTTAAGACGGGATTAGAGAATTACAATATGAAAGATAGATTAGTATTATTTGTTATATTAATAGGTTTGACAGTGCTTTTATATGTCTACCAATACCATTTTAATACAATTTGGGGGTTGGTAATTCTTGTTGCAGGCATGACTATTTATTCTATTTATATGATTCTTGCCGATAAGCATAAAAAACGTCAACTTAGAAAAAATCCTCAAATTGTAAATGAAAACTACAAACCTTTTATTACAATTATGATTCCGGCTCATAATGAAGCCTCTGTAATTGAAGATACCGTAGAAAATGTTTTGCAATTAGATTATCCGAATTACGAAGTAATTGTTATTGATGACAGAAGTGATGACAATACTGCGGAAGTTGTTAAAAATTTAGAACATAAGCATGCAATTGTAAAAGCATTTATTAGACCAAAAGATGCGTTCCCAGGAAAATCTGCGGTTTTAAATGATGCTATGCAATTTGCTCATGGCGAAGCCGTTTTGGTTTTTGATGCAGATGCTCGTGTAGATTCAGATTTTTTAACAAAATTAGTTCCACATCTTGAACCTGAAGATGTTGGTGCTGTTCAAGCAAGAAAAGTTGTTTCAAATAGAGATGCAAATCTTTTAACTCGTTGTCAGGATAATGAAATGACACTTGATACACACTTTCAGATTGGTAGAGATGCGGTAAAAGGTGCTGTAGAACTTCGTGGTAATGGTGAATTAATCAAAGTTAGTGCATTAAAAGATATTGGCGGGTGGAACAACTACACTATTACTGATGATTTAGATATGTCAACAAGATTACATATTAAAGGTTGGGATATTCGTTTTTGTCCTGATGCTGTTGTTAGAGAAGAAGCAATTATGTATCTTATGCCACTTTACAGACAACGCAGACGTTGGTTTGAGGGCAGTGTAAGAAGATATTTAGAACATTTTGGTGATGTTTTAAGTTCAAAAGACATGTCATTAAGAGCAAGTCTTGATATGACAGCATATTTATCAGAACTTATTATGCCTATATGGTTTGTAATGGAGTTATTGCTTAGGACTTACAAGTTTGCAACCGGTAAAATGCCGTTAAATGGGCTTTATTCGTCAATTATTGTTGGTGTTGTTATTGGTATTTGCTTTACTTTGGCAACAAGATATAGTTTGAGAAAATATAATAACTTAGGTTATTGGCAAGCATTAAAGCAATCTATAGAAACTTCAATTTATATTTTAATAATTTGGTTTCCGGTTGCGTTTTATATTTCGTTGAAAATATTATTCAAACCGAAAGATATGAACTGGGGTAAAACAACCCATGGTTTAGTAAAAGAAGTAGAAAATAACACAAAAGTCGGTGTTAATTAAAAAAGGGGAAAAAATGATGTTAGCAGGCATTAAAGAAAAAATAAGAGCAGTTCAAGATTTTCCAAAAGAAGGTATTTTATTCCGTGATATTACAACGGCTCTAAAAGAACCTGAAATAATGAGAGATATGGTTGATTATTTGTATGAACATTACAAAGATAAAAAAATTGACTATATTGCAGGCATGGAATCAAGAGGGTTTATTGTTGGTATGCCTTTAGCATATAAATTAGGTGTAGGTTTTGTTCCCGTAAGAAAACCTCACAAATTGCCTGCACCAACATTTAAACAAACTTACGAATTAGAATACGGTACTGATACAATTGAAATGCACAAAGATGCGATTGAAGAAGGAAAAAATGTTTTAATCGTAGATGATTTGTTAGCAACAGGCGGAACTGCTTGTGCGGCTTGCAAATTAATTCATCAGGCAAAAGGTAATATTGTAGGTGCAGCATTTTGGATTGAATTAAACGGACTTGGCGGACGTGAAAAACTTGAGCAACAAGAAGGTTGTGAAGTTTTCACAATGTTGCAATATTAATTAAGAGTGAAATATGGAACATTGTGATTTAAAAAAATATTTTTATATTATTGTATCTGTTTTTGTTTTGTTAATTTTGTTTCAAACTTGTTTACGTTATGAGTATCACGTGGTAGCCAAGGGATTGGCAACTGTAAAAATTGATAAACTTACAGGTAAAACGAAACTAATAAAAAATATTCCAGAAAAACCTAAACAAAAGCAGGAAATAAAAAAAGAAACTTTAAGTTTGCTAGACGGTTATAAAGAATAATAAAAAAGGCGGGTGCTTTGCACCCGCCTTTTTGCTAAAAGATGTCATTCTGAACTTTTTATTTACATCTGAATTTTGCAAAGTCTTTGCTTACAGAATTATTACCTGTTTGTTTGTCAAAAGCCTCGTAATAGTCATAAGCCTTACAGTAGTCGCCTTTTTGTAAATAAACATCTGCGGAACGATAGATAAAACATTCGTCGTGCGTTATTGTATATGTTTTTTCAAGGTCGTTTAGGGATTTGTCATACTCGCCTGCGATAAAATAAACACTTGCTCTTTCCTGATAAATTCTTGCGTTTTCAGGTGAAAGTTTTATTGCTTTATCAAACAAATCAAGAACTTTTGGCGTAATTTTTCTTTCTTTTTTGAAATTTGTAACCGCCATTTCAGAGTAAGTATCGGCATATTCTTTGTATTCAAGTGATTTTTCAAAATATTTTAAAGAGTCATCATATTTATCTAAATTAAGATATGCATGACCTTTTAAATAGTATAAAAATGCTGATTTCGGTGCAATTTTTAGTAAAAAATCAATTTTTTTAATAGATTTTTGAGGGTTTGCGTTTAAATCTTTAAAAAAGGTGTTACAAGTTTTACATAAAAATGCAAAAATTATAAGCAATGCAATTGTAATCAAACAGCCGATAAAGGTATATTTGATTACAATACGAAATTTGTCAAAATTTTCTTGAATAGTATCTAAAAATTTGTCCATAAATAATGTTTAATGATTATTTTTGTTATGTCTAAAACTTTCTTGGATTTACGTTGTTCACCCAATTTTCTTCGATTTTTTCTAATGAAATTCCTTTTGTTTCAGGAACGAAGAAGTAAACGAAGATTATACATAGGATTGAAACAAAGCCGAAAATCCAGAATGTCCATGCTCCGCCGATTCTGTGTAATAAAACAGGGAAACTTGCTACAACAAAGAAGTTGAAAGCGAAGTTTGAAACTGTACAAATGCTCATAGAAATTCCACGAATTTTTAGTGGGAACACTTCTGATACGATAATCCAGCCAACAGGCCCAAGACTCATAGCAAAAAATATGATGTAAGTTACTAAACTTCCGACTGCAACCCATTTTTGATATGAACCCAAAACATCTGCGAAAGCAAAAGATGTTCCAAGTGCAAATAAACTCAACATTACACCTGTTAAGCCAAAGTATAGCAACGGTTTTCTTCCTAAACGGTCGGTAAAATATATTGCAACTATTGTCATTAAAAAGTTAATTATACCAATACCTGCTGTTGCATATATTGCAGTAATATTGCTATCAAAACCGGCAGATTTAAAGATTGTAGGTGCGTAATAAATAATTGTGTTAATACCTGTGCAAATTTGTGCAAACATAATACCAATACCGACTACAAATGGCATAACCATCCATTTTTTGAATACAAATTTTTCACTTTTTTCAGAACTTTTTGAAATTGTTTGTTTAATATCTTCAATTTCTTTGTCAGCATCAATATCTGGTTCAATTTTTCTAAAAACATTTTTTGCTTCTTCTTCACGTTTTTTGCTTACAAGCCAACGAGGTGTGTCTTGCATTAAACTCATTCCAACTAGCAAAATCAAACTTGGAATAACACCGGCAAATAACATCCAACGCCAACTATAAATTGCATTTGCGAAAGCAGAATTAATTATGTATGAAAATAAAATACCGGCAGTAATTGCCCATTGGTAAAGAGAAACCAGAGTCCCACGCAATGCTTTTGGTGAAATTTCAGATAAATACAAAGGAACAACAAAGTTAACGATACCAACGGCAAAGCCGACGAAAATTCTTGAAATTATCAGAACTAATACATTTGGGGCGAAGGCACACATAATTGAACCTGTTATAAAGATTACGGCAGTTGCCATGATAATTTTTTTACGTCCAAAAATATCTGCTAAAATACCATTTGTTGCCGCACCAATAACCGCACCAATTAAAACGGAACTTACTAAAAAGCCTTGAAGTGAGTCAGATAAATCCCACGTTTCGTTGATAAACAGTAATGCACCTGAAATTACGCCTGTGTCATAACCTGATAGTAAACCACCTAGCGATGCAACTATTGCAACAATATAAAGCCAAATATATTTCATAAAAATCCTTTCTTTTTATAATATAATACTATGTGTTATATTTTTATAAATACCCATAAAAGGAGGATTTATGACAGAAATTTTAAGTTTGATTAACGAAACTCGATTGAGGGATAACTTTATAGAAATGGCTAAATTCGATACAGGTTCTTGTGAAGCGACAAAACAAGGAATTTCTCCAAGTACAAAAAAGCAAGTGGATTTTGCAAAAAAAGTTTTAGTAAAAAAACTTAAAAAAATGGGTATGAAAGATGTAAAACTTGATAAAACAGGCACTGTAACAGCCGTTTTAAAAGGGAATATCAAAAGTAACTTTGTATTAGGGCTGATTGCTCATATGGATACAAGTGAACAAGCCCCAACCGGTATTGTAAATCCTCAGGTTCACGATTATAAAGAGGGCGACATAGAATTAAAAGATGTAAAAATTGATGCGGTTGATTTAGAACCATACAAAAACAATATAATTATAACTTCTGACGGCACAACTCTTTTGGGTGCAGATGACAAGGCCGGTATTGCTGAAATTTTAGAAGCGGTACAGGTTTTGAAAGAAAATCCTGAAATTGAACGTCCGACAATAAAAATTGCGATTACTCCAGATGAAGAAATTGGTGAGGGGGTAACTTATTTTGATATTGAAAAATTTAATGCAAATGTTGCCTACACAGTTGACGGTTCTGAACCGGATAGTATTGAATCTGAAACATTTAACGCATTTAACCCTGAAATAATAATTGAGGGTATCCCTGTTCATTGTGGTTATGCTTATGGCAAAATGGTTAATTCTATTGAGGTTGCAAGTGCAATTATGAATAAAATTCCGAAAAATGAATTACCGGAAACAACAAAAGAAAAACAAGGATACTACCATGTAGACAGTATTTCTGGCGATGTAAATAAAACTGTTATGAAAATGCTTGTGAGAGATTTTGATTTTGAACAAGCAAACATGAGAATTGAATTTTTACATAATATTATTAAAGAGATTGAAAATACTTATGCCGGTTGCAAAATAACATTTAATCCAAATGAAAAATATCATAATATGAAAGAAAAATTAATGGAAAAACCTGAGGTTATTGAGTATGCAAAAATTGCACTTAAACGTTCAGGATTTGAACCTAAAGAACCTCCTGTAAGAGGTGGAACAGATGGTGCTTCTTTAACTTTGAGAGGTTTATTGACTCCAAATTTAGGCACAGGTGGGGTTAATTTCCATTCAAAAAAAGAATTTGTTTCTTTGCAAACAATGAAAAAATGTGTTGAAAATGTTATAAATTTAGTTTCTGTTTGGGCTGAAAATGTGAAAGAATAATTACGAAAATGATTAAAGAAGAATTACAAAAGAATATTTTTGTAGTTGCCTTCAAAAACTTGCGTTGGTTTGAGTGGGTGATGTTTTTGGCTATGGTTTTTATCGGTGCGTTTTATATGCTTACTGATAAAACTCACCCTCATTGGTATCTGATTGTTAATTATATTAGTTCAATAATGGGCATTTCGTGTATTTTTTTGTGTGCTCATGCGAGTTGGCCAAAATGGATTTTTGGAATAATAAACACAATTTTGTATTCTACAATTTTATTTTATAACCACGTGTATGGAACATTTGCATTGGAGATGTTGTATTATTTGCCTTGTGGTGTTGTGGGTTTATATTTATGGACAAAACACCTTGATAACAAGGAAAAAGACAAATGTAAAACCAGAGTTATGAGTTGGAAACTTCGCTTGTTAATGTTCATAATTGTTGTTATAAGTTCACTTACCCTAAGATATTTTTTAGTGAAAATAGGTGGGGCAACTCCGCTTTTAGATGCAATTACGGTGTCTTTGGGGGTTATTGCAACTTTTTATGAAATAAAGCGTTATGCGGATCAATATGCCTTGTGGTTAATTTCTGATGTAATTGCGATTACTCAATGGATTTTGTTGGGTGATGTAATTATGATTACAAAAAAATCAATCTATTTTGTAATGTCAATTATTGGAATAATCAATTGGACAAGAATGCAAAAAGAAAGAAATATTGATAATTTATAAATAATGATAAAAATACGTTCAAATTTCAAAATAAAAAGCGAACCGTAATGGCTCGCTGCAAAATATGGATAGTAATAAGATTAATTAATAATGTATATTTGGGATAAATAATTAAACTAACATGTCAAAAATTTGTTCAAATTGGTTTGATGAATTATTTTTTTGCTCTTGTGAATTATAACTTTCACTCGCTTCAAAATAAGAAAGCATTTCCTCTATAGATACTGTTCCGTCTTGATTTAAGTCCATTGGACTGTAATTTGTATCTTCTTCTTCTGACTCTCCACCTTTACCAACTGCACCTTTAGGTTCACCTGAGGCTTCTGCGATTGAAAATTCTTCTCCAGATGATGAATCTTGTGATGAATAATCAAAATTTTCTATTGTAATATTTGCAGGAGGTCCAAAATTAAAGTCTGAAGCCTGATTTCCTGTATTTGTTTCAATGTTATTTGTGTTTTCTTGTGTTTGTAAAAGGCTTTCATCAATTGTTTGAAATATTAAATCAAAAATGTCGCCGGATTTTTTATCATCGTCTTTACTGCCGGTTTTGTCAAAAATAGCATCAACAAGCGACAAACCAGACATTCCACTTAAAGCAGAAATTCCTTCAGTCATTTTAAATTTTTCCTCTCAAATCTAGTGTATAATGTGTGGGGTAAACTAACCTTGTTTACATGAGTATTCTTTCATTTTTTTATTAAAATCGCAATACATTACATGGTGTAATTTAAATTAAAAAAGCATGCTAAAACTCCATGGTAGCATGGTTTTTAGCCTATCTGAAATTGCAATATTGTACGTATTTTTTAAGTTTTTCGCAAATTTCTTTAAACTCGTCATGCGAATAACTTTTTTCTGTCATTAAATTTTTATCTAAAATTTTTGATGGGATAAATTCTTGTAAATAATACTTTTTCGCCCCTTTTATTGTTTGACAAATGCTTTCAAAATCCTCAATCGAAAGTTGCGATTTTATAACAGTTGTTCTAAATTCGTAATCAATTCTACTATTCATAATTAAATCAATGCTTGTTTTGATTTTTTCAGTATCAAAATTAACATTTACAATGTTATTATATTTTTCCGGCGGTGCTTTTATATCCATTGCTACGTAATCAAGCAAGTTTTCACATAAAAGTTCTTTTAATATTTCTGGGTTTGTGCCGTTTGTATCTAATTTAACTAAAAATTCTAAATCTTTAATTTGTCGAATAAAGTCTTTCAAATCGTGTTGTAATGTTGGTTCTCCACCTGTGATTACAACTCCGTCAAGTTTTCCTTTGCGTTTGTTCAAAAACTCAAAGAATGCCGGCACTGAAAGTGCCGGCTCTTTGTTTTCAAATAATTCCGGATTATGGCAATAGCCACATCTGAAGTTGCAACCTTGTGTAAAAACAATACATGCGATTTTTTTAGGAAAATCGATGAATGTTGTTTTTTGCAAACCTGCTATTTTGAAAGACATTCTTCTTTGTCCTCAACTTTTGAAATAAATTCAAGGTCGCTTTCAATGTTGAATGTTTTTCTGTTTTTAAATTCTGCTCGTTTACCTTTGTTCCATTGTTTTACAGGTCTGATGAAACCAACTACACGAGAGTAGATTTCGCATTCATCACCACAAGTTGGGCATGTGTCGTGTTCTCCTGCTATATAACCATGGTTTGGACATACGCTGAATGTTGGTGAGAATGTAAAGTATGGTAATTTGTAGTTTTCGCATACTTTTTTAACGAAGTTTTTCATTGTTTCGTTATCATGGCATCTTTCACCTGCAAATACGTGAACTGTTGTTCCGCCTGTGTATTTTGTTTGCAAGTCGTCTTGCATATCAAGTAATTCAAATACGTCGTCTGTGTAGTTTACCGGAACGTGAGTTGAATTTGTGTAATATGGCTCGCCACCGTCGTTTGCGGTGATAATATTCGGATATGTTTCTTTATCAAGTTTTGCAAGTCTATAAGTTGTACCTTCTGCCGGAGTTGCTTCTAAGTTGTAATTATTGCCTGTTTCTTCTTGATATTTTGTGATTTCTGCTCTCATAAAGTCCATAACTCTGATTGCAAAGTCATGACCTTTTTCTGTTGTAATGTTTTCTCCAAGCAAGTTCAAACATGCTTCGTTCATACCAATTAAACCAATTGTTGAGAAATGGTTTTTCCAGTATTGATTAAATCTTGCATGTATATCTCTCAAATAGAATTTAGTATATGGATACAAGTTGTGGTCTGTAAATTTTTCAACAAGTTTTCTTTTGATTTCCAATGATTCTTTTGCTAACAACATTCTATCTGAAAGCATTTGGAAGAATTCTTCTTCATTGTTTGCTAAGTAGCCGATTTTTGGCAAGTTTACCGTAACAACACCGATAGAACCTGTTAGAGGGTTTGAACCGAATAAACCACCGCCACGATATGCCAATTGTCGGTTATCAATTCTCAAACGACAGCACATTGAACGTGCATCTTCCGGATTTAAGTCTGAATTTACGAAGTTAGAGAAGTTTGGAATACCATATTTTGCTGTGATTTCCCATAAACCGTCTAAATCTTTGTTGTTCCAGTCAAAATCTTTTGTAATGTTGTATGTTGGGATTGGGAATGTGAATACACGTCCTGAAGCATCACCTTTCATCATTACGTCAAAGAATGCTTTGTTAATCATGTTCATTTCTTCTTGATATTCGCCATAAGTTTCTTCCATGATTTCACCACCAATGATAACACCTTGGTCTTTGTAGTAACTTGGAACTGTTAAGTCCATTGTAATATTAGAGAATGGTGTTTGGAAACCAACACGAGTTGGAACGTTCATATTAAATACAAATTCTTGCATTGCTTGATGAACTTGGTCGTAATTCAATTGGTCGTATCTAACGAAAGGTGCAAGCAAAGTATCAAAGTTTGAAAATGCTTGTGCACCAGCGGCTTCACCTTGAAGTGTATACATAAAGTTTACGATTTGACCTAATGCGGTTCTAAAGTGTTTTGCAGGTGCAGATTGAACTTTACCTTCAACCCCTTTGAAGCCTTCTAAAAGTAGGTCTTTTAAGTCCCAACCAACACAATATGACGCAAGAATGTTCAAATCGTGAATGTGAATATCACCTTTTAAGTGAGCATTTTTGATATTGTCCGGATAAATTTTGTTTAGCCAGTAACTTTTTGAAATGTTAGATGAAATATAATTGTTCAAACCTTGAATTGAGTAACCCATGTTTGAGTTTTCGTTAACTTTCCAGTCGATTTCTTTTAAATAATCGTCAGTCATATCAACAGATGCGTTGTTTGCAAAATCTCTTAATTTATTGTGTTGTTCACGATATAAAATGAATGCTTTTGCTGTTTGTTTATATTCAGATGACAATAAAACTTGTTCAACAATATCTTGAATTTCTTCAACTGATGGTGCTTTTAAGTTTGATTGTTTTTCTCTTACGAAGTTTTTAATGATACCAATAACATTTCTTGTAAGTTGTTGTGCTGTTTTAGTATCAAACTCCTTGGTTATACTAGAGGCTTTTTCAATAGCATCAGTAATCCTTGCTGAATCAAATTCTGCTATTTCGCCATCTCGTTTAATAATTTTTTCCATTTTAATCTCCTAATCACAATTCAGTGTATAAATCTTTTTCTATTCTTCAATAAGTATTTCGACAGTAATGGTTGTTGGATTTTTAATGATTTGCAACCATATTTTTTATTTTGTATGTTCTATTATTTTAACATATATAATGTTCGTCATGGGAAATATTAATACATTTTAATATACTTTTCTTAATTAAGTTTGTTAAGATTTCAACTTAACTTGATTAAAAACTGTGTTTAAATTAGAATGTATTCAAGCCGTACTCCACGGGGACTTAGCAAATCTCTCGACTCGAATGCTTTAGCGAGGTGCAGAGCCTACTGTGAGGCTTGTGCGGTTGTTAATGAAGTTATTATTATTGATGACGGGTTAATTTGCAATGGCGTAAGATATCGAACCATGTCAGGGTGGAAACACAGCAGCATTAAGGTAATCCTTGCGGGTGTTGTAATTTTAATCAAGAGGTAATGGTAATGGATTTGATGACTGTTCATGTCGATAGGTAGTGGTACGGTTTAATAGAAGCGGG
>CAKUZB010000005.1 GCA_934717745.1 uncultured Candidatus Melainabacteria bacterium | reverse complement strand
AACCTTACGTTATATATATCGGCTAAAATCATGATTACTTTAGGGTTTTAGCATGTTTTGTTACATTTGTTAACATATAGAAAGTATCTTTTTATAAACAAAAAATTAAAAATAAAAAACCGGCAATGATTTCATCATTGCCGGTTTTTATCAAATTTATTCTTTTACCGAACCTTTACCTCTATGTTCGTCATAAGCACCGTTCCAAAAACTTGGATTATCTTTTCTTACATAAGTTGCATCTTCTTCATTTTGTTTAACTTGGTTATTACCTGATAGAAAAACTTTTCCGTCTACAGAATGTTGATTTCCCATAGGAACGGGTTCACGATTACCGAAAAATCCTCTATAATGTTCGTTTTGATTATCATCTCTAATTGTTATAACATCTCTGGAACCGTCATTTTGAGATACATCAACTCTTGTATTACGGCAACCTTTTAATGTGTAATCGTCTTTTTTACTAGTACCTGTAATTTGAGCACCATTCAAACGATAAAAATCAATATCAACATCGCCTGTTTTAACTTCTTTTTTACCAAAATTAATCATTGTCGGATCTGTACCATAATCAATACCAAATTCACCATCTGCTACACTATAACCAAATGGTGATTTTTGAGTCTTTGTTTTATCATGCATTTCAACTACAGATTCATTTTTATCTGCTTGGTTAGGAAATACCATATGAGTACCATCACGCAAGAAAACACTATTCATAATTTTACCATCTTGCCTGATTACTTCTGATTTTTGAACGTCTTGTTTATTAAAACGCACCCCGCCAATATTAATTGATTGATTTTCTGACATAGTTACTCCTTTATTCAAAATTATTATAATATGACTAAAACAAAAGGGAAATAAATATTGCTATCAAGTTCTAAAAACCCTAATATCATATCATATCATATCATATAGTGAGTATACTTAATCCCAGTATGTTTTATAGTCATTTTTACATATTGTTACATATTGGCGAATTAAGAAAAATAAAAAATTTGTATTTTTAATAATATTTTTAAAAAATATATATATTTTCGTTTTTATGATAATATTAAAAACATAGGGTAAGCCTAAACCCCCAACACACCAACACCAATGCTACAAAAGGGTGAAAGGGGGTGATATTATGAAAACATTAACAATAAAAATTGCTATTACCGCAATAATAGCAATTTTAAATTTATTGTTATTGTTCTTCTAAGGGGCTACAAGTTGGTTAAACTGTTCGGAGTTTAGCCAACTCCCTTATATTTATATTATACCGTATTTTTCAGATTTTTCAAGCACCGTTAAAAAATTTTATTTTTTGTTTTTTAAATTATTCCAAAATGTTTTAATGCGGTTTCAATACCGTCTTCATCTATATCATCTGTAACGTAATCGGCATAAGATTTTACTGTTTGACTAGCATTTCCCATTGCTACACCGATTTTTGCGTATTCAAGCATTTTACAATCGTTTTCACCGTCGCCAAATGCTATTATTTCATCTTGTTTTATTCCATAATGTTCGCACATCTTTTTTATACCTTGATGTTTACCACCGTCTTTTGGAATAACATCTACAAACAAGTCGCACCAACGCATTATTGTACAATTTCCAAAATGTTTTTGAAACTCCTCGTCGTCCTCTGGACTTATGTATGGGCAAAGTTGGAAAACATCTTTATCTAAGAAATATTCTAGCGATTGAACTTCAATTTCTTCTTCGTAACCAACAAGGTCTGCAAGTTGTTTAACTTTTTCATTTATTAGTGTTTCGTAGATATTTTCTTTTAAAATTACATGGCACGCTAAATTTTTTTCTTTTAAATGAGAAAAAATACTTTTAATATCCTCTTTTGCAATATATTTTTCGTAAATTTCATTGTCGTCTTTGTCGTAACAATGTTGACCATTCACCGCAATAAAACCGTCAAATGGAAATTCTACAAGTTCTTTTACTTTTAAAATATCTACTCTGGGTCTGCCTGTTGCAACAAAAATTTTAATGCCATTTTCTTTTGCTTTCAACAAAGCATTTTTTGTACTTTCTGGCATTTTGTGAGTTCTAAAACTTATTAAAGTTCCATCTACATCAAAAAATATTGCTTTAATCATACAAAAAATATAACATAAAAAATCCCTACACAATTTATTTTGTTTTTGATAAAATTAACTTGTATTTAAAAAGAAGGAATAATGTTTATGCAATTAAGAATGAAAACAAACAATTGTGGCGAACTTAATCTATCAAATATCGACCAAGAAGTAACACTTTCAGGTTGGGTTGATTGTGTTCGTGATTTAGGCGGTATGATTTTTATCGAATTAAGAGATAGAACAGGATTTTTCCAATTGGTTTCTGACCCTCAAAAAAATCCTGAAATTCATAAAGTTTTTGAAAAAATCAGAAACGAATACGTAATTACAATCAAAGGTAAAGTAACAAGAAGACCTGAAGAAACTTACAACGAAAAGTTACCAACAGGACAAGTTGAAGTTTATCCTGAATTTGTAGAAATTTTATCTGAAGCAAAACCTGTTCCATTTGTATTAGATGACGAAAACGTTTCAGAAGACGTTAGATTAAAATATCGTTATTTAGATATTCGTCGTCCACAAATGTACAGCAAATTAAAATTAAGACACGATGTTGTTCAAGCAGTTAGAAATTACATGAACAGCAATGATTTCTTGGAAGTTGAAACTCCAATTTTAATCAAAACAACTCCGGAAGGTGCCAGAGATTACTTAGTTCCATCTCGTGTACAACCCGGAAAATGGTACGCATTACCACAATCACCTCAAATCTTCAAACAATTATTAATGGTTGGTGGTGTTGAAAGATATTATCAAATCGCAAAATGTTTCCGTGATGAAGATTTGCGTGCAGATAGACAACCTGAATTTACACAAATCGATATAGAAATGTCTTTTGTTGAACAACAAAATATTATTGAACTTGTTGAAGGTTTGATTGTTGAAGGTTTTAAGGCTGCCGGTGTTGAGGTAAAACCTCCATTTATTCAAATGCCATGGCAAGAAGCAATGGACAGATTTGGTTCTGATAAACCGGACACTCGTTTTGGTTTAGAATTATTTGATATTGGCGATATTATTTTACAATCAGAATTTGAAATTGTTAAGAAAACTCTTGAAGCAGGCGGAATCGTTCGTGGTATTAGAATTCCAGGTGGTGCTAAATATTCAAGAAAAGATATTGATGATATTACAAAATTAGCCGTTTCATTTGGTGCAAAAGCACTTGCTAACATCATTTACAATGAAGACGGTACAGCAAAATCTCCTGTATTAAAATTCGTTACAGAAGAACAAGCACAACAAATCAAAGAACGTGCTCAAGCACAAGACGGCGATATTATCTTCTTTGTAGCAGATAGACCAAAAACTGTTTACGATATTATGGGAAGATTAAGACTTCACTTCGGTAAATCATTAAACTTGATTGACGAATCAAAACATGCTCTATTATGGGTTGTAGACTTCCCGATGTTTGAATGGTCAGATGATGAACAACGCTTTATGGCAATGCACCACCCATTCACATCACCTTGCTTAGAAGACTTAGACAAACTTGATAGTGGTGATTTAGGACACGTTAAATCAATTGCTTACGATATTGTTTATAATGGTACTGAATTAGGTGGTGGTTCTGTAAGAATCCACTCACCGGAAGTTCAAAAGAAAATCTTCAAAGCACTTGGTTTGACTGAAGAAGAAGCACAACAAAAATTCGGATTTATGGTTAATGCTTTACAATACGGTACACCACCTCACGCAGGCTTGGCTATCGGTTTAGACAGAATGATTGCACTTCTTGCAAGAACTGACTCTATTCGTGATGTAATCGCATTCCCTAAAAACTCAGCAGCAAAAGACTTGATGAGTGATGCTCCGGCAGAAGCAGATTACAAACAAGTTAGAGAATTGTACTTGAAAAGCACTTACAATCCGGCACAACATAAATAAAATTTATAGTAAATTATTATAAATAAAAAAGTAGGTTAGAAATAATTTAACCTACTTTTTTGTGAAAGTAAAATGTATTAAAATTCACAAAAGAAAAACCACCCGTTGGGTGGCTAAATTTTGAATTAATAATTGAGAGAGAGAGTATAAATTATTTTGAAAATCTTTTTTTTAATCGTTTGATTATTATTTTGAGTGCGAGTGAGTGTTTTTTGTTTTTTTGTTTTTTTGTTTATTATTGAATTTTGCGTAAGCGTTTCGCTTCGCTCATTTTTTTTAAATTCAAATTATGCGATGAAGTTAGAACCCATGAATGATGCACCGTGGAAGAAAGATTCTTTCATGATACCTTTTAATGAGTTTGCTCTTTTGTCTTTTCTTGCTTCTGTGTTGATTGCTTGAGTTGATGTTTTGTAAGCGTCTGCTGCAACTTGTGAAAATAACATTGACATCTTTTAAAAAATCCTCTCTTGCTCTCGTACTTATATAAAGAATTTTTTTAGAAAAAAATTGCTTTTTTTGAATAATATAGGTTAACAAAACTTAACACAAAGGTGCATTTGCCCGTCGTTATTGACGTTCAAAAATGTGTTGAGTTTGTTTTTGATTTTTATTTTACGCAATGCCGTATTCTTACAGCATTATTTAACTGTATTTATATTAAGTATTTTTTGATAATTTTATTGCCTATGTACGTTATTATTGAGTTTTAAGAAATATACTTTTTTAATACTCATTACAATATATAATTAATAGAAAAAATGCCGTACTTGTTACGGCATTACAAACAATTTTATATTAATAAAAGACTATTCACTAATTACCTAATTTGTACAGGCATAATTAATGAAATATAGTCTTCATCGCTATTTGGACGGAACACTGTTGGAGAAAGATTTGTATTCATTTCTATTTTTACTTCATCTTGTTCCATATTTTTTAAACCTTCAATTACATATTTATAATTAAATGCGATTATCATATCTTCATTTTTGTATTCAATTGCAAATGATTCCTCTGATGCACCTGCGTCAGGTGTATCCGCTTTTAAAGTTAATTTATCTTCTGTAAATTCAAATTTAACAATACTTGTTTTTTCGTTAACCATAATTGAAACTCTTTCTAATGCTGAAACAAGTTTATTTTTATTAACTATAGCATTTTTAGGGTTTTCATTCGGAATAAGTTGGTTATATTTTGGATATTGACCTTCCATAATTCTTGAAATCATCATTGATTTTTCTGTTTTTAATATTAATTTTGTTTTGTCTGTATAAATTTTTACAGATTCATCATTTACTAATGAACTCATTTTTAAAAATTCATTTGTAGTTTTTGATGGAATAATCAATTGACTTGATTTTTGTTCTAAATTACTAATATTTTCTCTAACCCTTGCAAGTCTGTTACCATCTGTTGATGCCATTTCTAAGATATTCTCTTTAATATCGCAAACAACACCTGATAATAAATTATTTGTTTCAAAATTTGCTGCTGCAAAACTTGCTTGACGAATTGCTTTTGTAAACGGTTTCATATCAATATCAATTGCATTTTCATCAACTAAATTTATATCTAAAACATTTGGAAATTCTGATGCTGAAATACCTATAATATCGAATTTTGTATTTTCACATTGAATATTTACTGAATTTGTTTCATTATCCAATTCGAAAGTAATTAATTTATCAGACAAGCGAGAAACAATATCATTTAATTTTTTTGCAGGAAGAGTAATTTTACCTTCGCTTTCAATTTTAGCATCTACTGTTGTTGAAATAGTTAGGTCAAAATCTGTTGCTGTTAATCTAAGTGCATTATCATCAACAGTTTCTATTAATATATTAGCAAGAACCGGTTGCAAACTTTTCATTGCGGCTACATTTGCAACTAATCTTATACCATTAAATATTTCATCTTTTTTAACTAAAAATTTCATTAAAATATCCCCCAAATGTCTATATAAAAATTATACACAAAAACAATATTTTTTTAAAGTTTTGTTTTCTATAATTAAATAGAATATATAATTTTATTTTATATATGTTAATTAATCATAATAGTAAGTGTAAAAAATTTGCAGAATACGTCTGAAATATTAATTAAATATAGACTTTTTTTGTAGAATACTTTGTAAAATACTTTTCTTGTTTTTTACATGGAGATTAGTTTTTTATATTTTTAAAATAAAATTGCAGAAAACTGTAAAATACTTTTTGATTTTTCTGCAAAGAATTTTTTAAGTATAATTTATTTATGAAATTAATTTCTTTAAAACTAAAAAATTATAGAAATTGTGAAAATATTGAAATGGATTTTTGCGATTTTAAAAATTTGATTATAGGAAAAAATGCTCAAGGTAAGACAAATATTTTAGAAAGTATTTATTTTTTATCTAATTTGAAGTCTGTAAGAACTTCTAACAATCTTGATTTGATAAAGTTTGATACAGACAAAACAGAGATTAATGCACTTTTAGAAAAAAATAATACGAATATTGAAATGGATTTTACTTATAACGACGAAAAGAAAAAAACTTTTGCTTTAAATAAAGTAAAATCTACACAAAAGGATTTTAAACAAGTTTTAAAAACAGTTTTGTTTTCATCTGAAGATTTAATGTTACTAAGAGGTGCTCCTGAGGATAGACGCAAATGGCTTGATAGAGCAATTTCGCAAATTTATCCTGTTTATGATGAAAGAATTTCTAAGTATGAAAAAATTCGTACGCAAAAAAATAATTTGTTAAAATCCGAAAAATTTGATAAAAATTTGTTGGATATTTATAATGAACAACTTGCGATTGCAGGATCTAATATTATTTATTTGAGAAGAAAATTTTTGTCTGAAATAGAAAAAATTGCACAGATGAAGCATTCCGGAATTTCTGAAAATGAAATTTTGAAAATATTTTATTCTTCAACTTTTGAACTTGGTGAAAGTGTAGAAGATATTTTAGAAAATTACAAAAAAACTTTGGAAGAAAATTATTTTGAAGAATGTCGTCGTTGTCAATCTATAATTGGACCTCACAGAGATGATATTATGTTTTTTATAAATGACAAAGATTCTGTAAAATTTGCATCTCAAGGTCAACAACGAACAATTGTATTAGCATTAAAAATGGCTGAAATAGACATTATTAAAGAAAAAATTGGAACTTCGCCAATTCTTTTATTAGATGATGTTTTGGCAGAATTAGATGATTTAAGACAAAATTATTTACTCAATTCTATAAATAAAGATACTCAAACTATTATAACGTCTGTTGATACTTTATTTTTTAACGAAGAATTTTTACGTGATGTGAAAATTTTTAAAATTGATGATGGAAAGGTTATAGAATAATGGATTTAGGATTAATCTTTGAAATAGTTGAAGTATTAGTATTTTTAATGTTTATAATTACAGTTATAATTGCTATATTAAAGGAATATAGAATTTGGGGTTTTGTAATAGCATTTCTTATTGGTTTTATGTCTTTTTTGTTAAATAAAGCAGAACATTTATTTAATAATCATAATAACAGTTATTTACAAATACTAATTATTATTTTTTCATTTATAATAATTTCAAGAGTTTTAGATATATTTATAAAATCAGATATACTTTTTAAAGACAAAGAAAAGAAAAAAATATATATAAAAGAACAGGCAAAAATTATATTATATATGATTATTTGTGGTTTGTTTATAATTGGATTAATTTATTTTATAGTATATAAAAATGTATAAAGAAAGGTTATAATTAATGAAAAATATTATACTATGTGCCATAATTTTTATAACAATTGTTTTATTATGTTTTTTGGCAGAGAATGTATTGAGTAATTTTGTAGAATGGTCATTTGATAATGCTCCGTTGTTATTAATTGGTTCATTAATTTTATGTGCTGTTATTATAATTATATCAGTTATAGATAGATTAAAAGGTGCATATAAAAAGAATCCTAATGAAACAAAACAATATATAAAACAACAAATTAAAATCACAATTATAAGTTTTGTGATAGCCATTGTTATTATGGGCATAATTATAGCAAATGTTATATTTGCTTAGAGGAAGATAATGAAAAATAATAATTTAATAATTACAATATTTTTAATATTTTTAGGTATAATTTCACTTTTTACAGTTAAAATAGGTGATTTTATAGAAGATAGTATTGTTAATTTTTTCAGTGATTTTTCTGTTTTTGCAATATTTTTTCTGTTAATATTTATTGTAATTGTTTTTGTTTTTGTTCAAACAAAATTAGTAATGAAAAAATCTAAAGTTGATAGAAAAACTGCATTAAAATATGTTCTTAATAAGTTTATAAAAGGTAAATATTATAAAAAATAAAATTAGTTATAATAAATAAAAAACCCGAAATCATTTCGGGTTTTTAAAATCAGTTATACAACTTTTGTCAATGCTTCGTAAATTATAGGGTCCCATTTTACGCCTGCTTCTTCTTTTAGGATTTCCATAGCCTTTTCTTTTGTTAATGCTTTTCTAAAAGGTCTTTCAGAAGTTAAAGCAGTGTAAGCATCGGCAATTGCGATAATTCTTGAACCAAGAGGGATAGACATTCCTTTCAAACCTTCCGGTTCACCTTTGCCGTCCCAACGTTCTTTGTGATAATGAATATATGGTATAACTTCTGATAAGAAATTAATATTCATCAATAAATTAACACCAACGTTAGGGTGATTTTGAAGTTTTTCCCAATCTTCTTTGGTTAATTTTCCGCCATGATTGAATAAATCTTCAGGTAGTGTGATTTTACCTACGTTTTGTAATAATCCTGCATAGTAGATTAAATCGCTTGTTTTTTCATTTAATTTTAATTGTTTACAAATTAATCTTGATAAATCTGCTGTCAATTGTGAGTGAGCAACTTTATATTCACCTTTTGCGTCTACTGCTTTTGCAAGTAAAGTTACAAAAATTTGTTGTTCATCACCTAAATCACCAATTAAAGCAGTTAATTCAGCCCTCATGTGTTGTAAATCAATTGTATTTGCATTTTCTTCGGCAATCAATTTATTTACTTCATCGATAGTTTTTTGTAATGACATTGATGTAGCAAATAATCTTGCCATTGAAACAATTAAATTGCTTAGTTCTTGTTTAAATATTTTTTCAGTATAACTTTCAACAACGACAACACCTACATTATAAGCATTATTACTCATCGGAATTGCTGATAAAAGTTTTACTTTATCCTCAAATAAAGATTTATTTGGTACAAAATTCTTATCATCATTAGGATTTTTAATTTCTACAATATCACGAGTATTAAAAGCCTCTGCAACAAAGGCATGTTCGTTTAAATTATAACCAATATTTTCTTTATAAATATCATCTTTAAAATCGATAGATGAACCTACAAGTAATAAGTCATGGTTTTCTGTATCTAAGCCTTTTGCAAAATCTTTTGTTAAATAAACATGACATGCGTCAACATCTAACATTTGCGAAATTGTTTTTGCAATTGAGTTATAAATTACATAATCTTCTTTTGAGTTAAAACCTAAAACACAAAGAGTATTATCCAAAGAATAAATAGATACAAGTTCTTTTAATTGCTTTTTAAGACTTTCTGTTTTATCTGTTTTTGCTTTTGTTGATTCACCGATTTTTTTTGCTAAATCATCAGAAATAAGACATTCTGATAAAAAATCACCAAGATTAAGTGCAAAAATTTCTTCTAATGGATCATCGTCCATTAATTCCATACTACGTCCAAAAAGAGAAGCACCTGTATTAGTTTCTTCTAATTTTTTTTCTTCCATTATATCTAATATCCTTTTGTTTTTCTTGTGCATGCTATATATCGGCAGAAAAATTTAAAACTTTGATGTTTTTTAAAAATTCTATACAAAAGTATGATAAAAATGAAACTTTTTGTTTAAAAAATTGTCTAAAGTTTAATAAAAACACGAAAAAATAATTAGTGTAAAAAAATGTAACATTTTTATAACTTTATGAATTTGCTATTTTAAAATTAAACTTATATAATATAGAATGTACTTTTTGAAAGAATGTGAGGTCAAATGAGCGATAGTAATAATAATTTTAAAGAATCATTGGCTAAAAATAAGCATAATTTGGAATATTTAAATAAAAAGGATAGAAGAATGAGATTTAATAATGCAAAAGATCCTATTTATTTTGCATTTGATTATGTTGAAAAGGCTTCTGTTGGCGATTTAATAAAAGATTTTTTTAAAGATATGATATATGAAATTAAAAAATTTTTTACAAAAATGTTTAAATAAAAGTTTAGAAACTCTGCCAATTTTGGCAGAGTTTTTTTTATAAAAGTTAAAAAATACTTTTAAAACTACGAAAAATGTAGTATAATCAGAACCACAGAAGTATTATTTTAAAAAGGGGTAAGACTATATGTCAAACGTAAACAATGATGTAAAGGTTAAAATGCCTGTACAATCAAAAGTTTCTGCATCAAAAACAGAAAGTTCAAAAACAGAAACAAAAGATTTATCAGGTGTTGTAATGGATAATCTTTCAGCAACAGCAAATATTAATAAGGTGAATGTTATGAGTAAACCAGCAGAAAAATTTGAGTTAAATTTATCAACAGAAGAATTAGAAAAAAGAACAAATAAAGACTTTTTAGCACCTAAAGTTCTTTTGAAATCAGATTCAAAAGAATACGCAAATCTTGCAGAAGGTGATAAACAAGCACTTAAACATCTTGCAAAAACTGCAAAAATAATGGATACAGTTTATATGAAGATGGATAATGAAAAAAATCTTGCGTTTAAGGATTATTTGGAAAAAGAAACTGCAAAAGGTAATAAAAATGCTGAAATGTCATTGAGATTATTCAATGCACAAAAAGGTATTTCCGGTATTGATATGGAATCAAATATGGTTACTCTTGCAAAAGGTCAAAAAGATTTACCCGGAAAAGCATTCTATCCGGCAGATTTAGAAAAAGAAGAATTTCATAATATTTTAATAAATATGTTGGAAGACGGTGAAACAGAAGAAGTTGGTAAAATTTTAAATCAACGTTCAATTGTTGAAAGAGATGGTAAAAAATTAAAAGCGGTTGATTATTGCGATAAATTCAAAGAAGAATTTACACAAATTGCTGATGAATTAGATAAAGCGGCAGAAACTTCAACAAACAAAGATTTTAATGAATATTTGAAGTTACAATCAAAGGCATTAAGAAAGGCAGACCCAATGCTAGATGCAGTCGCAGATAAAAAATGGGCTGAATTGCAAGATACCCCGTTAGAATACACAATAACTCGTGAACAATATGCTGACAGAATGACAGGCACAGTTATGGAAAATCCAAAATTAAATAAAATGTTGAATGATGCAGGTATTGTTCCGCAATCTAAAGATTCTTTAGGTTGTCGTGTCGGAATTGTTAATAAAAAAGGTACAGAGGATTTGTTAGCAATTAAAAAATACTTACCAATGTTAGCAGAATATATGCCTCTAGCAGACCAATATAAACAAACAATTTCATCTTCAGGTGATGCAAAACAAACAATGGTTGATGTTGATTTAATTTCTTTGTCAGGTGATGGCGGTGCATATAGAGGCGGTGTTACATTGGCTGAAAACTTACCAAATGGCGATAAAATGTCATTAACAATAGGTGGTGGAAGAAGAAATGTTTACCATAGGCAAATTCGTTCTACATCTCAACCGGAAAAAATTCAAAAACGTTTAGATGCAGTATTAGATCCTAAATTCCATAAATTGTATAATGAAGAAGCAGACCATTGGTTTACTATTGGACATGAAAATGCTCACTCTCTTGGACCAAAAGAAGGTGATGAAGGTTTAGGAAAATATAGAAATATTATTGAAGAAAACAAAGCAGATATGGGTTCTTTATCATTTTTAGATGATTTAGTAAATGTAGGAATGTATACTCCGGAACAAAAAGACCAAATTTTGGTTAATTTTGCAACAAATACATTCTTAAAATCAAAACCAACAATGGATCAAGCACATAGAGTTCGTTCAGTAATGCAAGCAAATTACTTTATGAAAGAAGGTGCAATTGACGTTAGTGATGAAGGCAAAATTTCTGTTAATTTAGAAAAAATGGTTCCAACAGCAAAGAAAATGCTTACAGAAATCATTAAAGTTCAATTGTCAGGTGATATGAAAACTGCTGAAGATTTTGTAAATGAAAACTTCAAGTGGGGCGAAAAAAATGAGGCTGTTGCTAAAAACTTAAGAGAAGTAAATAAAACTCTTAACGGTGTAGTTGAATCACCTTTAGAAGAAGAACTTACTAAGTAATTTTTAAATAAAATAACTTTTAACGGCGGATTTGGTTTTTAACCAAATCCGCCGTTGTATTTCTGTTTGAAACCAAATAAATTGAATGTGTCTTAATGACTTATTTATGCAACATTTCTTTGAAATCTTTATTTATTCATTCTTTTTCTTTGTTGCGATGCAAAGAAAAAGAACGAATAAAGAAAAAGAAACACGCAAATCAAAAACAGTCCGTTAATTCAACCAAAAGTCGTCAAACTCGCTTCGCTCAAACAATGCCGACTCTGATGTCGTTTCATTAACGGACTGTAAATGTAAATTTCAACAGAAAATTTTATTTACATTTTTTTGTAGATTGGGTGAAACCCAACAAATTTTAAAAATAAAAAACAAAAATTTATTTGTATCAATTTGTAACACACATGGCAAATTAATTTTTTACCGGATTTAAAACTAGCATAAGGTATTTTATTTATGCAAATTCAACAAATTACAAATTACAGTTTAAACCCGGTATTTACAGGTAAAAAAGCCGTTACAAATTACGCAACAAAACCGATGAAATCAGATAGTTTTGAAAGTTCAAAAGAAAATTTTGACCTTGATAAATCTATGAAAATTCTTTCTGATGTTCGTTTAGAAAACGGTAAAAAGAAATTTGAACGCAACCAATTGATTAAGATTGAAAATAGTTTAAAAGGCGAACCTAAAAAATGGGATTCTGTTTCAAAATTAGCAAATAATCCAAATATCAAAGGTGATTTTGTATATTTAATGGCTTCAAAACCGTTAGAACATTTAAATACACTTACTCAAATTGCAGAAATTAAAGATGAAAAAGGAAGTTATAAATATTCCGGTAAAGAAATGATGCAATTTACAGATAAATTAATGCCGGAGGATTTGAAAAAATCTTTACCTTTGACAAAAACAAAATTATCGGTAAAAAATATTGTTTTATTAACTCAAACTCCTAATATTCCGAATTTAGATAAAGTATCAGAAAAAATTCTTGAAATGGAAAAAGTTGCCGGAAAAGATTTGGAAGAAGTTTCTTTCACTCGAAACAGATATGAAAAAGATGCTTACGATTTGACTGCAAAATTGCAAGGTGATAATGAGAAGAAAGCAATTTTAGATAAAAATTTAAAACAAGAAGCAATTGAAGATACAACAAGTTTTACTAACAAAAACGGCAAAAAATATTTTGTAAAAAAATCAACAGATTTTAGAAATAATACTGTTTCTAAGGTTACTTTGCGTGAGGACAAAGAGGTTGGCAGACCTGTTTTTGAAAACGAAGTTAGAATTGTAAAAGATAAAAATGACAAAGTTAAATATTACGAATATACATCTCATTCACAAGTAAATGGTGTTTACGATATTGTGAGAAAAACTCCGGAAGGTAAACAAAAAGTACTTTCTTCAGGTAAAATTGATAAGAAAACAGGCATTGTTTCGATTAAAAAAGATATGACTTCACCTGAAGGGGTCAGAACTCAATATTTATATGAAAATGACCCACAAGGCAATCGTATTGTGGATTACAAAATTACAGATAAAAACGGTAAAATTCTTTTAAATAAAAGTCAAACTTTTGAAATTATAAATGAAAATAAATTTATTTCTTCAAAAGGAAATGATATGTATGAAATTAACGTAAATGAGAATGAAATTTCAGCACAAAGTTTACAAGACAAAAATAAAAAAGCAAAATTTACTGCAAAAGATAACTTTATTGGAGATAAAAAACAATTACTTTCTACATTGAAACAATTTCCAGGTGAAGAATTAATCAAACTTGGCGAAACGGTGGACTTTTTAGAAAGCATAAATGACCCACTTGATTCATATTATAACGGTTCTTGCCGTTCTATTTCATCAGGTAGCGATGAATTTTTGTTCTTGCACGAATTAGGACATGCAAGAGATTATCGTGATGTAGATGATGATTTGAAAAATATTGAAGAATCTATGAAAAAATCTCTTACAATGGATAAAGATGTAAACAAAGCCTTTGAAGAAGAAAAACAAGCATTTTTTAAAGCATATCCTGATACACAAAGAGAACATATGGATTACTTTATGAATACATTAAACCATTATGGCGGTGAAACAGGTGGCTTGAGTGAAACAATTGCAGAATCAAACGCAATTTTGTCAGAAGGTAAATCTTATGAACCATTGGCAATACGTTCTCAATACTTGCAACAAAACTTCCCACGCACAATTGCAGTTTTAGAACAAAAATTAAACCAATAGATTTTATTTTTAATCATATACATAATAAAAAGGGACACCCAACCAAAAAGTTGAATGCCCATTTAACTTCGTAATCAGGACATGATAGTTGACATCTATCGTCCCATATCTTTATTATATCGTATTTTTTATAATTTTCAAATGGGCGATTTTGAACAGGTTTTAAACAAGGGTTTCCTTGTTCTGTCTTAGACTTTTTTCTTTTTTAATGATTTTATATTTTTTTGAGTAGATTTTAAACTTTCTAGATAACAATTCAATTCAATATCATTCGATGCACTATTTAGTATTTGTATTGCTTTTATGTATATTTGATTTTTATTTTCTTCCACATTTTCTAGTTCTAAGCCTGTTTCTTCAAGAGAAACATCAAGAGCATTTAGCAACTTTGAGAGTGTTGAGTATGTAGGAAAATATTTTCCATTTTCTATTCTAGACAAATGTTTTTCATCAATTTCTGCTTTTTCAGCCAATACTTCTTGAGTAAAGCCTTTTGCTTTTCTTAAATTTCTTAAATTTTTACCAAAGTCCTTGTTATTCATGACACCCTTTATTTACTTTATTTTTAACTAATTACCAAAAAGTAAACACGGTAACTATGACAATATTTGTATTAATAAAAGGTGTTGCAATTATCACTTTTTTATATTAGTATTCTTTTATTATGTATATTAATAAAAATTTGAAAGGAATTAAAAATGAGCGAAATTAAAAATTGTCCGTTTTGTGGTGAAGAAATAAATGTATCTGCTACAAAATGCAAACACTGTGGTGAATGGTTAAACAACAACAAAAATGAATTGCAATTTAAAGATGTTCAATCAAACGAGAATATTCTAAAAGAAGATGATATTTTGGCTAACATTAAGTTTTATTCAAACTGGATACTTGTTTTAATTACCGTGTTATTATCTTTTTATTTAGCACAAATTTATTGGTTTATATCTCCAATAAAAAAAGAACAAAATAGTAAAATTAGATTATATAATATTTTCTATATGCTAACAAAAACTGAAAGTCCAATTATTAATCCAACCTCAATTTGGGTATTATTTGCTTTTTGTTTCATTTTTGCAATATGGTACACAATGGATTTATTTATGAATAACATGATTTCTCCAGTACCATTAATAGGGCTTTGGATATGTTTTATATTCACTGGCATTTTAGAAATAAAATATGCAAAAATTATTGAAGATTATGTTTTTGATACTTACAATATTAAAATAAAATGTAATAAATTTATGACTTTTGTTTTTCAATCTTTTTATTTAAATTATTTTCTTCGAAGATATAAATCAAAAATAATGACAACAGTAAAAAATAAGGATTTATTATAAACAAATGTGTAAAAAGATTTGTCCATTTTGTGGCGAACAAATAAATTATACCGCACAAAAATGTAAATACTGTGGTGAGTGGTTAAATGATAATTCTAGTAAAGATATCATTTCAAAAATTTCTGATTACCAAAAAGCCTCAAATATAATGTGGCTGATAATTGCAATAATACAAATTTGTTCCATAGTTTGTATTATTGCTGGAATATGGAATTTAGTTGCAACAATAACAAATTGGAAATTACCTAAAAAAATTCTTAGTAAGGATGATACTATTCCAAAAATATATGAAAGTATCGTTGGGTATTTTATTATTGGTATTGTTAATTTATTAATTGGTGGTGTTATAGGTCTTGTGCTTCTTGGTTTTGACTTGTATATAAGAAATTTAATTTTAAAAAACAAACATTTGTTTATTAATAAAGTAAATTCGTAAAACGGAATAAAAAAGATACAAAAGTATGTCCTTTTTGTGGTGAACAAGTACTAAAAACAACAAAAATGAAAATTTTGTAAGGGGTGAATTAATCAATCAAATAGTGAAAAATCTCCCTTGCAAGCAAAAACACGAGAAAAATGTTTACATAACTGTTACTTAAGGTGTTTTTTCACTATATTTCTATTGTGTGATTTTATTAAACTATAGGATTTAAATTTTACGAAACTATTTTTTAAAGAAATTAAATTACCTGTTACAAAAATCACTATATTCGTGAGTGACAGTTTTGTCATTGTTTTGTAAATTTTTGTAAAAATTTTAATTTCAATTGCTATTTGAATAGCAAATAAAATTTTGACGTTTTTTCATGCTATAGTAAGAATATAAGGTTTTTTTCAGAAAAATTAATTAGGAAAGAAGGAATAATAAAAAATGTCAGACATGAATGTTCAAAATTTAAGTCAAGTTAATGCTCCAAAATTAAGACCATCAAAAAAAGCAGAAAAAACAAAATTACCTGAGCAAGCACCTGATTCTTTTGAGAAAAAAGGTTTTAATATTGATGATGCAATGAAAACTTTAGAAGCATCTAAAAATGTTAAAGGTAAAACCTCTGTACCAAAATTTGGTAAAAAAGATTTGAACAATTTAAAAGCAATTTTGAACGATGAACCTGAAAAATGGAATTCAGTAAAATCTTTGGCTTCAACACCTTTCTTAAAAGGTAAAACTATTGTTGATTTAGCATCAAGAAAGAAAGATGTTTTAGACGTAACAACCACATTTGCTGTTGAACCAAAGAAAAATAATAAAAATGTAGGTAAATACAAAGATAAAGAAGTTGTATTCTTAGCAGATATTGCTACTACTTACGGTTCTGAAAAATTACAAGAAGCAAAACCATTAATTAAAACTCAATTGTCTGGTCAAAACGTTGCACTTATTGCTGTAACTCCAACTTTAGAAGGTAAAATTGATAAAGTTTCTTCAAAAGTTCTTGATATGGAAAAAGCAATGGGCAATAACTTAAAAGAAATTGTTTTCAATGGTAATGCTTATGATACAAATGAATTTGTAATTCAAGCATCTACAAAAGATAATCAAATCAATACAGAACTTTTAGATAAAAACTTGAAACGTGAAGCAATTGAAAACATGTCATTGTATCAATCTAAAGGTCAAATTTATCAAATTAAAAAAGTAAATGATTTAAGAAATAACACAACTTCAAAAGTTAGATTATCTGTTGATGATCAAGGTTATCCTACAGCAACTCACGAAATCAGAGTTGTTAAAGATAAAGCAGGTAAAGTAATAAGAAAAGAATATACAGCACCTTCAGAAGTTAACGGTATTTTTGATATAAAATATGTTGATTCTAAAGGAAAAGAAACCATTGTAAGTGAAGGTAAAATTGATAAAAAAACCGGTATTACAAAAATTACTAAAAATATGGTTTCTTTAGACGGTACAAAAACAGAATATTCTTATGAAGATGACCCTAAAGGAAACAGAATTGTAGATTACAAAATTACAGACAAAAAAGGTAAAGTTCTTTTGAATAATTCAAGTACATTTGAAGTAATTGATGATAACCATTTTGTTTCTACAAAAAATGACCAAAAATATGATATTACAGTTGACCAACACAGTGTTAATGTAATGGATATGAATAATAAAAAACGTAGAGCAACAATTTCAATTGATAAACAAATTTCTGGTAATAAAAAAGAAATTTTGAAATCATTGAAAGCAATGCCTGGTGAAGAATTATTCAAGGTTGCTCAATCAACTAAAAAATTAGTTGGAAGTAAAGATGTTTTAGAATCATATTATGACCCAAGCGACAAATCAATTCACTCAGGTTCTAATTTATTCGTAATTATGCACGAATTAGGACATGCCAGAGATTTTAGAGATGTTGATGGTTCAAGTGATGAAGCATACGAAAATACATTGTTTAAATCAATGTCTGAAAATAAAGAAATTCAAAAAACATATGATGAAGAAAGAACTGCTTTCAATAAAGCGTTTCCGGATACTCAACGTGATCACATCGATTACTTTATCAACAAAGTAACTCACTATGGCGGTGAACTAGGTGGTTTAGGTGAAACAATTGCAGAATCAAACGCATTGTTAACAACACCAAAAACTCACGAATTGTTGGCAATACGTTCTCAATATTTACAACAATACTTCCCAAAAACAATTGCTTTGTTAGATCAAGTATCAAATCAAGCACTTGCATAAGTTATTTAATAAAAAGCAAAAAGACAATTACCGAACTTGGTAATTGTCTTTTTCTTTAGATTTGAATATTAATATTAATGTAAAAAATAAAAAGGAGAAATTTTATGGATAATGAATTAAGAAAAGAAAAAACTTGCAAATGTAAAGAGAGTTGTTTAAAATATGCGGTAATTTTCATTGGTACAATTATAGGTGCATTTTTGGCATTTTATTTTGTAGCAGATTTTACAATAAAAACAATGCTTAGTCCTGAACATCAAATGCGAAAAGCAGAAAAAATGATGAGAAATATGGATAAACAAATAGCACGTGATATGAATAGAGAAATTGCAGTTGTTGGCAGAATGATGCCAAATCCGGTAAATATTACAGAAAAAGATAATTCTTATATTTTGACAATTGCTCTAAAACCTTTTGGAAATAATTCAAAAAATATAAAAATTTCAGTTGAAAATAATAATATTTTAAAAATTGAAGGTTCAAATGAAATTAAAAAAGGCGACAAAGAAAATATGATGAATATGCAACAAACATATATGTTAGATGAAAATGTTGATTTTGAAAAAATGACAAAAACAGAAGAAAAAGGAAAAATGGTTGTAACTTTGCCATATCTTGAACAGTAAAAATTTTTGTAATAAAAGTTAACAAACATGCTATAATCTTGTCAATTCATGGTTGTAGCATGTTTTTATATATATGTGTAGTAGGAATATATTTTTTATTGAAAGGAAATAAAAAAATGACTTCATTTGCTCCTGTATCAGGACCTTCAATACCAACAATTGGAACATGTGATGGCGGCGGAATAGTTGCACGTCCAAAAACACCAAAATATGCTTGCGATGGCGGTGGATTTGTAGCAAAAGTTGAAATTCCAAAGGGTGCAATGACAATGACAGGTGATGCAAGAGATGTTGTTGGAACATCACGTTCAGCACAAACCGGCGGTGCATTTTCGGGTAAAAAAGGTGTTATTGCCGCAACAATTTTGCTAGTTGGCGGTGCATTGTTGGGATATGGTCATAAAGAACAAATTTCAAAAGGTCTTAATAATTTAAAAGGTTCTGTTGACAAATTCTTTTCAACAGGAAAGCCTGCTGAATGGTTAAAAACCGGTACAGAATGGCTAAATAAAGCAAAAGATGCTATTATGTCAAAATAGAATTTAGGTAAGGAAAAGGAAAAAACAAAGTTAGGGCGATATATTTATCGCCTTTTTTTTGAGAAAAAATTTGCAATGCAAAGTTGAATAAAAAATTTTCAGTATTGCTATAATTTTTGTATCATAAAGTTTTATAAAAAATTTTACTAATAAATTATTATTACATTTTTAATTGTTATTAGATTGTTAAAAAATATATTTTAAAAAAGAAAAAGAGGATAAAATCCTCTTTTAAAATTTGGGTGTGGTGGGGGTCGAACCCACGACCAATTGATTAAGAGTCAACTGCGCTACCACTGCGCCACACACCCGAATATTTAGTTATAATTAGTTGAGTAGTGGTATTTTGCATACATTATCATCTTCTCAAAAACATTCTACAGGATTGTTTTTTCGGCAGAGTGCCACACGCTCGTATAGTAAATTACGTTTTTATTCTAGCATAAAACAACTTTTATGAGCAAGTTTTAATTTAGTCGTTCATTTATTTGATGAACTTAAAACAAAATTTGATATAATAATTTTATGCTTGATACTCAAAAAATTTTAGAATTATTTAATACAGCACTTGATTATAAAAACAAAGGCGAGTTTGAAAAATCGGCTTTTTATTATGAAGAAGTCTTAAAACTTACAACTCAACTTCCTGAGGTTTATTTTAATCTTGCTTTTGTATATATTGATTTAGACCGTCAAGAAGATGCTATAAAATGTTTAAATAAGTTTTTAGAATTTGAACCAAATGACACCGAGGGGCATTTTTTCTTAGGTTCAGCATATTTTAAGACAAAAGATTATGTAAAAGGGTATCCTTATTTTGAACATAGAATCAGTCGTTCACATGCAATTCAGACTCAATTGAAATTATACGGTGATTTATTTAAGCATATTCCATTTTGGCAAGGCGAAGATTTAACTGACAAAGTGATTTATGTTTATTACGAAGCAGGTTTAGGAGATACTTTAATGTATTACCGATATATAAAATTGCTTGAAAAACGTTGCAAAAAAGTGTATTTTAAACCGCAAGTTTCATTGCTTTCTTTATTTGCAGAAAATAAAAATAATGCAAAAATTGTTATGCGTTTGAATGAGAGGATTTCTAAAGAAGCGGATTATCAGTGTCCGATAATGAGTTTACCATATCTTTTAGGTTTAGATAATGAAACAATTTTTTATGGTAAAGAAGGTTTTTTAAAAGCAGTTCCTAAAAAATCTCAATGGTATAAAGAAAAATTTTTTAATAATGATAAATTAAAAATTGGTATAAAATGGCAGGGTAATACGCTTATTGGTGGAGAAAGAGCAATGACTGCCGAAAGTTTTGCTAAAATTTTTGAATTACAAAATTCTCAAATTTATTCTGTACAGGTTATGGACGGTTCAGGGCAGTTAAAAAAATTACAACAAAAATTTAATATTATAGATTTAGGGCAAACATTTAAAGATTTTTCTGATACCGCAGGTGCTATTGACAATCTGGATATGGTAATTTGTAATGATACCTCAGTTGCACATTTAGCAGGTGCAATGGGTAAAAAATGTTATGTAATTTTACCAAAATATTATGATTGGCGTTGGCATATGGATATTTCAAAATGCGATTGGTATGATAGTATAAAACTTTATCGTCAAAAAACAACTTGGGAAGAAGTTATTTCAAGAATTTATGACGATATTAAATGTAATTTGATTTAAAAATGACAAAATATACAAAGAAATTAACTAAAAATAACAAAATGTTGTGTTAAAGCAAATTTATTTTTAAAAAATATTTATTATACTAAGATATAAATCTTGCAACTTTACGCAAGGTCTTTTTTGTGGTACTTTAAACACAAGAAGAAAAGGACAATGAAATGACAAATATTAATGATTTACCGACAGTTTATAATGCTTTAGAAACTGAAAAAGAAATATATCAATTTTGGGAAAAAGGTGATTATTTTAGAGCAGATGCAAAATCTCCAAAACCTGCATATTCAATGGTAATTCCACCTCCAAATGTTACCGGTGTTCTTCATATGGGACACGCTTTAGATGAAACTTTGCAAGATATTCTTACTCGTTATCATAGAATGGCAGGTTATGAAGCATTATGGATTCCCGGTACTGACCATGCCGGTATTGCAACTCAAGCCGTTGTTGAGAAAAAACTTCGTGCTGAGGGTAAAAGTCGTTTTGACTTAGGACGTGAAAAATTCTTAGAAGAAACTTGGAAATGGACTAACGAACATAAATCTGCAATTCTTGACCAATGTAAACGTTTAGGTGTTTCTTTTGACCGTTCAAGAGAAAGATTTACATTTGATGAGGGTTGTTCTGAAGCAGTTAAAGAGGTTTTTGTTAAATTATACGAAAAAGGTTTAATTTATAAAGGTGCATATATTGTAAACTGGTGTCCTCGTTGTCAATCAGCGATTTCTGATATTGAAACAGAATACGAAACAGAAAAAGGACATTTATGGGAAATTTCATATCCTTTATGTAATGAACAAGGTGCAATCGTTGTTGCAACAACTCGTCCTGAAACTATGTTCGGTGATGTTGCAATTGCAGTAAATCCTAATGATTACAAATATAAAGATTTAGTTGGTAAAGAAGTTTTTGTTCCTCTATCAAATAGAAGAATTCCTATTATTGCTGATGAATATGTTGATAAATCATTTGGTACAGGTGCTGTAAAAATTACTCCGGCACACGATCCTAACGATTACGAAGTTGGTAAACGTCATGGCTTAAAACCAATTTGGGTTATTGACGAACAAGGTAAAATGAAATCTTGTCCGGAAGTTCACCCTGATGTTCAAGGTTTGGAAAGATATGAAGCACGTAAAAAAACTGTTGATTTATTGAGTTTGAATAATTCATTAATTAAAATTACTGAACATGAGCATAATGTAGGTAAATGCCAACGTTGTAATACAACAATTGAGCCATTATTGTCAGAACAATGGTTTGTAAAAATGGAACCTTTAGCAAAAGAAGCAATTAAGGCAGTTAAAGATGGCAGAATTAAATTCGTTCCTGAACGTTGGGAAAAGAATTATTTAGGTTGGATGGAAAACATTCGTGATTGGTGTATTTCACGTCAATTATGGTGGGGACATCAAATTCCTGCATATTATCATAATGAAACTGGTGAAATGGTTGTTGCAAAAGAAAATCCGGACCCTGAACATTACACACAAGATACTGACTGTCTTGATACTTGGTTTTCATCAGGTTTATGGCCATTTTCTACAATGGGCTTTCCACAAACTGAAACAGAGGATTTTAAAAAATTCTATCCGACTAGCGTGCTTGTAACCGGTTTTGATATTATTTTCTTCTGGGTAGCAAGAATGATTACAATGGGCTTAGAATTTACCGGTAAAGCACCATTTAGTACCGTTTATATTCATGGTTTAATTCGTGATGAAAAAGGTCAAAAAATGTCAAAATCTAAAGGCAATACAATTGACCCTGTTAAAATCATTGATAAATATGGCTGTGATGCTTTGAGATTTACTCTTACATCGCTTTGCACATACGGCGGACAAGATATTAAAATTTCTGATGAAAGATTTGAATATGGCAGAAATTTTGCAAACAAAATCTGGAATGCATCTCGTTTTGTTTTAATGAATTTAGATGGTGTTGATGATAATCCAATTGATATGGATAATTTAACAATTGCTGATAAATGGATTTTGAATACATTAAATGAAACAGTAAAACTTGTTAATGACAACGTTAAAAATTATAGAATAGGTGAAATGGCTCACGTATTATATGATTTCTTCTGGAATCAATATTGCGATTGGTATGTTGAAATTGCTAAAATTCAACTTCAAGAAGAAAAATTAAAATTGAATACTCAAAGAATGTTGAAATATGTTCTTGATATGTCATTGAGATTGCTTCACCCAATTATGCCACATATTACAGAAAAAATTTGGCAAGCATTAGATGTTAAATGTGATGTTGATGCTTTAATTAAGGCTGAATATCCACAATATAAGGAACAATTTAATTTCCCTCAAGAAGCAAAAGAAATGGAAATTGTTTTTGAAACAATTACTTCTTTGAGAAATGTTCGTCAAAGTTTCAATATTTCTCCATCAATTAAGGTTAATATCGAAGTGTTGGCTGATAAAGATGAAAAGGCTATTTTTGAAGCAGTAATTCCATATTTAAGACGTTTGGCAAGAGTTGAAAATGTTAAATTTATTGAAAATACTGATAATACATCTAAAAAATCTGCTACAGCAGTTGTTTCAGCATCAAAAATTATTATTCCATTGGAAAATTTAATTGATATGGACGCTGAAATTGCACGTCAAAACAAAAAATTGGATAAATTGCTTAAAGAAAAAAGTTCATTAGAGGGCAGAGTAAATAATCCTAAATTTGTTGAAAAAGCACCGAAAGAACTTGTTGACGAAACAAAAGCAAAAATTCAAGAATTAGAAGTTCAACAAAAGGCAATTGAAGAATTTATTAATCTATTAAAGGCTTAGAATTATGCAAAATGCTGTATTATCAAGAGATTACAGTGTAATATTCAAAAGTTTTTTGAGATATTTGCCATCAAGATTACTTGTTGTTTTGAATGCTTTAGTTATTGTGCCGATTTTTGCTTATTTTTTAACAACTTCAGAAATGAGTATTTTTCAAATAAGTATCGGTATTTTAAACCTTGTTTGTACGGCTTCAACTGATTGGATTGCAAAGTCTGTTTTAAGATTTTATGAACAATTTAAAAGGTTTAATTGTACTGATAGATTTTTTTCAAACATTTTTTTGTTTGAATTAATTACTTTTGTCGCTATTTTTCTTGGCTTTTTTATTTTTAAAAACTTTATTTATTCAAAATTTTATATAGACCAAAAAATCTTTTTAATGACATTAATTCTTGTAATTCCTTGTGGAATAAGGCAAATGCTTTATCAATTATTGAGAATTATGCGTAAAACGGTTTTGTATACGTTTTCAATTGTAATTTATCAAATCACTTTACTAGTGTTATTTTTGACATTTTTAAATGTTTCAAATAGCGTAATGACTTTACTTTCAGCAATGACATTTGCAGTTTGTTTTATTGATTTTTTAATTTTATACAAATTAAAATTAAAAGAAAAAATTACATTAAAATTTAATAAAAGACTTTCTGCAAAGATAATAATATATGCAATTCCATTAGTATTTACGAATATTTGTATTTGGACAATTTTGCATTTTGGAAAATTTATTTTTCAATTTAATAAAGATTTTGTTGGAACGGCTATTGTAGGCACTGCGTGGTTTTTTGTGTCAAATGTATTAACTCCGTTGTTTTCGTTATTGATTTTTGCAATTTTTCCAACAATTATTAGACGTTTTGAAAAAAAATATAGTGTTAAAAATTTTATGAAAGCCGTTTTAAATTCTTATATCGTGATGTTTTTCCCTTTTGTAGCGATTTTTATACTTTATTTTAAAGAAATTGAAATTCTTGCATTTAGAAATGAATATGCAAATTTAGGAATTTTATTACCGTTTTGTGCATTCACAATTTTTATTCATGAGTTTATGAAATTGATAAATATGAAATATCATATGAAAAATAAAACATATATAGAAACCTTAATAAGTTTTGCCTGTGCATTAATCGGAATTGCCTTATATCTGATTTTAATTAAGCATTTCGGAATTTTAGGATTTGGTGTTTCAATGATAGTTTCAATGAGTTTGCTTTTATTGGTAAATTCTTTGGTTAAATTCAAATTTTTAAATTATTTAGCCCCAAAAAAGTTATTTAAGAGTTTTTTTAGTTCAGTTTTAATTGCCGGAATATCTTATTTTATTGTGTTTGCCGTATTTTTTGCATTAAAAAATAATTTAGTGATTATTTTTAAAATAATACTGTTTTTAATTATTTATACTTTTATCGTCTATAAATTTAGAAAATATATTTTCTCTTGATTTTATAATTCTTTTTGTCTTGTAACAATTTATCTTGTAATTCTTGCCAGTATTCGTTTTCAGCCTTTGAAGAATTAAATCTTACATATTTTAATTCACTTCTGCTACCTTTTTTGATTAATTTATTATCAATTAATTTGTATTCTGCATTTGGCATGTTGTTTTGTTTTGCAAGATTTTTCAAGTCATTTGAAGATAAATTTTTAGTAAAATCATCTTTTACAATATAAATGTTTTTTAAATCAAAACGATAAATTTCGATTTTATGGAAGCCTGCTTTATCAAAAATGTTTTTTAAAATTTTATAATCATCTAAAATTTGTTGTCGATTTTCAAAGTTTTTGTTAATAATTTTTGTTGTGTTTACTGAAATATCGATGAATTTATCGTCTAAATAATCATGTAATTCTTTCAATTTTTTCGGACTATTCAAATCTTTTATCATTATCAAATATTGGAATTGAATATCTTTTAAATTATTTGTTTCTTTTTTATATTTTTCATTTCTTGAAAGTTCAACCAAAGAATTATTTGAAACCTCTAAAATGTCGTTAAGATAACCATATTTTAAGGCACTCTTGAAAATGAATTCGTTAGAAGTTAATAAATTTAAATTTTTCAAAGAATTTGTATAGTCATTTGCAAGTTTTATGTCTTTATTTGAAAAAACTTTTGAAATATCTGAATAAATTTGTGTTTTTTCTTCTTCTGATAAGGCTGGAAGAATAATATCTGCACATTGGTGAAGGCGTTTCATTAATTTTACATTATCAATTACGTATTCAAAATAAATTTCAATTTCGTTTAAATATCTAAAATAATTGAACATGCGTGTTTCTATATATTTTTGGTCATCATTCAAATATTCAAGATTTTGAATATATCTTAAAGAGTCGTTTCCGGTGAACACAATTGGCACAAAGAATCTTCTCGAAATTTGAAATCTTTCGCCCAAAAAAGATTCTTCGATGAGTTCAATAGGTTTTACTTCGTTTGTTTTGGTGTTTTTTATTGTTGCGTAAAAGTCAGGTAAAATAGTGATTTCACGAGGATAATCAACCATTTGTTTATTATATTTTATGCCATTTGTGTAAGCAAAAAATGGCGTCATATCGTTTGCAAGAACTTCATTTTCATTAAGAATAAAAGTATAATTTACGTCGTTTTCTTTAAATTTTTTGTTAAAATGCAAAACTTGATTTTTGCCTGCAAGTACTTGTTCCAGACCGTTTTTAATTTTTTCGATTTCTTCTGTTTTTTCTTTTTCAAACGAAGTTAAAACACTCACTTCTGATTGAGTTAAAGCATATTTAGTTAATTTAGACATAAAAGTTGCAGTTGTAAAAAGATGAAAACTTTCAATTTTGTTTGTCAAATCTTTTGCGATTTCTTTGGAATTTGTTCCGTCAAATTCATAAGTGCCAAGGTCAACACCAACGGATACATCTAAGTCGTTTGGAATTTTGTTTTCTTTTAAAAAACCGCTTCCGTAATAATTAATATATGCATATTTTATGTCATTATGCTCTTTTTGGCATAAATTCATAATAATTTTAAAGTTTCGCTCAATTGGTTTAATACTTTTTGTGATATAAGGTAAAACTGATGTGTTAACTTGCGGACTTACGTATACATATTTAATAAAATTTTGGTTAATTAGTACACAAATAAGTGCTAAAAAAATTAAAAATAATAAAATAGTTCTTTTTTTCATAATAATCAATTATATTACAATTTGGTAAAATGTGCCATGTTTTTAGATTACGTTTATACCTTAACTGGTTTGTTATGCTGAACCTCAATAAAATCAGCATATTTGTTTTAAATGTTGCGAATTGTAACAAAAAATGCAAACTCTGAAATCCGACCTTTCGAAAATACTTAATATATATGTAAGTCATCTGACAAACATTAAATAAACACAGAGATTACGAGAGAGATTTAATATTCCGTTTAACGAGAAGAAAAACGAGAGAAAAGAACGAGAGATAAATTAGAGAGAACATTTAACACACACACTACACACTAACCTACCCTACACACTTCCTTCCTAAAGAAGAAAATTTCAAACAAGTTCCACAAGGAACTTTTTTTTTGCCCTTTTTTAAAATTACCAAGTTATGCAATAGTAAAATTGTGTTTTATTTTTAAAATATTTTTATGAAAGTTGTAATTATTGGTGCAGTTGCGGCGGGTTCAAAAACCGCAATGAAATTAAAACGTTTAAGACCTGATTGGGAAATTGTAATTTATACATCTGACAATGAGGTTTCATATTCTGCATGTGGGCTTCCATACTATGTTGCAGGGGCAATAAAAGATGTTGAAACACTCATTATAAGAAATTCTGCCAAATATATTGAGCAAGGTATAAATGTAAATTTACGACATCGTGTGAAATCTATTATTACTGAAAAAAAAGAAGTTATTGTTGAAAATTTAGATACTGGTGAGGTTTTTAATGATATTTATGATAAGTTGGTTATTGCTTCTGGTGCAATACCTTTTGTCCCTGACATTAAAGGTGTTAATTTAGAAAATGTTTTTACACTTCGAAATTTAGAAGACGGCGAAAATATTAAAAAAGCAGTTTTACAAAGTAAAAAAGCAGTTATTTTAGGTTGCGGTTATATTGGAATTGAATTGTTGGAAGCCTTTGTAAAACAAGGTCTTATGGTTACTGTAATTCAATCGAGCAATACAATTATGCCGATTTTTGACCAAGATTTTTCTGAAATTATTCAAAAATATGTTGTCCAAAAAAATCTTGAACAAATAAAAATTATAAACAATGCGACAATATCTGCAATTGAGGGTGAAAACAAGGTTCAAAAAATTATAACTTCAAGCGGAAAAGAAATTGAAACAGACATGGTTGTTTTATCTGTTGGAGTTCGTCCTAATGTTAAGTTTGCTGTCGATTCAGGTATTGAATTAGGTGTTACTGGTGCGATAAAAGTAAATTCGCAAATGGAAACGAATATAAAAGATATTTATGCGTGTGGTGATTGTGTTGAAAAATACCATGCAGTTGCTGATGTACCTTGTTGGATTCCGCTGGGTTCAACTGCAAGTAAAGAAGGACGTTGTTGTGCGATTAACGTTGCAGGTGAAGTTGATAAATTTGAAGGTGTTCTGGGTTCTGCGGTTACAAGATATTTTAATTTTACAATGTCTATGACAGGATTAACCGAAAAACAAGCAATTAAATATGGTTTTAAACCGATTTCCGTAGTTGTTAGAAAAAATGACAAAGCAAGTTATATGCCAGATGTTGAAAGCATAATAATAAAACTTACCGCAGACAAAAATACCCAAAGAATTTTGGGTGCTCAAGGTCTTGGACAAGGTGATGTGGATAAGAGAATTAACGCACTAACAGGTGCATTGCTTTCAAAAATGACAATAAGAGAATTTTTTGGCAATGATATAACTTACTCTCCGCCTTTTTCAACCAGTATTGACCCTATGCTAACAGCAGCACAATATTTGATGAGTAAATTTGATTAAATTATGCTTGTGCTAATTTAATATTAGAATTTGGTTTACCCATTTTCAAAAGAATTTTTACAACTTTTGGCATTTGGCAAACAAAAGAATATTTTCCCTTTGAAATTGAACATTTTGAGCAATCGCAACCTAATTGGTAGCATTCTAATGCTTGTTCTGTCCAATTTTGTGTGATAGATTCAGAAATTTCACCATTATTTTGTGGTTCAAATTCTTCATCAACATACTCATTTACAATTTTGATACTAATAGCCATATCCATTCTCCCCAAAATAATCTTTCCTGATTATTTTTCCACACACTTATTCTAAAAAAGAAATGAAAAGAAGTTATCCTCTAAATAATTGATTTTTTTCTTGACTTTGTATACCGTTCGGTATATACTCTTGTTATGGATAATCATTGTAATAAAAATAAAATTTTGAATATTGCTCTTGATTTGTTTTCAAAAAAGGGTTATGACGCTGTAGGTGTGCAAACTTTATGCGAAAAGGCAGGGATTACAAAGCCTACTTTGTACTATTATTTTGGAAATAAAGAGGGCGTTTTAAAAGAATTGTTATCTGTAAATTACAAAAAGTTGAACGATTTATTAGAAATAAACGCTCACTATATACCCCACCCAAAAATATATGAAAAAGACGTTATTTTAACTCTTACAAACGTTGCACAGACTTATTTGAAATTTGCAAAAGAGAACGAAAAATTTTATAAAATGGTTCTCTGTGCTACATTTGCCCCAGACGGAACTACACTTAGTAAGATTGCCTCAGAATTTAAAAGTATTCAATATCAAATTATTGAAAAGATGTTTAAATCTATGGCAAGAATTCATTGGAATATGAAAGGTTCTGAAAAAAGACTGGCATGGACTTTTATTGGGCTTGTTAATACTTGCATTATTTTAAAAACGCAAGAAAGTATTAATGAAATAGTAAAACAGTTTATGCATGGCATTTTTAGTTAAAAAATTATATGCAGAAAATAAAAATACATTTACCCTTTTTTATAAAATATTTTTACCGTCTTTATACATTTTTAATCGTTCTTGCTTTATATCACAAATTTCGTTTCTATAATCTTCTTTGATTAAGTCGCCAACAGAGGCATAAAGTTTTAAAATGGCATTTTGAATGTTTTTATAATTCATATTAACCATATCTTCAGCCATTTCTTCACTTGAAAGAGCGAGTCTTGTCATATCTCTAAATCCGCTTGATGCAAGATGTAGAGCCAATTTGTTTCCTTGTACGGATTTAAAAAGTGCCTGAGATAAGACCATTGGCATATGCGAAATAAATGCAACCGCTTCATCGTGTTCTTTAGGTGTTGCAAAAATTATTTTTGCTCCCATTTGTTGAATAACTTTTTTCAAATTTTCCGGACAATTTTTTTTGCAAATAACCCATTTTGCACCTTGAAAAAGTTCTTTGAAAGAGTGTTTAAATCCGGTATTTTCAGTACCTGCCATTGGGTGAGTTGGAACAAAATTAAAATTATATTCTTTTTTGCAAACAAATTCTTTTAGTGAGCAAACATCTGCAACAACTGTGTTTTCGTCTAAAATTTCATTTAATTCATCAAGAATTTTTATAGTTTTATTCATGTGTGTTGCAACAAAAACAATTTCGCAATCTTTTAGTGCATTTAGGTCATCAGTAATGTTTTCTTGAGAATTTTTTTGCGAATGAGAAATTCCGATAACTTCGTGAAATTCGCTCAAAGCCTTAAATATAGACCCACCTATTAATCCTAATCCTACAACACCAATTTTCATTTATAAATCCTTATGGTTAAAATGTTTTTTGCCCTCAACGTAATCTTTTACAATATGTCCGTTGCCAATTAATTTATATTTATATATTGTTAAACCTTCAAGTCCTACAGGTCCTCTGGCATGAGTTTTGTTTGTAGAAATACCAACTTCTGCCCCAAAGCCGTATCTAAACCCATCTGCAAAACGAGTTGATGCGTTATAATAAACTCCTGCGGAATCAACTTTTTGCATAAATTTTTCAGCGTTTTCAAGGTTTTCGGTAATAATACAATCAGTATGACCAGAGCCGTATGTGTTTATATGATTTATCGCTTCTTCAAGATTTTCAACGGTTTTGTATGCAAGAGTTTTATCACTGTGTTCAAAAGCCCAGGTTTCAGGATTTGAAACAAGTGTAATTTCAGCATTTTCCAGTTCTTTTAATAATTCTTCTTTTTTTGCAAAATCCTTATGAATTAATAAAGTTTCAACCGCATTACAAGCAGATGGATATTGGGTTTTAGAGTCGATAATTATTTTTACTGCTTTGTTGAAATCTGCTGTTTTATCAACAAAAATATGGCAAATTCCGTCTGCATGACCTAAAACAGGAATTTTTGTATTTTCTTTAATGAATTTTACTAATTTATTACCGCCTCTTGGGATAATTAAATCTATATATTTATCACATTCAAGCATTTGAGCCACATCTTCATGTGAAAAAACTTGTTGCAAAACATTTTTAGGGAAATTTTCAATTGTTTTTAATGTATTATTGATTATTGATAAAATTGTTTTATTTGTGTTAATTGATTCCTTACCGCCCTTTAAAATTACCGCATTTGACGATTTTATTGCAAGTGAAGAAATTTGTGCAATAACGTCAGGTCTTGCCTCAAAAATAATTCCGATAACACCGATTGGGCAAGAAATTTTGTGTAAAACTAAATTTTCGTCAAGTTGGCGTTTTAAAAGAGTTTTGCCGATTGGTTCCGGCAATTTTACAACATCTTTTATACCTTGAATCATATCTCTAAGTTTGTTTTCATCAAGTTTTAATCTATTGAAAACAGATGGAGAAATTTTATCTTTTGCTTCTTCAAGGTCAATTTTGTTCGCAGAAAAAATTTCCTGAGAAGATTTTTCAAGATTTTCTGCAATTTTTAAAAGAGCGTCATTTTTAATTTCTGTTGTAATATCAGCCATTTCAAGACTTGCGTTTTTGGCATTTTTTGCAATTTCTTCAAAATTCATTTTTCTATCCTATAAAGTTGTAATGTTATCACGGACAATAAGTTCATCGTAATTTTTGTAGCCCAAAATATTTAAAATTTCATCAGAGTGATGTCCCATAATTTGTTTACACGCTTCGGAATTATAATTTGTAATGCCACGGGCAATTTCTTCTTTGTTTTCGTCAAGAATTGAAATAACTTCGCCCTTTTTAAATTCATTTATGATTTCAATAACACCGATAGGCAAAAGGCTTGATTCTTTTTCTAAAATAGCCTTTTTAGCACCATTGTTTACAACAATTTTTCCGATAATGTTTGTTGCATAACCAATCCAACGTTTTTTACCGGAAAGGCTTTCGTCTGTTGGTAAAAACATTGTTCCTAATTCGACTTCGTTAAATATTTCTTTAATTACATGTGGAATTTTGCCGTTTGCAATAAGAACTTTTCCTCCAAAACGGGTTACAAGTCTTGAGGCTTCAAGTTTTGTTTTCATTCCGCCTCTGCCACCGTCTGAAACTCCTGATGCAAGATTCATAATATCATCTGTGATTTCAGGGACTTCTTTTATAATTTTTGCGTTTGGATTTATTTTTGGATTACTGTCGTATAAACCGTTTACGTCTGATAAAATTATTAACAAATCAGCATCTAACTCACTTGCTACAAGTGCTGAAAGTTTGTCATTATCTGAAAAACAAACTTGAGCATCTTTGTATACCGTTTCAAGTTCTAATGTTGAAACTGTGTCATTTTGATTAATAACAGGAACAACGTTAAGTTCCAGTAATCTGTTTAAAGTGTTTCTTAAACTTAAATATCTCTTTCGTTGAGCGAAATCATCTTCAATTAAAAGAATTTGTGCAATTTTAATTCCATAAGCATCAAAACCGTTTTCATAAATTGACATTAATTTTGATTGACCAATCGCAGCACATGCTTGTTTTAGAATAAGGTCATCAGATTTTTCGACACCAAGTTTTTTTCTTCCTAATCCAACTGCACCGGAAGTTACAAGAATAATTTCTTTTCCTTGTCCTACAAGTCTTGAAATATCTTCAATATAAGAGTATAAGCGAGGTAGAGAGGCTTCTCCTTCTTCGTTACGTAAAACATTTGTGCCAAGTTTAATTACAATTCTTTTGGCATTTATAAATTCTTTTCTGTCCATAAAACCTTACTTATAAAATTTTGTAATTTCTTCAAAGTATTTTTCGATTGCTTTGTAGCCATTATACATTTCATTTGGAATGTTTGAATAAGCACTAGCAGTGATGTTTTTAAGTTCTTTTGCACGAATAACTAAAATTTTATCTGCATCTTGCTTTTGTGCAAAATCATTTGAAATAGAAGCATTTTTTAAAAATTCTAATTCGTCGTTTGCTTTGTTGATTGTTGTATATTCAAGCGGTTGCATGTTGTATTTTTTCAATAATTCATATTCCATGATAGCAACAGAGGCTCTAACTGTGTGGAATTTATACATTCTTTTTATTACAACAAAATTATCTGCAACTCTTTTATGTGAATATGGAACAGCGGTTTTTGCCAACATAATTGTTCTTAAAAGAGCCGCACCAATGTCTTCATTAAAATCTATAATTTTATTATTTATAATTTCAGTCATTTTTATATCCTTTAATTCAATAATAACTTGCTAAAAACGATTTGTCATTTGTTTATTTATTAATGTTACAAATAAAGTTTGTAACAAAATGTAAACAAATTACTCAAAATCCTAAAGTTTCGATTTAGGGGTGTCGATATAGAGTATGTAAGTTAAATCAGTAAATAATCAACTGAAAGGGATGTGTATATGTTAAGAAAAATCGAAGAACCAACAAACAATATTTATAACGGCGTAGAATTCATTTTAAGAGGTGCTAAAAAACGTAGATCAATGGCTATGGCAAGTGCAAGAATGATGAACGCTGAACAAGGCATTCAACAAAAATTGGTTGCGGTTAAATAGACAAACCAGAAAAGCATGCAGTGTAGTGAGATATGTGTAGAATGGGCTGTATGCGTTATATTAAGAGATATGAGATAGTTAGTTAAGATAGTTGAGAGTTTTTATTTAAAGCGGAGTTGGTTACTCCGCTTTTTAATTTGTTTTTATATTTTTAGTTTCTATGAGTTTTCTTTGGATTTAAGATAGAATTTTTTGCTTTTTCTTGAAATTCTTCATCATATTGGAATTTTCTACCTTCTGCATAGGCTTGAATTATCGCTTTTGAAAACCTTTTTCTTGCACTCCAATATGATGTATGAGCACCCACAAATGTTCGCATGCTTGATTTTCTTGAATAATCATAGAAAAATCCTAACTCTTTTTCAAATTCCATATTTGTAATTTTTTTGATTTCACTGTTTGTATAGTTTACACCGTTTGGAAATCCTAAAGGGTCATCTGCAAAATTTACAGTCAAGAAGAAAAAATCATGTTCAATCAAGTAGTTGTACATTAAGTGGTTATATTTGAAAGTTCCCAAATTTTTATCACTTATATCTGAGTAAAATAGTGGTATTGGACTTGCGTAATTTATTACACCAATAACGGTATCGTCAGGAATACAATATTTATCAGTAAAAGAATCCATATTTATATATGCTTCTTTAAATTCTGTTTTATTTTTGTTAATTACAATTTTGCCCAAAGGTGTTGCATTTGTTAAATTTGAACCAACAAAAGCCATTAAACAAGTGTCTTTTCTGGGGTTTTCTAATATCATCTTTTTTAAATCATTATCCAGAGATTCTTTTTCAAAATATTCATTGAGGTTAATATATGGTATTTTATTTATGAGGTATTCAACTGTAATAAATGAACCTGCTGAATAACCAAGTAAGACAACCTTTTTACCTTGTTTTATATCATTTTTAATTTGTTTATCTAAATCTTGCAAAATTGGAATCATGTTATGAGTTTTTTGAACCCAAATTGCGTCGTGCATTATGTTTGCAATTGTATTACGTACAACGAATGCGACAGTCGGACTTGTTGCACGCAAAAGGTCAACTTTTTCTTGCATAAACATCAAATCTTCTTGGCTTTTGTATCCCCAAAAGAAATTAGACGGCTTTTCTTCAATAAAATATTCGCCATTTTTTAGAAAATGATTTTTTACATAAGCATCTTTTTCAATTTGTTTTTTCAATACAGGGTGAAATTTTTTAATGCCTTTTAAAAACCATTGGTGCATTTTTTCATTATTATTGTTTGAACCGTTTATGTATATGAAATCTACCGGTGTAGTTGCAAAACAAGTGTTCTGTATTGCAAAAATAAATATAAATACAAATAAAATTTTTTTCATCATAATTTAATTATAATATATTTTTTTAAATTTCTTTTCTTTCAAAGAAGTTATCTTTACAAACATCTTCTTTGTTTGCCAAAACTCCACATTTTGTACAGGCCAAAACCTCGCCGGTACTATCAATTGGCATAAAAACATGCTCACAAGTTTCATAATCCTCAAGAAAATCCGGAGAATCATTTGTTGCATCATACTGTTTGATACATTTTTCTTCTTCAAGAATTTTAGGTTCTCGATAAGTTTTGTACCAATATTTTTTTATAAATTCGAAAATGAACATATCAATATTATATATTATAAATCGAAACCTAAAGGTAGTAATTCATCAATTGTGTGAACTTCAATTTCACCATTATCATCTTCAAGGATAATATCTACACCTTTGTCTGATTTAAAATCATTGATTACTTGTCTGCAAATACCACATGGAGCACAACGTTTCATTTTTGGACCGTAAATCGCAACGGCTGTAAGTTTTCTTTCGCCGTTTACAATTGCGTTTACAATTGCACTACGTTCTGCACAAATTGTTGCACCAAATGAAGAATTTTCAACATTTGTTCCGATGAAAGTTTTACCGCTTTCTGTCAAAACGCAAGCCCCTACCGGAAAATTTGAGTATGGTGAATATGAGTTTTCACTGGCTTTTTTAGCCATTTCCATTAGTTTGTTGTAATCCATTTGTTAACTCCTTTTTAATAATTCGCACTAACTTAAAGAATATGTTATAATTCTAGCATGAAAAAATTTTTTGGATTTATTTTATTCGTATTTTTAATGACGACAGCAAATTGCTATGCTGCGAAATTTAATTTTTTGGTTATTCCAAATGATTTATTTTTAGATTCAAAAAATGACATAATTTTCCAAAAATCAGCAAGTTTAATTGGTACAGACATTATTAATTATTATAATCATCACCCTGATATGTCTGCTGTTTCAATTAATAGACTCAAAACTTATCTTGAGCGACCGGAAAATTACAGATTGAAAAAAGAAGTTCAAAAACTTATAACTGATTATCAAAAAAGTTATGTTGTAAATTATGCAACGGTGCAAAAATTAGCCTCAAAATTTGGCACAAAGCAAGTTTTGATGATTAATTGCAATATGGACGCACAAGGTTATATTACAAGACGTACGCTTTGGGACGCCTTGAATATTCCCGGTGCTACTGTAATTGACCCTGCGTATAGACTTTCAACACAAATTGTATTGGTTGATTCAAATAATCAAACTACATTATGGCAACATAATTATCAAAAATTAATTAGTTCTCGTGAAAGTAGAATGCTTACTGCAACTATGGGTGATACAAGTGAACAGTTAGAAAAAGTTCAAAAATATTCTACAAAATTTTTATCACCGCAGGTTGTTCAAGAAACTCAACTTGCATTGTTGAATATGTCGCCATATCAAGATTTGAATCTTCATCCGGAAATTGTTAAACCAAATTATGTTTCTATTGATAAAATTAAAGTTGATAGCAAACGTGGTGGTGTTAGAAGTGCAAGATATATTAAAAAACAATCTATTCATGCAGGTCAAACTGTTGCGACAGAAACAGTAAAACTTACAAGAAAAGGCAAAGCAAAATGGTCTGGTTTAAGAAATAATATTTCTGACAAAGTTGAACAACAAAAAGTTTTAGAAGCACGTGAAAATGCTTTATCTACCGATGAAAAGATTAAGCAAATTCAAGATTATGAACAAGCAAAATTTGAGTTACAAAAAGAAAAACAAAAATTAAAATACGAAAAACAAAAGCAAAAAGCACAGTTAAAAGAAGCAAGACGACAAGCAAAAATGCGTGCAAAATTGCAATTACAAGAGGAAAAACAAAAACTTATAATGCAGGATTCGGAGTTTGTTGTTATTCCTGATAAAAATGTTCAAGTGAAAAATGAAAAACAAAAACCTCAAATAAAACAGGAAAAAAATGCTGTTGAAGTTAAAAAACAAGATACAGAAAAAGTTCAAATAAAAGAACAGGCAAAAAAACAACCTCAAAAAACTTCAAGAAAAGAAAAAATAAAAGAAAAAGAAGTAAAGAATGCAGAAACAGAAGTAATTCCGTCATCAAAAATAATTCAACAAGATTATAAACCCGTTCCATATATCAGAACAAAATCAATCTTGCGTGAACGTGATTACACAATTAATGATTACTAATTATTTGTTTAGTCGTCTGTAAATTTCTTCGACAGCGATTTTGATGTGGGCATAGTTTAATCCGCCTTGCATATATACTGCATAAGGTGGTCTGATTGGTCCGTCTGCTGATAATTCAATTGTCGAGCCTTCGATAAATGTTCCGCCTGCCATAATTACATCGTCTACATACCCCGGAATAAGTTCCGGAACAGGGGTTACATAACCATTTACAGGTGATAATGATTGAACTGTTTTACAAAATTCAATCAATGGTTCAGGGGCATTAAAAGTTATAATTTGAATAATATCTGTTCTTGGTGCGTCATATCTTGGAGATGAAACAAATCCCATATCTTCAAATACTTTTGAAGCAAGTGTCATGCCTTTTATTACATCAGCAACAATCGATGGTGCCATAAATAAACCTTGGAAAATTAATCTGTGTTGGTTCAACATTGCACCTGATTCCCAACCAACCCCTGGGGCTGTAAGTCTTATTGCGGAAGCCTCTACAAGTTCTTCTTTCCCCGCAATATAACCACCGCATTCAACAAGTCCGCCTCCCGGATTTTTGATTAATGAACCGCCAATTAAGTCTGCACCTACTTCTATGGGTTCTTTTTTTTCTGCAAATTCACCATAACAATTATCTACAAAGCAAATGCAGTTTGGGTTTTTTGCTTTTACAACTTGGCAAATGTGTTCAATAACATCAATTGTAAGTGATTTTCTTGTGTCATAACCTCTTGAACGTTGAATTAAAACCATAGTTGTTGACTCATCAACTTTCTTTTTAAGAGTTTCAAAATCTATATCATCACCGTTTAAAAGTGGTACTTCATCATAAATAATTCCGTTTCCAATTAAGGAATTTCGTTTTGATAATTCACTTCCGGTAAGTCCAATAACCTCTCTCATTGTGTCATAAGGAGTTCCTGCAACTGCAAGCAACTTGTCGCCGGCATGTAAATTACCAAATAAAGCACAAGCAAGAGTATGTGTTCCTGTTGCAAAGTGGTTTCTGACAACGGCTTTTTCCGCACAAAAAATTTGTGCATAAACTTTATCCAAAACTTCACGTCCTAAATCATCATGTCCGTATCCTGAAACAGTATAAAAATGCTCAGGGGCTACGTGATTGTCTACAAAAGCCTTTAAGACTTTTCTTTGATTAAAATCTCTGACATCTTCTATGTGTTTAATTTGTTCGTGTATTGCCTTTTCGGTTTCTAAAATTTTTTCTTGTGCTTCCATAACTAAATTTTAGCACGAATATTTGATAATTGGCGGATTGAAATATTTAAGGTTTTTGAAAAACTGTTAATTATGAAAAAATTTATTTTATTTTGTATAGTTTTCTTTAGTATAAGTTCTGTATTTGCTCAAAATTATATGGTTCAATCGCCTTATAATGTAAAAATTGATGTTAATAGCGAAAAAACTCTTTTTATTTTAGATTTTTCAAATAGTATGAATGAATATTTGAATTCTCGTAAAAAAGTAGACATAATGCTTGATACGATGAGAGAAATTTTGCCTAAAATAAATCCTCAAAAACAAGTAGGTATGCGTGCTTACGGGTATCGGATAGGGCTAACTCCATTTGATAGTTGCAAAGCCTCAAAACTATTTGTGCCGATTACAAAGGGTGGAAGTACTATGATTTCACGTCAAATTGAAAAAACTCGTGCAATCGGTATGACTCCAATAACTTATTCTTTAAAATCTGCATTAACAAAAGATTTTAATAATTTTTACGGTTTAAAACATATAATTTTGCTGACAGATGGCGGAGAAAATTGTGATGAAAGTCCTTGTAAATTCATGACGAAAAATTTGAAATATTATCCTAATTTAAAAATAGATGTAATTGCTTATGATATAAGAAATTCAGACGATATATCTCAATTGCAATGTGTCGCTTTGGTAACCAGAGGAAAGTTTTATACTGCAAATACAATGGCAGAACTGTTTGACAGCCTAAATAATTCTTTGAATATAGAAAAAGAAGTCGAAGGAAAAATTATTTTACCTTAATTTTCTTCTCGTTTAACAAATTTAATATCATAGCCTAAAATGTCAGCAATGGCTTTCATTTCAGAATATTTAATAGTACCTTTTGATAATTTTGAATGAAAATTACTATAGTTATATTCTTTGTTTAATTTTCTACCGAGCATTTGTGCTAACTTCGTTTGTGTTATGGAAGTTCCAAGCAATAATGTTTTTACTTCATCAAGTATTCTCATGCTAACAATATACTATATGTCATATTTTATTGCTTTTTTAAGATATTTGTATTATATATAGCATATAAATATGTTATATATAATATAAAAGTAAAAGGTTCTTTTTATGTTTGATGAAAAAATAGTAAAAAAGTTGTATGGAATAGATGCAGATTATTGGGATATGTATGAGTATTTATATGAAATTTTTTTGGATTTGACTCAAATAAAGCAATGTTTGGAATCAGAAAGAGATATTTTTAAAAATCAAAATAGAGCAAAAGAGATTATTACGCAGACTAATAAAAGAATAAAAAAAATTATTAAACCTTGGGAAGATTTTAGAATCGCCTACAAAGATGACATAAGTTTTGGTTGGAAAAAACAATTTTAATATCGATAAATTTAAATAATTTTAAAAAGAATTAATTTTAAATCACTCCGTATGCTTTGCCGTTATTGATTTTGGTAATCTTAATTCTTTGCATTGTATTAATTAAATTTGTATCTTTTGTGTTCAATAAAACTGTAATATAATTTTCTGTAATAGCCTTTAAAACACCGGTTTTTTTGTCTAAATGTTTTTCTACTATTGCGTTGTGTGTTGTTCCGATATTTTTTTCTAAAAATTCTCTTGTTTTTTGTGTAGAAATTTGTTTTATCAATGTTGCACGTTTTTCTTTTACGCTATCTGCAAGGTGTCCGTTCATTTTTTCGGCTTGTGTACCTTTTCTGATTGAATAAGGGAATGTGTGAATTGCTGTTAAACCTGATTTTTTAAGATTTTCAAGTGTTGTTTCAAAATCTTCTTCGCTTTCGCCTACAAATCCTGCAATAATATCACTTCCGATGAATGGAAGTTCAAAAAGTTCATTAATCTTTTCGATTTGTTTTAAGTAATCTTCTACTTTATAAAATCTGTTCATGTTCTTCAAAGTCTTGTTACAAGCAGATTGTAATGAAAGATGAAAGTGCGGACAAAATTGTTCTGATTTTGATAAAAATTCCAGTAATTCTTGGGTAATCTCTAGTGGATTTAGTGAGCCTAAGCGATATCTTACATTTGTTTTTTCTTCAACCTCTTTTAATAAGTCAAGAATTGTTTTTCCCCACTCTTTGCCCCATTGACCGATATGAATTCCTGTGAAAACGATTTCTTTGAAATTGTGTTTTTCAAAATTATGAATTTGTTCAATAATAAAATCAATATCTGCTGAGCGTGATTTTCCTCTTGCAAATGGTATAATGCAGTAAGCACAACGGTTGTCGCAACCATCTTGAATTTTTAGGCTTGCTCGAGTTTTTGATGTATCAAAAAGAGTAACTTTGTTGAATTCGGACAAATTCATAATATCGCCAACGGAGAATTTTTCGTTATTTTCAAGAAATTCTACTATATCAAATTTTTCATTATTTCCCAAAATGTAATCAATAAAATCATTTTGAAGTAAATTTTCTTTTTCAGTTTGTGCAACACAACCTGTAATTATTGTTTTAATTGAAGGTTTGGTGTGCTTAGCGTTTCTTAGAATGTACATTGCTTCGTTGTCTGATTTGTGAGTAACAGAGCAAGAATTAAGAATATAAAAATCTGCATCTTCAATTTTTTCTACCGATTTGTAACCGGCATTGGTAAGTTTTTCTTGAATGATAGCACCTTCAAATTGATTGGATTTACAACCCATAGATTTTAGGAAAAAAGTTTTCATAAAATAATTATATATAAAAAGTGAAAAATTATAAAATTTTAAAAATAGCCGGTTGGCGGTTAGTCGAATGGTTAAAAAATAGTGAAGTATAGCCATTAGACTAATGTACTACTTGGGGGATATTTTTTAAAATGTAGATATGAGCAAATATGAAATATTACCATCAGGAGTAGTTTTAGACAACGAAAGCAGACCTTTGAGTAGAAGAGAAATGGAAGTTTTAATCCTTGTTGCAGCGGGTCTTGAAAACAGTCAAATTGCAAAAGTATTTAAAGTAACTTTGTCGACGGTTAAAAAGCAATTGGAGAGAATTTATTACAAATTGAAAGCCAAAAACAGAGCAAATGCAGTGTTTATAGCCCAACAAAACAATATAATTTCGTCAAGAGATTATAAATTTGTAATGAATCTGCCTGATGTCAGCAAAGTTATCGACAAAAATAGAAAGTATTATTAGTCTTTTTATTAAATTTATATAAAGGTATCAAAATATTGTGCTAAACTATAATTAAGGAGCATAGTAAAGGAGAAAAACATGATACCTATTTTAGATTCAAAAAGACAATATGCAGAAATTGGCGAAGAAGTTGAAAAACAAGTAATTGAAGTGCTTCGTTCTGGTCAATATATCTTAGGAAAACATAACAAAGCATTGCAAGAAGAACTTGCTGATTTTATCGGTGTTAAACATTCTGTTACTTTAAATTCAGGTACAGATGCACTTCACTTAGCATTAAGAGCGTTAGATATAGGTAAAGGTGATGAAGTTATTTCTACAGCCTTCACTTTTGTTGCAACATCTGAAGCAATTGGTATCGTTGGGGCTAAACCGGTTTTTGTTGATATTGACAAAGATACTTTTAATATCGACCCTAAAAAAATTGAAGATGCAATTACTCCAAGAACTAAAGCAATTATTCCGGTTCATCTATATGGTCAACCTGCTGATATGGACGCTATTTTGGACATTGCAAAACGTCATAATTTATACGTAATTGAAGATGCTTGCCAAGCAATTGGTGCTTTGTACAAAGGTAAAATGGTTGGTTCACTTGGTGATATTGGCTGTTTTAGTTTCTATCCAACTAAAAACTTAGGTGCTATGGGTGATGGTGGTTTATTAACTACAAATTCTGATGCTATCAAAGACAGAGTTTTAGCGTTAAGAAATCACGGTGGTGCTATTCGTTATCACCACGATGAAATCGGTGTAAATTCAAGACTTGATGAAGTTCAAGCAGCAATTTTAAGAGTTAAATTACCACACGTAAAAAGTTGGAACGAAAAAAGACGTGAAAATGCTTACAGATATAATGAATTATTCGCAAATTGTCCGGAAATTCAAACTCCAAAAGAATTAGACAATACATATTGCGTATATCACCAATATACAGTTAAAATTCCTAATAGAGATAATATCCACAAAATGCTTCAAGAACGTGGTGTAGGTGCTATGTTGTATTACCCAATTCCATTACACTTACAAAAAGTTCATGAATATTTAGGAATGGGTAAAGGTTCATTACCTATTACTGAAAAAAATACTGAAGTGGTTATTTCATTACCAATGTTCCCTGAAATTACAGCAGAAGAACAAAAAACTGTAGCAGAAACTTTAATCAAATGTATTGAAGAATCAAAAGCACTTGCTTAAAATTTAAGTTTATAACATGAAGTAGAAAAGACAGGTACAAAAAGTATCTGTCTTTTTGCTTTAATAACAAAACCATCATTACCAAAGCATTTTAATTTTTGCTATATTCTATGCCTCCGGCTTAACTTCAGTTTCACCTGCTTTTTTCTTCTTTGCTTCTTCGGCAATTGTATTAACTATTTCTTGATTATTTTTTGCCACTTTTATTTTTTTGAAGAAATTGCCTTCAACTTGGTCTAATTTAACGATTTCGTCCATTTTTGAAGTGTCAACGTATTCTTTGTTTACCATTGATTCAATAGATGAAGTTTTTGCAAAGTTCATACCGAATTGGCTACCAACTTGTTTAATTGTTTTTGCAACGCCGGTTGATGAATTTCCAAGTTGCTCACCATGTGCGATAGCAGCGTTACCCATATTGTTTGCCGCTTTTACATCGCCTTTACGTTTGCCCCAACCAAGGAAACCGCCACGTTTTGAAAATCCTGCTTCTTTTGCTGCACTTTTTTCTGTAATATTTGCTGCTTCCATACCTTTGTCAATAGTAACATCAGCATATTCGTTAGCATTTATTGCATTGTTTAAACTTTGTTCTGCTTCGTTTTTAACATCTTCCATTGATTTACCAAGAAGGGTTGCTTTTGTAATTGCAGTTTCTTTGATTTGTGTTTTTATTTTTTCTGCAAAACCTTCTGTACCGTCTTGAAGATTAGCAATTTCACCTTTCAATGCATCTGCTTTTTCTGTTGCATCTTTTAATTTTGCTTTTTCTTCTTCTGTAAGTTCTTCTTTGCCTTCAAGTTCTTTAATAGTATTTTGATATTCTTCTAATTCTTTTTGTTTTCGTTCAATTTCTTCCATTTTTAGTTTTACACTTGATTCAGCATCTGCAATTTGAACATTTGTTTCACCTTCAACTTTTTCTGCTTGCACGCCTAAATCTTCCATTGTAACAACAAATTGGTTCATTTCTTCTTGTAATTTAGCCATTTCATCATTTTTTGTTTCACATTTTGGAATTAAAGTTTGCAAAATAGTCTTTAAATTAGAACCATATTCCGAAGCAGTTTTAACTTCTTGTTCTGCCTCGTTTACTTTGCCTGCATCATCTGTGATGGTGTAAGACATATTTGCTTCATCACTTTCTTTATCATTTTTTAGTTGTGTTTCACGCTCTAATGCCGTCTTAATATCGTCATCACTAATTTGCATTCCTGCTTTTTGTAATTCTAATAATTGAGCCGCTGTGTAATTGTTAACATTAATTCCTGAAACCATATATACCTACCTTATTTTGTTTAACACACATACTGCATATCGGTACAAAATCATGAATACTTAAGGGTTTTAGCATGTTTTGTTACATTTATTAACATAAAAAATAAGTGCTTATTTGTGCAAAAATATAAATTCTTATTTGCTTGTTGTATAAAAAAATACAACAAGAAGTTAAATTTTTAACTATATACAACAAAAAATCCAGATTAAACCATAATCTGGACTTCTTGTTTTGGATATGAATTTTATTTTTAAACTATGCTGCTTGTTGGACTTGAATTGGTCTTGTTGTATATCTTGCTGTTCTTGCATTCAATCTTGAACATGCCGAATTCAATCTTTGATTTAGTACAAACATATTGCGACTCATCGCTGCATAATCATTCATTGCTGACATCATTTTCTCCGGATGAATCATTGAGGCCGAATTATCGTGGTTATCAACTTGTTCTTTTGCATATTTTTTTACTAACAATTGATCGATGTAATCTCTAGCGCCGATAGCCATAATTTATTTTCCTCTTTTTATCTTGTACGTGTAACTTAAGAATTTTAAAGAATTTTTGTAATACAAATTTAACAACATATACAAAACAGTTATTCTATAACTCTTTTATATTGTTATTTATTTTTTGTTGTATTGATAATCTCTAATATCCTTACATTTATATAAAGGTTATCTTGCTCAAAAAATTGACTTTTTTATTAAACACAAGTTAACATTTCTTAATAAACCCTCAAATATTTATAAATAAAGGCGGTTCGTCTGAAAGCCGAACCGCCCTTTGTTAATTATTTTTTTTATAATATTAATTTTCTGAGGCTAATTTTTCTCTGATTTCTTCTTCAATTTTAGCCATTACTTCCGGATTTTGAGCTAAATATTCTTTTGCTTTTTCTCTACCCTGTCCAAGTTTTTCGTCGTTATAACTAAACCAAGAACCAGATTTTGCAACTATATTCATTTTTACGCCAACGTCAATAATGTTTCCTAATTTGCAAATACCTTTACCGAAAATAATATCAAATTCAGCAGTTCTAAATGGTGGTGCAACTTTATTTTTCAAAACTTTTACTCTAACGTGGTTACCAATTTCGCCAGTTTCACCTTTTAGAGATTCTGTTCTTCTAATTTCCATTCTTACTGAAGAATAATATTTTAAAGCATTACCACCGGTTGTTGTTTCAGGATTACCAAACATAACACCTATTTTCATACGCAATTGGTTGATAAAAATAACTGTTGTATTAGTTTTTCCGATAATACCGGTTAATTTTCTAAGTGCTTTACTCATCAAACGTGCTTGCAGACCCATTTGTTGATCTTCCATAGAACCGTCAATTTCGGCTTTAGGAACTAATGCTGCAACTGAGTCAACAACGATAATATCAACTGCACCTGAGCGAACTAATTCTTCTGTAATATCAAGTGCTTGTTCACCTGTATCAGGTTGTGAAATTAATAAATCTTCGATTTTTACCCCAATATTTTTTGCATATTCAGGGTCAAGAGCATGTTCTGCGTCAACGAATGCAGCAATTCCGCCTTTTTTTTGACATTCTGCAACAATATGTTGTGCAAGAGTTGTTTTACCGGAACTTTCCGGCCCATATATTTCAATAATTCTTCCTTTTGGAATACCGCCAATTCCAAGTGCTATGTCTAAATCTAAAGAACCTGTTGGAATTGCATCAACACTAACTGACGGTTTGTCGCCAAGTTTCATGATTGAACCTTTACCGAAATCTTTTTCAATTTTTTCAATAGCAAGTTTTAAGGCTTTTTCACGATCTGAAGAATTTGTTATTTCTTCTACTTTTTCTTTTTCTTTTACTGCCATTATTCAAATCCTTATATTGTATAATCTTTTACTTCATATTTTTTGTAAAAACCAAAGCCAACTTTTTCAAATTTTTCAAGTTCCATTTTCATGTGAACATTTTCGCGGTTTAATTCTAAAATCTTATGTTTAAGTTTTTCGTTTTCTGTTTTGATTTTAATTAATTCATCAGCCATTTTTTCAACATTTTCCATTTTGGCATCTAATTTTTTATCAATATTATCGATAATATTATTAGAAATTTTTTCTTCCATTTGAGAGAATGATGACATAATTCTTTCTGCAATTTGATTTGAAGATGCAGAAACTATTGAATGTTTCATTTGTTTTGTTTGTTGAAGACGTTTTACGTCATCATAAGAAAAATAAGTTAAGCCACGTCTGTTACGTTTTGGAACAATTGATGCACGTCTGCAAAGGCTAATAATTTCCTCGTTATTAGCGTCTAAAATTTCTCTAACTTCACTTGGAGTGAGCGTAATATCACTTAAATTTTGAGTTACCATATCCCCTACCCTTAATAATATTGTATTTTAGATTATTTAAAAAAACAATTTTTTTACATATTTTTTTAATAAATATTAAGAACATAAATAAGAAATTTTGTCTATTTGTCTAATTTGAAAATCTTTTTTATTACTTAAACTATAAAAAAGGAGAAATTAAAATGATTAATTTATTTATTTTAAAAAATTGTCCGTATTGTCGAAAAGTAGTCGATTTTTTGGAAATAAACAACATTGAACATAAACTATTAAATATTGATGAAAAACAAAATTACGATGAAATGATTAAATTGGGTGGTAAACGGCAAGTTCCGTTTTTGTTCGACAGTAAAAATAATGTTGTTATGTATGAATCAAATGACATTATAGAATATTTAAAAACTTTGTAAAATTTTTTAAAACTTAGGCAATTTCTTAACTTTACATGTTTTATATCCATGTCGAACTATGATTTTAGGAGAAAAAACATGGTAGATATTCAAGTTGGAAAAGGTCAAGGATTAACTCAAGCAGTCGCAACAAAACTGGGGTTAACCAAAGAAGAATGTAAAAATATAGATTTAACTGTTTGGCAACAAGTTGTTCAAGAAATTAACAATGAACAACAAAATATAAATGAACATAATAGAACAAATCCAAATGATCCACAGGCAAGTATCTTTTCTGGGGGAAATGATGTTTCTACAATCGATCAGAAACAAAATTGGAAATCAAATTTTATAATCCATGAGGGTTCTTTTTCTCTTAGTGAGGACTCTTGGGACAAAATTTCAGGACTTTTGGGTAAACCTGTAGAAAAACCACAACCGGAAGAAAAACCTCCGGAAGCAAAACCTGAAGAAAAACCGGAAGAAAAGCCTGAAGTAGAAATAAAACCAGAGAAAAAACCTGCTGAGGGTAAAATTTTAAAACGTTCTGTAGATGGAGAAGAAACACAAATTTCCGTAAGAAGAAATGAACGTGGGCAAAAAGTTCGTCATGAAGTAAATCCTGACGGCACTGAAGGTGCTGCTCTTGCTGCAACAAGAACTTTTGGTAAAAATAAATATATTTCCGGAGATTTTCCGCCTGAAACAAAAATTTATGAAAGAACCGTAAATGGAAATAAAAACACTCAAATTGGGGTATTTATCGACGAAAACGGTAATAAAATCCGAAAAGAAGTTATTAAAGATGAAACAACAGGTAAATATAAGTTAGGTGAAACACTTATTCCTGTTACAACATTCGGTCAAAATACTTATGTAACTCAATCACAATTTGATGCACAAATTAAACAAGATTTAAATCTTCCGGACGGAAAAGGTTTGCCTGACGGAATTACAGCAAAATACAAAAATGGCAAAATTGTTTATTCTAAAAATGGTAAAGAACTTCCTGATGGTGCTTTGAAAAGTGCCTTAGCACAAACTGAGGGTTACGGTAAACCTGAAAAACCAACAACACCTACAAATCCAATCGGTGGTACTTCCGGTAGTGAACCTCCTTCACATAACAGAGGTTTTGGAATGTTTTTAAACACTGTAACTTCAAACTGGAGAAATGGTTCTACAGGAATGTATGAATTTAATGGTGCAAATTATCGTTATACCTGTGTAACATCAAATGATGGGACAAAAGCATATAAAATCAATGGAAGATATTATGCTTTGAGTGATATTGGACATCCGGATTTATTAAAAGAATTAGATAAATCAAAATTTGAATAAAAAATTAAGAAAATCGGTTAAAACTTTTAGCCGATTTTTTAATATCCTCTGTTTAAATGATGATATATTGTGTTATTTCTATAAAATAGTAGTGTAGTAATATGATTTTAAAATAAATCTAACCGTACTGGACGAGGGAATGACAGAGAATTTTGACAATTCTTATAGTAATATCAAAAGAATTTCTGATGAAGAATTAGAGGAACTTTGGAAAAAATATTTCGAAGACCGAACAAATAAAAAAGTCAGAGATACATTGATAGTGCAATACATTTATCTTACACGTTATGTAGTTGGACGTGTAAAAGTGTCATTACCACCAACTTTTTCTGTTGAAGATATTTCAAGTTATGGTGTAGAAGGTTTAATTGATGCTATAGAAAAATATACTCCTGATAAGGGTGCCAGATTTGAAACATACGCACTTATGAGAATTAGGGGTAATATCATTGATAAAATCCGTTCACAAGACTTTTTACCAAGAAGTGCAAGAAAGAAAATTAAAGACGTAAAACAAGCACAAGAACAATTACGTCAAAAATTGGGAAGACCTGCAACAACATTAGAAGTTGCTGATTTCTTGAATATGGAGCCACAAAAAATTGACCAAATTCTTTCAGAAGATACAACTGTTGGCTCAATTTATGATAAACGTGGAACATCAGATGATAGTGTAGCGATTATTGATACAATCCAAGATGAAAATAGAATGACTCCGGCAGAGGCGATGGAGCAAAAAGACGTAAAAGCAGAATTAGAAAATGCTTTAAAACGTTTACCTGAACGTGAAAGAATGATAATGGTTCTTTATTATCACGAAAATATGACATTGAAAGAAATTGGTGAAACAATTGAAGTTTCAGAATCACGAATATGCCAATTACACGCACAAGCGATTATGAAATTAAAAAATATCTTGTCAGAAAACCGTGTTGAACGCTTGCAAAGAACTATTGTTTAGAAAGACTTATAGTGCATTATTTTTTAATTTTAAATTGCATTATAAAACTGTCTTTGACATTTTCACTATCGATGCCAAAGTCATTATCGTTAATTATATAAATATCATCGCCGTCTTTTGCCAAACCTTCTATCTTCATATTTTTTGTAATATTATCACTTGTCGTTAGTGTTCTTAAAATTCCAGAACGTTTAAACACGCTGTTTTTAAATTCCATTTGATTTATAAAATGTTTATCAATAAGTCTTTCTGCCAAGAAAAATTTGTTTTCGTCAACATAAGTTGTTGCACTCAAAATACTGTTGTTATAAAAATAATATTCAAAAATATCTTCTACTGTTTCTGTTTTAATATTGAATTTTATAATACTAATATTATTTTCACCCTCTAAACCTGCTTGAGTAAAAACATAAATATACTCATTGCCGTCATAAGCCATACTTTCAAAACCTAAATTTTTTCTGACATTGTTAAATTTTTCAGGCAAATTGTAGGTGATTTTAGGATTTTTTACTTCTGAATTTTTTGGTGCAAAACGTTTTACGACATTTAAGTTCTTGTCTAATTTAATAATCGACGGATAATATTCTTCTCCAAGCCAGTAATTTCCATCTTTGTCAATAATAAAACTTTCAACATCTGCACCATTTATATTGAAGGGAATAATTTTTCCATTTTTGTCTAAAGGAATACTATCTTTTTTGGCAGAAATAGGAATGCCTGAAAGTCCTTTTATTGGAGTTGCCTTAACAATTTTTGCTTTATTATCTTCTAATTTGATTTTAACTAAATAAGTTGTGTAATTAGGGCAAGAAAAAGTCCTGTAAGTTTTTCCGTCTTTTTCAAAAGTATTTGAATTAGGCCCTCTGTCTGTAATTGCATAGAAGTATCCGTCTTTATAGAATAAATCCGAAAAACCTCCTAATTTTATATCTTTGCAAATTGTTGGAAGATTTTCAATTTCAAATTTTTGAACAAATTCTAATTTTGTTGATTTTATAAACAAGAAAAATACGATCAATCCAAGCAATACGATTGAAAATATTCCATTAATTCTGCCTAACATAACAACTCCTTTTTTAATGAATTATATCATAAAATATTGACTTTGGGCAGAAAAAACATTATTAATATAATATGAAAAAATATCTACTTATTGCAACATTATTATTTTTTGGATTAATCGCCAATGCTGAAGTTATTCAAGGTGGTGTGTCTTACGATGTAAATTCTGCACGTTCTGAATTAATGGACGGAATTTCGTATACTATTGATTCTCAGTACATAAACGGATTTTTCTACGACGGTGAACATGAGCAAAATGTTAATTATATTTTGCAGGGAGTTACAGAATTAAAAGACAGAACTCTTGCGTATTTTTCAGATAATACTTATGCCGTATATAAACACAATGACCCTTATCACGTATATTATTATGACGGAAGTGGTGTTTTAAACTACGTTGAAGAAAAAGACGGATTAAATTATCCATATAAAACTTACAAATATAATACTTCTAAAAAACTTGTAAATATGAGTATGCGTGTTTCAAAATCAGAAACTTTTATTTACTCAAAAGACGGAAAACTTCTTGCTCATTGGGTTAAAGACAAAGCCTACGATGAACAAGGAAATGTTATTATGAAAAGAAAATATGTTGAATAAAGTATTTTCTATATTTTTATAATTATTGAGGTGAGGAGTTTAAGAGGCAATTTAAATACAAAAATTTATGGAATAACTGTCAAAAATTTTACAATTGGCAGAAAAAATGATATAATTGTGTTGTTGCCCCTATATCAATATGTTTTGTCTTTGTGAATAAAATTTCAGAAAGGAAAATTTTATGAGCAAAACAACCTCTTACAAGCCATCTTATGCAAACGGAAGTTACAGTATTAATGGCAAAACAAAAGCCCAAACATACAAAGACGGAGATACTGTAAAAAGTAATTACAATATGAATAAATACGAAAAATCCGTTTATGATTATGCACAAAAAAATTTGGCACAAATTTTACCTCAGTTGAATACTTTTTCTCCGGAAACTTTAAAAGGGATTCAATCTCAGTTAAATGCTTATCAAAATCAAGGTGAAAAATCAATTAATAATATTTATACACCGTTATTGAACAATTTAAAAACAGATATTGCATCACGTTTTGGAAATATTGATAATTCAATGTTTTTGGATAAATTAAATAATCTTGAAAGTTCAAGGGCAAATTCTATTGCACAGTTGGCAGAAAGTTTACTTTCAAAGCGTAATGAGTTAGTGAATAATGAGTTGTCAAACAGATATAATTTTGTTAATTTGCTAAATTCCTTACAAAATCAATATAATAATATGGCAATGGATTCTATTTCAACTGCATTGAATGTTGCAAATAGTGTAAAAGGTTATGGTCAATCTTCATCTTCGGGGTTTGATTTTACCTCATTAATTCCATTATTAACATTTATGTTATAAAAAATATAGCGGTAGATTTATTTTTACCGCTATTTTCTTCAATTCTTGCATGTAAGATAATTTAACGTTATAATCGAATTATGAATATTATACAAGAATTTGATACAATTACTGCAATTTCAACCCCTCTAGGTACAGGTGGCGTTGGTGTTATAAGAATTTCCGGTGAAAAAAGTTTTAATATTACAGAGAAGATTTTTACAGGAAAAATTGTTCCGAGAATGATTTGCCATGGTTGGATTGTGGATAATGATAAAAAGATTGATGAAGTTGTTGTTTTGCCATTTAAAAATCCAAATAGTTATACAGGCGAAGATGTAATAGAAATTCAATGCCATGGTGGGGTTAACGTAGTTAAAAATATTCTTGATATTGTTTTGAAAAACGGTGCAAGAATGGCTGAAAGAGGTGAATTTACAAAACGAGCCTTTTTAAATAAAAAATTAGATTTATCTCAAGCAGAGGCAGTTGCTGATTTAATTCATTCAAAAACTCAAAACTTTGCAATTCAGTCTGCAAAGAATTTGTCAGGGGTTTTGGCTCAAAAAGTAAACGAAATTAAAAAAGATATTTTTGAAACATTGTCTAGAATTGTTGCAGGAATTGATTTTCCGGAAGATGTGGCAGAACCCTCTTACGAAAGTTTGATTAGCGATTTTGAAAATCAAATAGAAAAAATCGATAACATTTTATCTAGTGCGAAATCGAGTAATATTATGCGTCAAGGTATCAAGGTTGCTATTGCCGGCAAACCAAATGTGGGTAAATCTTCTCTGTTTAATACTCTTTTGAGCCTTGATAGGGCAATTGTTACGGAGATTGCGGGTACAACAAGAGATGTTTTGACAGAAACTCTCGATTTGGGCATTCCTGTTACGTTGATTGATACGGCAGGTATTCGTGAAGATGAAAATATTGATAAAGTCGAAGAAATCGGTATTGAATATTCAAAACAAGCCGTTCAAGAGGCAGATTTAGTTTTATTTATGTATGATTTATCAAAGGGTTTAAATGATGCAGACAGAACAATTTTAGATTTTGCAAAAGAGAAGAAACATTTGGTAATTGCAAATAAATGTGATTTGTCTGAGGAAAGACCTAAAGATACAATTTGTATTTCAGCAAAAAATCAAATTGGTATTGAAGAATTAAAACAACAAATTAAAGATATTATTATGGAATTTTCTGTTGAAGATACAGAATTTATTACAAATAATCGTCAACAAAATTGTTTGCAAAAAGCACGTGAAAGTTTAATGCAGGCATATATGGCATCAAAAATAAATGAACTGCAAGACTTGATTTCAATTGATGTAAAACAAGCATTGTTATGTTTAGACGAAATTACCGGAGAAGTAATTACTGACGATATTTTGAACAATATTTTCGACAATTTTTGCATTGGCAAATAATTGTGTTAGAATAATAATATGTTCACAGGAATTATTGAAGAAATCGGTATAGTAAAAGATTTTAAACTTCTTTCTGAAAATGCAGAAATTTCTATTGATTGTTTAAAAGTTTTGAATGATACAAAAATTGGTGATTCTATCGCTATTAATGGTGTTTGTCAAACTGTTGTGAATCTTACAGAAAACGGATTTAGTGCAGAAGTTTCAAAAGAAACTTTAGGTGTAACTAATTTTTCTGCCTTAAAAAAAGGTGAAAAAGTTAATCTTGAGCGAGCATTGACATTGAATGAAAGAATCGGCGGGCATATTGTTTCAGGTCATGTTGATAGTGTTGCAACTTTTATTTCTGCGGTTAAAAAATCTGATTTTTATGATATGAAATTTGAAGTTTCAAATGAGGCATCACGCTATATTATAAAAAAAGGTTCTGTAACATTAAACGGTATAAGTCTTACCGTTGCTGACATTCAAGGTAATGAGGTTAAAATCGCAGTAATTCCGCATACTTTTGAAAATACAAATTTATCGTATTTAAAAACAGGTGAAAAAGTTAATTTAGAAACTGATGTTTTTGCAAAATACATTGAAAAATTTCTCTTGAACGAAAAGACTTCATCAGTAATTTCAGAAGATTTTTTGAAAGAAAATGGGTTTATGTAATGAATGAATTTAAATTTGATAAAATTGAAGATGCAATAAAAGATTTTCAAGCAGGAAAACCTATAATTGTCGCTGACGACGAAGACAGAGAAAACGAGGGTGATTTGTTATGCTCTGCACAGTGTGTTACTCCTGAGATAATAAATTTTATGGCAAAAGAGTGTAGAGGTTTGATTTGTCTTGCAATTACTGATGAAATTGCTGATAAATTAGAGTTACCTCAAATGGTTGAAAAAAATACCGAAAAAATGAAAACGGCATTTACTTTGAGTATCGATGCTACGCAAAGATTTGGTGTTACAACCGGAATTTCGGCTTTTGATAGAGCAAAAACTGTTGAGGTGGCAATTTCCAAAGATGCAAGACCATACGATTTACGTCGTCCGGGACATGTTTTTCCATGCGTTGCAAAAAAGGGTGGAGTTTTAACAAGGATTGGACATACAGAAGCGTGTGTTGATATGGCGATTCTTTCAGGACATAGACCGGCAGGGGTTATGTGTGAGATTATGAAAGAAGACGGCACAATGGCAAGACGTGATGATTTGAGAGAATTTGCTGATAGATACGGTTATAAATTCATTTCAGTTTCTGAACTTGTTGCATATCGTTTGCAATCTGAAAAACTTGTTGTTCGTGAAGCAGAAGCATTTTTACCGACAAAATTTGGTGATTTTAAAATTTACGGATATGTAAATAAAGTTAATGGACATGAACATGTTGCTTTGGTCAAAGACGATGGTTCAGACAAAATTCCGTTAATTAGAGTTCACTCAGAATGCTTAACCGGAGATGTATTTCACAGTTTGAAATGTGATTGTAATTCTCAACTTCATGGTGCTTTACGTATGATTGAAGAATATGGAAAAGGTGCATTGGTTTATATGCATGACCATGAGGGCAGAGGTATTGGACTTGTTAATAAAATAAAAGCATATTCTTTGCAAGAAAAAGGTCAAGATACAATCGAAGCGAATATTTCTTTAGGTTTTGATGAAGACTTAAGAGATTACGGTGTTGGGGCTCAAATTATACGTGATATTGGCTTTACAACGTTTAATTTAATTACAAATAACCCTAAAAAAATTGTAGGTTTAGAGGGTTACGGATTAAAAATACACGATATAGTGCATTTAAAATCTGAAATTACGGAATATAATAGAAGATATTTGAATACTAAAAAAGAAAAAATGCATCATACTTTATAAAAGGAAGGTTTATGGAAAACGCAAATTACGAAACACAGGTTTTAAGTAGCAATTTATATAAAATTTTTGCAGGGGTGTACAACGATTTTCGTTCAGTCGCTGTAAGTGATTATATGTTTGAATTAGAACCTTTAGAATATCAAGATTTTATTGATGCAGTATCAAAAGATTATGTAAAATGTATTGTATTGTTGGAAAATCATATTCCAACCGCTTTTTTAGTTTACACAACAGCAATTTCTGAATCAATTGAGTTGAATGTTATTCATTGTTTGGGAAAAGAAGATTTGACTACAAAGAGAAAAATGCTTGTAGAAAGATTTTTGAAAGAAACTGAAAAAGAACGTGAAGAAAAAGCAGTTTGCTATCCATTATTAGGTGTACAATCAGGATTTACAAGTGATATTGCTCATTATGGTTTTAAATTTGTAGGTCTTGCTGTTCTTAGATTTATGATGGATAACAAAAATTCAGAAGAAATTCTAAGAAGCGTTCCTGAAACTCCTCATGATGAAAGTTATCAAATTACATCTTGGGAAGATATGTATTATGATAAGGCGGTGGAAGTTATTCATGCCGGATTTAAAACCGCTTCAGATGCGTTGTTTGATACAAGATATTTAACAAAAGAAGGTACAGACGATATTTTAGACAAAATTGTAAATGGAGTTTACGGAGAATTTTTACCGGAATCAACAAGTGTTCTTTTACATAACGGTCGTCCTTGTGGTTTTTGCTTTACAAATATTACTGGCGGAACTATTGCAAATATTCCGTTGGTATCTATTCAAAAAGAACATCAAGGCAAGGGCTTAGCAAAATATTTGGTAAAAAAATCAGTTGAAACTTTGTTGAATATGGTACAATCAGGCGAAAGAGGTTTTACCGAAGTGAATGTTTCTGCTGAAACAAACAATATTCCGGCATTGAAAATGTACCGTCATATTGGATTTAAAGAAGATTACAGTTATCCTCAATCTTACCTGCCTAAAAAATAATGTTATTAAACATTAAAATCTTGGCATATATTTCTTATGGAAAACGTTAATTGGTTAAAGTTAAAATTAAATCAAAAGATGATGAATTTGCAATCGGCAAAAGCCAATATTAATGCAGATTTGTCTTCTCAATCCGGAAATGCAAAAAACCTTGTTCAAAATACGCATAATAAAATTATTAACCAATATCAACAGCAATTTATAAACCCTCAACAACTTCGTATGAATAATCTTGCGAGTATTGATAGGGCTATTTATGTAAAAAATCTGTTAAATTTACCCAAAAATATGGTAGAATTTCTTGTTATGGTTCAAGATGGCGGAAAGATGCCGAACTTACAAAAACCTGAAAATCAAGGTAGTTTGAATAAGCCTAATATTTCTAATAATCAAAACCAATTAAATCAGCCGAATGGGACTGTTCAACCTGAAAAGCCGAACATTCCAACAAATCCGAACAGACCGAATGGGACTGTTCAACCAGAAAAACCGAACATTCCAACTAATCCGAACAGACCAAATGGGACTGTTCAACCAGAAAAACCGAACATTCCAACCAATCCGAACAGACCAAATGGAAATGTTCAACCTGAAAAACCGAACATTCCAGCAAATCCGAACAGACCAAATGGAAATGTTCAGCCTGATAGACCAAATGTTCCAAATCAGCCAAATCGACCAAACGGCAATATAAATCCTGACAGACCAAATCGACCAAACATTTCAAATAATCCAAATAAACCGCATCAATCTCAAAAACCTGAAGTTTTCGAGAAACCTTTTAATAACATAAAAGACAATATCAACAATGCAAAGGATAATATTGCGAACAATTTGAACAATATAAAGGAGAATGTTCAGCAAAAAACAGAAAATTTTATTCAAAATACCAGACAAAATTTAAAAAATCAATCGTTACGTAATCCGCATCATCAATTACATAATGCGGTTAAGAATAATGTGCGAAATAATGTTTTGTTAAATCAACAAACTGCTCAAGATATGGAAATGACAGAACAAATTCAGGCAAATAATCAAAAAACGCAAGGAATGACACCGGAAGAATTGGCTCAATTTAAACAAAATCTTGCTTCTCAACTTAATTCAAACGTTAATTTGACAAATGTTTCTGCACTTTTGCAAAAAAATAGTAAAATAGCGATGAATAAAATGGTTTCAATGATGTCAATGGCTACTGCTCAAGGTATGACAGACATTAAGCCTTTACAAGATACTGTAAATATCATTAATGCAAGTGTTTCTGCAACTTCTCAAAATGATGCAACGCAGACGCTTAAAAATTTAATGCTGTTATATCTTCCTTGGCTCCCTTTACAAGAGGGGGTTGGTTTTGATTTAGAAATTGAGCAAGATGAAGAAGCACCTGAATCTGATACTTACATAAAAATTTTAATCACAACAGCAAATTATGGAAATTTAAGTGCAACGGTAAGTTTGGTTTCAGGTAATTCTGTTGATGTTTCAATTATTTGTTCTGAAAAATTTCCTAAAAAAGAATTGTTTAAACGTTTAAATAAAGACGGTTCGCAACATTCAATGCAGACGGTTATTGATTTTAAAGAGCAAAAACCACAAGAACAATTGGAAACACTTAACCCAAAAGCAAAAGTAAATTTATCTAATGTAAATCAAGTTAATCCATACTTATTATTGATTTCTCACGCAATAATCAGACATACAATTGAAATTGATGCAACTATTACAATCGGTAAACAACCTATTGACGATTAGGTTCTAATGTATAAATGTCAAGAATTTCAGCACCAAGACTGTATTCACCAATATTATTTATGATATAAGTTTTGGTTTTTAAGTTATTATATTTTGCTTTGAAGTCTGAAAGAGCCATAATTTTGTTTGGCACTGAAATATTCAATAATTTTTGTAGTTTTGGAAGATATTTTTCTTGAGGGTCTGTTGGAGTTGCAATGCAAACGGCTGTTTTTAATTCAAAAGTCAATCGCATTTCTTTTAACATTTCTTTTGTTTTTTTTGTAAATTCATACATTTTATCAAAAATTTTCTCACAATCTTCAATGTTTTCAACAAAAATTAAGTATCCATTTACAGTTTGTTTGCTTGTTGATTTGAAATTTTGCAAAATACAATTTTTGAACATCATACGATATTCCATAATTTTTGTTTCAATATCAACAGGTTTTTCTGTTTCAAATAAATATTTTTCGCCTATTCTTTGTATTTTTACATCAAAATACATAACAAATTGTTTATTTTTATTTTCAATAATTTTTGCATTGTGTTCTAATTTTTGGTTGAAAGTTCTTTCGTATCTTTTACAGCCATCGCTATGAACTTTGTCATAAATTTGTTCAAATTCAATAACAAAGTAGATTACATAAACAAGTAAGCCTGCCAAAATAAGCATTTCAATTGCAAAAACTGCAAGTGTGAAATCTACTGGAATTATTGATAAATCAGGCTTGTAGATTAGACTTTGGAATTTATAAATAGCGTCAAAACACATTTGGATTTGTTCCGGCAATTTTATGTTCATCATTGATAAAATAAAATCTACCATTGTTAAAAGAGCGATTAGAACTAAACAAAATTGATATGCTTTTAAAGCCTGAATAGTTGCGTGAAAACTGAATTTGATAAATTTATGCAATATTTTAATTCCTTATTGATTATTTTTATTTTTTTGAGATTTTCTAAACCAGTAATAAATGGCTCTTGCAACACGATTAGAACTATGTCTTACAAGTCCATCACGACTTTCTTCAATTAATTTTTTTTCAACAATGTCTACATGAATATTATTTTTGTCCAAAACAACCGGCATTTGACCATGTTCAGCATATTTTTCAGATATATTTGTAGGTAAAACATCATTAACAAGTACAGCATCAACCAATTTATCACTTCCTGCGTGTTGGTATAGTGCATTCAAATGGTCTGAAACGGCAAAATTATCAGTTTCTCCGGGTTGTGTCATGATGTTGCAGACATAGATTTTTTTTGCATTTGATTTAATAATTTCTTCAGAAATTTCTTTGATTAACAAGTTTGGAATTACACTTGTATATAAACTTCCAGGTCCTAAAATAATTAAATCAGCATCTTTGATTGCTTCGATAACATCTTCTAAGGCTTTACAATTTTCAGGTTCTGTGAATAAACGTTTAATTTTCTTGTGTTCTTCAGGAATTGCAGATTCACCATGAACTACTGTTCCATCTTCATATTCTGCGGCAAGACGCATATCATCTAACGTTGAAGGTAATACACGACCTCTGATTGAAAGTACGTTTGAAGATTCTTTTACTGCACGAACCATATCGCCAGTGATTGAGCATAATGCAGTTAAGAATAAGTTACCAAAACTATGACCTTCTAAACCTTCACCTGATTTAAAACGATATTGAAATAATTTTGTAATCAAATCATCGTTGTCAGCCAAGGCTGCAATACAGTTTCTAATATCTCCAGGAGGTAGAACGCCCATATCTTCTCTTAATCTGCCGGATGAACCACCGTCATCACCAACAGTTACAACCGCAGTGATGTTATTTGTAATTCTTTTGATACCTCTTAATAACATAGATAAACCTGTACCGCCACCAACTGCAACGATTTTAGGCCCTCTATTTAATTTTCTTCTTCTATATAAAGTTTCTAAAAGTGTATTATTTTCTTTTCCGTTATGTAAATCAAGAATAGAAAGATTTGTTTTTTGCCAACCTTTAAAGAATAAATATGCACCGAAAAGAGTTACAATTACTGATAAAATGTCTGTTGGAACTGTCAATGCAATTTTTCTGATAAATTCCATAATGAAATATACCGGACGAAGGTTAAACAAAATCATCAAGCCGATTGTGATTAATAATGAGCCTAAAAAGATTAGGAAAAACCATCTTTTGATTTCTAATCCCGGAATTAACCAGCCGGCTTCTTTCATTGTGTCTTTAAAAGTATCTTTAAATTTATTATTCATCTTCTTCTATACCTTGCTATTTTTAAAATTTAATAATATTAATCAACCCAGCCTGATTTTTTTACTTTAATGTAATTTACAGGTTCAGGAGTAATTATTTCTTTTGCAGATTTAATAATTTCAACAGAGTTTTCATATTTGTTTGAAAAATGGATAGAATCTGCATCTACGATTGTTTTTCCGCCTAAATTATTGTCGATTTCGCTTGTTGACAATAAGTGTTTAAGTCTATTTATGCTAAAATCAAGATTTGAATTATCTTTTGCATCAAAATTAATTGTGCCGTCAGCATTGTAAGTTTTGTCCAAGAAAATTTCTTGAGCAACAGTAATTCCAACGTGTTCGCCAACTTTTTTAGTAATGTCGCCTGCTGAACCATAATAGATTAACCATGGTGAGCATTTTTTGATTGCTTTTGCTATTGAACATGCAAAAGTAAAATCAGTTGCGGCTTGTTTGTACATTGCACCGTGTGGACGAACATGTTCAATTTCTAAACCAAATGTTTTTGCAAAAGAAGTTATCGCACCAACTTGATAGATTACAATTGCTTCAATTTCTTCTTCTGTAAGTTGCATTTCACGATAGCCAAAGCCTTGAATGTCATCAAATCCAATGTGAGCACCAATTACGATGTTTTTTTCTTTTGCTCTCATTAAAGCATTTTTGATAACTACAGGGTCGCCGGCATGGAAACCGCAGGAAATATTTACAGAACTAACATAATCTAAAATGTCGTATTCTGCATCGTTTTTATAAATACCGAAACTTTGTGCTAAGTCGCAATTAAAATCGATATTTTTTATTTGTTTTCTTTCTAATGTTTCTTGCATAAAAAATGTACCTCTATTTTAGTAATATTATACATAATAAAGATTTTAATGCTATATCTTTATAATAATTTAATATTTTTTGAAATGTATTAAAATGCTGTTATATTGCATAATTTAAGTTAATTGTAATATATTAGATATTATCCATTAATTCCAAAATTTTTAACGACATTTGCAATCATATATAAAGACCCGCAAACTACTGTTATTCCATCAAATTCAGGTAATTCTCCCGTATATTCTTTTGCAGGATAATCGCAAACTTTTGACAATTCTTCGAATGTTGCTGAGTTTTGATGGTTAAAATGGTTAAAATAAATTTCATCGTTTTCCTTGAACAAAAGTTTTATCATCTGTGGATAATCTTTGTTTCTAAGGCAACCAAAAATAAATCTTAGTTTGTAATTTTTAAAATATGCCTCTAAATTTTGTCTTAAAGCCCTTATACCATTAGGATTGTGAGCACCGTCAACTAAAAGTTTTTTATCTTCAAAATATTCAAATCTCCCATGATGAACGACATGTTTTAACGCACTTTGAATTGTTGTAATTTTTATATCAGGAACAGCCAAAAGTATTGCACTAAGTGCAAGATTAAGGTTTTCTTGTTGATGAATTCCTTTTAAACTCATCTCGCCAAGCATTAAATTATTTGCGATAAATAATTGGTCGTTCTCAGCATGAGATTTAATTACCTCAAAACCCTTGTTATTCTTGTTTATAACTATCGGACAATCTTTTTTGATAATCCCTGCTTTTTCTTCTGCAATTTTTTCAATTGTATTTCCAAGACGTTCAGTGTGGTCTAAATCAATTGTAGTTATAACTGAACAAATGGGATTTTCTATAACATTTGTAGAATCATATTTCCCACCCAAACCAACTTCTATAACTGCAAAATCAACATTGTTTTCTGCAAAATATTCAAACATTAACGCAGTCAAAATTTCAAATTCAGTTAGGTGAATATTATTTTTTTCAGAAAGTTCTTGAATTTTAAAAATTTTTTCAGCAAAAATTTCTTCTTCGATTTCTTTTCCGTCGATTTGAATTCTTTCAGTGTATCTAAAAAGATGTGGGCTTGTAAATAATCCTACTTTAAACCCTGCTTCTTTTAAAACGGTGCTAATAATTGCACAAACAGAGCCTTTTCCGTTTGTTCCGGCAACGTGAATACATTTTAATTTGCGTTGAGGGTTTCCCATTAAATCCAAAATCGCAGAAATTCTATCAAGCCCAAGATTTATGTAAAATTTACCTTGAGAAGTTAATAATGCTATCGCTTTTTCGTAATTTTTAATCATTTTTTGCTACTTTTTTTAATTGTTCTACGATTTTTTCAGTTGCATCAAGTTTTGCTAAATTTGTTGTATTTTGTTGAATTTCTTGCAATTTTTGAGGATTTTTAAGTAATTCTTCAAGTTTTTCCATTAAATTTTGCGGATTTGTGTCAGAATCTTCCAAATACAAACATGCATTTTTGTTCAAAAGAGATTTTGCATTTTTGCGTTGGTGGTCAGCCGCAGCATACGGATATGGAATTAAAATAGGTGCAATTGAGCAAGCACAAATTTCAGACAAACTTAATGAACCTGCTCTGGATACGGCAATATCAGAGGCTTTTAGAACTGTAACCATATCATCAAAATATGGTTTTACGATTAATTTTTTATTTTGTTCAAATTCCGGATAAATTTCTTTTAATCTTGAAACAGTGTTTTCGTAATGTTTTGCACCTGTTTGAAAAATAATTTGAACATCATATTTTTCAAAAATTTCTTTTAAAATTTCTACAGCAGCATTGTCAATTGATTTTGCACCTTGCGAACCACCCATAATACAGATAGTAGTTTTGTTTTCAAGTCCTAAATGTTCTCTTGCTTTTTCTTTTGTTGTTGTTTTAAATTCTTCACGAATTGGATTGCCATTAACATGAATGTTTTGGGCTTTTATATTGTGTGCAGAATCTTCAAATGCTAAAGAAACTGTTTTTGCCATAGGTGCAACAAATTTTGAAACGATTCCGGGTTGAGCATCGCAATCGTGAATCATATATGGCGTTTTCGAAATATTTGAAGCAAATAAGGTTGGTGCAGAAACATATCCGCCTGTGCCTAAAATTGCGTTCGGTTTAAATCTCCATAAGTAATACAAGGCTTTCCAGTTTGCTAATTCCAATTCAATTCCCCATTTTAGGAATGAAAAACTTATTTTTCTTGGCATTCCTGAAACTTGAATTGGTAAAAATTTAAATTTTAATTTTTTTACTATTTCATATTCCATGTTTTTAGGATTGCCAACGTAATAAATATCTTTGGTTGTTTCATCTTTTCTAAGTGCTTGTGCTACAGCGATTGCGGGATAGATATGTCCTCCTGTGCCACCGCCTGTAATGAAATAAGTATATTTTTTCTTAGAGGAATCTGACATTTGAATTTACCCTTATTTTTTTAACTCGTTTTTTAGAAATATTTAACAAAATACCAATCATCCACAATGAAACCATAAGTGAAGAACCACCATAACTGATGAATGGAAGTGGAACACCTGTTGCAGGCAAGAATGAAGTTGCAACTGAAATATTTAAAAAGGCTTGAAAACCTAATGAGAATGTAATTCCAACGGCTAAAAGTTTGCCGTACATATCAGGGCAACGTGATGCTATGATTAATCCTCTGTGTATTAAAGTCCAAAATAGTCCGATAACTAAAACACAGCCAATCCAACCTAATTCTTCACCAATAACGGCATAAATAAAGTCGGTATGTGATTCTGGAAGCCAGTATAATTTTTGTTTTGAGTTTCCAAATCCTACTCCAAAGAAATTTCCCGCAGCAAAAGCCGTAAGTGCCTGAATGATTTGATAACCTGATGTAAGTGCGTATTGTTCAGGGTTTAACCATGTTGTAATACGTGTTAATTGGTATGGTTTAATTAAAAATGATAATCCGTTTAGGGCTGTTGTAATCATTGTTACGCCAAAAGCAAAACCCGCAGCACCCAATGTTAAAACAAGTTTTAACGGCCCACCGGCACTTAACCAAACGATAAGAGAAGTCATTAAAAGTAAGATAACCATACTTAAGTTAGGTTGTTTATAAATTAATGCAACCATAAAAAGTATTGAGCCAAAATAAATAAATTTATTATTATCAAAGATTTTACTGTTTTTGCAAAAAGCACTTGCTGTCAATAATACTACTGAAAGTTTTGCAAATTCTGACGGTTGCAGGTTCGTAAAACCTATGTTTAACCAACGTCTGGATTCGTTTACGGTAACTCCTAACGGTGTAAATGCTACTAAAACTAAGCAGACGACAACCGCAATGGTTATTGGCATTGTCCAAACAACAAGATTTTTATAATCGTAATTGATGAAAAATTTCATACCAAAAATACCGATTATAAGAAAAAATATTTGAAATAGTGCAAATCTTGCCGGATTTTGTCCTAATTCCATACACTTAGGTGCACTTGCCGAAAAAATTGATATAATACCAATAGTAACCAAAAATGCCACAACAACTAAAACCGTCTTGTCTGGCGGAGTTAGGATTACGCTTTGCTTTGGAGCAAAAGGTTCTTCTCTTTTTGGATTATACTTTTGATAATACATAATCTTTAAATACTTTTCCTCGTTCTTCGTAACCGCTGAACATATCGAAACTTGCACATGCCGGTGATAACAAGACTACATCAGGATTTAATGATAAGCCTTTGTCTATTGCACTTTGCATTGTTTCTTCAAAAATTATATTTTCAAATCCGTTTTGTTTTAAATTTTCTTCAAAACGTTTTCCTGCTTCTCCGATTAAAATAACTGTTTTGATATGTTTATTAATTGAATCGCAAAACTCTTTTAAATCTGTATTTTTATCACGTCCACCGGCAATTAAAACAACGTTTTTGTCGTTGAAAGAATTAATTGCAACGATTGCTGATTCAGGATTTGTTGCTTTTGAATCGTTGTAAAAATCAGTATTGCCAATTTTTGCAACGTATTCCAATCTGTGTTCAGGAACTTTAAACGACATTATCGCTTTTTTGATGTCCTCGTTTGAAATGCCTTCGATTTTTGCCACGATAATTGAACACATTACGTTTTGGTAGTTGTGATGTCCGATTAGAGGGCATTCTGAAAGTGAAATTATTTCTTCAGTTTTATTTTTACGGCAAAAATAAATTTTATCATTTTCGATGTAGCAACAGTTGTCATCTACTTTTTTGTCGAATAAAAATACATTTGATTTGCAAGTTTTAGAAAATTCTAATAATTTTTCATCAGCCCCATTAAATACTGCAAATGCAGGTAATTGTGGTTGTTTAAAGATTTTTGCTTTTGCGTTAAAGTAATTTTCTAATCCTTGATGCCAATCAATATGGTCTGGTGTAAAGTTTGTCCAACAAGCAATTTGAGGTTGGAACGAATTGCTTGTTTCAAGTTGGAATGAACTAACTTCACAAACAAAATAGTCCAAATCTTCGTCGTTAAGCAATGAACAAGGTGGAACACCATAGTTTCCACAAGGTTCTGCTTTATATTCTTCGCTTAAAATATGTGCTGTTAGTGCAGTTGTTGTTGTTTTTCCGTTTGTTCCTGTGATTGCAATAAATGGCTTTCTGCTTTCAGAAAAAGCAAGTTCAATCTCAGAAACGATAGGTACATTAGCCTCTTTTACACGTTTGAAAAGTTCACTATGAGGTGGAATTCCGGGACTTGTAACTGCAAGATAACTGTCTTTGATAAATTCGTCAGAATGTCCGCCCATTTCTACTTGAATATCAAGAGATTTTAATTCGTCTAATAATTCTTTATCTTCCGGTTTTTCTTCTCTGCTTTCAGTAATATAAACATTTGCACACTTACTGCTTAAGTATTTTGCAGCAGCGATACCGCTTTTAGACAAACCTAGTATTAAAACCTTTTTTTCAAACCAATTTTTTTTCATTAAATTAATCCTTTAAAATATAGATACGATAGTGCAACTGCAATTATACTAAAAATTGTCGAAAAAGTTGCAAATGTAATTACGATACGATTTTCACTCCAACCAAGAAGTTCAAAGTGGTGATGAATTGGTGCCATTTTGAAAACTCTTTTTCCTGTTAATTTGAAACTTGTAACTTGAATGATTACTGATAAAGTTTCACAAATAAATACCATTGCGATTATTATAAGCATAAGTTCAAATTTACCCATAACTGCAAGTGTTCCAAGTAAACCACCTATTGCTAAAGAACCTGTATCGCCCATAAATACTTGTGCTTTTGCTTTGTTATATTTTAGAAATCCGACTAAAGCCCCTGCTGTTGCTGATGCGATAATAGAAACTGCTGTATATCCATTTATCCCTGCAATAATTGCACATGCTAAAAATACAGGAATACCACAACTTGATGCTAAACCGTCAAGTCCGTCGGTTAAATTAAACGCATTAGATGCACCAATGATGATGAATACTGCAAATATCGGATAAAACCACATTAAATCAATGTAGTGATATGCAAATGAAATTCTTGTAAAATGTTCTCCGCAAAGTGGCATAAAAATTGCAGGTAGTAAAGCGATTACTATTTGTCTAATCAATTTTCCTTTCGGAGTTAAACCTTGATTTTCTTTTCCTTTTATTTTTAAATAATCATCTTGAAATCCTGCAAGAGTGTAGAAAAATAAAGTGATTAAGATAATAAATCCGAAAGAGTTAAGTTGTTGAGCCAATGCCATTACAATAATTGACGCAAGAATGATTGCACCTACGATAAAAACACCGCCTGTAGTTGGTGTGCCTTGTTTTTTCTTATGTGCTTCAGGTGCAAGTTCAAGAACGTATTGTCCGATTGTTCTTTTTCTTAAAAAATCGATATATGGAACTCCAAATAATAGGCATAAAATTAAGCCTAAAATAAATGCTATTGTTGCCATTATCATAAGTTTTCTCCTTTTAATCCGTTTAAGATTTCATCAAATTTCATTGAGTGAGATGCTTTCAAAAATATTGTTGAATTTTTTTCAATATTATTTTTTATGTAATCTACTACTTGATTATTAGTTTCAAAATCAACTGCAAAAATATTCTGTTTTTTTACGGTTTCAGCAATTTTTTTTGCAAGATTTCCGACTGTTATTATTTTAACATGATTATTTTCGTTTAGTTTATCAAGAATAAATTGACCTATTTGTTCGTGGTAATATTCTTCATCTTGACCAAGTTCGCCCATATTTCCTAAAACTAAAACAGAGTCAGGATAAAGTTCCAAAACTGTTGAAAGAGCCGCTTTCATTGAGTCAGGGTTTGCGTTGTAAGCATCGTTTATAACTTTGTATCCGCCAGCAGTTTCAATTTGCCAACGTTTTTCAATCGGTGCGTAAATTTTTAAACCGTCATTTATTTTTTCAGGAGAAATGCCTAAATGTAATCCTGCTTCAATTGCCGCAAGAGCATTTTCAACATTATAATCTCCTTCGATATTTAATTGGTATTCTTCGTCTTTGTATTTGAATTTTGTTTTTCCGATAGTTTTTTCTTCAAATTCAACATTATTTATTGAAAAATAAACCTTTTCTCCGTTAAATTCTACTGTTTTTTTTATTAAATCGCAATCATTTGCGATAAAACAACCGTCGTGTTTTTGATATTTGCATATTTCACATTTTGCTTTGGCAATATTTTCCCTGCTACCTAAACGTCCGATATGAGATGTTCCAACGTTTGTAATAATTGTTATATCAGGATTTGAATATTTTGATAATAATTCAATTTCTCCTAAGCCTCTCATACCCATTTCAAGAATTAAAATTTGAGTGTCTTGTGGCATAGATAAAATTGTTTGACAAAAACCAACTTCGTTATTGTGGTTTAGAGGTGTTGAAAAGGTTCTAAACTGCTGACGGCAAACACTTGTAACCATTTCTTTTGTAGTTGTTTTGCCCGAACTGCCGGTAAGTGCAATAACTTTTGGTGAAATTTTGTTTAAATATAATTTTGCCAGTTGTAAATATGCAATAATAGGGCTTTTTACTTGTAAAACAAGGTCTGCATCGTCTAGAATTAAGCCTGTGGTTGTAAAATAAGCCTTTGCACCTGCTTCAACTGCTTTTGGAATAAATTTTTCACCATCAAATTTTTCGCCCTTTAGTCCAATATAAACGTTTTGCGAATTTATTGTTCTTGTATCGGTCGAAATAGAGAAACTTCTGTTGTGTGTATTATTTTTTAAGACTTTTGCATTTGTTACAAAAATCAATTCTTCTGTTGTGAAATTCATAAGTTGATTTTACACCAAATATACTTAAAATACATTATTTTTTGCGATTTGTATTGATTATTTTTCAAAAATAGTTCAAAATAATAAAATGGATATAAAATTCGACAAGCATTCTTTAATTATTGATGGTAAAAGAGTATTTTTAAAAAGCGGAGCGTTCCATTATTTTAGAACCCCAGGGGTTGAACTTGCTAAAGACCGTTTTTTGAAAATGAAAGCCGCAGGTTATAATGCTGTAGATATTTATTTTTATTGGCAATATCATAGTTTGAAACCTCATGAATATGATTTTGAGGGTATAAAAGATGTGGAAAAAGTTCTTCAAGTTGCAAAAGATGTAGGACTTTTTGTTATTGCACGACCAGGGCCGTTTATTAATGCTGAGGTTAGTGCCGGAGGGTTTCCTCTATGGCTTTTAGAAGATAAAGAGGTTATTCCACGTAATAGAATTGGTACTGAGTATCATTATTCTGAAAAATATATGGAATATTTAAAAGAATGGTATGACGTAATTATTCCGAAAATAATTAAATTTGATAATGTTGTTTTATTCCAAATTGAAAATGAGTATGCGACAGATGAAATGGACGAAACTTATATGCGAGAATTGTATAAAATGGTTCGTGAGAGAGGTGTAACTTGTCCAATATTTCATAATGATGCTTATTTTTCAGGGCTTTGGTCTGATGTAGTTGATATTTATGCTTGTGATTTGTATCCTTACATTAATCCAAGTCAAAATTGGAAACAGGATAATTTTTGCTTTGATGTTTTAGATAATGTTGAAGATGTTTTTGCGTGCAAAGAAGATGCACCGTCTTTTATTGCCGAAATGCAGGCAGGTTGGTTTGACAAATGGGACGGTTCAGGTTATGAACATATTCGTAAATCCTTGGGTGATGAACATATTAACATTATGACTAAAACTGCCATTTCGCAAGGGGTTACGCTTTTTAACCATTATATGGGTTGTGGAGGAACATCTTGGGATAATTATGCTTGCGATGAGGTTTATACAAGTTACGAATTTACCGCACCAATTGATGAATTTGGTAAATTACAACCAAATTATTTTAAAGTAAAAGAAATAAATTATTTTTTAAATTCCTTTGGTTTAACAAATACAGATTCTCTCGATTATGATTTATGCGAAGAAAATATTTATGCAAAACTTAGACAAGATAATGAAAATCATTGTCAATGGCTATTTTTAAGAAATTTTTCAGAAGAAAGCAGAAAACTTGAACTCCCTGATGGATTTAAGGTATTTTTAAAACCTTTTGATATGAAAATTTGTCCTAAAAATTTGAAATTACTGGCATGCGAAATTGAATTTTCAGATACAGAAATTTTTACCAGATTAAAAGATGATAACCATGAATATGTATTTTTCTTATCTGGAAACGGTTCACATATCAAGGTAAAAGGCAGAAATACTTTGATTTCTGCTGATAAAAAGAACTATGAGCGTATAATTTTTGAAGAAAATGGTAAAAAGACAGAATTTGTATTTATAAACAAGCAACTTGCTGATAAAACTTGGGTATTGAATAACAAAATTATTTTTAATGCCGATATGATGTATTCAAATGGTATTATAGGATTATCTTCAACACGAGAAGTCGCATATCTTGACTTAAAAAATGGCTTCTCTCAAAAGCCTTACAAAGTTGAAAAATTTGAAAAACCAATGAAATACAAAAATCATCAAGTCAGTTTTTGTGCAAATGAAATTGATTGCGATTATGATTATTCATCGTGGCGAAAGATAGATGGAGAAACAGATTCTCTTTCTTGCAAAGCCTATGATGAATTTGTATGGTATAAAGCACAAATTCCTGATACAATTGAAGAATTGACACTTTCCGCAAGGCATTTGTTTGCGGTATATATCAATGGCAAAGAGGTTTTAAGCCGTAATAGTTATAAGATAGAAAAACTTCAACAAATCTCTGAAACTATTCAAATTTCACTGAATAAAAAAATCTTGAATAAAAAAATAAACGAATTAACTATTCTAGTCGAAAATCTTGGTTTTGACAAGGGCTTTTCGGGGGATACAAATTATCCTAGAGGTTTAGTTACATTTGTTACTAAACCGGAAATGGATATAACGTTTTCAGTCGATGAAAAACTTTCTATTCAAAAAGGTTTGTTTAGAGAAAGTGATTCTCCTTACTTGTTGAGGATTTCGACAAATTTTGATGTGGAATTTAAAGAAAATCATACATTTGCAAAATATTTGTCATTAAAAGATTTTCCATATAGACGTGCGACAATTTTTTTGAACGGTTATAAAATTGGACGATATATTAAACGTGCAAATGTTCAAGACAAATTTTACTTAATTTCTTCGTTTTTAAAGGAACACAATACTCTTGATATTGTTGTTTGGCAAAGAGAAAAACATATTCCAACTCAATGGGACTTTAAAAATGAAGCAAAAAATGTTATACTGGAGATAGGTGATGATTATCATTATCAGTTGTTTTAATAAGTAAGGAGAAGATTTATGGCAGTTGTACCAGAGTTTTTAATTAAGAGGCTTTACAAAAGTGGTTCGCTAAAAAAAGAAGACGGTAAAATTACTTTTGTTTTAAAAAATGTTCTTGGACCAGGGTTCATTAGCGGATTTAATTACGTTAAAATTAATGATGTAACTTATACTGCTGAAAAAGTTAAATTTATAACTCAAGGTAAAGAACTTTTAGGAACAGATGTTTCAGAAGAAAATCCTGTAAGTTTCCGCTTAGGACAAGAGGGAATGTTTGTTCTAATGGGAACAGACGGTATTCAAGAGGGAAGAAACCGAGTGGAAATTGAGGTTATGAATCCTGAAGCAGGTAAAGTTGGACTTACAACTGAAGATAAAGTTACTATCGTATAAAAGTTTTTAACATAATGGCGACGATTTTGAAAAAATCGTCGCCATTTTATTATTTTTTATATTGAAAATTTTAGTTGTTACCGGTTAAATCATCTAAGAAAGTTGGAAGTGCAAATCTTGCCTTGTGGTAGTCTTTGTTATAGATTTTACATTGTTTTGTAATTTCTGCACAACGTTCTTCATCGATGTATGAAAGAGGTTCAACTGTTTTAGAGCAGAATGCCCAAGCCCAATACCCACCAGGGTATGTTGGAATTGGTGAAGTGTATGAACTTACGATTGGGAACACTTTTTTCAATAATCTGTACATGTGTTTGATTTCATCTTCGTTAGCAACAGGGCTTTCTGATTGAGCAACCATAATACCACCGTCTTTTAGCGAATTCATAACATTTGTGTAGAATTCTTCTGTGAATAAACCAACCCCAGGTCCCATTGGGTCTGTTGAATCGATTAAGATAATATCAAACATATCTTTTTTATCTTTAATGTATTCAATAGCATCTTCAACTCTAATTTCAACTTTAGGGTCATCTAATTTGCAAGCGATTGTAGGCAAGTATTTTTTAGATGCTTCAATTACCATGTCATCGATTTCACAAAGAACTACTTTTTCAACGGTGTTGTGTTTTAGCACTTCTCTAACAGTACCGCCATCGCCACCACCAATTACAAGAACTGATTTAGGGCATGGGTGGTTCATCATTGGAATATGTGCAATCATTTCGTGGTAGAAATATTCATCACCTTCTGTTGCCATCATTAAATCATCAAGGGTTAAGATTTTACCTAATTTTGAATCAGAATCTAAGATTTCAACTTTTTGATATTTTGATTGTTCTGAAAATAAAACACCTTTTAGTTTAATTGCGATTCCGTAGCCTGATGGTGTGATTTCTTTGTAATATAATTCTTCTGACACTTTTAATTTCCCTTTCTTTATATTAAATCATCTAAAATTGTTTCTTGTTCCAGTCTTTCTTTTGCGTATTTCAAGTTGAATAATTTACATTGGTCGACAATTTTTTTATAACGTTCTTCATTATAGTTATCTAAAGGTCTTGTTGTTTCAGAGCAAAATGCCCAAGCCCAGCAACTTCCAGGGTATGTTGGAATTGGAGATGTATAACTTTTTACGATTTTGAAATTTTTTAATAAATTTGTATATAAAATTTTACTTTTTTGAATATTAGCAACAGGGCTTTCTGATTGAATTACAACAATTCCATCTTCATTTAAAACTCTTTTTAAATTTTGATAAACATCGCTTGTGTATTCGCCAATTCCGGGGCCTAGTGGGTCTGGTGATGAAATGATTACAACGTCAAATTTGTTATCTGTGTTTTGAAGATATTCAAAGGCATTTGCAATTTTTACTTCAACTTTCTCATTATCAAGACAACTTGCGATAGACGGTAAATATTTTTTGCAGGTGTTTACTACTTCTTCATCAATATCAACAATGACAACTTTTTCAACTGTTTCGTGTTTTAGAACTTCTTTTGTTGATGCACCTGTTCCACCACCAATGATTAAAATATTTTTAGGATTTTTATGGCTCAAAAGTGGAAGATGTGTAATCATTTCGTTGTAATGGTGAGCATCACCCTCAGTTACGAACATCAAATCATTTAGAGTTAGGATTTTGCCTAAAGAGGATTCTGAATCCAAAACTTCAATTTTTTGATATTTTGACTGGGTTGAGAATAAAACTTCCTTGATTTTGATTGCGATACCAAAACCTGACGGAGTTATTTCTCTGTAGTAATTTTGTTCATCTACCATATATTTTGTTATCCTAATTTTTCAGTTAATTTGCCTGACAAAATGTGTACGTGCAAGTGGAAAACTGTTTGTCCTGCACCTTTGCCAGTGTTCATAATTGTTCTATAGTCAGTTAAACCAAGTTTTTTTGCGGTTGCTTTAACACCTTTTAGAAGTTTTACCATTAATTCTTCGTCCTCAAGTTCAGCCAATGATGTAACGTGAGTTTTAGGAATTACCAAAACGTGAGTGTCTGCTTGTGGATTAAGGTCATTAATAGCAATAACTGCATCGTCTTCATATACAAAATTTGACGGAATTTCTTTATTAATTATTTTACAAAAAATGCAATCTTTCATTATAAAACTTCCTTTATTTTTGTAATAACTTTTTCAACTGCTTGTTCCGGAGTCATTGATTCTGTTGAATCTGTTTGGCGAGTTTTTAATTCAACTTGACCCTCAGAAATTGTTTTACCAACAGTAATTCTGAATGGGAAGCCTATTAAATCAGCATCTTTGAATTTAACCCCCGCTCTTTCAGGGCGGTCGTCTAGAACAGCCTCAATACCGGCATTCATAAGTTTTGTATAAATATCTTTTGCAACACTCATTTGTTGTTCGTCTTTATCGTTCAAAGGTACAATGCAAACGTGATATGGTGCAATTTGAATTGGCCATAAAATACCATGTTCATCATGCCATCTTTCAACAGCAGCAGCGGCAGTTCTTGTAACACCAATACCGTAACAACCCATTACATAAGGCTGAGCCTTACCGTTTTTATCCAAAAACATTGCATTCATTGGTTTTGAATATTTTGTTCCTAATTGGAAAATGTTACCGACTTCAATACCTCTTGTAACTTTTAGCGGTTGACCGCATTGTGGACAAATTTCGCCTGCTTGTGCAAGTCTAATGTCTTCAAATTTTTCGATGTGAGGAATATCAACATCTAAGTTTGCACCAACCATGTGTTTATCTTCTTGGTTAATACCAACAACGAAGTTTTTCATATCTTTAACAGTTTCATCTGCAACAATTGTAATTCCGTCCATTCCTTTAGGGCCGATAAATCCTCTTGCTGTGTGAAAACCTTTTTCTGCCATTAATTCTTCAATTTCAGGTGCTGATGCAATTCTGATGTCCATACCACCTACGGCATTCAACAATTTTGTTTCTTCAACTTCTTTGTCTGCTCTGATTAAGGCTAAAACCGGTTTTTTATCAATAATGTAAACTAAAGATTTTAAAATTATTGTTGCTGGAATATTCAAGAAGTTGCAAAGTTCTTCAATTGAAAGAGTTTGAGGAGTATCTATAATTTTTGTTTCATTAAAACCAAATTTGCTTCCGTCAACATCTGCCGGTGGAAGTTTTGATACTGCGTGATTTGAGTTTGCAGAATAATCACAACCATCACAGTAGAATACATCGTTTTCGCCCGCATCTGTTGTTGTGATTACCATAAACTCGTGGCTTACACTTCCGCCAATTGCACCTGAATCTGATTGAACCATTTTTGTTTCAAGCCCACAACGTTTGAAAATTCTTGTGTAAGCATCAGCCATGTTTTTATATTCTTTATCTAACCCTTCTTGGTCAATGTCAAAACTGTAGCCGTCTTTCATAATAAATTCACGACCTCTTAGTAAACCAAAACGAGGACGAACTTCATCTCTAAATTTTTCTTGAAATTGATATAAGTTTACAGGCATTTGTTTGTATGATTTTAAGCCATCACGAGCAACCGCAGTGATAACTTCTTCTGCTGTTGGTGATAAGCACATTTCACGATCGTGTCTATCTCTGAAACGAGCCAATTCTCTGCCGTATGCTTCCCATCTTCCTGATTCGTCCCAAAGTTCTCTTGGTTGAACTACAGGAAGCAATAATTCTTGAGCACCTGAAGCATTTAATTCTTCTCTTATGATATTTTCTATTTTATGGATAACTCGCCACATTAAAGGTAAGTAACTGTATACACCACTGGTTAATTTTCTGATGTAACCTGCTCTTACCAAAAATTTATGAGAAACAACTTCAGCATCTGCCGGAAATTCTCTTAGGGTTTGTACAAACAATTTTGACATTTTCATAATTTACAATCCTCACTTATTTGAAAAAATTTTAACACAAAAAAAGTAAAGAATACACTTGTTTTTAAATATTTTGAGGTAAGTTTTTATCCAATTCTTGTTTAACTTCTTTGGGTTGGATTGAAAGAGTGTCGTGGTATTGCATTGCAAGTTCCATGCATTGTTTGTATTCACTCCACATTTGTCTGTGTTTAACAATTTGTGCCATGACATAGTACAAGTCGCCATTATCAGGAACTTCTTGCAGTGCAGTTTTCATAATCATCATTGCTTCATCGTAACGTTCAGATTTGCACAAAATTTTTGAAATAATTTTGTATGCTTCAACATCACGAGGGTTGTATTCTAAAGTTTTTTGTAAGTAACCTAATGCACTATTGTAATCACCTTGGTCGTAAGCAATCGAACCTAAATTGAAATAAGCCCAACTGTAGTTTGGAGATTGCTCAATAACTTTTTTGTATTCGGCAATTGCTTCTGAAATTTTCCCCTCATTTTTGTAAATATATCCTAAATGAAAGTGTGCAAAAATATCGTTGCTATTCAGTGCAACCGCTTTCATAAAGCAAACTTTAGCAATATCAGGTTGTTCTTTTTTTACATAACAAAGACCAAGATTGAAATAACTGTTTGAATCATCAATGTCAGTTGTTAATACACGTTTAAAGCATTCAATTGCTTTATCAAATTCTCGCATATCAATATAAACAAGACCTAAATTGTAATAAAAATCTGTTTCGTCAGGTGAAAGTTCAATTGCTTTCAAATATGCTTGTTCAGCCTTTGATAAATCTCTCATTTTTTCGTGAACAATACCCTTATTGTAATAAAGGCTTGCATCTTGAGGAAAAATGCTTATCAAAAATTGGAATTGTTTCAAAGATTCTTCGTTAAAACCTTTGTCTAGCAAAACCACAGCCAAACGACGTCTTGCTTGAAAGTTAGACGAGTCTTCACGCAAAATCGCTTGCAATTCTTCTATTTCTTGTAAATCTTGTTCATCAGACATATTAATATTATAAACGTAAAATCAATTAGTGCAAAGATGTTAAATTACCGTTATTTTTTCGGTTTAGAATCTTCGCTTCTGCCTGTGCGTCTATAGAAATCTTCAAGGAAACTTGTATTGAATTTTCCGCTAATGAATACTTCATCTTCAATAATAGATTGGTGGAACGGAATTGTAGTTTCAACCCCAATAACAACGTATTCTTTTAATGCTTGATACATTCTACGTCTTGCTTGGTTTCTGTTTTCACCCCAACAGATTAATTTACCTATCATTGAATCATAATATGGAGGGATTTTATATCCAGGGTATACGTGAGAATCAACTCTTACACCGAAACCACCCGGTTGAACATAACCTTCGATAGTTCCAGGGCAAGGCATAAAGTTCTTTTCAGAATTTTCTGCGTTAATTCTGCATTCAATAGCATGTCCTCTGATTAGAACGTCTTTTTGTTTGTAATCTAATTTATGACCTGCTGCTACACGAATTTGTTCTCTAACAATATCAACTTGAGAAATCATTTCTGTAACGCAGTGTTCTACCTGAACACGAGTATTCATTTCCATGAAGTACCATTTTCCGTCGCTATCAAGTAAAAATTCACAAGTACCAACGCCTTCATATTTTACTGCTTTTGCTGCACGAATTGATGCTTCACCCATTTTTTTACGTGTTCTTTCATCAATTGCAGGTGATGGTGCTTCTTCAATTAATTTTTGGTGTCTTCTTTGAATTGAGCAATCACGTTCGCCTAAGTAAATGTAGTTGCCGAATTTATCACCAATGATTTGAACCTCAATATGACGAGGGTTTTCTAAATATTTTTCACAGTAAACATCAGGATTACCAAAGAATTTTTGTGCTTCAGTACGGCATAAAGAGAAGTTTGTTTCAACTTCATCGTCATTTCTAACGATTCTCATACCTTTTCCGCCACCGCCGGCAGTTGCCTTCAAAATTAGCGGATAGCCTACTTTTTTTGCAAATCTTTTGATTTCTTTTGCACTGTATACAATACCTGTTCCAGGTGTTACAGGTACGTTATTTTCAATCATTGTCTTACGAGCAGTCGCTTTATCGCCCATTTTTCTCATTGAATCTGAACTTGGTCCGATAAATTTGATGCCATGTTGTTCACAGATTTCTGCAAAATCGGCTCTTTCTGACAAGAAACCATATCCGGGGTGAATTGCGTCAACCCCTGCAAGTTCTGCAACGGACATAATCGCAGGAATGTTCAAATAACTTTTTGAACTATCTGCCGGCCCGATACAATATGCATCAGTGGCTAATCTTACGTGAAGAGAATTTGCATCTGCTTCTGAGTATACTGCTACTGTCGGAATACCTAATTCACGACATGCTCTAATAATTCTTACCGAGATTTCTCCACGGTTTGCAACCAAAACTTTTCTAAACATAATCTAATCCCAACTCAATTATTCTATGTACATAAGAACTTGACCGTATTCAACAGGTTGTCCGTCGTCTACACAAATTTCAACAACTTTACCTGAAAAATCTGATTCGATTTCGTTCATAAGTTTCATTGCTTCAATGATACATACAACTTCACCTTGTGCTACAAGAGAACCAACTTCTACGAATGCAGGAGAATCCGGTGCTGCTGCCTTGTAGAATGTTCCAACCATTGGTGATTTAATAGCCTTACCTGTTTTTGCAGGTGCCGGTTTTGCTTCTTCTGTAGGTTGTTGAGCAACCGGTGTTGCTTGTTGTACAACTTGAGGTACTTCAACCACAGGGGCTAATTGTTGTGCTGTAACAGTTTGTTTTTCTCGTTTCATTATAATTGATTGTTCTTGATCATCAAGTTGCATTTCTGTTAATTCACTTTCGTTCATTAACTTTGCAAGTTTTTCAAGATATTTTAAATCAAATTTCATTTTTTACCACCTTTCTTAAAAGATGCAACTAGCATCTGTCAAGGTATTCATTTGTTCTTGTGTCTACTCTAATTCTGTCGCCATTTACTACAAAGAATGGTACATTAATCACTGCACCTGTTTCTGTTTCTGCCGGTTTTGTTCCACCTTGTGAAGTGTTACCTTTTTCTGCCGGAGGTGTGTTAACAACTTCTAATTCTACGTGTGCAGGTAAATCAACACCGATTACAGAACCTTCGTGAGTTAATACTGATACGTTCATGTTTTCTTTTAAATATTTTAAGCCATCGCCAATCATATTTGCAGATACTGTGATTTGGTCATAAGTTTCCAAATCCATCATTACGTATCCTTCACCTTCTTTATATAAATATTGCATATCACGACGATCTAACATTGCTTTTGCAACTTTTTCACCGGCTCTAAATGTTTTTTCAACTACTTGACCGGTTTCAACGTTTTTTAATTTTGTTCTTACAAATGCTGCACCTTTTCCGGGTTTTACGTGTAAGAATTCAACTACTGACCATAATGAACCGCCGTCTAGTTGAAGAGTTAAGCCTGTTTTTAAATCGTTTACCGAAATCATAAATTCTCCTTTATTTTATCTCTGAAAAAATAATAACATAAACATTTTTTTTGTAAAGAAAAAATGTCATTATCGTTGGTATGTGTTAATTACACGTTTTTTTTGTTTTCCAATTTATAACTTTTGGACAATTTTTATAGTCCATGTTTTTATTGATTAAAACCCATGCGGTACACGCATAACCACCGTTTTCTAAACATTTTGAAAATGGAACAAGATTATCTTGAGGTCCGCCCATCGGGATTAGTCCTTTTTTTGTTGTATAAAATCCAAATTGGTCTATTCCTGCTTTGTTTGCACCAACAGGGCCGTCTATATCAATATAAGTTGAGCCTAAAATTCGATTAGTTCTGTCTACGGAGTCATATTCTCCTCTAAAATCGTCGTTTACAAGTATTCCTGCACCTGTAACTAATCTTAGAGAATATCCTCTTAATTCACTATTATCAAAGCAACCGTCATCTGTTGCACCACAATTTTTTATTGTTTTTAATTTTTCTATCAATAATTGAAAAAATTCGCTTGGTTTGTAGGATTTATCTATCGCACTGATTTGATAACTACTTACATCAAATCCAAGAAATTTTTCTAATATAAGTGCAGTTTCTATTTTTTGATATTCTTTTGCAAGCATATCTGCAAATGTTCTATCTCTGTTGGTTTTTACCACAGTAGGAATTGTAAGCACCGCCATAATTGCGACAATGGTCATTACAACCATCATTTCTGCAAGTGTAAAACTACTTCTTTTTAAATATAAGTTAGACATTTTGCCTCACTATAAAAGAAAGATGTAGTGAAACCAAAAAGCAAAGGCTATACCAAATAATGCACCGCAGAAAACTTCTTTTGGTGTATGTCCTAAAAGTTCTTTTAATTTAGTACCCGCAGCATTAATATCGTGTTTGTAGAATTCGCTCATCATTTTGTTTAAGCAAACTGCCATTTTACCTGATGCTCTACGAATACCGGCAGCATCGTACATTACGATAAAAGCATAACCAACTGATACGGCAAAAACAGGTGATGTAAATCCTGTGATAATACCTATAATTGTCGATAAGGCACAAACTCCCGCAGAGTGAGAACTTGGCATTCCGCCGGTAGTTGTTAAAACTCTGAAATCAAGTTTTCTTTTTATAATTGTGTTTAACATTAATTTTATTGCTTGTGCAAGTAGTGAACCAAAAAGACCGCAAAGCATTGCTTCTACACCTGTATTCACTATTTGTGATGCGAAATTTTCCATTATCTATTAACCTTTTCTCTTATAGATTCAATTATTGTATTAAATATTTCTGAATCAATGTTGTGTGTTTTAAGTATACCATAAGCATTATCTAAAAGTGAATTAAGTTTACATTTTGATTGTTCAAGTCCAAAAAGTGCAGTATATGTAAGTTTTCCTGCATTTTTGTCTTTACCTAAAGTTTTACCCATTTCTTCAAATGTTGAAATTTCATCTAAAATATCATCACAAATTTGGAATGCAATTCCTAAATTTTGACCAAAATAGTTCATTGCTTGAAGTTGGTCTTTATTTGCACCTGCAATGATTGCACCTGATTTTAAAACTCCTTTAAATAAGTCAGCAGTTTTGTGGGTGTGAATATATTTTAAAATTTCAGCATCGTAAGGTTTACCTTCCATTGCAATGTCAACTACTTGACCGGCAATAATGCCATAAGCACCTGCTGTAATTGCGTGTTCTCTTAAAATTTTTACGATTATATCTGCCGGTAGGTCAGATTTTTCAATAATTAATTGAACACCGTAACTAATCAAAGCATCGCCGGCAAGAACTGCTGTGCTTTCAGAGAATTTTTTGTGGTTAGTAAGTTTGCCACGTCTATAATCATCGTTATCCATACAAGGTAAATCATCGTGAATAAGACTCTGTGTGTGCAACATTTCAAAGGCACAAGCCGTTGGCATTGCTTTTTCAATATCTCCACCGAAAACTCTGCATGCTTCAAGACACATAATTGGTCGTAATCTTTTTCCACCTGCAAGTACACTATAACGCATTGATTCAAAAATTTCTTCCGGATAACTGACAGGTAAGTATTCGTCTAATTTTGCTTCTATTTTTTTGATTAATTCTTTCATTTTTTCCTACTTTTCATTCTTCATCGTCGTGTATTTCTTGATTTATTGCTTGTTTTTGAGTATTTCTTGCTTTTTCTCGTTTTTTAGAACTTATTTTCACTGAAACTTTATCGTTATGATGTTTAAAATTTTTTTCTCTTTCTCGCTTTGTGCCGGAGTATTTAATTTTTTCTTTATATTCTTTTGCTTCTTTTACAAATGCAAGATAACTTTCGTATCGACTTAAATCAATGTTGTCAATGTGTTCAAGCACAGCACAACCTTTTTCGTTGTCGTGTAAACAATCTGTGAATTTGCAATATCCTTTGTATTGTTTAATTTCATCAAATAATTCATCAACTTTTGTCGGTATCAGAAAATCAAATTTTAAGTTGCTGAACCCCGGAGTATCAACAATTCTGACACTATCTGTAACGTTTACTATTTCACAGTGGCGAGTTGTGTGAGTTCCTCGTTCAGTTTTTTCGCTCACAGATTTTGTGCGTAAATTACATTTCGGATTGATTGCGTTTATTAAACTGGATTTGCCAACACCTGAATTTCCGCATAAAACTGAGATTTTTCCGTCTAAAAGTTCCTTAAATTCTTCTAATCCGTCGTTTTCTTTTGCTGATGTGAATATTATATCATAACCCAAAGGTTCATATATTTCAAAAACCTTTTGAATTGTTGAATCGTCTGATGACAAGTCATTTTTGTTAAAACAAAGTTTGGTTTCAATTCCATAAAATTTTGCAAAACTGATGTAGCGGTTTAGTTGTTGAAAATCGAGTTTTGGCTCTTTTACGGCTGAAACAATAATGATTTGGTCAACATTTGCAACATTCGGTCTTGGTATATAATTTTTCTTTGGTAAAACTTTTTCAATTGCACCGTTTTCAAATTCTACATAATCTCCTACAACAATAGTTTGCTTTTGTTTTTTTAAAACTTCTCTAAGTTTGCATTCAAAAGTTTCGTTATTGCTGTTTACATAGTAAAAATCAGAGTGAATTTTGTAGATTTGTCCGGTTTTTGTCATATTATGCTCTTAAAGACTCGATTGCTTTTTTTATGTCTTTGCTTTTGTAAATGTAACTTCCGGCAACCAGTGAATTTGCACCTAAAGAAACACAAACTTTTGAAGTTACGTCATTAATTCCACCGTCAACTTGGATAATTAAATCTTCTTTACCGTTTTCTCTAATTTGAGGGATTTTTTGAGCACAGAAATGCATAAATTCTTGTCCGCCAAATCCTGGTTCAACAGTCATAACAAGTACCATATCCACAAATTGAAGGTATGGCATTATGTCATTTTGGTTTGTTTTAGGTTTAATTGAAATACCTGCTTTGCAACCTAATGATTTAATTTTTTTGCAAATTTCTTCAATATTTTCAGGTTTTACTGCTTCATAGTGAAATGTGATTATATCAGCACCTGCATGTGCAAAATCTTCAATATATTTTTCAGGATTTTCAATCATTAAATGAACGTCTAAAGGCTTTTTTGCAAAACGTTTTAATGATTTTACAACAGGTATTCCTATTGTAATATTCGGAACGAAGTGTCCGTCCATAACGTCGACGTGAATCCAGTCTGCACCGTTGTCTTCTACAAGTTTTATATCTCTTTCTAAGTTAGCAAAATCTGCTGATAAAATTGATGGTGAAACAATAATTTCTTTATTCATTTATTACTCCTAATTTAATACAAGCCTGATATGCACATTTTTGCTCTGCATCTTTTTTGCTTTTGCCTATTGCCGTTGCTAAAATGTGATTTTGATATGTAACTTTTATTTTGAATTGCGGTGCGTGTGCCGGACCTAATTCCTCTAAAAGTACATATTTTGGTAAATCTTTTGTTTTTGATTGAGTATATTCTTGCAAAAGTTCTTTTGCATTATATTTTGCAAAATTTTTATTTGCTTCTTCAACATAAGGCTCAAAAATATCAATCAAAAAGTCAATAATTTCTTGTTTTTTATTATCAAGATAAAATGCACCTAAAAGTGCTTCAAAAACACATGCTTTAATTGAATTACAGTTTCTTTCGCCGGCTTTTTCTGCGTGTTTGCCTAAAATTATCAAATCTGTTATGTGAATTTCTTCCGCAATTTTTGCAAGTGTTTCATCAGAAACAAGAATTGAACGAATTTTAGTTAAATCGCCCTCGTGTTTTTCTTTATACTTTTTTATTAACTTTTCAGAAATCGCAAGTTTTAATACCGAATCTCCAAAAAATTCCAATCTTTCATAATTTTCAAGCGAGTTTAGATTATTTTCTTTAGTAAAAGACGGATGAGTCAGTGCCTTTTTAAACAAAGTCTCATCCGTAATTTTAATATTAAATATATCTTCTAACGCTTTACACATTAAAAAGTCCTTTTGCAAAGTTTAGAATATTGTACCAAAGTTGGTTAGATTCTACGAAATAAGCAAAATAGTAATACATTACAGGGATTGTGAAAATGTAACTGTCTGTTCTATCTAAAAATCCACCATGTCCCGGAAGTAAGTCGCCGGAATCCTTTACTCCTGCATCACGTTTTAGTAATGATTCACATAAATCACCTAATTGTGAGAAAATTGCAACTAATAACCCTGCGATTAAGGAATGATACCAAGGCATTTGGCAAGATTGTCCGATTATTAAACCTGCAATAACAGTTAAAACTGCACCACCGATTGAACCTTCAATAGTTTTTTTAGGACTTATAACCGGTGCAAGTTTATGTTTGCCGAAGTTTTTACCTACATAATAGCAACCTACATCTGTTACAATAACCAGCCAAAACATAAATAATACGTATGCAAGACCGGCGTTGAATATATCAGTTTTTAACAGTATGTCCATTGATGTAATACGGTAAGAACCAATATCTCTTAAAAATAACAAATGTAATGGAAACCAACCGCAATAAACAAAACCTAAAATGGTTGTTGAAACATTTGCGATATATGGTTGTTTGCCTTTGAACAGTACGCATAAAAATGCTACCAGTGTTCCAAGTGTAAATGCCAGTGGAACTAATTTAAGGCAATTGAAATATGCCATTATTGCAAAAACTACATCAGCAAAGAAAATTACTTTTAGGCTTGGAAAAAATCCTTTATGTTCAAGAATTTGTACGTATTCTCTAGAACCAAGATATACAATTACTGAAACCAATAAAAGTAATGGGATTCCGCCTAAAATTATACAGCCTAGGCATATTAGCCCAAAAATTGTGCCTGTTATGATTCTTGCTGTTGATTTTGGATTTTGTTCTTTATCCATTATACAGTCATAACCTCTTTTTCTTTTTCTACGACTTCTTTGTCAATAATACCTGTGTATTTGTCTGTTAATTTTTGAATTTTATCTTGATTATCTTTTACCATATCTTCAGGTAAATTTTCTGCTTTTTCAATTTTTTTCAATTCGTCAGTCATATCACGTCTAACGTTTCTAACTTGAACTTTTGCTTCTTCACCGTATTTTTTAACATCTTTTGTAATTTCTTTTCTTTTTTCTTCAGTTAAAGGTGGGAAGTTTAATCTGATAGTTGTTCCGTCGTTGTTTGGAGAAACTCCCAATTCTGCTTTAATTAGTGCTTTTTCAATTTCTTTTAAAATTGTTTTATCAAATGGTGCAACAGCAAGAGTTGTACCTTCTTGAACTGTAATTTGAGCCATTTGTTTTAATGGAGTAGGTGCACCGTAGTAATCAACCATAACTTTATCAAGCATAACAGGGTTTGCACGACCTGTTCTTACTGTTGAAAAATCTCTGTGTAATTGATTAAGAGCCTTTTCCATTTTCTCTGTACCGTTTTTGAACATTGCATCTAATGCTTCTGTCATTTTCTACCTCTTTCTTATTGTTTACCTACATATGTTCCGATTTTTTCGCCTAAAATAATTTTCTTTATCGCATCTTCTGCTTTGAAATTGAAAACTATAATAGGAATATTGTTTTGTTGGCATAAATCACATGCTGATCTGTCCATTACTTTTAAATCGTGTTTGATTATTTCATCATAATCAATGTTTTCAAGTTTTTTAGCGTCTTTGTTAATGTTAGGATCGTCTGTATAAACTCCGTCAACACCATTTTTAGCCATTAACATTACTTGTGCATCAATTTCTGATGCTCTTAAAGCACTCGCTGTATCTGTTGTAAAGAATGGGTTTCCTGTGCCTGCCGCAAAAATTACAACTCTGCCTTTTTCAAGATGCCTGTTTGCTTTGAATCTCAAATATGGCTCTGCAATTTGGTTCATGTCAATTGCTGATTGAACTCTGCAAGATACATCAATTTTTTTCAATGCTGATTGTAATGCAAGAGCATTCATTACAGTTGCAAGCATTCCTAAATAGTCGCCTGAGGCTCTATCCATACCTAATCTTGCACTGTTTTTCATTCCTCTGAAAATGTTTCCGCCACCAACTACTATTGCAACTTCAACACCCATATCGTGAATTTTCTTGATTTCATTTGCAATAAATTCAACAGGTTTATAGTCAATACCGAATTGTTGTTCTCCAAGCAGTGCTTCACCACTTATCTTTAACAAAATTCTTTTATACTTCAAGTTTTCCATATTAACTCCTAATTCTTTTTTAATACTACCCTAAATATAAATTCGTGTAAAGTTGAACAATAATTATTTTACAATTTTGAATATTTTTATTATTATAAACTTTGGTTTTACATTGGTTGGAAGTAAAAATGTTATATTTAATAATTGCAACGATTTGTTTTTCATTATCTTTTGGGCTTATCAAAAGCCAATTGAGTGTTTTACCTTCAGAATTTGTTGTTTTATGCAGATTGTTTATCGCAACGCTTATATTTTTGCCATTTTTGAAAAAGTTTAACCTAAAAACACATATAATTGCAATGATAATTGGGGTTTTTCAGTTTGGTATAATGTATTTGGCATTCTTAAAAGCCTTTAAATATTTGCAGGGAAATGAAGTTGCTCTTTTAACAACAACAACTCCTGTTTTTGTCGCTCTTTGGTCGTGTTTTTTAGGCGAAAAATTTAAACCTGTATACATTTTGTGTATTTTAATGTCTGTTGTTGGTGCAGGTATAATTGTTTGGCATAATTTAACCTTTAATATGATTGTTAAAGGGGTTGTTTTGATGGAAACTTCAAACTGCTGTTTTGCTTTAGGACAAGTTTTATGGAAAAAATATATCGGCAATGAAGCCGTAAATATTATGTCTAGTGCATATTTTGGTGCTGTGTTATTAATTTTACCATGGGCATTTTTCTCTGTTGATTTTTCGACATTGAGTCTTACTAAGCCTCAATTTTTATCAATTTTATATCTGGCAATTGTTCCTACAGGAATTGGTTTTTGGTTATGGAATAAAGGTTCAAAAACAGTAAAGTATTCAACTTTAGCAGTAATGAACAATTTAAAAATTCCTTTGGGAGTCTTTTTCTCAATAATGCTTTTTCACGAAAAAATTGATGTTTTGAACTTTATAATTGGTTCATCAGTAATTCTTTTAGCAATTTGTATTTTGCATCGATTTACTAAATCTTAGATTAAATGCTAATTACAAATTGTTTTTTCTTGTTTGTATATTAATTTTAAATTTTTAGCCGTATTTTTCGGCTAGAATGTTTGTTTTAAAACACGTTAAGAACATTTCACGAAATGTTAATTTTTATATATATACAATTGTACAATTTTTTTTTTTATAAGATAATACTTTCTGAACGTAAAGTAATAAATTATTTCTATATAATGAAAAGGAGTATGAAATGAAATTATTGAACACTTTATTCGCAACAATAGTAGCATTATTCATTGCTTCAACAAGTGCATTTGCAGTAGAAGTTGCAAATACAGAAGCATATGCTCACCCAACATTGTTTGGCGAAACTCTTCAAACACCTTATGAAGGTAATTACTACTTAGGAAATAAAGTAGTTAAAGCAGACGGTGCTTTCACAATTCAAGACAAAGAAAATGTTTTGATTGAATCTCAAGCACAAATGTTATTAGCAGATTTAAAAACAATTTTAGGCGAATCTTTCAAACCAAATTCACCGGTATTACGTGGTGAAATGGCTCACGCATTAGCAGCAGGTTTGAATATGCCTACAGTTAAAACAAAATACCAATACAAAGATGTTGCAGGACACAAATTACAATCTTACATCTACAGAGCATTAGGTAGTCATGTAATGATTGGTTATCCTGACAGAAACTTCCGTCCGGATCAAAAAATTACAAAAGCAGAAGTTTTTGCTACATTGGCTCAATTGTTAAACAACAAAATGATGGATAAATCATTAGTTATGGATAAATTGGCTGGTAAATATGAAATGCAAGAAATTCCAAGATGGGCTATTTACCCAACTAAAAAAGTTATGAATTCTGGTATTTTAGATAACCTTCCAAACTTAGACAAAGTTGCTAGTGAAAAATACTTAACAACAGAACAATTATACAGATTAGTTTGTGCTTTAAGCAACAGCAAATACTACAATGCAGAATTAATCAACTCAAAAATGAACACTTCAGCAGTTAGAGTTAAAATGACTGAAAGAGTTGATGCAAGACATTCAAACATCGGCGAATCATTCTATGCAAAAACATTAGAAGATGCAGTTGTTGCAGGTAAAACATTCGTAGCAGGTTCAACTGTAAAAGGTGAAATCGTTGAAGTTGTTCGTCCTGGTATTAAAAATCCTGGATATGTAAAAGTTAAATTTAACACAATTGAAAACAAAGGCGTTAAGGCTGAAATTCCTACAAATGCTGCTGGCATGGACAATGCAAAAACAACAAACTTTGTTGCACGTCTAGTTGCTGCTCCATTCTCTGTTGCAGGTAGAGTTGGTGGTGTTGCTGCAAGAACAATTGCTGCGGGTGCTACTCAAACTGCTAACGACGGTGAAAGATTTATGGATAACTGGTCAAACGCTGCTGCTGATACATTCTCATTACAACCAATGGCTGGTTTGAGAAACGCAGGTAAATCAGCATTAACAACCGGTTATTATGTATACGATTCAGCAAAATTAATCGTAAGCGGAACATTTGGTGTTCTTTATGAATTAGGCGATGAAGTAAGATATTTAATCTTACCAAGTTCAGTAAATGATTCAGCATTGAACCCAGGTGATGAATTAACTGTTATTTATAAAAAATAATTGTTAAAAAATAACTTCAAATAAAACAGACATGCAGTTTTCGATTGTATGTCTGTTTTTATGTTAAGGTTTGTTAAGTAAATATTATTTTGAAAAGGCAATTTTTTGAAAGAAAAATACTTAATATAAGAGTAAGGAACAAAACTTAGAGAAAAACATAGCAAAACGTAATAAAGGAAAAGTTTTAAGCAAGAATAAGATTTAATTAAAAGAATAAGGAATGAGGTATTATTTGTATACTTTGTTCAGGAAAAAAGATTTTTTATACTCTCTCTCTTAATATCCTCGTGTTTATTTAATGTCTGTCATAATTTTGGCAGACTTTTTATTTGCGAATAAAAGGCTTTAGCGGATTGGTTAAAATATTTGCATTAATAAAAATTAAAAGTCTTACCGCAAATTTAACGCACTGCACTCTAAAAAAATGGTGAAATATTCAAAATTTTTAATAACTTTTATTTTTTATTAATTTTGCATTATAATAAAAAAGAAGAGTGAATTAATAAAAGTTCACTCTTCTTTTTTATGCTGCAAATAAATTTAAAGTGTCACTACTTGACAAAAAATTTTCTTTAGGTTATTATAAAAATAACCGTCATTTGAACACAACACAAATGACTCCCACAGGGGTAGGAGATTTTATAAAGTGCGGTGAGATTCCGCTTACAAACTGGACTCGATTGTAAAGGTCGGCTTGTCCACATATTAACCGGAGGTTCTAATGTTTTTATCGACATTAAACACCGTTTACTTGATATTACAGATTGTATATGCAATTCTTCAAATTATACAACTGATAAAGACTTTAATATCAAGTAAAGTGAAGCCTAATTAGGTTTACAAATGGGTGTCAGGTGCAACTGATACCCTTTTGTTTTATGTTTTACCTTTCGTGATTCTCGACATTCTATTCTGTTCAGTTCACTATATATATTATATAACATACTTCATAATAAAAAGCAAATAGTTTAGTTGGTTGATTTTTTTTAATGTAAACACAAAAACGCAATCCCACCAACCACAAGGATTTTTGCTATTACGTATTGTAACATAATAACATTGTAACATTATAACATTGTAACATTAGAGTATCGCTATCATAACTTATCAAAATACCATTTAATTTTATTTCGGATAAAATCGCCATGAGATTTGCCGTTTAAATCATACGGTAGACGTGTCAAATCAATTTTACCCTCATTGTAATGTAACCATTGATTCATGGGTAATAATTTTGTTATTGTCTTATTTTTATACATCTGTCCAATTTCTGCATGAGTATAAAATTTATCTACTGTAAGACCGTATTTTTTTAGAGCAACAGCACACTCTTTGAAAAAACTTTCGCATTGTTTCTTAGTAAGAGGTGCTAACTTATCACCACCACAACACGAAATATTATATGTGATAGAGTTCATTCCACCAGTTGATGCGGTACTTCCTGAAGGTGAGCCTTGTACAACTTCACCCTTATCAGTTATTAATAACTGATAAGATTTTTTTATTTTTTCGGTAACATTATAAGTGTTTACACCTGTCCAATGTCCGATAATATATTTTATTGTCATATTCATTACCCCTTTTATTCGCTTATACGAACAATCCTATTTGTGTTCCAAATCCTCAATCCTATGATTTGCAACCTTGATTTGCTCTTTGATGATTGAAATATCTCGTTCATTGCAATAAGTTCGCTCAATCGTCGAATTATGTTTATCTTGTTTTTTCTCAACTATTCCTAAATGCTCTGCAAAATTTGCTTTTACATCGTCAATTTTTTCATTAAAATATATTTTTAAATCAGCAATCGCTTCTTTTGTAGAGTTCAGTTGTTGTATGTACATTCCTGCCAAAAAGCAGATACCTGCAATATTTACTGCAATACTTACTTTTAATTCGTCCATTTTTTCCCTTTCAAATCTTTACCCCAAATTTTTTGATAATTATCGACACAATGTTTCATCGCAAATAGTTTCCATTTTGGGAATTGCCCAAAATAATCGCAACACGTTGTAAAAATAAGTGTTGATAGATAGCGATTATTTCTAATCGCATTATGATGTTCACACATATAATCGTGCAGACAACTTGCAAGTTTGAAACGTGGGTCTGTTCTTTGTCCGATAATCGCCCACGCAAACGCAGGAACGTTCGCTCCATTCCAACGGTAACCATTTGGAATTTCTAAATAATACGTCTGTTTTTCAAAATCAATCAAAACGGCTAAATTTATTGTTGTTACAAAAGGCTTTCTTTTGGCTTCTTTTAATGCTTCACCTTTCAATCCTGCACAAGAAACATCTTCTAAAAAATGTTCAGGGTTAGGCACATTAAAAGTAAGTGTCAATCCCTTTTCGCCGTAAATTTGCAACAAATCAACTTTAGGAACTTGTATCATTTTTTATTTCCTCTTTTCGTTCTAAATCGTTCAAACAATCTTCTATAATTCCGCCTAAAATATAATCTTTTCGCCCTGCACAAAAGATTGCGATATCATACAAACATTGCATTACCCTGTCGAAATTGTTATATGTCCTAGTGTATTGTTCAAAGAGTTCTTTTTTTATTTCTATATTTTTCATAACTTTATCCTTAGCCAAAATGCTTTTATTTTGTCTGTTAATACGCACAAGAAATTTACTTTATTTTCTTTATGGTTTAGTCCGTAATTCTTGTTATTTGCCTTATTGCAGACCTCTTGCGGAGTTCGTAACTTAATCTGCAACTTGCTCACCATGCTTTAATTTAAAGGCACGTTCCACGTCTACAGATGTAATTGTAATATTATCTACCTCTAAAGGGCATAGAGCCTTAGCAACTCCACAAAAAACGTTTTGGCAACAAATAAGTTGCATTTTTAAATCTAAATGCGTTTCTAGATAAGTATTAATCTGCTCTATTGTAAGCCCTGCATTTTTTAAAACATTAATAAAATCCAAAGCCGTCATTGTTAAGCGATTTATTCTGTCCTGTTCTTCTTGTGCTTTAATCTCTGCATAGTTAGGATTAGGAACAATAGCACCATTACTATAGATATATTTATCTGTTTCATAGTCGTTGTACAATTCTTCGCTTACTTCTATATTTTGCAAATTCAAGCAACGTGCTTGCCCATTGCCAATTATTTCATCGTTTTCTACAAAAATATAAAACATTTTTTATACCCCCATTTTTCTGTATTTACAAAGTCTAAGCCACAGTATTTGTGCGTTAGTATAATCTTTTTTTCTAAAAACACGCAATTTTCTATCTTTCCCGACAACAGCAAAGCCACTTCCCCAACTCATTCCTGCACTCGCGTTTGTTCCAACACCGCAAAGTGGTACATTGTTTTGTGTTTCTTCGTCGCAAAAAAGAGAAATTGCTCCGTTAATCGCTTTACTTCTGTCTATTGAAGAAACGCAACCCGCAAACATACACATATAACGGTTGTTGTCTTTGGGTAATAAATCCGTTAAATCTAATTCTAATGCAGTGTTATTAACAAGAGAAATTGTTTGGCAAATCATTCCGGAAGTCGTATTCGGCAAAACCACCCATTCATCAACATCTTCATTCCTAATATTGTATCCATTTTGATTAAATTTTTTGTTTATGAGATTTGTAACCATATTATTTTCCCTTTCTATTTACTAAGACGGCGATAAGCGACTAACACTAGGTTTATCTCTCCGACAAATCCAGTTTCTCGTACCCAAATTTTTCTATTTGCAAAAATTGGAACATTTGTTGTACCCCAAGCAAAAAAAGTGGCATTGGTTCTTGTTACGGTAGCACAAAGAGGATAATTCGGCGGGTCAACCACACCGACAGGATTCAAGTTAAAAATCGTTAGTCCTATATAGTTTCCCGAGGTATTACCGGTTTTTACGTTGCCTTGTAAAGTGCATTCGTAATTATACAAATCTTTAGGTAGTAAATCTGTTAAATCCAACTCTCTATGCGAATTAGAACTCTTGTTAAGTGTTATTTGCAACAATTGTTTCTGTGGAGATAGCACCACCCACTCGCCGTCTGTATGTCTATCTGTAATTATATCTACGTTGTAGTCTTTATTGTTTACAAGCGGTTTAGTTACCCCCCCCCTGTGTAAGAGCCAATATGGACGCAACTTGTAGCCGTTTTTGTTCCGTCGGAGTGTACCCAGTATGCCTTAAGTGGCTCTTGTGGAATAATTAAATAATTGTCGTCTGCACCCTCTGTTGGAACGGTAGCAATGTTGCAGACTTCAACTGCATTTGTTTTTACAGATAGAACATCAGAACCGTTAACATTTTCCACAAAAACATTGTAGTTAGTATCTGCAACGTTCAAATCCGTAATTTCTAATATCACATCACTTTGCACAGTGTGTGTTGCAGTACCGTCTGTGTACACAGTCCCTGCAAGCAATTTAAGATAAGTGTGTGTTTCTGTTGTTGCAGTTCCGCCCTCTTCGGTTGCAGGAATTTCGACATCTTGTGTATAAGATACAAGATACGCAGGGTTGCCGTCGGTATCCACCGCTCCACGGTTTACGGCATATTTAGTTGAAAGAGTTGTGTTTATTTTTTCAATTTGTTGTTTATTTTCTTCAATTTGTTCTTGAGATGCTTGAATTTTTACTGATTCAAGGGTAGCCTTTTCAGCGGCTTTTGTTGCACTCTCTGCAGATTGTGCAGACTGCAAAGCATTTTTTGCCGATTCAATCTGTGCATTATTTAATGCTTCAATAAGTTCATCTGCAGTCTGCTCAGCACCCTCTTGCACTTTTACCGAACGTTCAATTTTTCGATTTTGAATTGCTATCAGCCTTGTTAAATAATCAAAATTTCTTTCTAGTCTTGATTTAACAAGTTTTTCTGATTCTTCATAAGGTGTGTCTTGAATAATAGGAAGGTCTAAAATCAAACTAATTATTTCATTTCGTTGTAGAGTTGTATGTTCACTACCTTCAATTGGATAGTTTATAAATGAACCATTTATATTTCCAACTTCTTCAATCGTATAATCAACATCTTTAATTAATAATGATTGTTGACCTTTTTTATCCGTATACATTACAACAAGTTGTGTTTCATCTTCAATTAAAAAATCAAAGTCAAATGTTGTCGAACTATCATCGCCATTCCAGTTGTATACTACATTTTCGTTTTCACTTACTGTCATTGTTTTACCTTTCTATTAATATATGGATTTTCTTTTTTTATTATTAGTTTTGGAAGAATTTTTTCCTTTGTTCTTTTGTCCTGTTGCAATTTCGGAACGATTTTTTGTATAGCCAATCGCACGAAGTAACCCTTTTTGTATATCACCAGTGGCAATATCACCAATACCACTTGCACTGTTTACAACTGCATTGAGAGGAATACCCTCTTTTAATTGCACAGCAAAACCTATTGCGTGAACCCAATCTTCAATATCAGCATCTTTTTTTGCAACTCTTAAAACTTCCTTAGGAATATCGCCAAATAAAGGGGAGTTAAAAGATGTTGTTTCACCAGTCAATAATTTATTTAGCAAACCGACACCAATATCACCAAAGGCATGAAAGAATGTAAGATTATCAAATATTGAAGTCTTTATATCTTTTAATAAATCATCTGCATCACCAGTATTAAGCAAGGTCAATACAGACAATGAAGTTGCAATTTTAAATAAGAAAGATTGATAAAATCCATACATAAATAAGTCTTTAGCCAATTGAGTTTTATCAATATCACCACGTTTATAGTCAATAAGAGAGTCTGCAATTTTACGAAGAAATTGCCCTTGGGCATTCTTATAATTCATAAACAACTTTGAAAAAGGGTTTTGAGTAGATGCAACTTGCCAATTACTCAAGGTCGAGATTTCGGCACTTTGTTGCGTTCTTTGGGTTTCTACTACAAATTCTTTGATTGCTTGTTCTTCTGTCATTTTTTTTACTTCAATCAAGTAATCAATATATGGTTTTCCGCCAAAGATAATCGCACCCATATCACCACATCTAAGAAATAGACTTGCAACATCTTTAATTTTTCTCGGAATCGTAATAGTGCCTGATTTCAACATTTTGCGAACTTTTTCATTTTTCACAAAACTATCCATTTTGTTGTAAAACCATTCTTCAATTTGGTTGTTTTCAACCCATTCTTTTAAGGCTTCATTTTGCGAGCCACTTTCAAATCTGTATCTTAAATAATCAATCTTTTCATACATATATTTGATTGTTTCTTTTGGTTCACTAAGAGCCTTTAAAAATCTTACATTCCATTCATTTACTGGCATAACCGTTGTATAGTTTAAACACGCAAATAATTGCTTTAAACCGGTTGAAACTTTACCAATAATATTTGCAGACGTCCAATTGCTTACCATAGCATTAACAATTCTCATTTGTTCTGAACGAACAGTCGCATTTTGTTTATACGAAATATCAACTAGTTGTTGCATAAACTCTTTTAATGCGGTATCACCATATTTGTATTTTACGTACTTTTTAACGTCAGAATTATTGAAAACTTTGTTTATTCTATCCAAAGGTTCTGTTAGATTAATAAACCTGCCCATAGTATCAATATGATGATACAACATTGCTACAGGGTTACCAAACCTCATTTCAACATGTGTAGATTCACTTCTCATTTTTGAGAAAGAAGGCGAAGTACTTTTTTGTGTAAAATCTCTGAATAAATCTAATTCTGAAAGACTTCCTTCACGTTCTGCAATAGAAGGGAAGTATGCAGAAACCTTTGGCAAATCAATACCGTATTTTTTTATATATTGAGCATTTGCAAGCGGATAATATTTGTTAACGGTACGCATCATTAAATCGCCAAGTCGTTTATCTTGTTCTCTTAAATTATCAATCATATCAATTAGAGTATCTTCACCAAACATATTAACCATACGTTCGTGTAATACTTCGTTTTTATCCCACATATAAGCAAGAATTATTTGCATACGATTCATTTTCATAGGTATAACATTTCGAAGTTTCCATTCTGTTACACCTTCTTCGTTTGTAACCTTGTCGTAAGTGTTTACATTAAATTCATATTCATCAGATAAATTCTTTAAAATTTCAGCATCAAAGTTCCACTTAGAAAGTCCGTAAATTCCTTGAACTTCTTTTTCAAATTGTGTTTTTTCATCATGAATCCATGTTGAAGCCTTTGTTTCATTCCAAATCAAAGAATACTTGTCTTTAATTGCTTTGTTGAAAAATGCATTCAACATTGATTCCCAGTTTGCTGTTGTATTTACATAGAACTTTTCAAGAATGTTCCCTTCTTTTTTTTGCTTAATAATAGATATAACTTCATTTACATTTTGTTTATTGTTCAATTTATTGAACATTTCTTCTTCTGTTTTTGCATTTTTACCAACAATTTTTAATGCACAAATATCGTCATATAGTTGTTTTATCAATGCAGTATTTGCATATGTTTTACCGTCTGATTTAACTTGAATCATTGTGTTAATGATTCTATCTTCAAACGACATTCCCTCAGATTCTGCTTCACTGATTTTTTCTTGACGTTCAATTCTCAAATCGTTGGCTTGTTCTGAGGTTAGTTTTAATATATTTCTCAAATTCGCAAACAATTTATTAGTGCGATAGTCATATTTGCCTACAAGTTTATTGTTTTGTTTTTTGTTATCAGTAGATTTTAATTCTTTAGAAATAGCATCAAGCAAATCATTTCTTTGTTGAACTTCACACATTGTATTTGCAATATCCATAACTCTGTCAATTTTTGCTTCAAGAAAGTTTGCAGAAGGTGCATCAATTATGTTTGCAAACATTTTTGCTTTATCATTTGGAGTTAAGAAATTTATTTTATTTAAAATTTCTTTAACCGCATTTCTATAGGCTTCAATGTCAGTAGAAACATTTTCTTTATCAATAGTTTGAGATAGGCTTCTTTTTTCTTGTTTTGAATTGTCAGCAACGTATTTCAACTCTTTTACTTTATCTGCAATCTTGTTCATATTTTCAACAATTTTGTTGAATTTTCCTGCAGTATTTAAAGATTTTGTATTTTTTGCAAGTTCAAGAATTTCAATTTTTGCTTGTTCTAATGCAGAAGCATTTTCAAAACTATCAATAAAGGTGAAATCTTTTTCAAATCTATCTAAATATATTTCAAAAGCATCAGAATCGATTTTTCCAATATGTTCAATCCATTCATATATAGTTGCAATAATTGCATCACGGTCAAGAATTTCATCTTTATATGTATTTAACAAATAATTATACTGTGCATCAAATTCACTATAAAAATCTGCATTAGTATAGTTGTTGTTGAAATTATTATTCACAATATCGCTGAGTGCGGTTTCCGCAAGTAAATGGTCATTACCTGCATAATATTTTTCATTAGGGTAGAATTCTGTCCATTCAGGATTAAACCCATTTACAGTAAGTTTATCATCACATTCTGCACAACGTCTGGCGATTTCTTCTTTTTGAGTATCTTTACTCTTACCGTCCTTTGTCCCAAGAATTGCTTTAAGGTATTGCTCTTTGTAACCTGTTGCAATTGAAACAATTTTATATGCAATATCTTTATGACGTTTTTCACTATCAAGCATAGGTAACGTATCAGAAACAGTAATTCTTAAAGCATTGTCTAAATATGTTTTTACTTTTCTGCGTTTTGCAATAACTTTAGAATTATTTTCAAAAATTGTGTCAAAAACTTCCTTGACATCATAAGGCATTTCGAAATTATCCCTATTGTTAAGCCAGTAATCGTGAATTTGTTTTAACCAGTTTTTAAATTGAGTAAATACAGATTGTAAGTTTTTATTTGGTGCTTTTCCAAAATAAATATATGCTTCAAAGCCTTTTGCGAATTTCTCGTGTTGAGCCGTTGTAAGTTCGTTATTACCTGTAACACCAAGCCATTTTTTAACTGCTTCGTATTTGTTTGCAATTTGTTCATCACTTTGTGCAAGTTTTTTCAGTGAATTCAAATAACTATGAGCAAGTTCGTGCAACACTGTTGAAGCATTCGCATTTTCCATAATGCCGATAATATCTTTACCGTTCCATTCTGTAAAGTAGCCAAGATATTGCATTCCTTTTGCATTTTGTCTAACTTGTTCATGAAGTTCTTCAAGACTTTTAGGTTTTGAAAAACTATCAATGTTATCAACATTATCTTCACCTTGTAGCAAAATATTGTTAGGGTTGAAATTTTGGGAATTATCGTTTATAATGATATTGTCAGGTGCATTTTGCACGGCTGACTTGTCGGACAAATCGTATATGATTTGTCCGTTTTTTAATAGTTGTTTTAATTTGCCGTTTTTTAAATGAAAATTAGTTACGTAAAAATTTCCGTCATTACAACATTTTATAACTTGTAAATGAGCCGTTTTTTTATTTTCTGTACTAAAGATTTTTAAATAATAATTTTTAAAAGTTTTATCTATATTTTCATTTATAATTAAATTAGGATTTTGAAGAGTTCTAAGAACTCTATTTAAATTTGAAGAACGTTCTTTTTCGTTATCTTCTAAAAGATGTTTAACATCATTTCTAGTTATTGTAACGTTCTCAATAGGAGTTTTAATGCTTGCTTTTTTATTATCTTTAGAACCAAGAAAATTTAAAACTGCTTTTATTGTGCGTTCTCCGTTATATTGTCCTGGTTCGTTTTCAGTAAAAGCCTTATGAACATCATAAAAATTTTTCAATGCGTTTTGTTTTTCATTCAAGTATTTTTGTTTTAATACTTCTTGACTGTTGTTTTCTGCTTGATAATAAATATTAGGATTGCTCTCATCAAACGTTCCTCTGTTATCTACGGATTTTATTTGAGTTTTTTCAAATACAAGATATTCCCCATTCGGAGTAATAATACCGTCATAACCTTGATTTCTAAATTCTCTAGCCTCTTTCCAATTTGTAGGTAAAGTATCTTGATATTTAGGATTTTCGATTTTTAAATATAAATCAGCCTCTTGTTCTTTACCGTTGTCGTACCCCCATTCTCTCAAGTCGTTACCGTCCCACCAAACTTCGTTGATAGGAACTTCTTTTTCAATAATCTTATATTCACCGTCTAAATTTTGCTCACCGTGTTCGATTGCATAACTTTTTGAAAGAGATACCCAATCTCCATTTTTCAATTTATCACTAACGACATCAGCAGGAACGGCACGATAGATTTTTACAGTTATATTTTCTTTGCCATTTTTGATTTTTGCAATAACATCTCTTACGGCTCTTGCACTTTCTAAACCCTCTTTATCGTCATACATATAGTATCTTGCACCCATTGGTGAAAAATAATCATCAGGTTGATTATGATAACCTTGAGCGACCTCAAGCAAATTTACATCTTCCGAATTTTCTAATCGTTCTTGAACATCACCACCAGAATATGACGGTGAACGATGAGAACCCTTATAAGAATAACGAGAGATACCATTGTTTGAATATCCGTCTGTGATATAAATATCTTTGCCGTCTGTTAATAATTTTGGCTTACCGTTTTCGTCAACAACTTTACTATCACCAAACCACTTTTTGAAATACTTGCTGTCAGTTCCTTTTTCTTGCCACTCTTTTTTTGCATCAGAAATTTCTGCAGATGTTTCAGCACCTGCAGTATTAACAGTTTGAAATTTAACTTCTGAAATGTTTTCTGAGTTTTGAGAAAAATTATTTTTATTAACATTCATTTCTACACCGCCTTGTAATGTTTTTTCTGAAACGAATGTTAAATTGTCTGCCCATTCTTGAGCCATATCTACGTTATTGAAAGTCTTTGCTAATCCGCTTACAACCTTTGCTGTTGAAAAGGCTTCTGCTTCGCTCATTCCTGCATTAATCATTTTATTGAAACTTTGGTCTTGAATTTCAGTAAACTTTTCTTCTTTATACTGTTCGTCCGCAAGTTCTTGCAATACTTCTTCGTTATCATTAATAACATCAACTTGATGTTCTAAATCCATACTGCGAACAAAGTTTTCGGCTTCATTAGGATTTAACCCCTCTATTTGTGCTTTTCTTCTTGCAATATTTACTGCTGTTGCTGTTGTACCAACACCACCTATAGTAAACGCAGGAATAAAAGCCATAGCACTTGCTTGTACTATTCTTGCCATATTTTCTTTAAATGCATTAGAATTAATTCCATTTTCAGAAAAAATTGCATCAGAATAGTTGCCTTCAATTTGCTTTGCCCACTCATCAGCAATAACATTAGACATTTCTTGAAGACCCTCTGTTGTCATCTCTGTAATAGTTGCTTTTGCAAGTCTATTTATATTTTCTTTTGTTGCTTTTTCGATTGAGGTTTCAAGTCCGTCCATTGCATAGTGTGTTGCTATGGCTTTAGAGCCTGCACTTAACAATTTATTTGAAAGCATTTTATCTTTAACAATATTTTTAATTGCTTCAACTTTTGCGGATTTTAGAATTTTATCTGCCATAGGGAATGTTGACAGTTCCGCTATTGCACCAGTCATTTCAAGACCGGCATTAGTAATACCAACTCCATAGGCTAAACGTTTTGCAAGTTCTGGGTTAATGGTATTTCCGTCATCATCTTTCATATTTTTTAATTCTTGATAAGCAAGTCCGGCTTCAAGTTCTATTGTTTTCTTTGTAGCACCTGCACCGCCAAGAACTCTTGCACCAAGTAAAGCACCATTTTTAAAGCCAGATAAAGTTCCTGCAAAACCTGTTTTGGCCGTGCTGATTGCACCACCTGCAACACCGCCAGCAAGCCCCCCAAGAACACCACCAATGCCACCTGATTTCATAATTTCCCATGAAAATGGATAAGATTCAGACCCTTGTCCTATTGTATTAAGTGCAGTGTTTTTCAACCTTTCACCAAAATTACTAATGTTTGTATCAGCGAATGCTGAATCATCAAACAATCCTGCGTGTGGTCTTGAACCATAATTATATGGAGTACGATTTTCTAGTTCATTAAGTTCAGATTGTTCTAATTCATCAAGTCCGCCATTCATTAATTTAAAATTTAATTCCCCAGTTCTAACATTTGCACTTCCTTGCTTCCACGCATGGACTGGGATATTAGCAATATTTTTTAGCAATGAACCAATTTTATCAAATGTGGAATATTCTGGTGTTGGTGAAATTGAGCCTTGAAACCTTTTTGGAAGGTTATTTTCTAAAGGTTGCAAATCTAATGTATTGTTATCATTTTCATTATATGGTTGTAAATCTAATGTCATCTTGAATCCTTTTATCTATATTTGTTTATAGCCTTGACGTTTTGCTTCATTAAGTTGTGATGCAGGAATCGTAAATTTATTTCCGCTTGCATCAACAACAATAATTCTTTGTTGAGTTGGTTGTTTATCATAAAAAGTAATATGAACGTGATGAGTATGATTTGTACCAAGTCTTTGGTCTTGAGTTTTGCCGTCAGAACCTTTTGCGTTCATATCTTGAATTTTGTTTCCATAAGTATTTTTAAAAGCATTGTAAATTGCTTGTCCGTTTGCATCTTTTGTTGAGATTGCAATTTTTTTGACCTTTGGATTTGCAAGAATTTCACCAACAAGTGTCAGTCTTTGTTGTGTCGACATTATTCGACCGTCAGCAAACGAATAGCCTATATCCATAGCAAGACCGTCGGAATGGTAACTATGATAACTTCCATTAGGCTTCCTATAAGTAGACGAAATATACACTTTATGACCTAATTTATTTTCAATGTTTGGAATATCTTGTTGTTTGAAATTTACAAGAACTTCTTTTTCGCCTTGTTTCGCTTGTAGTTCTTGACGTGCTATTTTATAATTGCCTTGAATTTGCTTTTGCTTTGTTTCGTTTGCAAGGCTATTAACCATTGAACGAAATTGTTCCGGAGTCATTTTTCCGTGTTTATTTTCGTAGGCTTTTTGACCGTTCCAAACTCTTTGTAAAAATTCTTTAGATAAATTTTGTTTTAAGATATCGTAAGCAGATTTTTCTTGTCCTTTACCTTTTGCAGATAACAATTCGGTATATTTATTAATTTGATTATCTAAATCATTTTTAGCAGTTTGTTTGCCATATCTTGCTTCATCAGTATTTATTAAACCTTGAACAATATTTGTCATTTGTTCTTCTTGCCACCAACCAAATTTTTTGGCAGTTGCAACAATATATTCATTATCATCAGAAATTTCAGAATAACCGTGTTGTTTTATTCTTTGTTGTTTTTCCGAAAGTTCTTTTAATTCACTTGTTGTTAATTTATCCTGATACAAATTAAGGTTGACTTTTGAAAAATTGTCAGCATTAGTCAACGACATCTGATGTAAGTTCAAATATGTTTGTAAATCAGATTGTGGACCGTTTCCGTTGATTAAAACATCTTTGTAGTTTTCAATTCTTACACGGTCAATGGGTTTTATATCTAATGGTACTTTATAATTTTGTAGTTCTTCAGGAGTCATTCCTGCAACAGTATTTAATTCTTTTTCAAGTCTATCTTGTTCAACTTTTTTTTGTGCAGATTCCTTTAATGAATAATATTGTGTAACTTTACGAACTTTTTCATCACGCAATGTCAAATCTTTTTCTTGAAGAGCCAATTCTGTAGCCTGTTGGATATTTAAGCCTTTGGTAAAACAATCAGTTGCAAAACTTGTTGATAGGACGTTAAACTCAGTTTGTTTGCAACTTTCTTCAAGTTTTTGTCTTTGTTCAGGTGAAAGATAACTTCCAAATTGTTCAAGAATTTGTTTTCCTCTTAAACTATCTTCAGAATTACACTTTGCAATTATATTACCTAACGCAGTAGATACGTTAGCATTTATTAAAATTTTTGTTTGCGTTTCATCAAGGTTTGCAGTTTGTGCATAATTTTTAGTTGCAGAAATAACATCAGCAACACAACGTTGAATTCCGTCTTTAGTATTTCTATCATTAACTCCTTGCTGTGTAACGTTTTGAATTAAAAGACTTGCTTCGTTTTTATTTGCATCTTGAGTTTGTTTTAAATCGTGAGAAAGGACATCTCTTGAAATACGTTCTCTTGTTCTGCTTGAAAGTTCGCTTACAAAACGTTGCCCACGTCCTGAAGTCAAACCAAGTTCTTTACTTTTTGATTGTATAAAATCATCGTAAGATTGTAGAACTTCGCCTGAACGTCCTGATGCATTTTTGCCAAACTGATTAAAATATCCGTCTTGTGAATAAAGATTAGGTTTTTCCCATTCTTGATAAATCGCATTTTTAAGTTCAATTGCTTTTCTTTTGTCTTTTTCTTCTTCAATTTTATTTACAGTCGCCATTGCGTGAAAACCTGCATCAGCAAGATTCATTCCTGCTCTAGCAATATCTTCACTAAAAGCACCTTGAACGTTTCCACCGTCAACATATTGAGAGCCTATATTTTGTGCTTGTACTTCTCTATCGTATGACCTTATTTGTACCATTTTAATTATCCTCTAAAATTGCGGTAATGTACCTTTGTAACCTTTTGCATTTTTAGGTGCAGTTCCTGCACTTCCGCTTGTGCTAAATCCATTGTTACGAGTTGAACCGAATCCACCACCCCAGACATCAGAAACCGTTCCGGCAATACCTGAAAGACCTTTAGATGCACTTGAAATAGCATTAATTGTTCCAGCAGTTCTTGCACTTTCGCCTTTAAGTTGTTGTAAGTTTGCTTCGTTTTGAAAATTATAGGCTTGTTGTTCGTAGTTTATAGCACGTTGTTCATGATTGTATTGAGAATTAAGAGCATTCAACTCACCAATCATAGCGGTATCTTCAATCGTATCAAGAGCAGAACCTTCTGCAATTTCCATGCCGTTTGCAGCAAAGGCAGTTTTTTGTTGACCTTGTGCAGCAAGTGCTTTTATGCGTTCTGTTCTTGCTGCTTCAATACCTGCTTGTCGTTCTTCTGTTGCTTCTTTTTGTGCTATCTTTGCATTTTGTTCCGCAACTTGTCTTTGGTAATTTGCTTGTGCCTGTGCTGCACTACCTTGATAAGCACCTGAAGCAATCCCTGCAACCGTAGAACCAATTGCACCAACTGCCAAAACAGTGTTCGCAATACCTGCTAAAACACCTGCAGTACCAACTCCTGCTACACCTGCTGCTGATGCACCAAGTGAAATACCTAACGCAGATGCAACTGCTGTTGCCGTAATTATACACATATCAAAGTCCTTTCTTTTTATAGAGATTTAAGTTCTTCCGTTAAAGAACCTAATCCTTTCATTCTTTTCATCTTTGGATTTATTCTGTAGAAAAAGGTAAAGTTTTCTTTTTTAGGAATACCTTTAATTCCGTTAAAATTAAATCCAATCCATTCTAACCAACGTCTTGCAACAATATTTGAATCGTGTATGTAGTTACAAGTAAGATAAAATTCTTCATCATATCTTTCAAATTCGTGTTTTAAGTGTCTTAATAATGACACTTGATGTTTTACAACTTCATCAGTCGATAATAGCCAAACACAACCACAATCAGGAACATCAGGGTTTGTTCGCCATACTCCACCCATAACAACAGGTTTTCCACTATCTTCGCCAATAAGACAATCAAAATCTGTTTCCATAATTTCTTTGTAGATAATTTCTTTGTAATTTTCGCCTTTTGAATCAATACATTCAATACGGTCTTCTTCTCTCAAATTATCTAAAATATATCTAACATCTTTTTCGTTTTTATTGACTCTGTTCATCTGTTGGCTCTGTTTGTACGTCTAAAACTGTAGCAATACTTGTAACTGTTAACGGTAAGGCTTTATTCTGAATAATTGTTACGTTTGCGTGTTCTGTCCAGTCGGAATGAGGATAAGAACGTACAACATCTGTAATCAATTCTTCGTCCATTTCGTGTGAAATGTCAGACCTTTGGATTTCATAAGGAATATTTCCATTAGTAATAATTTTAAAATCTTCTCTTGATTTATAAACTCCAACATCAACCTGTGCAATATTTTTATTCAAACCGTGTGTGTTATCACCTTCTATATTTAATGTTCTAAGCATAAATTCATAAGGAATTCCGACAATCGCTTTTGTAAAATGGATAGGAAGTTCGACTTGTCCGTCAATAACTGTCATTTTATAAAAACCGCCATTAGCATTTATACTTATTTCTTTACCTTCAAGATAATCTAAACCTGATAAATGGTTTGTCAATTCACCTTCATACGTTAACGAACAATCGACAAAAGGTGTATCTGTAACTTCTGAGATAATTCTTGAAGGTTGTCGTTCAATAAATCTTTTTGTAACTCCGTTAATAATTCGTTTGATTATAAAATAAGCAACATTTTCTTTTCCCTCACGAATTGAAGCGACTGATTCATATTCACCGTCAGTAGTATATTGCCCCCAACCTGCAACTTCTTGTGCTTTATCATAAGTCAAGACATTCATTGTTCCGTCATTCATAATGCAAAACAATTGATGATAAGGCTCATCACAGAATGCCATATCTATAACGGTTTTTCCTTCAAATAGATGTTTAGCCCATATTGATAATTCAGCAGAATCGTAAGAATCAGAAGACCAAGTATAACCTAAATCACGAACAATTTCACCGCCAGATTGAATAAACAAAATCATTCTACCAGAAACAACAGGTTGAACATCACTAGAGCCAAAATACAAATGAATTGAATTTTCTGGTAAAGGATTTGCAGAAAATGTTCCGTCAGAACCACCTGCAACCCAAACTGCTTGAGTGGTAAAAATAACAAGTTTCTCTTTCATTCCCACAAGATGTTTAATCGCATTTACACCATTGTCAGACAGTGTAATAGTGATTGCATCTGATGCCATAAGAGGACGTGAAATATTAAAGTTTTTTGTTGTGCCGACTTGCGTTGCAACATATTTAGAAGGTGAATCTTCAAAATTTGCAAATAATCTACGTTGCTGAAACCAAGTTGTTGTTTCAGCATTATTATTGTTTTCAAAAGGGTTTTTGAAAATAGGTGCTGTTGCTTGAATATCTGGTTCTATTTTATTATCACGAAATGAATTTGTTGTTGAAACTCCAACATAACCAAATACACCATTTACACTTCTGTAAATATTATATTCAGTCGCACCCTCTACACTATCCCAAGTTACATCAATGTAATCATTCACACCCCAATTTGCTTCAAGTTCACCTTTACAAGAACACTCTGCACTTCTTTCTGATTCTTCGTAGGTTTCGTTTTTAACCGCAGTAATAACATACTTATATGTTCTTGAGGATTCACTTCCACCGTGCCAAGTACATTTTACATTCAGCGGTGCTTGAATATCTGGTTTTGCATCAAGCGGTTGTAACGTCCAATCATAATGACTAGTACGGATTAAATCTTGAGATACATAACCTTTGCAACTCAAAGTTATAATATCAGCATTTTGTGCAAATTTAATTTTGAATAAGTCTTTTTCTTCAAATGGAGTTTCTATTTCAACAGGAAGACCTCTTAAATCTTTTTTACTATTATCAACATCAATGCCAATTGTGTGGCTTTCAATATCAATATTTGTTATTTTTCCTTTTGATGATAAATTAAACTCCTCAGAACAATATGCATTTGACAGTTCTACATCAGCATATAAAATATCATCAATTGATAAAGAGTTTTCTTCTTTTGAAGAATATACATAATCATTATTACCTAATTGATATTTGTAGACATTAGTTTCGTCAGAATTTTGAACAGTTTCAATAAAAGAGAATGTTCCCTCATAACTAACCCCATAATTTGAAGGATAAATAATACGTCCACCGTCTTTGAAAAATCTTGCATATTTATGTCCAAGTTCAATAATATATGTTTGCTCTGTATTAAAAACAAATGGAATTACACGACTTTTTCTATCGTTAAATTTTGCGTAATTAACAAATTCAGTACCTTGGCGATTTGAAACACACCCTTCAGCATGAACAAAACCATTCTTTAATTTGCTAAGAGAATTTTCATAACGTTGTAAGTTATTTCTTGCATGAATTGTTGGCGAGATTTCACCACCATTAAAAGATTTTTGAACATATCTAGCCATAATATTATCTCACATCTAACCAGTTACAAGCACTTTCAACAACAGGATAATCAATATTTGCATTTGTAACTTCTGCTTGTTGAATTTGTTCCTTATAAATTGCCATACAATCACTTTGGGTTGCTCTTGCACCTGCTATTGTTGGACAGGCAAGAAACGCAAGATACCAAGATAAGGCAATTGCAAAACTTGCAGTAAATTCACTTTCTATAACATTATTCTTTGTGTATTTAAGAACTGCATTTTCTCTGTTTGTCCAAATCTGTAATTTTTTACCAACACTTGCGACTTCAAAATGCTCTTGTGGTTCACCACGTCCAACAACAATTAGCCGAGGACACGCAACATCATTAGGATAGTCATAAGCATATTCGTAGCAAGGGTTTAATGGTCTATCATTCAAAGAAATTAGTTGTTTGTAAGAATTTGCGAATGCCCAGTCTGTCGCTTCTAACACTTGAAGTTTCGCTGTGTTGTAATATTCGTTAAGCACAGAGTAATTTTTCTCACTAGTATTTGAAGCCGAAACTGGTACTGAAACTTTCAAATTTTTTAATGCAAGATTGAAAATTTTTTGTTTTGTATAGTCCATTGTATAATTCCCTTGTAATTTATTTATTTCTGAACTTATTGCGGAACGTTTTGCATTCCATAATAAATTCAGGAACAAGGAACGGTTTTACGTTCCTTGTCTGAAATTTATTTGTAAAACTAAAGACTAAATGTCTGTATAGTCTTCATGAATTGCATCAACAACTCCTGCAGTAAGTTTACCTTTAGTAAATGCAGGAGTATTAGAACCCTCTACAGTAAATGACAATCTAGCAAACCCTTTAGCACCTTTTGGCATATATTTTGGTGGAAGAATTTTACCTTCTTTTAAATCGGCAATTGCAATTGTTTCTTCAAGTAACGTTGCTGTAGTTCCAGAAAAATCTGCCTTGTCATTAACTTGAATTTTAACAGTCAATCCAGTTGCAGTACCCTCAAATTTTTCGTTTACGAACATAAACAATGGAACTGGACCACCAACTGAAACATCATTTTCGCCTAATTCAATTGTGTTTTCTGAAACGGCACTTGCAGTGATTGCTTGTTCTTCACAAAACATAAGTCTTTTATCAAAATTCATTTTTATTTCCTTTCTTGATTGAGGAACGGTCTTTTGACCGTTCCGGAAGTGATATTATTTTTGCGGAATAGGACCGCAACCCCATACTATTTTTTGTTTTTCAACTAAGCAACTTTTGCTTCATTAGTTGAAATTTGTTCACACAATCTAAGTGGAATTTTTTTGAAAGCAACAATATCTTCATCAAGATATTTAATAACATCTGCAGGATTTTTATATTTTGCTTTAACTTGTCGTTCAAATTCAATGATTACTTCTATAGGAACGTAGAACACTGTGTTCATACCTGTACGTTTACCCATTGTTTTGTAATATAATGTTGTCATCAAATCTTCTAAATCCGGAGCATCATCTGTGCCAAATTTTGAAACATCAATATTTGCAATTCTACCACCAGATTTCCAGTTTGCGACACAAAGACCTAAATCCCATTCGTAAATATCACGATATGCTTCATATTCAGTGCCGTCCTCATTTCGTACAGTGTCGGCAGGTTTTGCAGTATGTTTTAAACCGCCATTGTCATTTTCTGCATCTGGATAGATGAAAGAAGTTCCAGTATCGCCCCAAGATACCATATAAATTGAAGTTAAGTTATCACCTGTGCCATTGGCATTGACTACGTTATAGCCAACTTTATTTTTATCATTAGAAATAGAGTTATAACAAGTCGCTAAACCATTGAATTTTCCACCTTTAGTTTTTACACCATAGATTATTTCTTTTTGCATTGTATTATTCATGGCTTCAATGTGTGTTTTATTTAAAACTAATCTAAATTTTGCAGGATTTTTATGTTTATCAACAAGTTTTTTGTCTGCTAATCCTCTTGATTCAAGCATACCTGTTGTCAATTTTACTTGAGTTGTTCTACCTGTTGACGGTTTAACACCCTCATAGTAAGCACGGAATTGTGCTTCTGCAAGACCGTTAACAACAACTACATCATGAGTTGAACCGTCATTACATTGTTGATAAACGGCATCTTTAATCATAGGATTTACTTCTGCACACATTTCGATTACATCTGCAGAATCATTTTGTGTTTTCAACACATCTACTAATGTTGGGTAATCTTTTGTTAGAATGTTTGCCATTTTAAAATTTCCTTTCTTTTCTTTTCCTAACTACATACTTTTTCTTATAACTTTTTACTTTTGATACATATCTGGGAACATTCGTTCTTCTCTAGATTTATCAGTAGAAATTTTTGGACCAGAACGGAACGTATCGTCTGCCATTTCGCTTGAAATATTTCTGAATAACTTAATAATTGCAGGGTGAAACTCTAAACCAGTTTCTTTGAATAACTGCTGACACTCAGAATTTACAAATTTGTTATATGCAGGGCTTGCTTCGCTCAAGGCTTTATCATAGTTCGCACCGCCGATTTCTTTGTCGTTGAAAGAAGCACGTTTATAGTTCATAACTTTTTGTTCTTCGGATTGCTTAAAGGCTTCCAACATGTTGCTTTTTGTTTGTTCAACAAGTTTAATTCCGTACTCAATTGCTTTGTTGTAGCCCTTTTGAGATAAATTTGTTTTGTCAGCAAAATCAGTAAACTCTTTCATAACTTCTTCATCAAGTTCCATACCTTCAGGAAGTTTAATTTCATCAGTTGTGTAATTATCAGGTTTCCCAACAAGTTCGTTTTCTTCTTGTTGTTCTTGTTCGCTTTTTTGCTCTGCTTTTTGTTCCTTATTTTCTTGTTCGTTCTCGGAATTTTCATCTTGAGAATTTTCAACTTGTGAATTTAATCCAGATTCTACTGATTCTTCATTAGTTGCATTTTCTTGTGAAGAGATTACATCATCACTCATTTTCATCGTTCCTTTCTTTTTTGAATTTCAATTGTTCGTTTTGTTCTTCTTTCAGAACTTTTATATAATCGCCTAATGCTAATTCTTTGAAATTTCGCAACAACATTTCGCCGATATATCTTTTACCTGCTCGATAATCGTCAATTCGTTGATTGTCAGAGATTGTTGAATGCCCAACATCACAGACATCAATTAGATGTGCAACAAATTTTCTACCGCTTTCGGTCGCAACAACACTTTTGAACGAATGTTCAAAATCTTTATCATCAAGTTGCATTTTGTTAACCAACTCCCAAACGGTTAAGCAATTCTGCACCGTAAGAATCTTGTCCGCCGATATTTTTAATTACTTCTGAGCCGTCTTTTAAACCTTGCATCATTTGTGCTTGTTGTTCCGCTTGTTGCTGTGCTTTGGCTTCTGCTTGTGCAATTTTTTCTACTTCTTCATTTGAACGAAGTAACGACATATCAATATTGCCGTATTTTGCATACATATCAACAGTTTCATCAAGTTTGATTTTATGACGTAAAGAAGGGTCAACTTTACCTGCTAAATTGGCAACGTATGTTACAAGTCTTTCAATACCAGAAACTTTTGTAGCAAGTCTTGCTTGCGTAAGAGTTGACACAAATTCAATATCAAATTCTTTATTTAAAATTGACTCTGGCGGTGGTGGACAAATACCAAGTTCTTGAATTTCTTCAAACAGCCATTCAAAGACAGATTTATGACCTGAATGAACTTGATTCAAAAGAGGTGCTAATAGTGATAATTTTTCCTCTTTTAATTCATTAACCTCAAATGCAGTTCTGCCAGATTTTTGAGTATTTAAAATGATTGAAAATAAATCATTATAAAATGCATTTTCGATATCTTTTTTCTTTAACTCAATTAAATCGTGTATATTCATGAATTGTGCAGGAACTGCATAAATAGGTTGAATATTTTGTCTTGAATCATCTGGAACTGCAATATAAGAACCTGCAGAATCTTTTGCTTGTGATTTTAAATTTTTAGGACCTTGATACGCAGGTGAAACAATTTTCTTAATCCCTTTTGCCTCATCTTCAACCATTTCCATTAATTGACGAGCATCTGGAAGTGCTTCAATACCTGAGCCATTTGACGGATATGTATCAGAGCCAGTAACTTCACTCTCATACACAAAATATGGGAATTTGTTATAACCTGAAACGTGCAAAAATTTATTTGTTTTTCTATCAGAATTTACTTCATAGTAAATCGAAACAAACCTTTTATTTTTCGCAAAGGTTGCGTTAGGTAAATAATCTTTGTTTGGTGCTACATAATGGCAAACTTCAACTTGTTCATTAAGTTTTTTATTTTTTAATAATGATTTTACTCTTTCAGAAACGTTTTCTTCGCCAAATTGGTCAACTAAGTTTTTAACGGATTCTTTGTATACTCTCATCAAAGTGTCAACTCTTCCTGCAGAGTTTTTTGCATATCTGTAAGAACCCATAGGGATTATTTTAAAATTGACAACATTGTCGTAGTCGTGTTCTGCATAAAGACAACCAAAAGAAAAAACTCCTAAATGTCTGTATACTAAGGGTATTGTTTGATAGAAATTTGAACTTGAAAGAATGTTATTCAAAAGTTCAGTAACTTGACCGCACCAGTTTAATGCATCTTTGTCATAATCGACTTTGTAATTTTTAATTCTAACGTTAAACCAGTTAGAAGCAGGACTACTAGCAGAAGTCATAAGCCCAGAAGAATAATTTCTCACAGCACGATAAACTGTTGAGTCTTTAATCTTTTTGGCTTTTTTTCTAAGTTTATCTTTTTCATCTGAATCAAATCTTGCTGCACGAGGAAGAAAATATTCAGATAACTGTATCATTTCCGGTTTGATATAGTTATAAACTTCGTCAAGTTCTGCACGAACACTTTCAAGAAATTCAATTGTATAACTTGTATTTTTTGCCATTTTATTGACCTAACAATTGTTTCTTTTCAGTTTCAACAACAGAATTTAAACCATTTGGTGATGTTTTGATAGATTGTTTAGCAGTAGCACCTGCATTTTTTCTTGCAGATTGACCTGCTTTTGTAACACTTGCATCAGCCTGTGTTGGAGTTGCAATTACTTCAGTATTTTGTTTTGCAACTGCAGGAGTTGAAGGTGTAGAACACATATTATTTTCCTTTCTAGTCATAAACTTCATAATCATTCAATGAGAACCCTGTTCTCTCATAAGGTTCAATTTTTCTTGAGGTCGACAAATACCGTTTATACTCGATTGAATGAATATTCATCATTACTGAATCTGCACAATCTGGTGATTCGCCGTATTTATCTCTCATATCTTTTTTTGAAATAATGATGATTTTTCCACCATTTTTTTGATAATCTTTTTCGATATATTCAAGTTGGTTTCTGCACTTATCTTGAGGTATTCCAAGAATTGCATTATCGACATATTCTTTCAATGTTAAATAACCGTCTGCACGTTGATTTGCACAGTTTTCACGGTTACTTTTCCCTGCACCATGAAAAGCAATACAGTTTTCTATCGCTTTTTTAACTGACACATAAATTGGATACCCCATACCGTCAGCATCTAAAGTAAGTAAATTCGGTTCATACATTCTGTAAAGGTTTATAATTTTACCTACAGTGTAATCAGTGTCTGCATTTTTCCATTCAATAATATCTTCAACATTGAATTTACTAACACTACGTTGCTTGATTATTGAACATTCACAGAAATCACCGCCAGCACCTGATAAATCAACTGCCATAGAACTAAAAGGTTCAAAGTAATCTTCGTCAAATTTTAAATTTCTGACGATATCAAGTTTGCTTGCAGAGAATAACATTAATTCTGAATCATCTTCAGGATTGCCCTCATAAACGTGCAAATATTTAGCATAATTTTTCTCTTTGCACTCTAAAGCCTCTTGAATAAATTCTTTTGGGCAATGGTGATTGTCGTAATAGTTTATTTTAATTGTTAGACAATTTTCTTTTGAGTGCATTTCTTGATAAACCGCATCACGTCTTTTCTTACGGTTCATCGTGAAAAATAACTTCGAATTCTTCTTTCTGATTGTTGGAACAATTATCGATAGAGTTTCTTCGGTAATTGCTTCTGCTTCATCTATCCATAGAAGGTCTATATCTTCTAGCCCTTTTATGTTTACACGTCCAGTTTCTCTAAAACCTTTGAAAATAATAGTAGAACCTGTTGTGCAAGAGATTATGCGGTCTTTAAATATTTTAAAATTCAACTCATAATTTCGGATAAGTTGAACAAAAATTTTATAAACAGAATCTTCGATTGTTTTTTGAGTTTCACGTCCGCAGCATACAGATATTCTTCTTTTTTCACAAAGATAAAGAATAATTCGTGCAATACTTTGTGATTTTCCACCCCCACGTCCGCCGTGAATAAGGAAGAATCTAAAGTGATTGAAGTCCCCTAAAACAATTCTGCGAAGTTTTTTAGGAATATCAAGTATCTCTGGAAGTTCAACAAGCATTTGTATCTTCGCCTATATCAAAACTTAATTCGCTTCCGTCGACCTTAATTGTACTCATTTGTACTCCAACACCGACATTAACATTTGTTTCACCGTCGGTGAATAACCCTGAAAGTTTGCATAAATTTTCGGTATTTTTCCTAAATTCTGCAAGTAGAGGGTTTCCGTTGTTATCTGTATAAGATAATGCTAATTTTTGCCCCTCTCTAAAATCGTTGTATGCTTGTATTGCGTTATACTTAACAGTTTCTTGCAAAACATCTGCTTTATGTTTGTTGATAAATTCAATCCAACGTTTTATTTTTTCATTTTTCAACAAACGTTGTGCTTCGACATAAATCGTAGTAGGTTTCATTCCTTTACAGTCATAAGCCATTTTGTAGGCTTCTGAAACAATATGTCCTTGCTCATACGCAATTACGAAATTACGTTGTTTTTCCGATAGTTTTGGTAATTCATTTTGTAATAAGTCAATTTCGTTCATGGGCAATAAAAAGAGGACTTTAAGTCCTCACACTGTTAATTATAGGAATTTATTGAAGTTTAATTGTGTCTTTAAAAGTACAATATTTAACTTTGCTTAATTTTCTGTATTAAAATTTTTTGATTGTTAACAAAAGATGTTGAATACTGAGCAATATCACCGTTTTTATATTCAACGTTTGTGCCGTAGGCAATACCTCTAAGAAGAGAAGCCTTTGCTCGTTTTTGTGCAATTTCTGAATTCTTAATTCTTATTTGATTTTTGTGTTGCGAAAGTAGTTGAACTGCTTTCTTACCAATAAGAACCGTTTCAAATTTGCAATTATCTAACAATCTTGTTTGTACAAGTTTCACAAATTGTTTTTTACACTTTGGACATTCGGCAACAAAGATGTACCTATTAAAGTACTCTTTGCTATTGTATAAAAACAGAATGTCTTTAGGTCTAAAATTTACAGAACAATGGTGAAACATATTATCCTTACATGGGGTAAACATAGGGTAAAACGTTGTTTAACCTCGTTTTTACATAACTATCCCTGTACCTTAACGCACGTCAACTGATTTTCGGACATTTCTGCACAACGAAATTACGCTGCCTTCGCTTACTTCTCTTGTCCGTGCAAGTACATTTTCATTATGCAGTTCATTTCAATTTTTTACAAGAGGGATAAAAAATTGAAAAAAATTTTTTTGCACCTAAAACACAACAAGCAAACGCATTTCAGAAAACCGTTGAGCAGGTTTATTTATCTTTACAAAACAAAGACTTTTACTGCTAAACCTTTGTAATTACTGTAATTGAGAACTTTTTAAATCGGCGAAATTTTCCTTTGAAATTGATTTTAAAAATAGTTTTTTGTTGTTTTTGGATTTGTTCTATTTTTTTTTCTTACTAAAAAAAATAAAATAAAATAAAAACTTACGTATTCTTATTCTTATTCTTATTCTTATTCTTATTCTTATTGGTTATTGATTTTTTAATAACTTAAGTTAATAACTTAAGTTATTTTTTTTTGAAAACTTAAGTTTTTATTTTTTAAATAACTTAAGTTTTCAACTTGGGTTATTAATATAATGACGCTTGTAATTAATCTTTACTTATGATTAAATAATGGTATAAAGTTTTTATTTTGTGGAATATACATACTAGTGAGGTAACTATGATTAATTTTAATTTTAACGAGCAAAAAGCAACTGAATTAGTTTTGTATCTTGCTAATAGAATAAATGACGCAAGCAAAAAAAAGATTTTAAAATTATTATTTTTTGCTGATGTATACCACATAAATAAATACGGTCGTCCAATATTAGGAAATGTTTATAATGCCCTAAAGCAAGGTCCAGTAAATTCAAAATTGTATGACTTAATAAAAAATTCTACAAAGGATTTTTCTGTTATTGGTAGTTATGGCATAGTTTCTAATAGGGCTGAGGATTTAGGATACTTTTCAAAATCTGACATTGAAGCCTTAGATTATTCGATTAAAAACTATGGTATCTATACAGCGGACGAACTAAGCGAGTTGTCTCACGAACATTCTGCTTGGAAAAAAGCCTGGTCTCATAGAGGAATGTCAAACAATCCACAAATTGACTGGTTAGATTTTTTAGATGAAGAAAATGCTAATGATGAAGAATTTAAAAAAGAACTAGAAAACAAAGCAGAAGTTTTAGCATTTTAATATGGACAAAGATATTTTAAAAGCAGGCAATATTTTTAAAGCAAACAGGAATGATATTTACGAGGAACATGAAAAATATCAATTGTATTTTGCTGATGATTTAATTTTACTGATAAATTCAAAACCTAACAAAAGAACCACTGTTAACGTCAAAATTACACCAAGCGACTGCCCAATTTTAGAACACGATAGTCATATTTGCTTAGACGATGTTTTTTGTTATTTAGATAATTTTAAAGTTTTGAAAATATCTACGTTATCTGAGCGTGCATTGCGAGAATTAAAAGAAAAAATCGTTATGTCTTGGACAATTCCCCAATATAAAATAGATAAAATAAGGGATATTATTGACGAATGCTTAACAAACTCTGTAAGACAAAATTTCATATAAAAAGTATTATCCCAGTTTTTTAAAAAGATTGTGTAAAATTTAAAACTTATAAAGTGGTGATTTAATATACCACAGAGTAACATTATGTTTTTTAAAAGTTGGTGAAGCCTTGTAATAGTGAATAAAATCTTTGTGATTTTCTAAGATAAGAATGCAAGCAGGTTTTTTGTTTGTTAAATCTGCATAATGCACGGCTTGCCCAAAGCATTCAGCCCATTTTTTTGCAAAATCGAATTCGACTGCATAATTTTTTGTTACGCAATCAATCCTTGTAAAATCTACAAGCCTAACCTCTTGTTTGCCGTTCCAACGACCGCACCACTGATTTTGGTAATACCGCTCATTAAATTCTTTTGCAAAAACTGATAAATTCTGTAAAAAGAATATTATAAAAACAACAACAAATCTTTTCACAATGACCTATCTTATTAAACGCAAACTTATATCTTGCAATTCATTTTGTATTCCAATTGTATCAATAGAATTTAGATTACTATTAATTTTTTTTAAAGTAGTATTAATCGTATTAATTTGTTGCAAAAATGCGATAAAGATAATAATAAGAACAATTTTAAACCATTCTTTTTTTACGAATTCTCTAAATTTTTCAATTGAAGAATTGCTAAAATTAAACTTTACCGATTTTTTATTGTGGCATTCGCACAATAAAATTGAATCGCATTTTTCATTATCAAAAACTTTTTGGATTTCGTCTGTTTTTATCGGTTTGTTACACTTAAGACATTTGTGCCAACAATCAGAACATATAAACATTTGACCGTCAATATGAACTTCAGAATTTCCGACATTAACGGTTTTAAATATCGGAAGAACATTCATTTTTTCTTCTTTTTGTTTTCCACAAATTGCACAAGTTTGCATTCGTACCCCTTTTTGTAAGATTTTAACACAAAACAGAAAATTTACAAACCTGTGAAAAATTCCTCAGCAGAAATGTTTAAAGCATTTATAATTTTTTCAACCAAAAATATAGTCGGTGATTGTTTGCCCAATTCGATATTTCCTAAATAATTTTTATTCATTCCAACAATTTCGGCAAATTCCTCTTGGCTGACCTCAAGTTTTTGTCTGTAAAATTTTATTCTTTTTCCAACTTCAGCAACTAAAATACCCATAACAATAATCATGGTCTCTTTTTTAACTTCTTTCAACCGTTTATAAACGGTTGAATTTTTGAAAGATTTTTTATTTAATTTAAAAACGAGGTGAAGAATGCAAAACAATGAAATCAAAAATAATTTAACAATTTTTTCAGCACTTGTAACAAAAAATAATATTCTTACAATACTTTTTATTGTTGGACTTTCTGCAATTTTTTTGTTACAAATTTACACCCTTACACGACTAAATGACGTAAACAGAAAAATCGACCACAGATATTTTAACCTTACAAATTCTTTGCAAGATATACACAATGTAGAAATTGAAACTTTACACGGTCGAATTTACTCTGCACCCAAAATTAAATAATCCGCAGTAACATCAAAACATTCACAAATCGATACAACTTCATCAATTGTAGGCTTTTTGCCTACGCATAAATCCGCCAATCTATCAAACTTTATGTCTACCACACCAGCAAAAGTTTTTAAATCAAGTTCAGATTTTTTAATTAAATCACAAAGTCTATTGTCGAAGTTTTTAAAATCAATCTCTTTTTGTTTCAAAGCAAACGTATTTTTTTGCGTTAAAAACATTTCACCCTTGCCAGTCAATAACCAATTTATGTTTAAATTAAAAACTTCTATCAATTTTAGTTTTAATTCGTCATTGAGATTTCCTTTTCCGGCTTCTATACGTTGTATCGTTTGTGGAGTTGTATCTAATTTTAAAGCAAGGCTAGTTTGACTTTCCCCTATTTGTTCTCTAAATTTTTTTAAAAAAGTCCCATAAATAAGCATTCTTAGACCTCAATGTAAAGAAATATTAACAGTATTACATATTTTTGTTGTAATTTAATAAAAAATATGTAATACTGATGATATACTAAATTTCAAAAAATATTATCCCCTAAACGGACTATATTTTCAACAATAGTAACGAAATATTTACTATAAGCCTTTCTATGGGCTTATTTGTAATGCAAAAAAGGAGTACAAATGGAAACAGAAAAAATAAGAGCCGTACATTTTAAAGCAACTGTTGGCAAAATGTGTCAATTTACGTCTACTCTGAGATTGTTAGATATTCACAACCAAGTTGTATTTAATGCTTTTGTAGATAAATTTAACCAAAATCCGCAAGATGCACTTGATTTTATTGGGGTTAAAAAAAATGTTTAAAAAATTAAAAAAACTGCTGACAAAACAAAAAGATTTTTCTGAATTTGAGATTTTTAAGTACAAAAAAATTGCAAAAAAAGTTTTTGCACTGAATTTTGAACTTACACAAAACAAAGAAAAAGCAAAAGAAATAACAAAAAAACAACTGCAGGAAGTCTACTCTTTAGACAAAAACAGATTTAACACACTGTACACAAAATATTTGAGAGTAAACTAATGGCTAATATTAACGCAAAAGGGGTATTTTACAGCAAAAATACTGAACGTTGGACAAGAACATCGGCAGAATGTTTTGAGCGAAATATGGTTTGCGACGGTTGTTTTTATCACGAAACCTATTTTAAACACACGAAACAAAAATGCAAAATGAAAGCAGTAGTTTTAGAACTATATCGAAAATATGGCGAACCGCCAAAGGACGAAGAATGACAACAAATTACAACATAAAAAATTTTTTATTTTATAGGAGTTTTTACGAAGCAATAAGCGAATTTGACGATAACGACAGACTTGCTCTGTATGATAGCCTTTGTAAATTTGCCTTTGAGGGTATTGAAACCGAATTTACCGGAATGAAAAAAGCAATTTTATCTATGGCAACTCCGCTAATTAGTGCCTCTATAAAAAATTATGAAAAAGGTATTAAAGGCGGACGACCAAAAGCACCGCAACAGTCGACACCCAAAGAAGAAACTGCACAAGAAACAATTTCTGATGCAGAGGTAAATGCGTTTATTGAAGATTATAAAATCCACAAAAACGCAAAATTTGAACCGACAAAAAAAGAACGTGAAAAAATTGAAATAATTTTAGCCGACTTGGGCGAATATAACCAAAAATACTGGATTGACGTTTTTCAAAAAGCCAAGGCTGGCTACCTTATAAACGGTGCAGTTGTTCCTTGTTCTTTAAACAAAGTTTTGCTAGAACACAATGGAATTTTTAGAGGTGAAGCAAACCTTGTGCCAAATAAAGAAGTACAAGAAGAAAAAAAAGAGGAACAAAAACGCAAAGATAAAGCAAAAGCCGATGAATACGACAAAATAGCAAAGTCGGAACTTGTCGAACGTGAACAAGCAAGGGCAGAAATTACGAACACAGAACAAGCCTTAGATTACCTTAACACGTATGTAAAAGGCAGTGTTCTCGCAAAACAAGTCGCATTCGACTACAAAGATTTAAAGGAAATTTATCCAATAGGATTAAGCAACGACGGAGTGTTTTATGAAAAAGATACGTAAAATTTATCCTAAAAAGGCAGAAATTAATGCTCTGGAACTTAAAGCCGTTGTAATCGAAAAACCTGTAATAGTCGAATGGGATAACGGATTTGATTTTAAGGCAAAAACCACTGCAAAAGTTAAATCTTTAAAAACAGATAAAATAATAGATTTTGTTGTATGGAAAAAATTTGAAATTGCCGTCGGTGATGAAATTTTTTCTTTAGGCAAAGTTGAAAGCACTGGAAAAGCCTTTATAGGTTGGGCAGAACAAACCAAAATAATTAAACGTGCAACGCAAGATTAAAATTTTTGGGCAGAGCAAAGACTAAGTTGTAATTATACCATTAATTTTTCTTTAACAAAAACCCTACAGTGTATTAGTCCGCTGTAGGTCTGCCAAAGAAATAGTTATACCACAATTTGCGGTATTTATACATAAAAAAAAGGAGTAAAAATGAAAAGGAGTAATCTCATGACAAAAGAAGAAACAAGTGCAAGTTACCAAACATCAGACGACGCATTAACGTTTGAAAATTTGCTTGCAGAACTTAGAGCCGTTGACTCTAAAGACAGAACAAAAATCTTTATTGATGCAATTAACAATTGCCAAAAAGAATTATTGCAAGCGGTTTGCAAATACTCTGAAAAAGGTACAATGACAATCAAGTTAGATTTTGGAGTCGATAAAAAATCTAAAGAAATGCAAATTGATGTAAACATTGATATTAAAAAACCAAAAGGAAAATGCTCAAATACCTTGTACCACAACGACAAAGGCGATATTTTACTTTATGACCCCGAAATGACATCTGCAACACAAAAGGTACAACCTCTTAGATAATTTTTTTACACACAATTTGAAAGGAAAAATAAAAAAATGAAAGAATTAATCAAAAATTTTATTGACAAAATCACAGAAAAAAGACCAATAGAAAGACTTCGTCAAGAGTATGGCAGATATACCTCACGTTGCCGATACGTGGAATATTCCGACAGACAACAAGAATATGGCGAACCAACAGAGGTTTTAGAAACAAAAGAAGTTCACTCTAAAAATGCACTTGTAGAATTTATTAAGGAAGAATTCAAACGAAGAGATAATTCCACTGGCAAATTTGCAACAATCCAACTAGGATTAAACGAGGGTATTTTTATTGCAAATGATGATTTTTTAGAGGGCAAATGCTCTTATAAACGTTTAAAATCAGAGCAATTATCACAAATTGAACGTTACAATAACCAAATCTTAGACCAAGAAGAACTAATTGAAATGATTTTAAGACTAAAACCAAGTCTTAACGACTACGACGAAAAATTTATTGACGTAGAAGACGACAACGGCGGCGATTTTGGTTATTCTTATTATCAAAAAGTTTTTGCGGTTTACTCAAAATTGAAAATTAACCGCAACGCAACAATGAATTCAACCCCAGTTTACGGTGCAGACGGAACTGCAGACAACTCTTACACTTGTACATTTAGACTTACAAGCGGAGTAAACGCAGGTACAGACGAAGAAGTCGTTATTCCAGAGGGCTTTAGAGTTTCTTGCCCATTTGTTAAAGCAGGCAAATATTATTGTACATTCGATATTGACGTACAACCGCTATTTAACCCTAATGGCAATATTACTTTTAAGGTTAAAGTTCCAAATTACGAAACTGAAATTGAGAATGCAATTATAAACGAAGCAGAAACTTTAAAGGAAGATTTAAAAGAATTTTCAGAATTGCTAGTTTTGGCAGACCTTTAAAAATATACACGTAGCACCAAAAGGTGCTACGTTCCCCATAAAAACAAAGGATAGAAAAATGCAAATAATAAATTCAGAAATCGAAAATTTAATAAATGCAAAAATAGAACAAGGCAAAGAACAATTCGGCGACGATTTCAAAAATCTTGTACTAGAAATTATTGCACTGGAAAAACTAACAGCCTTACCTGTTCCGATTTGTTCAAAAGACAGGAATTTAGTTCCTCTATCAAAATGGAACGATTATCACAAAATCCCCTCTGCAGGAACGTTAAGACAATGGGCTTTTCATAATAAAGAATTTAGAGATTTTTGCATAGTAAAACAAGGCTCTAGGCTACTGGTCGACGAAGAGAAATTTTTTGAATTTACAAAACCAAAGGTATAAAAAATGCAAAAAGAAAACTTTAAAACAGAATTAGAATACAAAAACAAATACCCCTCTGGGTTATATATATGTTCAAACTGTAGAGCAATGACTTCTAGTGCAACATATTGCCAAAATTGTGGTTGGTCCGTAAATGGTTTGTTTGGAACCATGAATAAAGGGTATATTCATTCAATTGCTGACGGACAACCGATTGAAACATTTCAACCTATTGAGTTATTTGAACTTGCAAAGAAAGGAAACGGCGATGAAAGGTGCGATTAGTTCAAAAAAATTAGAAGAAATTTTAGCACTAAAAACTAAAACTATACGAATATATTTATGTCGACCAGAACTTAATCACATCGTTTTTGTCAAAAATATATTTTACAACATATCAGAAGAAGATATTGAAATTTTGCGAACTATATCAGCAAAAGGGAAAAAATATAAAGCAAAAATTCAAGAGTCAAACAATAAACAGGACTTATTAAAATATACAGACAACCAACTCGAAAAAATCAAATTTAGGTTAAAAACCGACCTGGAACTAAAACAAACCCAACTGATGAAAATAGAAAAAGAACTTGAACAAAGAAATCAAAAGCGAGGTAGAAAGGCAAAACCCAATGTCAACAAACGCATACATAACAACAAGTAAAGGAAACAATGACGAGTGCTATACATACAGATACACCGTTGAACCACTACTTCAATTTATAAAACCGAATAGCAGAATTTGGTGTCCTTTTGACAAAGACGATTCAGAGTTCGTAAAAGTTTTCAAAGAAAACCATTTTGATGTTGTAGCAACTCATATCGATAACGGACAAGATTTTTATCAAACAGAGGTTAAGGATTGCGACTATATTATTTCTAATCCGCCTTTTACGAATAAAAAAGAAATCTTTAAAAGATTGATTAGTTTTAATAAACCTTTTGCGATACTTATGACAATTCTTTGGTTGAACGACAATGCACCATTTTATTTGTTTAAGGATATTGATTTACAACTTTTAATGTTTAATCGCCGTTGCGAATTTAAAAATCAACCGACAGATAAAATGATAAATTTTAAATCAGCATACTACTGCAGGAACTTTTTACCTAAGCAAATCATGTGGCGAGAACTCAACACCAAAGACAACGGACAATTAAAACTATTATAAGGATAGATTATGATTGAACTTACAGAACTTGAATTTTACGTACTTAAAGCAATAGTAATAGACGGCTTAACCACTAGAAAAGAAATTGCACAGAGATTTAAAACAACCGTACCACGCACAAATTATCCTATCTCTGGTATTTACAAAAAATTTAATGTTAACGATTTTGCAAAGTTGATATGGTTGTATCACACAAAAAGACTTCCGGCATTTAAAAAAATGGATAAAGAAGTAAAAAACGAACCAATAATACAACTTACGGCAGAACAGCAACGCAGACGAATCGCAATGTTAAAACTTGGTTTTACCGAAGATGAAATAATGAAAGAATTTAGGGAGTCTTTAAAATGATAAACATATACAATATACAAAAAAATAACGAAAGGCTTGTTCGACGACTTCACAATATACAAAAAGAAGTAGACAAACTAATTGATGAAAACAAAAAATTAAAAAGCAAAGAACAAGAATTAAAAATAAAAGAACAAGAGTGCGAAGAACTTAAAAGTCTATTATGTAGTAGTAAAGTTGCAGAACATCTTATTTCGTATTGTGAATTTACCTTCCCAATTGCTCAAGCACTTCTTGAAGATAGAATAAATTTTGCAAAAGAATATCTATTAAGCAGAGAAAATGTCCCCCTAGATAAGGAAGAAAGGACAAAAATTATGAACAAAAAAATTACAGAATGCAACGTATCTGAACTATTAAAGTTTACACAAAAAATAGATGAGGAAAACGAAAAGGCTTTTCACATACTAGAAAATGAACTTGAACTCACAAAAAAACAATACGATAAAGTTGTAGAGCAGAACAGAAGTCTACAAAGCGAATTAAAATTTGCAAATCGCAAACTAAATTTAATTAAAGAATTTCTAGAAAAACAACTGGTGCTAGAGCCAACGGCAATGTACATTAAAGAAAACATTAATAAAATTTTGGAGTTGAAATAATGACAAACAAAACAATAATAGGCGGAATAGACGTCAGCGAATGCGATAACTATGACCACGAACAATATTTTGAGTGTAAAATCAATTGTTGCCATTGTGAAGACTTGCAAAATTGCTACTTTAAGCAACTTGCAAGAGCAAAGGAAGAAATTAAAAAGTTAAATGCACAACTAATGCAAGAACAACAAGAAGATGATAGAGGTTATTGCGAAACTTACGATTGCAAATATTATGATAATCTTGAAGATTGTCAAAAACAAAATTGTTGGTATAAATGTTATTCCAAAGTACATACAAAAAATGTACAACTTAAGAAACAACTCCAAGCCAAAGAGCAAGAGTGCGAAGAATTGAAGAAAAAGAAAGAAGAAAATGAAAAATTTTATCTAACTAAATACACAAATAAAGATAGTTATTGTCTTGAACTTGAACACGAACGAAACATCTACAAACAAGCACTTGATGAGATTGAGAAAACCATAAACGAAGATGATTTTAATTTGTGTCCGATAAATGATAGTTGCGACTGCCACAGAGGTTTAGATAAAGACATTTTAGACATCATCAACAAAGCAAAGGACGGTGAATAATGGGTAATTATGATGATGTAATGGGTTGTGGGCTAACAATTTTTACAATTTCTATTATATTAGCACTATGGAAATTTTTAGACATAATTATATGGATATTCAACCATATCCACATATCAATAAATTAGAAAGGAACAAATAATGCTAGAAATTATGTTACGAACAAACAAAAAATTAGTTTCTGATGAGGAACTATTGGAATATAAACAATATCTTAAAGAAAAAATAAAACAGTATAAAAGCCAACTACTTAAGTAAATAGAGTAATTAAATCAAGAAATTTAAGCGAGGTGGAATAGATGAAATACGAAGTAGAATTCAGAGAAACGAATGTTTATAACTTTATTATCGAAGCCGATACAGAAGAACAAGCAGAAAATAAGGCTTATGACTTTTACGAACAGGCTTTAGCAAATGATAACTTATCCGATTATGGATATGACAATTTCATAGAAGTATCAGATATTGGAAAAATAAAGGAGTAACAATGAAAACAGAACAAGAAATAAAAGAAAAGTTGGAAGAAATGGAAAAATACATTAATTCAGTTTCAAGACGAAGCATGTTGCTTGAAAATGAAAGAATTTCTTTTGCAGGTACAAGTGGTGCAATAGAAATCCTTGAATGGGTTTTAGGGGTGAACAATGACAACAAATAGAGAACGATTAAGCAAAATAACAAATAGAGAGAAACTAAATCGAATGAGCAACGAAGAGTTTGCAAATTGGCTTACCGATAATGACGATGCAAGTGAACTTGTAAACTGCAAAATGTGTTTATTTTGTGCAAGCGACAAGTACGATAATGGCAAATGGAAACATATTCAATGTTGCGATGAAAATTTTAGATGTAAACTCGGCATTGAAGAATGGCTAAACCAAGAAAGTGAGAAATAATGAAAAATTATAATTATAATTTTAATAAAAAAGCAAAAGAAACTTTCACCGTAGACGAACTCGAAAAATTAAGAGAATACTGCTGTGCAGTGCAATATAATTATATTTCTACCGTAGATTTTTTAGGCGAAGAATTATCTAAAAAATTAAAAAAATTTTACGATGAAGAACAAAGTAAAAGTCTACTAGATTAAATTTGTTGGTAGCATTTTTTTTGTTACGTTATCCATAACAGATTTTGTATGTTTTTGTGTTAAGTGAGAATATCTGCGAGCCATAACAAGGGATTTATGCCCTAAAATTTCTGCAATATCGAGCAAAGTTCCGCCGTTCATAGCGATATAACTAGCCGTAGTGTGCCTTAAATCGTGGATATGGAAATCTTTCAAACCGATTTTTTCAATAACTTCTTGCAAAATTCCTCTTATATAATACAATTTTTTGGTTTTTGGATTAATAAAAATTTTATCTTTAATATTATTTTTGCTAATATATTCTTTCAAAAATTCTGCAATCTCACCGTTTATATATACCCCACGGTGGGATTTATTTTTAGTGTTCATAAAAAATATTTGTGAATTTTGAAAATCTATATTATTAATGCTTAATTTTAAAATCTCTGAATACCTACCGCCAGTACTTAACGCAAGCAACACAAACAGATAAAGTACATCAGATGTATTTTTGCACTCGTTCAATAATTTTTCGATTTCTTCTTTGGATAAAAAGCGAGTTCTACCGTTTGGCTTTGGCATTAAAGATATGCGAGAAACTGGGTTAACTTCTATTAATTCTAATTCTTTAACGGCATACGTCAAAACTGCAGACAGACACATTATATATTTATTTATAGTGTTTGCTTGTCGAACTTTGCCAGTGCTTGTTTTTTCTGTTGCTAAAATTTGTTTGCAACCGGCTAACATAGAAGATGTTAACTCTTTAACCTTTATATTGCCTATCTTATCAGTCCACCAGTCGTACATAACGTCATATTTTTTGCAATCAGCATATCTTGTTTTTGCAATGTTATTTTTAAAATAATCGATTAATTCGGAAATATAGATAATAGGCTTGTCGGAATCTGCAATAAAATTAGAAACTTGTTTGTAAGTTCCTTTTTTCATTTTTACTTCAATTTTTTGTGCAAATAGAACCGCATCGTTTTTGTTATCAAACGTCTTAACAATTCGATTGTAGCCTTTGTGTCGAATATCTACCTGATATGTGTAACCTTTTTTGTTTTTAATTTTTCTGATGTTTGCCATATTTTATTTTTACCGCAAATTTACCGCAACTAAATATTAATAAATAATAAAAGAATATAAAACAAATATAATAACAAAAGAGCCTAAATGTCAATAATAAGTTTTAATATCGTTTATTTTTTATTATTATTTATTAATCAAAAAAGGCAAAAACAAAAACTTAATATCCTCGTGTTTATTTAATGTCTGTCATAAGTATGACAGACTTTTTATTTGCGGATTTTCGGTAGGGTGAGTGCGTAGCACGAAACCCGTAAGAGCAAATAGCCTGATTGAGTGCAAATTTGAGCAAAGCGAAAATTTAAAACGAAATACAAAGGCTATGCGTACCCGAATAATCCAAGACAGCGGATTTTGCGTAGGCTGAAGCGAAGCGGAACGCCGAAGTATCGAGGACATAGCAAATGACAATGATAGTTAAATGACGATAAAACGTTATATTGGTTAAACAAGTTTAGGACAACATAAATATTTACTCATCATTTACTAAAGACTTACATATTAATATTATATAAAGTCTTGTATATTAGAGGTATAATTAGGTTATGAGGAAGTATTATACACATATAGTTTTAATAATTTTGGCTTTAATTTTATATTTTATGGCAAATTTTCAAAGAGTTGCTGTTCCAGGTGCAATTTTTGATATTTTACATTCTCAATTAAATCTTACAGCACCGGCAATTACTTCCTTGAGTGCAGTTTTTATGTATTCTTATGCAGTAAGTCTTTTATTTTGCGGAATTTTAGTCGATAGGTATGGTGCTGTTAAAGTTATTCTTTGCGGTGCGTTGTTATTTTCTTTGGGTTCAATAATTTTTCCAAGCACAAACAATTTATATTTATTATATTTTAGCCGTTCAATGTTAGGTTTTGGCTCTGCGGCATTTTATTTAAGTCTGGTTCATGAAGCAAAAAAATGCTTTCCTGATAAATATTTTGGAATTTGTGTTTCATTAATGCTTATTACAGGATATTTAGGCGGAGTTTTTGCAAATGCACCTTTTATATATTTAATTAATTATTTTACTTGGCAATCTATTTTAACTTTTATGGCAATAATTACAATTGTTGCAACATTGATATTCTGCATTGAAAGAGGTTTTTTGCATCACATTCCGGTAAATTACAATGCAAAATTTTCTTTAAAACCGTTTAAAGAGGTTTTATCTCAAAAATTTAACAGAAATTTATTTATCTTTGCAGGATTGAATTATGGTTTATATTACGTAATTCAAACGGTTTTGGGGGTAAAATTCTTAAAAGATTTTGTTAATTTATCAGAAAGTACATCTGCATTAATTTTATCTATAATGATTGTAATTGCCGGTATTTCAGGTTTTTCAATGGCTTCATTAAGCATTATGCTTAGCAATCGACGTGTAATATTTATGAAATCTATTTGCATAATGACTTCGATAATTTTTGCAATAATTTCTTTATGTTTATTATTTAATTTTAGAACTCCGTTGATTGCGGTTATGTTCCTGATGATTGCAATAGGCGGTGGAATGTCCCCATTACTTGTTCCGATTATTCATTCGACAAATAAATATGAGGTTCGAGGAACTGCTTTGAGTATAATGAATTCTTGTTTCTTTATCACAGTGGGATTTTTAGGTTCTTTAATCGGTTTTCTGCTAGATAGATTCCCACCAATTTTGAATTCTTTAGGTAACTATGTTTACACTCCAAAATCATATTTGCTTGTTTTTGGTGCATTTTTCTTATTCTCTTTGATTGAAATGTTTAGTGTTTTCAAATTAAAAGATGTATAATCTCCTCTAAATGGTTGATTACTATTTCTTCAAAATAGATTAGTATGAAAAGGTAGGGAAAATGGGGGGATATTGTTATGTCTTCAATTATCGGTGGAATGAGTCAAATGTCTGATATTCAATCTCAGATTTGGCAAATGTATAACAAAATTAACAACGCAACTATTGATGCCGGTCAAAAGCAGATAGAGGATTCTCCGGAGGCAAAGATTTCAGGTGAAGAATTTGCAAAAGCGTTGGAAGAACAATATCAAAAACAAAACGAATTTGTTTTGAATAATGAAATGAATTTTTTACAATCAGAACAACTTGGAATGCCTGCGGGACTTAATATTACAGAGGTTGGTTCAACAAATGAATCTTATCAAACTTTGATTAACACTTTGATGGAATCAATGATGGAAAATTTGGATAAAAATTCTGACGGAAATCTTTCTCAAGAGGAAGTGCAAGGATTAGAAAAGGTTTTAAATAGAACTCCAAATTCAGAAACAACGGGTAATTTAGCAATGAATGACGGTTCATTTAAAAATCAAGCAAGTAATTTTATTCAAAAATTGATTGATAGTTACAAGGACAAAGGCAGTGTTAACGGTTTAAACGTTTAATAATGTTGCAAAGTAACAAGTTTTACAAATAAAAAGCAACTTTAGTTAGTTGCTTTTTTTATTGCATTTGATTTTTTAAATCAGTTCTGATACCTGCAAGAGGACTTTTGTTAGGTGAAAATAAATTGTTATAATATTTTTTTGCAAAAACTACAGGAAATTTTGGAATCCAACTTAGTTTTATGAAAATTGAAACGGTTTCTGCACCTCTGGAAAGCATTAAATCGTCGATAGTGTCTTCATAAGCCGTAGAAATTGTTGAAACAGTTTTTAATAAATAATCTGTCGCAGTTACAACAGAATAACCAGCCCCAACGCCGGTTTTTATAAGTAATTCCGTAACTTTGTAGTCTTTATCATCAAACTTTACTCTTACAACGTCTTTTGGCAATGTGATGGCTTCTTCTTGAGTAATACTCTCAATTTCATACCAGTTGCCCTGATATTGAATTCGAATAACTTTTGGCGAAGGTGTGTAAATAAAATCATATTCGTTATCTAAAAGTTTTTTGCCTTTGCTGTTGTAAATTCCGTATTTGTAATGTTTGCAAGTCAAAAATCTTTTGCCGAAAAGTGGTTCAATTGAGGTGTATTCCGCAGGAATAATCACTTTTCCGTATTCGTCATAAAGTCCATAATCTTTTTCGTTGCCAAGTTTAACCCATGTATCAAAAATTCTTTCAACATGAGAATATTTTGCATTAACCAAATATTTACCGTTGCAGTCAATTAAACCAAATTTATTGTTCTTTTTTTGAACTATCCAAGCATTATTGCCAAGCCTGATGAGTTTTTTGTACTGAGCATGTACAATAACTTTGTCAGATTTATCTTTCAAACCGTAAAGATTTTTAAGCGAGTATACGGTTAAGTTGTTTGTTGTATAAATTTCTTCAGCATTTACTGATAAGTTTTGTGAAAAAATAAATATTAAAAATATGATTAATAATCGTTTCATATTAGTATATTATCATAAAACATGCTATAATAAACATTAAAAAAATGAAAAAAATGAGTAAGAATTTTAAAATTTGCATAATTGGGATAATTTCGTTGTTGTTATTGGTTGTAATACCTGCAACAATCTATTTGTGTGTACTTCCGACGGTTGTTTCTAATCCAAATTTTTTGGAATATGTTCAAAAAAAGGTAAAAGACTCTTGCGGTGCAGAATTAATTATTCAAAATCCTATATTAAAAACTTCGCCAAAATTGTCAATAACTTTTGTATCAGACAATCTTTTACTTACCAAAGACGGCAAAACCCTTTTGAGCATTGATAAATTAAACTGCGGATTATCAATTCGAAAGATTTTTGCCAAAAAAGTTATTTTGGATAAACTGGGTGCAGATGATTTTTATGCTGATATAAATGAACTTCAAAAGTTGACTTTGAAAGAGGGTGAAGAACAAAAGCCGTCGGATTTTCAGATTAAATGGTTTAATTCAATTTTATATTTAAAAAAATGTATGATTTTATATAAAACTTCTGATAATGTTTTAGTTAAGGTTTTTGCCAGAGATTTAGAAATAACAAAGGCTAAAAATCCTAAATACATTCATTTTTCGGTGTTAACAGATATTGAATATGATAATCAAAAATTTAGATTGATGTTTAAGGATTTCAATCGAATTTATATTAAAAATAAAAAAATTAATGTCGATGATTTTAAATTTATTGTTGATAAATCAATGGTTAATGTTAATGGTTACATTGATGCAAACAATAAATATGATTTTACGATAAGTTCTAAGAAATTTAATGTTAAAAATGTTCAAAGTGCTTTGGAATCAAATCTTATCGTTGCAAATGGTAAAGAAGTTTTGGCTTGTTTTAAAGATTTGAAAGGTGATTTTGACTTTAAATTTAAGATGACAAATAAAGATATGAGCGGTACTGTTAAAATTAACAAAATTTCATCAAAATTAATTCCGCTTGCAGATATTCCTTTCACTGCAACAAAAGGACTTATCGAAATTGGCTCTAAAGATATTTTCTTGAAAGATATTGAGGGTTATTACGGTTCAAAATCTTCAAATAAAATTGAAATAAATGGAGATGTTAAGGATTATGTAAAGACTGCAAAGACAACAGTTTTGGTAAATGGAGATGCTGAAAACGAATTTGCTGATTACGTTTCAAAAGTTGCAGGTTGTAAATTCACTTTACAAGGCTTGTCAAAGGCCGGTTTTAAAGTTGAAACCGATTCAAGTGGAAAAGTATTAGTAACGGGCGGATTTAAAATTCCAAAAGGTTCTGATTTGTTGATTGAAAATTCTTCAATTAGTCCTACAAAGTTTGATAGAGCCGTTGGTATTAAACTAAAATTGGTAAAAAATATTTTAGATATTGAACATATTAACTACTATATTTCAGATTTAATTGCGGATAAAGGTCGCCCTATAACAAAACCTTTGGTTTCTGTAAGTAGCAATGTTGATATTGTAACCGGTCAAATTAATAAACTTGCGTTTGATATTCCTGAGCCTATCCCGAGTGAATTTTTTAACGTGTTAATTAATCAAAGATTATTTAGACGTGGAACTTTTAGCGGAAAATTGGAATATGTAAATACAAATAAAAAACACCCATATATCAATAGTAATATACAACTAAAAGATGTTAGAGTTGTTGGTCAAAGTTTGAAATTTAATAATGCACAAGTTACTTCAAATAAACAATCTAGTATACATTTGGTTGCTGATGGACGTTTTAGACGTACAAATTATAAATTTAACGGCGATATTCAAAACAAAATGTTGTTCCCAATTATTGTGGAAAACGTTGATTTAAACCTTGAGGAACTTGATGTTGAAAAGGTTTTGGCAAGTTTTGCCCCAAGACCTCAATTGACAGAAGAACAACGAAAAGAACTTCGAGCAAAATATTTAGCCAAACACCCTGAAGTTGCAAAAAGTGATGTGCCTTTGAGATATTTTGAAGTTGAAGAAAAAGTAAAAGTTCAAAAAACAACTTCTGAAAATGAAGAACCAATTGAATTTCAACCTAATTTGATTGCAATTAGAAATTGCAAGTTTAACTTGAATAAAGGAAAATATAAACTAATTAATTTTGGAAATCTTCATGCAAACTTAACTTTAACAGAAAAAGGCATTTTAGAGGTTAAATCAAATAAATTTGACTTTGCTGACGGAATTTCTACCTTAAAGGTTTATTGCGATATGGCAAAACAAAAATATAGTGTACGTTTGGGTGCAAAAGATGTTGATTCTGATGTAATTGCTACTTCAATGCTGAATTTGCCAAGAGAAATTTCCGGTAAAGCAAGTGCTTTGTTGGAATTTTACACTGATGACAAGATGAAATTGAACGGAAGAATTCAATTTGCTATAAATAATGGTTCAATCATGAAATTGGGCTTAGTTCAATACATTTTGAATATGGCATCAATTTTTAGAAATCCTGTTGCAATGATTAGTCCGACAACTTTGGTTGATTTGGTTGAAATTCCTGACGGTACTTTTAAAAAGATTTCCGGAGATTTGAGAATAAGGGATAACGTGATTGACAGAATGTTTATAAAATCGTCTTCTCCTCAATTAAGTTCTTTGATTTTTGGTAAAATTAATCTTGAAAACTTTGATTCATCTTTGAGAATTTATACAAAATTTAGTAACAAACACACCGGATTTACAGGTTTTCTGCGTAATATCTCTTTGAATTCACTTGCGAGAAAAAATCAATTGAACGCAGAAGAAGTAAGTTATTATTCGGCAGAGTTAAAAATGCTTCCAAAACTTGAAACAGGTGAAGATATGGCACAAGTATTTTTGACAAAAGTTGACGGAGATGTTCAAACAAGCAACTTTATTTCTTCGTTAAAAAAGATTAAATAAAAAATTTTTGCACTATAATATAGAAAAAAGAAAAATAAAAGGAGGGAAAATGTATCAATTATTTATAGAAAGAGAAAATTCATTCGCACCTGATTTAGAGGGTGAATATCAAGAATTGGAAGATGCAAGAAAAGCGGCAGAAAAAGCCAAAGCAGAAGATTCGTCAATTTATTATGAAATAAAAGAAACTGACGGACATGTAAATAATTATGGTGAATTAATTGCTACAGTTATTGCTCGTGGTTAAGAAAATTAAGGAGAGTTTTATGTTAGAAAAATTAAAAGATTTTCAAATTGCTATTTTAGGTGTTTGTATTGCAATTGGTGTAATTTTTGCGGCAATTGTTTCAACAGCAAATTTATCTAAGGATAATATTTCAGTTACAGGTTCTGCTTATGAAATCGTAAAATCAGATTCTGCAAACTGGACATTTATTATCAAAACAAAAGAATCTACAAGGGCTTTATCTTACAAAAAGGTTAAAGAACAATTGCCGACTGTACAAAAATATTTGACAGAAAAGGGATTTACTTCAGAGCAAATTGAGGTTAAACCTGTAAACAGTTACGAAAATTATAAATCAAATCCTGCAAACGGTTATCAGACAAACGTTGTAGAAACTTATACTTATGAACAACCGGTAAAAGTTTCTACAAAAGATGTTGAAAAAATTAAAGAATTGGCAACAAGTTATCAAGATTTGACAGAAAAAGGAATTACAATTGTAAGTTATGAGCAACCTCAATATCATTATTCTCAACTTGCAGAATTGAAAGTTAAATTGTTGCAAAAAGCGACATCAGATGCGAGAGATAGAGCAAAATCTATGTTGAAATCAAATCATAACAGATTAGGTAAAATTCGTTCAGCAAGAATGGGTGTGTTCCAAATTACTCCTGTTGATTCAAATGATGTGAGCGACTCAGGCTACAACGATTTATCTTCAATTGAAAAGAAAGTTACAGCCGTTGCAAACGTAACTTTTGCAATCAAATAGTTAAATTGTGAAAAGTTTTTAATAAATAGTGAGCGTAATTTTCTGCTCACTATTTTTAATTTACATAATATTACTCCGCCGAACAAAACAAATTTCCATGTCACCCTGAACTTGTTTCAGGGTCTTACTAATTTGGTATGGTATAATTAATTTATGAGCAA